>NZ_CP073755.1:835833-1521666 GCF_018255795.1 Exiguobacterium sp. PFWT01 | reverse complement strand
TATGCGAATGTATTGGACGTTATGCGTCAAATCGAGGCGAATCGACCGGAATTGAGCGAAGCGGACCGAGCACTTGAATTGTTCCGGGTTGTGACTGAGGGGGGTAACGCATGAAACATAACTTTTTAAACATCGCACGGTCCACATTACCTGAGCGTCTTGTGGATGAGCGAGTGAAGGATTATGAAGAATATGCGACACGAATGGATGACGAATCGGTCAAACAGCAGGCTGCACGTTGTATGGACTGTGGCACTCCATTCTGTCATGTCGGGGATATGATTGGACAAGAGACGATTGGGTGCCCGATTCACAACTATATCCCGGAGTGGAACAAGCTTGTGACCAAATCGGACTGGATGGGAGCGTATCACCGATTGATGGAGACAAATAACTTCCCGGAGTTTACGGGTCGAGTTTGTCCCGCACCGTGTGAGGGGTCTTGTACACTCGGAATCAGTGAAGATCCGGTTGCGATCAAATCGATTGAACGAACCATCATCGATCGAGCATTTGAAGAAGGTTGGGTGAAACCAAGGCCGGTCCATCGAAGAAGCGGGATGACAGTCGCCATCATCGGAAGTGGGCCGGCTGGATTGGCGGCTGCCGACCAACTGAACCAGCTCGGACATTCGGTCACCATCATCGAGAAGGCGGATGAACCGGGAGGGCTACTCATGTACGGAATCCCAAACATGAAACTGGATAAGGACGTCGTGAGGCGCCGTATTCGGTTGCTCGAACAAGAGGGGATTGTCATCCAGACGAACATAGAGATCGGTACGGATGTGACAGTCGAGGCGCTTCGAAACCAATACGATGCGGTGATTTTCGCGACTGGCGCTCAAAAACAGCGCACGCTCGGGATTGATGGCGATGATGCACGTGGTGTTGAAATGGCGATGGATTATTTGACGACATCGATATACGAGCGAAAAGGAACGACCCGATCACCAGAACATGACGCCAAAGACAAAAATGTCATCGTCATCGGGGGTGGAGATACAGGGGCCGACTGTGTGGCGACGGCAATCCGTCAAGGTGCAAAATCAGTCGTTCAATTTGGGAAGCACCCGTCAAAAGGGTTGCTCCGTGCACCAGAGAAACCTTGGCCACTTCAACCGGACACGCTTACGACGGATTATGCGTATGCGGAATCACTCGCGGTCTATGAGAAAGACCCGAGAACGTATTTGATTCGCTCCAACCAAATCGTCACGAAAGAAGGACGTGTCACCGGAATCGAGACGGAGCGGATGACGAAAGTGGTCAATCCAGATGGACAGGCGACGTTCTTTGTGGAAGAGGATTCCCTCGAGATTTATCCGGCGGATCTCGTCCTCGTCGCCATTGGATTTGAACGACCAGAGCACGAGTTGCGGAAAATCGGTGTCGAGAAGACGAAAGATTTCCAGACGGCAACGGAAAACGTCTTTGTCGCGGGGGATGCCAAGCGAGGGCAAAGCCTGATTGTATGGGCGATTCGGGAAGGACGAGAAGTAGCAGAGGTCGTCGATGCGTATCTCGATACTTGCAAGACCGAATTAAAAACCTCATCATAAAAAGGAGCGACAGCCGTCGCTCCTTATCTTTTGTTTAGGAGGAGTTTTATGTTCACCGAAATCCTCATGTATACGGGAATCTGGTTTATTCTCATCCTCATTTTATTAGGAACCATTTATTCACGACGGAAAAAATGATCAAAGCACCATCGCGGCAATCACACCGAAGATGAGGAGTGGAATATTGTAGTGTAAGAACGTTGGCCAAACCGTTTCACGTAGGTGATCGTGTTGACCGTCAGCGTTCAATCCACTCGTAGGTCCGAGTGTCGAGTCACTCGCTGGGCTACCTGCGTCCCCAAGCGCTCCTGCAGTCCCGATGATGGCAATCGTTGCCTCGACTGAGAAGCCGTATTGTACACAGAGCGGGACAAAAATCGCTGCAATGATTGGAACGGTCGAGAAACTTGAACCGATTCCGAGCGTGATGACAAGGCCGACGAGCAACATGACGAGAGCGGCGATGAGTTTAGAGTCACCCATCAAATCGCTCGCTCCGTTGACGAGCGGTTCGATCGCACCTGTCTCGCGGATGACGGCAGCGAATCCACTTGCGGCGATCATGACGAACCCGATGAATGCCATCATGCGCATGCCGCTTGTGAAGATATCATCTGCCTCAGACCATGGAATCAAGCGGAAGATTGAAAGCAAAATCAAACCAGTCACCGCAGAGGCGATCATCGACTCGGTCTGCAATTGAACGATGAGGACGATGAGAACGACAGCGAGTGTTATGATCATCTTCAAACTACTCATTTGACGTACTTCATAATCAGTTGGTCCGAGTGCAATCGTGTCATACGTTCTCGGTTTCCGGTAGTGAATAAATGCCGCAATCAATCCGACGACCATCCCTAATGCCGGGATGCCCATGATTGAGATGATGTTGACGTCTCCGACAGTCAAGCCGTTTGCTTCAACGTTTGCAATGAGAATCTCATTCAAGTAAATCCCACCAAACCCGACAGGTAACAACATATATGGTGTCACAAGACCGAACGTCAAAATGGTCGCTACGAGACGACGGTCTACATTCAACTCATTGAACAGTACGAGTAACGGCGGAATCACAATCGGGATAAAGGCGATGTGAATCGGAAGCACGTTTTGAGAGCTGATAGATAACAATAAGATGAGTGACAACAGGAATGCTTTAACGTACATCACACGCTTGCCTGACACGTCACGACCTGACATCGCAATCAATTTTTCAGCTAAGACGTCCGGAAGCCCCGTCTTCGATAACCCGACAGCGAATGCACCGAGAAGCGCGTAGCTGAGTGCGATGCTCGCTCCACCACCAAGACCGTCACTGAAGGCGGTCAACGTATCGTTGAACCCAAGTCCTCCAACAAGCCCTCCGACAAGCGCCGCTAAGATTAATGATAATACAATGTGCACTCGGCTGATGGCGAGCGCAAATAAGACGATGACTGCAAGTAATACTGCGTTCATATCGATCCAACACCTTTCGTGTTTTCTTTCTCTTGGTATCACTTTAATATGATAAAGACTTTTTGAAATTTAACATATGATGTGACACTTGTCAAATCGAATATGAAAAAAAGCGATAACTCGTGAAAGTTATCGCTTACGTGTTACATCTCGACGTTATGATACACTTGGCGCACATCTTCCAAGTCTTCGAGCACATCGATTAATTTTTCAAACTGTTCTTTCGAATCGTCATCGAGTGACACTTCGTTCTGCGGGAGCATCGTCAATTCCGCAACGGCAAACTCTTCTACTCCGGCAGCCTTGAATGCAGTCTGAACGGCGTGGAACGCTTCTGGCTCTGCATAGACGATGACCGTCTCGTCTTCCTCGATAACATCACGCACATCAAGGTCATGCTCCATCATCAGTTCGAGGACGTCATCTGCCGACATTTCATTGACACCGATGACGGCGGTTGCATCGAACATATATGCGACCGAACCACTGACTCCCATGTTGCCTCCGTTTTTACCGAAAGCGGCACGGACTTCTGAAGCCGTACGGTTGACGTTATTCGTCAATGTATCGACGATGACCATCGAACCATTCGGACCAAACCCTTCATATCGAAGCTCATCGAAGTTTTCCTCATCGCCACCTTTGGCTTTATCGATGGCACGATCGATGATCGCCCGGGGCACGTTATACGTCTTCGCACGCTCCACCACGAATTTTAATGACTGGTTCAACTCAGGATCAGGTTCCCCTTGACGGGCGGCCACATAAATCTCGCGACCGAACTTCGCATAGACGCGACTCGTGTTCGCATCTTTTGACGCCTTCTTCTCTTTAATGTTGTTCCATTTACGACCCATTACATGTCATCTCTCTTTCCATTTGTACGTAGATTCATTACAGATTATATAAGAAGTTGCGGGAATTGACGAGAAAAGTTTTACTCGTCACCTTTGTCCATCTTCTCGACAATCTCTGTAAGTGTCTTCAAACTCTCAAAGAGTCGGTCAGTTTCGTCCTCATTCAAAAAGGCGAGACGTTCCTCGAATAGTCTACGGAATGAGTCTCTGCGCTCAAGTAAGATCCGTTCACCTTTCTCGGTCAGTTGATTCCAAATCACGCGGCGATCCCGCTCGTCTGGCACCCGCGTGATATACCCCTCGTTCAATAATTTCGTGATGAGCGGGGTAACGTTCGGTGGCGCGATGGAGAGTGTCTCGCTGATTCGTCCATTCGTGACAGCCCCCTCGTCCTCAATCAACATCAATAGATGGAAATGAGAGAAGTTCAGGTTTGGAATTTGAGGAAAATCAGATCGACGTAACAATTTACGACGAATTAAAGGAATCAGTTTGACAAACTGGTCCGCTGCATCTTGTTTCGGCATAATAGATTCACTTCCTAGTTAGGTTCTATTTTCATTATACACGAGTTAGGTGCAGTTGAACCTAAAAACGGGTTGATGTGATGATTGATACATCATAGTAGAGATTGAATCGCCACAAAATATGTAAGCGTTTACATTAAAGGTTTGAAATATTTTCATGAAAACGTATTCGATTTTACTGAGGACGCATACAAAAATCAAGAGCTATCAACAATAGATAAAAAAATATTGTGAAAGAGTTCACATTGTTGTCACCCACAAAACCTGAAAAACATTGTATTCTATGAATGTGAAGGAAAGCACAATCTCTAAAAAACAGTCATCATAATGTGCTTCCATCAAGTCAATATGTTCATAAAAAGCTCTCACTTATGAGGAGGAACCTAACATGGCAGTCAAAGAGAAAGCAAAAGTGGAAACAACGGCAGAACAAATGGTGGACACGCTCGTAGCCAGTGCGCATAAAGCACTCGATACGTTGATGACGTTCGACCAAGAGAAAATCGATCATATCGTACAGGCGATGGCGCTTGCAGGACTTGAGCAACACGTCGCACTCGCGAAATTAGCACATACAGAAACAGGTCGCGGTGTCTTTGAAGACAAGATGATCAAAAACATTTTTGCGACAGAATATATCTATAACTCACTCCGTGGTGAGAAAACGGTAGGCGTCCTTGAAGATGACGTTCAAAATGGAATCACATACATCGCGGAACCAGTCGGTGTCGTCGCTGGGGTCACACCGGTCACGAACCCAACATCGACAACGATGTTCAAAGCGATCATCGCCATCAAGACACGTAACCCGATTATCTTCGCGTTCCATCCATCAGCGCAACAATGTTCAAGCGAAGCGGCTCGTGTCCTCCGTGACGCAGCAGTGGCGGCAGGTGCTCCTGAAAACTTGATTCAATGGGTTGAAGTTCCGTCACTCGATGCGACGAAAGCGCTCATGAACCACCCTGGTGTAGCGATGGTCCTTGCGACGGGTGGGGCAGCGATGGTCAAATCGGCTTACTCGACTGGTAAACCAGCACTCGGTGTCGGACCTGGTAACGTACCGGCCTACATCGATAAGACTGCGAAAGTGAAACGTGCCATCTCAGACGTCATCCTTTCAAAAACGTTCGACAACGGAATGATCTGTGCGTCTGAACAAGCGATCATCGTCGATCAAGAAGTATATGAAGAAGTGAAAGCAGAGATGACGGCACTCGGTTGCTACTTCTGCTCACCAGAAGAAAAAGCAAAACTTGAAACACTCGTCATTCGTACAGATACATGTGCGGTCAACCCTGAAATCGTCGGGAAGCCGGCAGCATGGATCGCTGAACAGGCAGGTCTCAAAGTACCAGCGGATACGAAGATCTTGATTGCAGAGCTTGAAACAGTTGGCGCAACGGAACTTCTTTCTCACGAAAAATTAAGCCCGGTTCTCGGTGCGTATAAAGTTCAATCACGTGAAGAAGGATTTGCAATCGCTGAAAAAATGCTCGAGATTGGTGGTCTCGGTCACACGGCGGTCATCCACTCAACAGATGACGATGCCATCCTTGAGTTCGGTCTCCGTATGAAAGCTTGCCGCATCATCGTCAACTCACCTTCAGCACATGGTGGAATCGGTGACCTTTATAACGAAATGACACCATCCCTCACGCTCGGTTGTGGGTCTTACGGTAAAAACTCCGTCTCAGAAAACGTGACGGCGAAACATCTACTCAACGTGAAAAAGGTGGCGAGACGTCGCGTGAATATGCAATGGTTCAAAGTACCTGAAAAAATCTATTTCGAGAAAAACTCAGTACAATACCTTCAATCGCTCACAACGAAAAAACGGGCGATGATCGTCACAGACGAAATGATGGTCAAACTCGGATTCGCTGACAAAGTCATCAAAAACTTGCCGGCTGGTGTCGAGTACCGCATCTTCGACCAAGTCGAACCGGATCCATCTGTTGAAACGGTCATGAACGGTGCCGAAGCGATGCGTCACTTCCAACCAGACATGATCATCGCACTTGGTGGTGGTTCACCGATGGATGCTGCGAAAGGAATGTGGCTCTTCTACGAACGTCCAGAAGAGAAGTTCTCGAATCTACGCCAGAAATTTATGGATATTCGCAAACGGACGTATAAGTTCCCGACACTCGGTAACAAGTCAATGTTTATCGCCATCCCGACAACGTCTGGTACAGGTTCTGAAGTGACACCGTTCACTGTCATCACAGATAAAAAACGTAACGTGAAATATCCGATTGCTGACTATGCGATCACACCAGACGTCGCCATCGTCGACCCTGAGTTCGTCATGACCGTTCCAGCTTCAATCACGGCTGATACAGGAATGGACGTCATGACACACGCAATCGAAGCATATGTTTCCGTCATGGCGAATGATTACACAGACGGACTTTGCCTCCGCGCCATCAAGATGATCTTCGACTACCTACCAAAAGCCTATGAAAACGGTAGCGATGCGGAAGCTCGTCAGAAAGTACACAACGCTTCAACGATGGCGGGTATGGCGTTTGCGAACGCGTTCCTCGGTATCAACCACTCGATTGCTCACAAAATCGGTGGAGAGTTCCACGTCCCACACGGTCGTACGAACGCGATTCTCATGCCACACGTCATCCGTTACAACGCGACACGCCCATCGAAACTTGCAGCGTTCCCGAAATATGAGTCATTCATCGCTGACGAACGTTACGCAGAAATCGCGCGTTACCTCGGACTTCCAGCAAGCACGACAGCTGAAGGTGTCGAGTCACTCGTCCAAGCGATCATCGAGCTCGGTCAACGCTTGAACATCAAACTTTCGTTCAAGGCGCAAGGTATCAAGAAAGCAGAACTTGATGCGAAGATCGACAAGATGGCGGTCGACGCATTCGAAGACCAATGTACGACAGCCAACCCGAAAATGCCGCTCGTTGAAGAATTAAAAGAAATCATGTACGCAGCATACGAAGGCGTATAAGCTTCAACATTTACAAGGAGCCCGTTCAACTCGAACGGGCTTTTCTTGTGGTCGGAATATGACATTCAGTTTCTAAAATTATATTTAAATTGATAAAAAATTGAATAGTCAGACCATAAATAGCTGTATATAATAAAAAATGGTATACATAGCAATTTATTGATGAATGGAGATCGTGTCATGATCATCGTGTTTAGTTTGTTGCGTTCAATCGCGACAGTTGTTCTTTTCTTCAATCCAATTTATTCGACGCCGCTCGAGACCGCGGAATATATTTCATCAGTTGATCGAAATGCGGATAGTTGGGAGAGTGCCGACTTTTTTGAATCATTCGGAACCGAGTTACCTATCGACATGGACCGAAACCTCCTTTACACAGAACGGATAACCGGCTGGACTGAGATTGAAGTGGGGGACGAAATATATGAGGGATTTTCATCGATGACGTTTGATCAACCGTTCAAAGGTACGATTCTACATATGACGTGGGGACAAGACATTCCGGATGTAAAAGAAAAAGTGGTCGTCTTACCGACAACAAAGTTTTCATATGACAACATCGAGGATGCGTATACCGTCGATTACGCAGGTGAGGTTTTGAATGACCAGGAAGCGAACGCGTACTTGTCAGAGCTCGCATCTGCAGGAGCTGCAGGATACCTGATCACCCCTTATGAAGACGACCCAAATGAGACGGGTTTCGTGTTCACGTCATCCTATATGAAGTTAGATGGTACAGGGGTAGACTTGGATACGGCTGAACAACTGAAGGACGGGGAAACGATTCGAGTCAAACCCTATCGTGAAGAGATCCCATATGTCGAGTTTGTCCAACAAGGAAAATCGGAACGGGAAATCATTCTCATGTCACGACTCGATTCTTCCTGGCACGGGGCCCATTATTTGTCTGCCGTCGGTCCGTCTACGGTCTTATATCATCTGATGCAGGTGATGAACGAGGAAATGCCAGACTATACGATTCGATATGTCTTTTTGAATGGAAACGGCGACTCTAGAGAAGCGAGTGACGATTTCCTTGAACGGCTAGGGGAACAAAAAGAAAAAGTGGAAACGGTCGTCATGCTCGATATTCTTGGGACTGGTGATGGTCCACTATACGTTCGGACGAAAGGGATGAAATCCTATCCAGTACTAGAACGGGCGCCATTCGCTGAACTAGAAGTGCGTTCGTTGGCAAGTTCACCGGGTGACGCTTACGATGAAGCAGGAATCCCTTATTTGATGTTGAGTGACTCATTAGAAGGAAGCTGGCATGTGTTCACGGAGAAAGATACGTTCGAACGGCTGTCGGAAGATGGATTAACGGGTGCGGTCGATTGGCTGCACGATTGGCTAACTGACTGACCTAATCATTGTCGCTGTCTGAGAAGACGGCGACATATTTTTTTTAGATGTCGGTTTCGGGTATGATAGTAATGGAGGCGATACGATGAAACAAGAGATGACGATTACGACAGCATATGGAACGATTGCAGGAACTTTTCATTCCCATGAGGAGCCTCGGGCGACGATTGTCATGTTGAGCGGAAGTGGGCCGAGTGACCGTGACGGCAATATGGGTGGTGTCGGTTTTAACACGTATGCCAAGTTGGCAGAAGCGTTGTATGACCATGGATATAACGTGTTCCGATATGACAAACAAGGAATCGGGAAGTCAGATGGAGACTTCAACAAAGTCGGATTACATGACTTGATTAGCGATGCGATTCTTGTCGTACGCACCATTCGACAATTGGCCGATGTGAATCGCTTATATCTACTTGGTCATAGTGAAGGGGCCGTCCTTGCTCCTGCCGTTCAACTTGAGACGAAGGCGGATGGACTGATCTTACTTTCCGGTTTCCATGAATCGTCCAAGCAGATGTTCTTATACCAAGCTGATGCACTCGCTAAAGACATCGAACATGTGAAGGGAATAAAAGGTCTCTTCTATCGGTTGACGGGCGTTGCCAAAAAGGTCAGACAACGACAGGACGATTTGTTAGAGCGTTCTTTACGGACGAACGTCTCGTCTTTCAAATATCGAGGTCAAGTCGTAAATGCAAAGTGGATTCGAGAACATGCATCCTATGACGTCCGAGAGCGGTTGGAGCATGTGACCGTCCCGGTTCTTGCGATTACCGGGGGACGTGATGTCCAAGTCCCACCCGAACACGTCCATATGATTCAAACAAAAGGGGAGGTCACCTCATCGATCATCGATGATATGAATCATCTGCTCGTGACACGGGAGTCACCCCATTCGCTTCTCACGCTGCATAAAGAGTATCGAGAAGCGATCGATGCGCCGATTCATCCAAAACTCGTTCAAGAATTGGATGAATGGTTAAAAAAACAGTCATAAACTTGAAAAACGGTCAGTTATTGACCGTTTTTTATGTTATAATTGTGACAAGTTGAATGAAAATGAATGTTTTTGAGTGATTTTAGTTGTTTTTATAATGAAAACGCTTTATATTAGACGTATGGAGGGAACAAGATGTTAACGAAACAACGACATCAGTTGATTTTGCAACGCTTATCTGAACAGAAGGTCGTCAAATTGAAAGAATTGGTTGATTTGACGGATTCATCCGAGTCGACGATTCGTCGAGATTTGACGGACCTCGAAGCGGAAGGGTATCTGGCAAGGGTTCACGGAGGCGCAACACTCATTGCGACTCCAGATGAGGAACCGACATTTGAAGAAAAGCGAGACCGGTTCGTAAATGAAAAAGTTGCGATTGCACGGAGGGCCGCAACGTTCATCGAAGACGGGATGTCGATTTATTTAGATGCCGGTACAACCACTCAGGCGATGGTTCCGTTTTTACAAGGCAAAAAGATTGTCGTCGTCACAAACAGTCTACCGATTGCGAATGAATTATTTGATCTTGATATTAAGACGTTTGTGATTGGCGGAGAATTAAAGCGTTCCACTCAGGCACTTGTCGGGTATAACGCACGGGAGAGCATGATGAATTATCGCGTCGACCTCGCCTTTCTCGGAATGAATGGAATCGACCTTGAAGCGGGTTACACGACCCCGGACCCAGAAGAAGCGCTTGTCAAAAAAACGGCAATCGAATTGGCACAAACCTCGTTCGTACTCGCGGACGCATCGAAGATCGGGAAACGAACGTTCAGCCGAGTCGCGACGTTAGATGCCGCACAGTTGATCACATCAAGCAGTGAGTCAATGAGTTCCATCCAAACAATCACAAAGGTGGTGAATGCGAAATGATTTACACGTTAACACTCAACCCTTCTATTGATTACTATGTAACATTACCTGAAGTACATCTAGGAGAAGTGAACCGAATCGAAGAGACGACGGAGCGCGCAGGCGGTAAAGGAATTAACGTCTCCATCGTTCTTCGGGAATATGCACAAGAGACGAAGGCGCTTGGTTTCATCGGTGGGACGACCGGTGACTTCATTAAAAAGTCACTCGTCGATCACGGTGTACACACCGATTTCGTAGAGGTGAATGGGAACACCCGGATCAACGTCAAGATTCGGGCGAAAGAGGAAACAGAACTGAATGCGAGCGGACCGAATATCACAGAGCGCGAGCTCGAACTGTTGACGGCCAAATTCGACCAAGTTCAAGAAGGCGATATCGTCGTCCTCGCGGGTAGTATCCCGAGCAACCTACCAGACTCGCTATATCGGACCATTGCAAAATCGATTCGCGAAAAAGGTGCCGACTTTGTCGTCGATACAACGAAAGATGCCATGCTCGAGGTGCTCGCCCTCGAACCACTCATGATCAAACCGAACCACCATGAATTAGGTGAATTGTTTGATACCGAGATTGAAACGTTTGAAGAAGCTCTTCCATATGCCGAACAGCTCGTCAAACGCGGGGCGAAAAACGTCATCATCTCCTTTGCGGGAGACGGGGCACTACTTGTTAACAAGGACGGAGCCGTCACAGCGAACACTCCGGTCGGGAAACTCGTGAACTCGGTTGGTGCAGGAGATTCACTCGTCGCTGGATTTGTCGCGAATGTGAAAGAAAAAGGTGAACAAGAAGCATTTCGATACGCGGTCACGACAGGAAGCGCATCTGCTTATACGTTCGGTCTATGTTCAAAACAAGAGATCGATCGCTTGATCGATCAAGTACAACTTACGCCACTTAAACGAATGGAGGAAACAACATGAAAATCACGGACTTGCTCCAACGCGACACGATTCAATTGAATCTACGCGCGAGTTCTAAGCGTGAGGTCATCGAAGAACTTGTCGATGTCCTTGATCGCGCTGGTAAACTATCCGACCGCAACGGTTATCGCGATGCGATTCTAAAACGTGAAAGCGAGAGCACGACCGGCCTCGGAGAAGGGATTGCCATTCCTCATGCGAAAACGAGTGCGGTCAAAACGCCAGCAATCGCGTTCGGTCGCTCGGAAGGCGTCGACTACGAAGCGTTAGATGGACAACCGAGTCGCCTCTTCTTCATGATTGCGGCAGGAGAAAATGCGAATAATGAACACCTTGAAACACTTTCTAAACTTTCAGTTTACTTGATGGACCCTGCATTCCAAGAACGTCTCTATGCAGCAACTTCTGAAAGCGATGTCATCCGTGCCATCGAAGAAAAAGAATTGGCAGAAGCGAAGCCAGAAGTCGTCAAACCGACGAATGAAGATGCACCGTTCATTTTGGCGGTCACGGCTTGCCCGACAGGCATCGCTCATACGTATATGGCGGCAGACAGCTTGAAACAAAAAGCGGAAGCGATGGGCGTCGATATTAAAGTCGAAACGAACGGATCGACTGGCGTAAAAAATGAATTGACACGTGCGGATATCGACCGGGCAACAGCGATCATCGTCGCAGCGGACAAAGCTGTTGAAATGGATCGTTTCGCTGGTAAACGAGTCATCGAAGTTCCGGTCGCACAAGGGATTCGGAAACCTGAAGAACTCATCAATCGTGCGGTGAAACAAGATGCGCCGGTATATGAAGCTTCGAAAACATCAGGTGGCGCTTCGAAAGAGCAACGTACAGGCGTGTACAAACACTTGATGAGCGGGGTATCTGCGATGCTTCCACTCGTTGTCGCAGGTGGTCTCTTGATTGCCATCAGCTTCTTCTGGGGCATCAACTCTGCTAACCCGGATGACCCGTCTTACAATGAATTTGCAGCACAGTTGATGACGATCGGTGGAGCTGCATTCGGCTTCCTCGTTCCGATTCTCGCCGGTTTCATCGCGATGTCGATTGCCGATCGCCCAGGTCTCGCACCAGGTCTCGTGGCAGGGGTACTTGCAAGTCAAGGGAACGCCGGATTCCTCGGTGGTCTCATCGCTGGTTTCTTGGCAGGTTATGTCGTCCTCTTCTTGAAAAAGGCACTTGCGAAGTTGCCAGCTTCACTTGAAGGAATCAAACCGGTCCTCTTATATCCTTTACTTGGATCATTTATCTCAGGTATGGTCATGTTGCTCGTCGTCAATGAACCGATTGCTGCACTTATGACATGGTTGATGGATACGTTGAACAGTATGAGCGGCGCAAACGCTATCCTTTTAGGAGTCATCGTCGGTGGGATGATGGCAGTCGATATGGGTGGTCCGATCAACAAGACAGCATACGTCTTCGGAACGGCAGCACTCACAGCGGGTAACCAAGAAGTCATGGCAGCCGTCATGGCTGGAGGGATGGTACCACCACTCCTCGTCGCACTCGCATCAACAGTCTTCGCTCGTCAAAAGTTCTCGAAACAAGAGCGTGAAGCAGGAAAAACAGCATATATCATGGGAGCCTCGTTCATCACGGAAGCGGCAATCCCATTCGCAGCTGCGGACCCGATTCGCGTTCTACCATCAGCGATTCTCGGATCTGCCATCGCAGGGGGATTATCTGCATTCTTCACGATTCAATTACCAGCGCCACACGGAGGAATCTTCGTCTTCCCACTTCTTGAAGGAGCTGGAAACGTCGCGGTGAGTATGGGTCTCTATGCACTCGCCATCCTGGCAGGTGCGGTGGTCGGAGCATTGCTCCTCTCGTTCTTGAAAAAACCGTTAACAACATCGACACCAGTCCAATCTAAAGAAGTTGCATAACGTGAGAAGAGACGTCGCCTTTATCCCGAGGTGACGTCTTTTTTGTTGTTGATGTCCGTGCAAAATTCACATAATCTCGGATTGCAAGTTGGGGATTTGTGGTAAACTATTTGTAAAGCTTCGGGTGAGGAGGGGGTCACATTGGACATTCGGGTCGCCAAACCAGATGATGTGTATGGGATTGCGAGAGTGCGTGTGAACGGGTGGCGTACGACCTATCGGGGGATCGTACCGACCGAGTATTTGCTAAAAGTATCATCCGGCTCCATCGAATGGGCAGAACGTTTGCGGACCGCCCTTCGTCGGCAAGAAGTAGCCGGCTTTGTGGCGATTGTCGAGGACGAAATCGTGGGCTTCGTTCTTTACGGAGAAGAGCGGACAGGAGAGTACCCAAACCACACGAATGAAGTATATGCCATTTATATTTTAGAGAACCATCAAGGGAATGGAATCGGGTCCGCTCTCCTTGAACATGCCGTGCACTCGATGTGTGAGGCAGGGCTCTTGATCTGGGCACTTGAGATGAATCCGTTCCGTACATTTTATGAGCGAAAACAAGGGCAGGTCATCGACCAGAAAGATCGAGAGTTTGGTGAATTGATGCTCCGAGAAGTGGCGTATGGATGGGAAACGACCCGTCATGACTCCATCATGGGAGCCTGAGCTTAGAGACTGTAGAATGTTCTACGGTCTTTTTTTGTTGAGTGAAATGGATGTTAAATCAAAAGGGATCCTCTACTATTCGATGGCCAATCTACATGGTTATGAACGTCCAGATCAGTATGAAGTGTATCTGTTAAAGGCGATTGCAGAGTACCCAGAATTTCCTCGTTACCATCTTGATCTTGGACGGTACTATATCTCAAACGAGAATATCGAAAAGGGAAAGCTGTATATAAAAGAAGGTTTACTTAGAGTAAAAGAGTGTTTCACCGAAGCACAACCTTTAGACTTTGAAATGTCTTTGTATACGTTTATCGATGAAGAGATCGATGGACTTTATATGTTTGAGGAGACTTACAAAGAATACGAAAAAATGTCCCTTTGAATCAAAATGGAATACTGTTGTTCAATCGAACAATCTCTTCTATACTGAATTGAACAAAAAATTCCAAATGAAGGGTTGGGAGACGTTGAAGCACCGAAAAATTTGTATCAAGTTAAGTGGAGCCGCTCTAGCTGGTGATGGAACGGATAACTTCGACGAAATGAGTCTCAGTCTGATAGCTGAAGAAATATTGTCACTCGCAAAAAGCGGGGTTGAAGTATGTGTCATGGTCGGCGGGGGAAATCTTTTTCGCGGAAATCAAGCAGAAGCGTGGGGGATCAATCGAGTGGAGGCTGACAGTATCGGGACGCTCGGGACGGTCATGAATTCATTGATGCTACGTGGAATCTTGAAACGAGATACGACTCGAGAAGTACGCGTCATGACATCGATTCCAATGCCGAGTGTAGCCGAGCCGTACATTCAACTTCGAGCCATCAATCATTTGAAAAAAAGGATATATCATCATTTTTGCAGGCGGTAACGGTCAACCGTTCGTTTCTTCAGACTATCCGGCTGTTCAGCGTGCCATCGAAGTGGGATGTGATGCCTTGTTCGTGGCAAAGAACGGTGTCTCCGGCGTATATGACCGCGATCCTCGTTTGGATTCGGACGCTCGTCAATTTGAAACCCTTCACTATAACGATGTCATTTCGAATGATTTGAAAGTGATGGATCAATCGGCATTGCTTCTCGCGAGAGATCACGGTTTGCCGATTCACTTGTTCGACTTCAAGGAGCGGAACGCCATTCATCGTATTCTCGAAGGAGAGAGCATTGGAACGATGATTCATCACCCTGAAACGCAGCTCTTGCAGAATTGAGGAGACAGCATGTATGAAGTAACAGATGGTCAAGTCATTGGGAAAAACGGAATACCCGTCCCGTATTCGTACCTGCAGCCTGATTCGTCATCCGACACACTCGTGATTTTGTTGCCCGGATACGGATATACAAACGATTCTCCAATGTTTCGCTATACGACTGGATTGTGCATAGAGAATGGGTTGAACGTTCTCGAAGTCAACTATAACTATCGCGACGAGCGGTACGATTCAGTCGATGTAAATAAGGCAATTGTTGATGATGTTCGACTCGTCATCGATCAAATCCTACATACTGATTCCGTTCAACAATACATCATCGTCGGAAAATCGCTCGGTACGGTTGCGATGGCAAGTGAACTCACCCGAAACGTGTTTGATGATGCCAAACTCGTTTGGTTGACACCTTTGTTGAAACAAGACGATATATATGAAGCGATCCAGTCTCATAAAGGACAACAGATGATTCTCATAGGAACGGCGGACCAACATTATGTACTGGAACGAATCCAGCATCTTGAACATCTGACATTGACTGAACTCGAGATTATCGAGCAGATGAATCACAGTCTCGAGTACACAGGTAACACATACCAGTCACTCCGGCTACTTGAAACTCTTCTCAAGCGAGTGGAGCAATTTATCATGTCCTCATAGGTCGTGAACCGGAGGAGAGTTTCATGGGGAGATCGCAATCAAATGTTAGGGAGGAGTCGACGTGAAATTTACCACTAAACGTCTAGAAATCAGACCATTTATGGAGAAAGACTTGCATGCTACATTCGAAATGTATTCAAAACCAGAAGCATGCAGATATCTTTTGCATGAGCCATGGACGTCTGAAAACAGGAAGAAAGAATTTGATAAAAAACTAACGAATTCTATTCTTACCGAGACTAGTACGTTGAATTTAGCAGTCGTACATCAAGATGAAGTGATTGGGGATCTCACAGTTTGGTACACGGGTATGAAAGATACGGTAGAAATCGGGTATTGTTTTTCTGATTCACATTCAGGAAAAGGATATGCGACGGAGGCAGTGAGCGGATTGCTAGCGGAGTTGTTCATAAAGCTCAATCTACATCGGGTACAAGCCAATCTCGACGCCAGAAATGTAGCTTCTCAGAAATTATGCGAGCGGGTTGGAATGAGAAAAGAAGCTCATTTCTTGAGAGACTATTGGAATAAGAATGAATGGACCGATAGCATGGTGTACGCAATGTTACACGAGGAGTTTGTAAGACTATAAACGAAATAAGTGAAGTGAATAGAAAAGGTGATGACGCGCGTCATCTCCTTTTATTTACAATTTTTCAATAACCGTTTTCGGGTCGACACGTTCTGTATAGTCAGCAGGCACATCACTGAACGAAATCGTTCCATCGGATTGGATGATGAACGTGGCCGGTTTCGGCAACTGCCAATCCTCGTTCCCGTTATGTGCATCGACATTTAGTCCAGATGCCTTGTAAATGTCAATCAAGTAATCGGGCATGTCAAAGACGAGGTCGAATTGACGTGCGACAATATTATCAACATCACTCAATACATAAAAATCAAGTTCATTCTTTTCTTTAGTCGAAAGGGAATAATCCGGCGTCTCGGGACTGATTGCGACAAGAGTCGCGCCTTTTTCTTGGATTGTTGCCAACTCGCGCTGGTAAGCGCGGAGCTCGAGGTTACAGTATGGGCACCATCCACCTCGGTAAAATGTGACGATGACTGGTCCATTTTCAAGCAGCGTTTTCAAATAGACGGCTGTCCCGTCCACGTGAGGCAATTCAAACGATGGCGCTTGATCTCCAACTGTTAACCCTGATGCGATTCCCGAATCTTTCAATTCCTGAGTCGCCTGAGCCATCAATCGTTGCTTCTCGGCAGGTGCTTTTTGTTTAAACTGATCTTTATACGATTTGATTTCTTCCAATAATGAATTCATCCTTTGACCCTCTTTTCCGATATGGTAACTCAATTTATTCATAGATACGAATAGTTAGATTTGTTCAATCGAATACAACAATGAAACTCCATTTCAGTTTCCGAAAAATAATTTTCGAATAATTCGATCAATTCTTCAGATTTAATGACTTTTGACCGATATGATGAGTAACCCAAGTGAGATTCGACTCATCGAACTCGCTTGAATATTTTATTCGGGGTAAGGAGATGTTTTATGAAACAGAAGCGTACGATTAGTATCAAGCAAAAGTTAATTGTCTTATCCGTTCTATTATTACTTATTCCAGCCACATTGATTGGAATCGTCGCCTATTCGCAGGCTAAAGGTAAAATCGAGTCTCAAATGATCCAGTCCGCCAATTCGGGGGTAGACCGGATGAACAACGAGGTCACGAACCTCATCGAACCGATTCAAACGGACATCTCATTTTTTGCGAATCGGATTGATGATTCAATTTATGAAGAGGGAGAAGCGAATCAAGCGTTAGCAGAGAAGTTTACCGAGTATTTGGAGACACATCCAAAAGTGACGAACATCTACTTTGCTTCAGCAGAAGGCGCGATGACGATCTATCCTGAACAGGAATTGCCAGAAGGATATGACCCACGGACTCGTCCATGGTATGAAGCGGCTGAAGCAAGTGGACAAGATGTTGCCATCACGAATCCGTACGTCGATGCCGCCTCTCAAAAAATGATGATCACGGTTTCGAAGAAGACTTCAGACGGTCGTGGTGTAGTCGCTGTAGACGTCGATGTGAACGATATCGCTGAAGTGGCGTCCACCATTCAAATCGGGAAAGAAGGATACGTTGCCATCTTCGACCAGGCCGAACAAGTGGTCATTCATCCATCGACGGCTGTCGGTGAAAAGATTGATGAATCTTGGACAGAATCGCTCTTTGCCAAGGAAGAAGGGACCCTGTCTGCATCGGAGAATGGGGAAGGTGTGGAGAAGGCATTCGTGACGAACCCCATCACCGGATGGAAAGTTGCTGGAACGTTATATGACGGTGAGATTCAAGACGAGACAGTTGGCATTCTTTGGACAACTGGATTCGTCATCATCGGAATGTTCGGGATTGCAGCCATTCTTCTTTACTTTGTCCTCCGTTCCATCTTACGTCCGTTGCGTTTATTGACAGAGGGAGCAGAACGAATCAAATCAGGTGATTTAACTGAGCCAATCACCGTCTTATCGAACGACGAAATCGGGCGTGTCTCAGAGAGTTTTAACGAAATGAGCGATTCACTTCGTATGGTATTACTCCGTCTCGATGATTCAATCAGTCAAGTGGCCGCATCGTCCCAAGAATTGATGGCCAATTCGGCACACAATACGGCCTCATCGGAACAGATTGCTCGCGCAGTTGAGCAAATGGCAGTCAGCGCCGATGGCTCGAAGCGACAACTCGACGACAATGCGACGTCGCTCCAAGCGATCACATCGGGCATCATGCGAATCTCAGAGAGTTCAATGGACGTTTCTGAACTTTCACGCGAAACCTCGAATGAGGCGGAAGACGGTTCGACGACCGTGAAAGAGAACGTGAAGCAGATGCAGGCGATCGATGCATCTGTCGTGACATTCGAGGGAGTCATTCACTCGTTGGCGCATCGCTCTAACGAAATTGGAGAAATCGTCACGGTCATCAATGGAATCGCTGAACAGACGAACCTGTTAGCCTTGAACGCTGCCATTGAAGCGGCACGTGCGGGTGAGAACGGCAAAGGATTCGCGGTCGTTGCGAGCGAGGTGCGTAAACTAGCAGAACAGTCACAACAGTCGACGAAACAAATTGCGGCGTTGATTGATCGAATCAAGCATGAGACGGAACAGTCTGTACAGTTGATGCAGGAAGTATCTACTCATACGAAAGCAGGGTTGGCGTCATCTGAGATGACAGCAGACCGATTCGAGAAAATCAAGGAGCGGACAGTGGCGATGACACCACGGATTGAAGACGTGACCGCAACCGTCGAGGAAATTGCGGCGAACGTTCAGGAAGTGGCAGCGACGGCATCACAAATCGCCGACATCGCCGATGAGAATTCGAGCGTCTCGAAGCAAGTGGCGGCGACGACCGATGATCAATTGAGATCGATTGAAGAAGTATCACAGTCAGCAAAAGCACTCGCGACCATGGCCGAGGAGTTACAAGACCTCGTCTCGCGGTTCAAACTGTAAACGACAATGAGGCAGAGCGCTCCGCTCTGCCTCATGTCTTATTATAGGATCGGACTAAGTAGGCGTGACACCCCTTCACGGGCGCGCACCGTCCATTTACGGGATTCATAGTCTTCCACTGTATAGGTGCGACTGACCGCAGTGTCGGTCTCGAATAACGAAACGAGTTCGAGGGCGACCCGCTCATCATAGATGAGTGCGTTCACTTCAAAATTGAGACGGAAGCTTCGAGCGTCCAAATTTGTCGTCCCGACGGTCGCGATCTCATCATCGACGACGAGCGTCTTCGCGTGGAGAAACCCTTTATCATACAGATAGACGTTTGCCCCGTAGTCGAGGAGTTCCCCAAGGAACGAGAGGGACGCCCACATGACGAATGGATGGTCCGGTTTTCCAGGGATCATGATATCCATCTGAACGCCAGAATGGAGTGCCATTTTGCAAGCGTCCATAAAGCTTGTATCTGGAATGAAGTATGGGGTTTGAATGACGACCCGTCGTTTGGCGGACATGATCATCTTGATCATCATATTCTTCAAATGTTCCGTATCCGAGTTTGGTCCACTCGTGACGATTTGCATCGGAGAATTTTCTTTAATGTCATGTCGCGCAAAGCAGAAGGCATTTTCAGGATCATGTTTACGGTGACCAGAATAATTCCAGTCCAATATGAATCGGTGTTGTAAATTGTAAACGACATCTCCTTCGACACGCAGGTGCGTGTCACGCCAATAGCCAAATTTTTCGACTAAACCTAAATACTCGGTACCGACATTGAATCCACCGACATAGCCGATTTTCCCATCGATGATGACGACCTTTCGGTGATTTCGGTTGTTCAACTTGAAGTTGATGATCCCGAGTGTCGGTGGGAAGAAGACACGCACCTCGCCATCGTTCGCAATCAACTCTTTAAAGTCCGAGTTCCGAAGACTACGTGAGCCGACCGCATCGTAGAGGAGTCGAACTTTGACACCGGCTTTCGCACGCTCGATCAACTCTTTCAACAGTGCCTGACCGAGAGCGTCACGCTGGATGATGTAATATTGAATATTGATCTCCGTCTCGGCCGAGCGAATGTCATCCATCAGCGCTTTGAACTTTTGTTCGCCGTCGTGCAAGATGAGGGAACGGTTATGTACACTGATCAACGATTTAGACGATCGTAAGTTCATTTGAAGCAGTTGGTCATACTTTTCAAACAGCGGCTGCGCGAGCTGGGTTTGACGCGAATGAATTTGTTCAAGTTGCGCTTCGACTTGAAGCGAATGGAAGGAACGTTCTTCTACACTTAAATTATAGAAGTTATCCTTCTTAAGTTGTCGCCCTAGGAAGAGATAGACGATAAAGCCGAGCACTGGTAAGAAAAACAGGACAAGAAGCCAGGCCCAGGTCGCACCGACGTCACGTCTTTCGGCGAAGATGACGGCGAGTGCGAACAACATGTTTAACCCGAGGACGATATAAAGTCCCCAACTGAAAATCATAGACCAATCCAACGACATACACCCCTTTATAATCGATTCATAGCTTAATCATACATTAAATGAGGGAATAGGATGCTATCAAATGAATAGGGGGAGAAGATGATGAACATGGAAGTCGTATGGAAGAAAGGGATGGCGTTTGAAACACATACGCCATCAGGACACACGGTGATCCTTGATGCGGCGGATGATGTCGGTGGGCTCGATACAGGACCTCGTCCGACAGAAATGTTGCTTCACGCGACCGCATCCTGTACAGGAATCGATATCGTGTCGATTCTGCATAAGATGCGCCAGCCAATTGAAGGATTCGAAATGAAAATCGATGGGGTGCGGGCGACCGATCATCCGAAACGCTTTACAGCCATTCACATCTTGTATATCCTGAAAGGCGAGTTATCGGAAGAACGAGTCCGACGAGCCATCGAATTGTCCGTTGAGCGTTATTGTTCCGTATCGCATAGCCTTAATGCAACGTTGACGTATAGTTATCAATTGAACGATGGAGACGTCACTCCATTTGATTTTGGCGAGTGAGCAGGATGGTTGAAAGGCATGTTGTTCTCCGTTATATTTGTATTTCAAATACTGTATAACTAAAGGAGGACGTTATGATTCGACTCGCGACGAAGCGCGATGCTAAACACATCGCGAACCTAATCGAACAACGAGCCGTAGCGCTAAATGAACAAGGAAGCGACCAATGGACCGAATATTTGGAACAGGACCTCGTAAAGCGTGTGCGCACTGACATTGCTGAAGGCAGTGTATATGTCTTTGAAGATGACCAACAAATTTTAGCTTCAATCGCATTGTTACCTCCAGATGAGTGGGATGATCACTTATGGGACGACAGTGAACGTGGACAATATATCCATCGAATCGTCGTCAGCGAAAAACTAAAAGGGCAAGGTGTCGGACAGCAACTCATGGAGCATGTCTTAGAGGAAGCCGATGAAGAGGAACCAATTCGTCTTGATTGTGTCGCTGACAATGACTTTCTAAATGATTACTATCCACGTTTCGGTTTCGTCTTTGTCGATTCACGAAACGGGTACAATACGTTCGAGTACAGATTAGATGAGAGCATGAGTGCATAAGGGTCATTAGACCCTTTTTTTGATATAATAACAAAAGCGAAAAGGAGGGTTTTATATGATTAAAACCATGTTGGTAGGATTCGGATTCTCG
This sequence comes from Exiguobacterium sp. PFWT01, assembly GCF_018255795.1. Lineage (GTDB taxonomy): Bacteria > Bacillota > Bacilli > Exiguobacteriales > Exiguobacteriaceae > Exiguobacterium. Next base: position 1,499,508 of record NZ_CP073755.1, on the reverse strand, counting down.
GCAAACACGTTCCATTTGCCGTTCTTAAAGGCCATCGATTCATTTGAAGTGAGGGGGGTCGTGTCATCGCGCCCGGAAGAAGTACAGGCTGAATTACCTGGTGCCACGGTATATGCGACATTAGACGAGGCGCTTCAATCGGATGCTTCTCTATATGTCATCACGACACCGTCGCATTTACATAAAGAGATGATTGTTGCCTGTCTCGAGGCGGGAAAAGATGTGCTCGTTGAAAAACCAGCATTTCTGACAACGGAAGAAGGATATGAGTTGATGGAACTTGAAGCGAAATCGCAGGGCATCGTCAACGTTTATCAAAACCGTCGTTACGACGGAGACTTCTTGACAGTTAAGTCGTTACTTGATTCGAATGAAATTGGAGACTGGAAGGTGGTTGAATCTCGATTTGATCGTTTCCGTCCGAATGTACGTGACCGGTGGCGTGAAAATGCAGGACCCGGTTCAGGTATTTTATTCGACTTAGGAAGTCATCTGATTGACCAAACTCTCGCCTTGTTTGGAAAGCCAGATCGTATTCAAGCAGATGTGATGATTCAACGGGATGGCGGACAATCCGATGATGGGTTCCTTCTGACATTCTATTATGGTGAAAAGCGAGTATACCTTCGTTCGAACCCATTCATCGCTGGAGAAACACCTCGGTTTGAAGTGCACGGCACGCATGGAAGTTTCGTGAAATATGGACTTGATCCTCAAGAAGAGGCTCTGAAGCAAGACAAGTTAGAAAGTGATCTTATAGAGACTGGCGTATTATCGAAAGAAGAGGTTGCATCGATTCAAATCGAGAAAGGGAGCTATTTGTCGTATTATCAACAGTTGGCCCATAGTTATGAGGTACGGCAACCAGTCGTTTCATTGCAAGATGCAACATTGACAACCCGCTTGATTGAACTTGCTCGTCAATCCAGTGAGACAGGAGCAGTCATCACGGTAGATTGACACGCTTTTTCGTTGATTTACTAAACCGGTGATCAATTCACAATTGGAAAGAAAGTGCGATGATTTCTTTGTGAACGTGTCGACACTTTTCTATTGTAAGAACAATCATACGAGTCATAATAAAAAATCGATGCCGCTGAACAATTCGTTCGAGCGTGCATCGATTTTTTGATTAGGCCGCATCTTCTTCTGTCGATTCGACTTTTTCCGTATGACGGACAATCGGGAAATTTTTGAACAAACGACTTCCACTCAAGCCGAAACCGATCCCAAGGATGAACAGCACGACGGCTGTGAAGGTGACCGTTTGCCAATCGTTGAAACCATACATGACTAGAAGTCCCGGAATCCCGGCTGCCGAACCCGGCGCATCGTTGATCATACCGGTCATGGCGACAATCAATCCGGCGATGGCTCCACCGACAAAATTGACACTGTAAATCGGAATCGGGTTAGCAGAAATGAGGTCAGCTTGCGTCAACGGTTCGATGGCGACAGAGAGCTGATCTTTCTTTGTTCCGATTTTCAATTGACGGAACAACAAGTAATTCATTGAGATGGACGCGGTCAACGCGAGCGCGGCAATCGCCATCGGGACCCCGGTCAAACCGAGCATCGCCGTCAAGGCCATCGAACTGAGAGGTGATGTCGATACGACCGTGACGATCCCTCCTAAGACGAGACCCATGACGACCGGATTTTGAGTTGCTGCGAGTTCGATGACAGCTCCGATTTGTTCAAGTGTATTTGTCACGAGTGGGTCTATCCCGGTCGCGACGAGACGGGCGAGCGGTGCCATCACGATGACGTAGAAAATCATATCGACGCCCGTCGGCAGATAGCGATTGATTCGAGTGCCAGCTAAAGCCAAGATGTAACCGGCGAAGAATCCAGGAAGGATTCCGAATCCTGAAACGGACAACCCGATCATCAAACTATAGACGGGGTTGATCCCGAGTGCGATGGCGACGAGTGCCGCAGCGGCAGGACCCGACAAGGCGCCTGCCGCCTGACCGACTTCTTCATAAAGAGGGAGTGGTAGCAATCCGCCGATGGCATACGCATTAAACGCTTCGACGAGGAAACTCGCGATGGCCGCACCAGCAAGGGCGCCCATTGCCTTCATTCCGAATGGCGCCTTATAACTAAACAGCGTGAACAAGGCGAGAATGAGCAGTAAAAGTGCGATTCCTTGAATAATGACCATAAACTCTTCCTTCTTTCTATCTCTATTTATTCATAATTTATTCTATATTCGTGCATAGAAAGACTTCTGTAAAGCCATTTTCAGAAGAAAAATCAAAATTGAACAATGATACCGGTTACAATTAGAAAATTCAAATCAAGAAAGCGTTTTCTTTGAAAAATGACATCAATTCTACAAGTTTGTACGTGTCGAGCCGCATGAGATTGGGAACAGATAGAGGAAAGACTTTTCAAAAAGTATTGGTCGAGGAGGATGAATCATGCAGAACGAAGACAGACCGTGGCATGCGCTCGAAGTAGATGAGGTGCGAACCCATGTGGAAACTGATCTTGAATCAGGTCTGACAACAGAAAGTGTCACAAGTCGTCAAGATGAATTCGGCAAAAACGTGTTGCCGGAGAAAGAAAAAACCCCTGAAATCATAAAATTTCTAAGACAATTCAATGATGTTCTCGTGTATGTCTTATTAGCGGCTGCAGTCGTCACAGGATTCTTAGGAGAGTACATTGACACGATCGTCATCGTGCTAGTCGTCACGATTATCGGCGTCGTCGGATATCTTCAAGAGAATAAGGCCGAAGAGGCGCTAGAAGGAATCAAAAAATTGTTAGAAACAAAGGCGACCATCGTTCGAAACGGCAAGCAATCCGAAATCGACTCGAGTGACCTGGTCGTCGGGGATGTGCTTGTGCTTGCTGCCGGTGACAAAGTGCCGGCCGATGCCCGTGTCGTGCAAGCCGAAAAGTTTAAGGTCGAGGAATCGGCGTTAACGGGAGAGGCGACGACTGTTGAGAAAAAATCAGACGTCGTGAAAGAAGAAGCGGTATTGGCCGACCGGAAAAACATGGTGTACTCGGGAACGAGTGTCGCGACGGGAAGTGCAAAAGCTATCGTGACAGCCATCGGTGAAGGGACAGAGCTCGGTCAAATCAACGCTTCGATTTCAGAAGTGCAGACCGTCAAAACCCCTCTGATTCGCCAGACGACCAAGTTTGGTCAAACAGTGTCCATCGCCATCTTGATCATCTCCGTCGTGATTTATGCGTTCGGCTACTTTTTACGGGATTATGAACCGGTCGAATTGATGCTGACGACAATCGGTCTTGCCGTTGCGGCAATTCCTGAAGGATTGCCTGCCGTCATCTCCATCATTTTGGCGCTCGGCGTCCGAAATATGGCCGAACAAAAAGCGATTGTCCGAAGTCTACCATCTGTCGAGACGTTAGGTGCTGTATCTGTCATTTGTACGGATAAGACGGGTACATTGACAAAAAATGAGATGACCGTCAAACAAATCGTGACAGCGAAGCATGATATCGAAGTCTCCGGTAGCGGATATGCTCCGAATGGAGATCTCGAATTGAATGGTCAACCGTTTGACTTGGATGATGATGAATCCATGATTGACCTGTTAACCGTCGGGAAGACGTGTAACGATTCTCAGTTGAATGAAGAAGACGGCGACTGGGTCATCAACGGCGATCCGACAGAGGCTTGTCTGTTGACGGTCGCTGAGAAAGCTGAACGCCCAATTGAACGTTTAAAAGTTATCTCGAAGATTCCGTTCGATTCTGAATATAAATACATGGCGACGCTCGTCGATTACAAAGGGGAGCGAATGATTTTTGTCAAAGGGGCTCCGGACCGACTCTTTGATATGGCGTTGTCTGAAGACTTTAAACAAGACTATTGGGATGAAAAACGAAAAGAGATTGCCGACCGCGGTCAACGCGTTCTCGGTGCTGGCCTAAAACGTGTCGACAGTTCAAAAGCGTCAATCGACCATGAGGATGTTGAAGATGGTCTGATTTTCCTCGGCTTATTTGGAATCGTCGACCCACCTCGACAAGAGGCCATCGATGCGGTTGCCGCGTGTCGTGATGCTGGAATCCGAATTAAAATGATCACGGGTGATCATAAAGATACCGCTGTCGCGATTGCAAAAGAACTGGGCATGGAAGTGGAAGGCGCCCTCGAAGGTCGTGAATTGACAGATATGACAGATGAAGAAATCAAAGAGGCGTCCGTTCATAACGATGTATTCGCACGGACCAGCCCTAACGACAAGCTTCGTCTCGTCAAAGGATTGCAAGAGAACGGTCTGATCACATCGATGACAGGAGATGGTGTGAACGACGCACCTGCCTTAAAACGTGCTGACATTGGTGTGGCAATGGGGATTAAAGGGACGGAAGTAGCGAAAGAAGCATCTCAGATGGTTCTTGTCGATGACAACTTCAAAACGATCTATAACGCCGTACGAGAAGGACGACGGGTGTATGATAACTTGAAGAAAACCATTCTCTTCTTGCTTCCGACAAACGGTGGTCAAGCGTTGCTTGTGGCAATGAGTATCTTGCTCGGAGCGGCCGCACCGCTCAGTCCTGTGCAGATTTTATGGGTCAACATGGTCGTCGCGATTACCCTCTCCTTAGCGATCGCTTTCGAGCCGCTCGAAGAGAGTACGATGAAACGACCGCCACGTCCGGCCAATGTGCCGCTACTCAGCCGATACTATATCTTCCGCGTCACCTTCGTTTCGATCATTATCGGGGGCGGTAGTTTATGGATCAACTACATGCTCGGGGATTTCGACTACTCGACCGAGAAATTACAAACGATCACCTTAAATGCTATCGTCATGGCACAGCTTTTCCACTTGTACAACTGCCGTACGGAGTTGGCACCTGCATTCAACCGTCATTTCTTTGACAATAAGATTGCGTTTCTCGTATCGGCTTTACTCATTGCCCTACAATTGTTCATCACGTACGTACCGTTTATGCACACGTTATTCGGTACCGCTCCATTAACGTGGGAAGATTGGATTTATCCAGTGGCATTTGGTGCCGTCGTCTTTATCATCGTTGAAATTGAGAAGGCGATCTCCAGACGTGTCATCGGCAACCGGAATATACACTGATACGTTTCATTCATGTGAAAAAAGGATAAACAAGTGGAGTAAACATGAAGGAGGGATACGATGAAGCGTGACGAATCACAACCAGGGGTTCACCCGGATCCGCTACCGGATGATGAATCGAACCCGGCGCAAAAACCGGCTCCGACACAGCATCCTGACCCTGATCCAGAGGAAGAATCGAACGAATAAAGCGTGTAACAGGTAAAAGATCCTCCTAGCTGAATAAGCTAGGAGGATCTTTTTGAGTTGGTTTATGATGTTGACTTTACAGAGCGGCTATTTTGTAGCCGATTGAATGCTTTCTCGTTCATATGTTCCGTGATGACAAAATCACCGACCGGGCATTCCCATTTCCCTTTTGCGACAACACACTCGTGCAATGTCACTTGGTCATCGTATAGATCGAGTTCCAATGTGTCTTTCAAAAACTGATCGACCTTTTGGTTTGGCACTTTTACATATTCATTGAATTCGAGTTCTTCATTTTTGACAGTCACGTAAGAGGTGACTTGGAAATAACGCATGTGATGGTCTCCTTCATTAAAAACTAATTTCTAGTATAGCCGTTTCTGATGAAAAACGGGTACTCAATGTTTCATTTCAGCCCGCTCACGCTTCGGAGGTGCTTCATTGAACGGTTTTTGATGGCGAATCATGAGCCAGAAAATGAGACCGAACAACGGGATATACGGGAGCGGCCATAAACTCATTTTATAGCGTTTCGCATCCCGATTCATTAACGTGATTTGAATGAATGCCAACAAGAAGAAATCAACGGTCATCGTACGAACAAATTGATTGTTCTCCACATATGACCAGTATTCAGCAACATTTCCGGTATTGGCTGCAGCGATGAACAACCCGATTGTCACCAGTAAAAGCACAACGCCGAGGATACGGGTCGGCAGTGGTTTGACCGGGGTCGGATAAGGTGACTGTCTCGCAAATGCCAAATAAGGAGCAAGCAGAAATCCCCCAACGAAAAAACTACTGATGGCGGCGATAAGTGGATTTGGTTTGAGCTGGTTCACTTCTGACCAAAGAAGTGGAAACATCGCCAGGGGAAACACCCCTAAGATACTAAAGAGCGATAGAGAATAGCCTTCGTACGCCTCGGTATTATATGTCACAAAATCGAGAAGAAAGCGTCCGTCGAACGGGACATTTGGACCGATGACGGCGAATGCAATTGCCAGTCCCCAAGGAATCAATAAGAATTTTCTTGTCATACGAACACCTCGTCAATGGTTGATAGTTGTAGTATACCCTCTTTTGGAGACACGAAAAAATGAGAAGATGCCTGACGCATGTTCTCATTTATTTTCACGTGCATACGTTTTAATCATCGTGACGAGTTGCTGAGTTTCGTCAGCCTTCACATCAAGCATGATCCCATAATCATACAGCGAGCCCGTTTGGCCACGGTGTCTGACATGTCCCATGAGTTCGATCGGTTGAAGCGTCGGAACGAGGTCGAAAAGAAAATGGACCTGTAAATCATCAGAGAGCGGGAAGAGATAGTCCGAACGCAGTTTTAATCCATGAGAACTTACATTGAGGAGCAATCCTTCCCCATCATAAAGTTCTTTTTCTTCCCAAACAAGTCGATAAGGGATGGTACGGGGATTCGGTAGGATATAGCGGAACGTCTCCTGTCGGCGATAACGCATCAATTCACCCCATTTCTTTACTTCTTTTATCGGTAAAATTGAATTCAAAATGAAGTGGAAAATTGTATAAAATTAAAGTGTACTCGCTTTACAAAAGTGAAAGCGCTTTCTATAATGGATGTACGATTTGAATAGGGAGGAGATCAGATGAATGTCCATGATTTACTCCGACGTTACTCGATTCAATCACCAGTCATCTATGAAAAAAAACGTAACGGGGAGTGGGTTAAACTCGAGCGCTTACCTGCTTATACCATTCTTGAAGTCGAAACGAACGATCATACCATCGAGGCGGTCGCCATTGACGCGTTCAAAGCGATTACCGTCTGTCGAGAGTCGGCGTCGATTGAAGAAGCCCGTCCGTATGCTGTGCGTATCCAGATCGAACGACCATAGGAAAAGCCGTAACTTCAACATGAAGTTACGGCTTTTCTTATGCGGCGTCCTGTTCGGTGTCGTCTTGTGGATTTGTCCGTTTTGCGTAATACATGAACGGTGTCGCCATCCACGCAATCACAAACTTGGCCACGTATGTCGTGATAAAGATGTTCCACCAAATGTCCCATTCCATTCCCCAGAATGCGATGATACAGAACGTGAACGTATCAATCAATTGGGATAAGACGGTCGAACCCGTCGTACGGAGCCAAAGCTTTTTCTCACCCGTTTTTGCACGAATCTTCGAATAGACGAAGACATCGAACAATTGAGAGACCAAATAGGCGGCAAGGCTACCGAGTGTGATCAATGGCAGCATCGAGAAGAGTGCCTCGAAGCTTTCATGCATGAACAGAGCCTCTTCAAACGGCTCATATAAAAGTGCATATTGCATGAGTACCGTTGAGACGATCAAGATGAAAAATCCGAGCCATACGCCTTTACGGGCAGCCGCTCGCCCATGTTTTTCGTTCAAAATATCGGTTGCCAAGTAGAGCGAACCGTAGACGATGTTACCGAGCGTGAAAATGTATCCGCCAATTACAATCTGTTGCGTGACTTGAATGTTTGCAACGACCGAAGCCATCGCAATCCAAGCATATAAGCCGACTCGTCCGAATAACTTGTAACTGAGGACGAGTAGTCCGAGTGTAAGGATGGCAGAAGGAATCCATAACCATTCGTTTAGCATGAATCATGCTCCTTCCTCTAACTATTCAATGATTTCAACTTTTCAAGTTTATAGAGGAACGGAAATGATGTCAAGGTGAGGGGGGAGGTCCACTCAGGTAAACACCGTAAAATTATAAAATCTTCTTCTATATCAAAAGTGCTTCTGGAAACTCCCTGTTAAGTGCAATCGTTCGACAAATTCATGGTCGATTCGACAAATCGTGATTCGCGACATGAAAATTAGGAAAGTGGGAACAAAGTGGGAACAGGCAAAAAGAAAGCACCTCCTGTCATAAACAGGAAGTGCTCTGAACCGCTTGGTTGAGCGGTATTCTTGATGCCTCCGACGAGAATCGAACTCGTGCTGCAGCATTACCATTGCTGAGGTCTGCCACTAACCTACAGAGGCGTTACACCAACTATGTTACACAGATTATTCGTCATTTTCAAGCTTTTTTAGAATAATAAGACCTCCAATCTTCGATAGAGGAAGACTGGAGGTCGACTGCTACATCATTATTTTGTACGGATCCAAACGGCACCTGCAGAGTTGTCTTTCGCTTCACCGACTACGTCAATGACGAGACCGTATTGCGGAAGTTTGCGTCCTGCATCTGGAATGAGCGAGTTGATGTAAGAGTTTGCATCATTGAACTGCTTCACGCCAGGCTGTGCTTTGTAATCGTACACGCCACGACTCGGTGAATCGATATACCAAGCGAGCGTCTTATCGAGACTGAACGCCGCATCAGCAATTTGGTAACGTGTGCTACCTGCGACTGTCTGTTGACCGTTCAAGTTACCGATGAGCGCTTCAGGATGTGAATCGACGACACCGAGGAATCCTTCACCAGGGTGAACACCGACCCAGTTATCTGTGAACGAGTCATCACCATACCACACGACAAGACCAGTGTTGTATTTCACGCCGCGACCGTTGAGAAGACCCATATCCGACCCAGCGTGGTTACGCCATTCGAGGTAGTAGTAGTGTGGTTTTGAATCGTATCCGTCTGAAGAGACGAATCCATCGAGCGTCACGGCTTCAGCGCCTTCTGCATCATCTGCGAAGAGTGTTGCTGATTCTGATTTGATTGACAAGTTGTCGACTGCGAAGCCTTTCATAGCGACACCGCCGTCTGTCACGTATTCAAAGACGATTTGAACATTTTGTCCAGCGAATTGTGAGAGGTCGTATGATTTGTTGACCCATGCACCGTTCGTCGTCTCAGCAGGGTAGCCCGCTTCGTTTGCACCGTTGACGTCGTCACCGAATACATCGAGAACGACTTCTTGACCACCGCTGAGGGCTTTAATGTACAAGTAATCATAGTCTGATTCGACTTCATAGAATGAATCGAATGCGAGGACTCCGTCCGCACCAAGTTTCACAGCTGGTGTTGCCATCTCAGTATGGATGTCGTCACCTTTTGTCGAGTAATAGTAGCGATCGCCATAAGCTGGTTCGATTCCTTTAATCTTCTTATCAGGAAGGTTGACTTTGACAATGCCTGGATTGTTTGATTTCGTCACAGATTGGTCGAGTTGTGCGACGAACCCTTGAGAGTTGATGTCTTCAAGGTCGACTTCTGTGATGTTTGCCCAGTTTCCACCCATGATTTTTTGGAAGTACTCTTTGTTTTGTGGTGAGAAGCTTGTTGGCTCCGTACCAGCCACTTTACCAGCCCAGCTACCGCCACTCATGATCGACCATGATTGTACCGGTTCGCCTTGACCTGTGTACTGCGTATCGTACTCATCTGGAAGACCGAGGTCATGTCCGAACTCGTGTGCGAAAACGCCGACCGCACCATCTTCAGGTTGAATCGTGTAATCATATGCAGCCATTTTCCCGCCCCAGTAAGGAACTGCAGCTTCTGTATTGGCTACTGGATAAACACCGTTAAGAACCCAGCGATGTGACCATACCGCATCGTCACCGAGCGCACCGCCACCTGCTTCTTGGCCAGTCCCAGCGTGGATGATCATCAAGTGGTCAACGAGACCGTCCGGCTCATTGAAGTCACCGTCTCCATCCAAATCGTAAAGGTCGTATTGATCATGTTCTTTCAAATCGATTCCAGATGCGACCGCAGCATTCAACGCATCTTTGACGAGTTGACGTGGTCCCGGTCCGACGTTATCATGTCCGCCATCACCTTTGTCAGCTCCATAGTCTTTCGCGGTTCCCGGAACGGTCAACCACTCCGAAACCTCACCATCGACCGTATAACTGCCGCCTGATTGTTCTTCATAGTATTGTTTGAACGTTTGAACCTTTTCACCGTTAAAGAGTTCAAATTGTTGATCACCGAACATATACTTTTCGTAATGTTCTTTACTGAAGTTATCGCTGTACATATAGCCCGGCTCTTGGATGATGTTATTGTGTTTGAAGTCGCTGTACTCGACGAGAAGAACGAGGACTTTATCTTCACGTACCGAACCGTTGTATGCAGATTGCTGGGCAGGAGATACTTTTACTTGACCGTTCGGTTTCCCTTTACGGTAATTTCCTTGCCCTTTTTTCGCTTTATCAAGAATTCGTTTTGATTCCTTTTCGAATTGAGTATGTATCTTCTCTTTTGCTTTTGAAGCCTTCTCGTTCACTTTGTCGTCGTGCTTATGTGGATCTTTTGCTTCACCTTGCTTTTTCGCGATATACGCATCGACTGCTTTCATGCGTTCGGATGCGGACAATCCTTTTTTGATGACGCCACGTTTCTCGAGAGCTTTCGCGAGACGCTCTTCGTCGATGATGTTGTGGTCGAACGGAGCGAGCTCGCTTGTTGTCGGAACTGATGGTGCAACCGAGAGGGGTGCAGCACCAGCTGCCGGAACGATACTGACTGTCATGGCAGTTGTCATGAGAGCCGCGAGTGTCGTTCGACGGATGGAACGTTTTTTCATTTGTGTGAACCTCCTGTTAAAAAATAATGGGAAAATGTGTGAGCTTGTTGTAAATGTACTCTTTGTGTCTGATTAATGTCAATATTCAGAAAATAATAAACAAAAAAAGAGTCTAAAGACCTATTTAGTTCAATTTGACTAAATAGACTTAGACTCTAGGTCGATATATCCGTAATGGAACTTCGACGTTTTACGTTTTATGTGAGTGAAACCGTACCGTTCAAAGGTATCGCTCTCAAAATGCGCCTTCAAGACAATTCGTTTCTTGGCTACTCGTTTTGCTTCGGTAATCAACTCTTGCGTGAGAGGGGAAGTGTCGGCGATTGTGCGAAGTGGGTTCAGATGAACCGATTCTGAAATCGTTTTTTCAAACATCGGATCAAAGTAAATACAATCAAACGAATTATCCGCACACGTTTTTAAATAGTCGAGAGAGTTGGAGTGAACGACCTCAATGCGTCGCATCGCCTCATTGACCTGCTCATCTTTTTCGACCCACACGGACATGCCTTCTCGGACGAGTTGTGCCGTAATGAACTGACTCTCAAGCCCGATTACTTTACCGCTTGAACCGACGACATGGCTCATGACGATACTGTCCGAGCCGAGTCCGAGTGTACAATCTAGAATATGATCACCCGGAGTTGCTTGCATGGCGTCAATGAGTGGGTCTCTTCCGCCTCGGCTCAGTTGCTTCACCCGAAAGACGGAACTCGATGGGTGGAAAAAGAACGGTTCTGTACTATGCAGAGGTGTGAACTCGACACGTCGTTTATCAAATACAAGTACATCTCGTTGATGACGTTTCTTCAACTCGTCGATGGAAAGTTTGCGCCGGTCGACAAATGTCATCTTGTACGCTGCTGCATGCGTATGTGCTCGAGATAAGACATCATCTGTCGGACGTAAACAAGTGGTTACAATATACATGATTCGGGCTCCTTCATAAAAAATGAGACGCAGGTGCGTCTCATTTTTTCTTGCTGAGTAAGTCTGATAATTCATCGATGAGTGCTTTATGAGAAGCGAGTTCTTTCTTCTTCTCGTCGTTCACGTTCATCGGACGTTTTGAACGGCTTTGTAGCGCTTCAAGCGTTTCATCGATTGACGATTTCAACGTATCGCGTTCTTCAGGTTTCAAAGATACTTCGTGCGGATTTTCACCAGAAGCATCTAATTCGCGGAGACGTGCCATCAATTGCTTTGCCTCGCGATTCAAATCGATTAACAATCTGTCAATTTGTTCCAATCGTAATTTGATCCCATCACGTTCTGTAAACATCTGTTTCACCTCTTTTTGCGGTTTAACCCTAAGGTCTCTTCCTGTTTACTTTACCATAAAATTTGTTAAACGAAACTACCGGGAATATATTCCATTTATTTTGGCTATAAGAAACATTGTTTCTCTATCCCCACACGAAGTTCACCTGCTATACTAACTGAGCTAATTAAGGAGGTGGGCGGATGGAAACAACAAATCATCCACCAAAAGCGCTCAAAGGAGCGATTGTGTCGATTATGGCATATTTGATCTTATCTATACTAAAGGTATTCTTCGGATACTTATATGAATCTGAGGCGGTCCTAGCCGATGGATTCAACAATACGACGGATATTATCGCATCGGTCGCCGTCTATATCGGCATTCGGGTTGCGGCATTGCCTCGGGATGCCGAGCATAAATATGGTCATGCGAAGATGGAGACAATCTCTGCACTCATCGCTTCATTGATTATGATTGCGGTCGGTATTTTCGTCTTCTTTAACAGTCTGTCGAATTTAATCGGGGGCGAGTATACAGAGCCGAACCCGTTGGCGGCGGTCGTCGCCTTCGTCAGTGCGCTCGTCATGTTCGGGGTGTATCGGTTCAACTTGAACCTCTCGAAGAAGACAAAGTCATTGGCACTTAAGGCGGCAGCGAAAGACAATTTGGCCGATGCGATGATTTCAGTCGGAGCCACGCTTGGTGTGCTATTTGCTTATTTCCAATTGCCCTGGATGGACACGGTCTTGGCAATTGTGATTGCCGGCATGATCATCCGGACAGCGATCCAAATCTTTTTAGATGCCACCCATCAGCTTTCTGACGGGTTCCCTCCGCACCTCGTCGAGTCCTATGAGGAGACGATTGAACAATTTGAACGGGTGAAAGAAGTTCGGGAAATCAAAGGGCGTCATCTAGGGAATCACGTGATGCTCGACGTGACGATTGCAGTCGATGGCGATTTGACCGTGGACGCGGCCCATGAATTATGTGATGACATCGAACGGAAATTAGATGAACAGCATGCGGTCGACTCGGTGCATATTCATATCGAACCGATTTGACGTTCGGTTATCTTTTGCGCTTCATGAAGGGATTCGTTTATAATAAGCGCAGACAGATATTGAACTACTAGTTAAGGAGGGCACGGGATGAACATCGTGCGTCAACCTATTCGCCAGATTGATGAGATTGAATATGAACATTTTCAGAAGTATGGAGAAAACTCATATGGCGTTTCTGCTGAAGAGTTGAAAGGAATCCTCGAAGAAATGGGGTCCGAGCAACTTTATCACGCAGAAGAGCATAGTTATGGAGAGGACTTCTATTACGACTTGATGGTCGATGACAAACTGGTCGGTAAAGTCTTGTTACTCAAGCTTGCCCGCGTGTATCAACTCGACTTGATGGTGTTCGATGCATATAAAAACAAAGGATATGCGACGGAAGGTTTGCGACTTGCCTTATTGGACTCCAATTTGATGGATGGACAAACGGTCCGGGCTGGCATCCCGCCGACGAGCCCACATCAACAAGAGATGCATCAAGTGCTCGTTCAGAACGGGTTCGAAAAGCGAAACGGTCTTTATTATTTAAATTTCAAGAAACGATATGTAGTAAACCATTAAGCTGACGGCGTCGCGCACGTCAGCTTTTTTCATATGGAGGGGTAAGGATGAAGCAAGTCACCATTAAAGACATTGCCGAGCTCGCTGGGGTCGCAAAAAGTACGGTCTCACGCTATCTGAACGGTGGGTCGGTCGGGAAGGCAACAAGGGAAAAACTCGACCGGGTCATTCGAGATACGAATTATGAGCCGAATCAGTTCGCGCAAAGTCTCAAGTCGAAGCAGACGAAGATGATTGGGGTCATCGTTCCACGGCTCGATTCTTATGCCGCCTCACGGACGATGATGGGGATTGATGAACAGCTCACGGAACGAGGATATCAAATGCTCGTCGTCAATACAGCGCAACAGACGGAACGAGAAATCGAACAGCTATATAATTTGGCGAAACAAAAAGTCGCCGGAATCATCTGGCTTGGGACGACGGTCACGGAACGTCATCTTGAGGCGATTGAGGCGATTCAAATTCCGGTCTTGTTGATCGGTCAACAACATGACAATGTCCATAGTCTCGTCTATCCTGACTATGATGCGGCCTATGCGCTTGGTAAACAGTTCACGGAGTGGGGGCATCGAAACGTGGTCTATGTCGGGGTGTATGAATCGGATATCGCGGTCGGTCAAGCACGCCGTGACGGATTTTTGCGGGCGTTTCAAGAGTCGGAGGCAAATGTCAACATCATTCAAACGACGTTTAAGATTGAGGACGCCATTCCAATTGGTGAACAGTTGGCGGATGAGGTCGGCGCTGTTTCCTTGATCGTCTGTGCGACCGACAACATTGCCTTAGGCGTCTTGAAAGGATTAGCGAATCAAGGGGTCTCTGTCCCAAGAGATGTATCTGTCAGTGGATTCGGAGGATATGATTTCACGGAAGTCCTGCATCCATCCATCACGACGGTGCACCTACCTTATCGCCGAACTGGGGCGAAAGCAGCTGACATGATGCTACAGCTCTTACACGGTGAACACGTCCCAATGAAAACGTTCACAATTTTTGAATTAAAAGTGCGCGAAAGCGTTGACAAGTTGAATTAAATCGTTTACATTTGTGTTGCGGAACCGGTTCCGCAACTTTTTTATTCCAAAATGGAACCGGTACCAATCGTATAAAGAACTCATATGATTTTTGGAGGTGGACGATATGAACACCGTACATTGTATCGGCGAATTGTTGATTGACTGGGTATGCGAGGATGCGTCTAGCGATCTCGTGAACGGGACGACGTTCGTCAAGAAGGCGGGAGGCGCACCTGCGAATGTCGCGGCAGTCGTCAGTAAGCACGGGGGACAATCCAGTTTCCTCGGACAGGTTGGAGATGACCCGTTTGGTCTCTTCTTGAAACAGACGTTGGTCGAGAACGGCGTCCGAACAGAAAACCTTGTGGAGTCTGGAGATACGACATTCGCATTCGTATCGATTCAAGAGGACGGAGAGCGGGACTTCACATTCCGTCGCGGAAGTGACGGGGAGTATGCCTTCGAGTCGATCGACTTATCGGTGATCGAGTCAGGAGACATCATTCATTTCGGCTCGGCGACAGCACTACTTGATGGGAAATTGAAAGACGCGTACTTTAAGTTATTGCAATTTTCAAAGCGGGATGGCTTGTTTATCTCGTTCGACCCGAACTATCGGGATGCATTGATCACGGATCTCGAGCAATTTAAACAAGATGCGAGACACTTCATCGCGGAATCGGACTTCATTAAATTGAGCGAAGAAGAAGCGCACTTGTTAACCGGAGAAGAACAACTAGAAGACGCTGTTCGTGCACTGCTTGAATTAGGTGCAAAACAGATTGCCATTACACTAGGGTCTCGTGGGACGTTGATTGCGACAAGCACGCATCATGAAATCGTTCCTTCAATCTCAATCGACAGTATCGATTCGACGGGAGCGGGAGATGCGTTCGTCGGAGCTTACTTATATCGGTTGTCAACACTCGGGTTTGACCCGGAGCGCTTACGTTCCGACATTGAATATGCGAACGTAACGGGTGCATTGACATGTACAGCTTATGGCGCAATTCCAGCCATTCCATCACGACAACTTGTGAATGAAACGTTAGGAGGGAAATGAAGATGGATTACAAAAAAGAAGCAGCATCGATCCTAGAGGCGATTGGTGGGAAAGAAAACGTTGCGGCAGCCGCGCACTGTGCGACTCGCCTTCGACTCGTATTGAACGATGAGTCGAAGGTCGATGAGAAAGCACTCGAACAACTTGATGTGGTTAAGGGAACATTCTCTACAGGCGGACAATACCAAATCATCATCGGACAAGGTACGGTCAACAAGGTCTATGCGGAATTTTCACAATTGACTGGTCTTGGAGACATGTCGACGACAGACGTGAAGTCAGCCGGAGCGAAAAAAATGAACCCGCTCCAACAGTTCGTCAAAATGTTATCGGATATCTTCGTTCCAATCATCCCGGCCATCGTCGCCGGTGGTCTCTTGATGGGGATCAACAACTTATTGACGGCACCGGATTTGTTCTTTGATGGTCGTTCGTTGATTGACCAGTATCCAGGCATGGCCGACCTCGCAGCGATGATCAATACGTTCGCAAACGCCGCCTTCGTCTTCCTTCCTGTACTCATAGGGTTCTCCGCAGCCAAACGGTTCGGTGGTAACCCGTACCTAGGTGCAGCGCTCGGGATGATCATGGTTCACCCGGACTTGATCAATGCATACGCTCAGGCAAGTGTTGAAGAGATTCCGGTTTGGAACATTTTCGGACTCGAGATTGAGAAGTTAGGATACCAAGGACAAGTCTTACCAGTCCTCGTCTCGACGTATATTTTATCGAAGCTTGAAATTAACATTCGGAAGTTTATGCCGGCATCACTTGATATCTTGCTTACGCCATTACTTTCACTCCTCTTCACTGCGTTCATCACGTTCGCCTTCGTGGGTCCGATTACACGCGAAGCAGGGAACTTAATCATTGATGGGTTGGTATGGACGTATGATTCACTCGGATTCGTCGGTGGCTTGATCATGGGTCTTCTCTACGCCCCGATCGTTATTACGGGGATGCACCATAGCTTCATCGCGATTGAGACACAGCTTCTCGCCGATATCGCCGAAACAGGTGGATCGTTCATCTTCCCAATCGCTGCGATGTCGAACGTCGCACAAGGGGCGGCTACCCTTGCCGTCTTCTTCTTAACTGCTGATAAGAAGATGAAAGGTGTCGCCTCAGCATCAGGAATCTCTGCACTACTTGGAATCACAGAGCCTGCCATGTTCGGGGTCAACTTAAAACTTCGTTATCCGTTCATCGCAGCCATCGTCGGTTCAGCCGTTGCGTCTGCGTTCATCGTTGGAAACGACGTATTGGCAGTAGCGCTCGGTGCTGCCGGATTACCAGGTATTATTTCAATCGCACCGGGTTCGATCATCTCGTATATCATTGGCATGGCCATCGCCTTCGCCGTGACATTCGGATTGACATTCATCCTCGCGAAACGACAAGCAAAAAAAGAAGCGGTCAAACAAGCCGCGTAACGAAAAAGGAAGTGACACTATGAATTGGACGAAGGCCGAACGTTATCGTTCACTCCGTGACGTGAGCGCCCTCGAGATGGAGGTGCTCCGTGCAAAGACGGCCGCATCCCCGTGGCGGTTTGGGTACCATATCCAGCCGCCGACGGGCCTCCTCAATGACCCGAACGGCTTCGCATATTACGATGGAGAGTACCATCTATTCTATCAATGGTTCCCGCTCGGGCCAGTTCACGGTCTCAAACATTGGTATCATGTCAGTTCGAAAAATCTCGTCCATTGGACCGACCGCGGGGTGGCGTTAGTCCCTGAAACGAAAGAGGATTCCCACGGTGCCTATTCTGGAAGTGGGTTCGTCGTAAACGACACCCTTCACGTCATGTATACGGGGAATCATCGTACGGACGATTGGACGCGTCACGCCTCGCAAATTATCGGTGTCTTACGTGACGGGATGATCGAGCGGCGCAACGTGGCCATCCCAGATATTCCGTCCGGTTACACGGAACACTTCCGAGATCCAAAGGTATGGGAAGCAGATGGCACATATTATGCGATTGTTGGGGCGCAGCGCACAGATGAGACAGGTCGTGTCGTCTTATATCGTTCGACCGACTTGAATGATTGGACGTTTTTAGGTGAAGTGAAGGCGGGGCTCGAACGGTTCGGTTACATGTGGGAATGTCCTGACGTGTTTGAACTGAATGGAAGGCATGTCCTCATTTTTTCTCCGCAAGGGATTGAGCCTGAGGGTCATCGCTATCACAACATCTATCAATCTGGATACGTCACAGGTACGCTCGATTTAGAGACGCTCGTCTTCACGCACGAGTCGTTTGAAGAGCTCGACTTCGGGTTCGACTTTTACGCCCCGCAAACGACGGAGCATGATGGTCGTCGTATTCTAGTCGGCTGGATGGGCCTACCGGAGATTGAATATCCGACAGACCGGTACGGCTGGGCCCATGCGTTGACGCTTCCTCGAGAACTCTCGCTTGAAGATGGCGTATTGAAACAACGACCAATCCCTGAAATGAAACAACTCCGACAAGACCAGTTTGTCAACGAATCAGGGACACAGCTTGACGTGGTCTCACCCGAACGTTTTGAATTAGAACTGTCGACGGCTGGAGAAGACTTCAAACTTGAACTATTGAAGACGGAAGATGAGTCGCTCGTGATTCGGTACGAAAAAGATACACGCGAATTGACCATCGATCGGACAAACGCGGGTGAACCGTTCGCGACGGAGTTTGGGACGACTCGGACAAAAGTGATTGAGGTCACGTCCCTTCATCTGTATGTCGACTCGTCGAGTGTCGAATGTTTCGTCAACGATGGTGACGCTGTGGCAACCCTTCGCGTCTTCCCAAGTGATGGCGAGAAACGGGTCCGCTACGTCGGAGACGGGGCAAGTTTAGTCGGTTGGAAATTTGAATGAATGTAAAAGCTGAGCGTTTGCTCGGCTTTTTAATTTTACCAAATGTTGAAACCGTTTCGATTAGATCTACGTATAGATGAAGAGAAGAGAGAGGTGAGAGAATGAATAAAATGATGAAGTGGGTTGATGCGATTCGAACGATTACCGCACCATTTGGAGATCCGATTGGAGAAATTGAGAATGAAGAAGTTGAACGCGTGATGGTGGCGGAGTCGACGGTGCGCGGAATAATGAATCCAGAAGTGAAGTTAGAGTTTCATGAATTGAGCCAGGTGCGGGTGTTCGCGGAAATGCTACGTAGTTCAGAAGAAATCGAAGGCATTGAGATTGAAGTGGCACCCGATTTTGATCTCTTGCTGCAATTTAAAGGTGGCGAGCATGAACGATATCAGCTGTGGCTCGGACAACCGAACCGTCCGAGTGTCATCATGCATCTTGAGCGAACGGACGTTGTCTGGCGACTACCGGAACATACGACGAATCAATTGATTGATGCCCTCGGGTTAGATACGTAAAAAAGCACCTCTTTTTGAGATGCTTACGAGTTGAATCGGATAAACCGTTCGATTTGTCGCTCTGATTTTCTCGCTTGTCGTCCGACCCAAATGAGGTGTCCTGGGCTGTTCAAGATTGTTAACTGAGCATGCGGGATCAATCGCTTCGCGTAATGCGCATGACGAACGGGGACGGCCTTGTCATTTTTTGAATGGACGATGTAGGTCGGGCAGGTGACACCGAGTAAGACCTCACTTGAGACTCGTTGTTTTAAATCGAACTGTGCGCCAAGTCCAAACGCCATCTGATTCGCGACACGTTTGAGGAGGAAGATGTCGTAGGGTGACACTTCTTCTCGAATCGTCTCGAGTGCCAACACACTCGTCGATTGAATCATACGGGCCGTCGCTTCGAATGGATGTTTTTGAATGGCACGAGCGATGAACTGTTTCATGATGTATTGAAGGGCGATGAATGCCGGCTGGACGATATTTCGACTGACCGTGTCCCGATACGGAAAATCGACGACACTCGTTACGGCGGCAGCGAGTGTCAAGCTGAGTACACGCTGATTCTGTGAAGCGAGCTCAATAGCGGTCGGTCCTCCGGCAGAGATGCCATATACATGATACCGATCAATATCTAGCATTTGCATCAAGTGAGAGAGTCGGGATGCAAACAATTGAGGAGATGCTGAAAAAGAGTATGGTGTTTCTCCATATCCGGGTCTAGATGGGACAATGACCCGGAAACCGGATAAAACGAGTTGGTCCACATGGTATGGTTCTAGACTCGAGGATTGGGTCCCATGGATCAGTACGATGACGGGACCGTGACCGCGGTCTATATATTCGATTTTTGAGCCGTCGACGTGTGCATAATATTTCAACTTAGATGGCGCCTCCTTAAACGTTTTGTAATGGAAAATACCTTTATTTCGTGGAAATAAAATGATAATGTCTGTTTATACATAATTTAGATAGAGAAACGAAAGGGGATAGAACCGTGAATAACCGAGAGCGGTTACTTGAAGTTCGACGTTTCTTCGAACGTTACACGGACGAAGCGAATCCAAAGACACTAGAAGATTTGCTCGAGTACTTGTCAACGATAGGAGATACTTCTAAGTTAGCAAAAAAATCGGTGAAAGACGATATCCAGGCACTGAATAATTCGGGGTTTGAAGTGCAGGATGAATTGGAGAAGAATGGTCTCGCTAAAAAGTATTGGCATTCGGCCCGCTTATTTGAGATTCATGAACTCCGGATGATGGTCGATGCGATTGTCGCAGCGAAATTTATCTCGGAAGACGTGACCGAGGAAATTGTAGAGAAACTTCAAATGCTGACGAGTATCCCTGAAGCGAAGACGCTACAATCGATCATCAAGACGCCGAAGAAAAAACACGGACACATTCCTTACCATATCGATCGTATCCAACGAGCCATTCATGAACGGAAAGCCATCTCGTTCCAATATACAGACGTCGTCGGATTCGATGTGACGAAGCGAACGTTTCCACTTCGTCGTGACGGAGAACGTTATGTCGTCAATCCGATCGACTTGCATTGGAATCACGAGCAGTACTACTTGATTGGAATCGACGAATCAATCGGAGAGGTGCGGAACTATCGGGTCGACCGCATCGTCAACTCGGAGATCGTGGAAGACGGCACCATTCGCCCGAAACATCATCTGCCTGATGATTACTATCAAAAGTCATTCAATATGTACAACGGATCTGATGAACAAATCGTCTTGTCTGTCGACGAACGCGTACTCCCGGTCATCTTTGACAAATTAGGAGAAGATGTTTCCGTGTCCGAACATGGAGAACGCTTCCTCATCCGTTTCGACGCAGCCGTATCTGACGGATTCATTTACTGGTTGCTCTCTTTAGGGTCACAAGTAGAAGTGGTCGAACCGCTCACGCTTCGTGATCATATGAAAGCAACGATTGAGAAGATGGCAACTACTTATGAAAATACAAGCATTCATTCATCCATCGAGTAAGCAGATGTGCTATACTGCTTGCGACACTAGATGAAGGGGGACAGGCGGATGTTGAATTGGATGCCATTGATCATTCCGATTGTCGCTGTCATTTTCGTAACGATCGTCGCAAGGCGCGCCATGAAAATGGATAAAGAGAATTAATAAGAAGAGACATCGTCCAGGACTGGGAGGTGTCTCTTTCGCTATGGAGGTAGAACGTGGATACGATTACACATACGTTATTCGGTTTGACGCTATATGGTGCAGCCGATAAACGGGATTTACAACAACATGAAAAACGAGCCTTGTTCGTCACGACACTTGTCGGGAGCCAAATCCCGGACAGCGATGTGATTTCTCGGCTATGGGACACAGAAGGGATGTATCAGATGTGGCATCGCGGCATCACCCACTCGATTTTTCTCGTCCCACTCTTTGCTTTGCTCATCTACATACTCGTTCGCCTCCTCTTTCGCGTGACGGACATTCGCTATTTTTGGTGGGCACTGTTGTCTGTCTTCATACACAACACATCTGACTTGTTCAATGCATGGGGGACGGGCTACTTCGAACCGATCTCTGACGTGAGGATCACATTCGGTGTGATCCCGATTGTCGATTTCGTCTATTGGGGAATCTTCTTGGTTGCCTGGCTCGTCGCTCGGAAGCAGGAAGTTCGTTATAAGACGTATCGGTATGCATGGGCTGTCCTCGTTCTTTATGTCGCGCTTCAAAGTGCACAAGGCGCCTATTTATATCAGTCTTATTCAAAGGAATATGACGAAGTGGCGCTCTCGGCTTCATTTATCCCGACTCAGTTCACGGTCATTACGAAGACTGACGAGGACGTATCGCTCTTTCAAGATTCGATATATCAAGAAGCGACCTTGCAATACGAATTGACGAGTGCAGAAAAGACGAGTCTTGAGCCATTGTTTGAAGTGAATCAAGAGGCACGCACATTGACCAAATGGTCACCGTTCGTCGTCATCGTGGCGAACGAAGAACGACTCGGCGTCTTTGACCCACGTTTTTATGACGGAGAGTCCTCATTTTTATATGAATACATCGAAAGGTAGGGCAACGGATGGGACGTATACGTTATCTCTTTATCTTTGCTTACGAACAGGCACTTAGTTGTATCTTCCCGGTCGCTATCTTTGGCGCGCTCGCCGTCACGAAATTTGTGGAGTTACCGCTCCCGCGATATGATGTCTTACTCATCTGGTGTCTGTTCGTCCAAGTGATCCTTGTGAAGACGGGACTTGAGACGATGGAAGAAGTGAGGGTCATCAGCTGGTTCCATGTCATCGGTCTCGGACTTGAACTGTTCAAGGTGCAGATGGGGTCATGGAGCTATCCGGACGAGGCGTTCACGAAAGTGTGGGGTGTTCCGCTCTATGCGGGATTTATGTACGCGAGTGTCGGGAGTTACGTCGTCCAGGCATGGCGTCGCCTCGATCTACGATTCACGAAGATGCCGAACCCAATCGTTGCCTTCGGACTTGGGATTGCCATTTACTTTAACTTTTTTTGGCATCATGTGTGGCTAGACCTACGGTGGCTGTTGATCGCACTCATCTTCTTGGCGTTCGGCCGTTCGATTGTCTCGTATAAACTCGATGACCGTCGATTCGAGATGCCGGTCGTCCTATCGTTTTTCTTGATTGCTTGTTTCATCTGGCTGGCAGAAAATATTGTCACCTTTTACAACGGCTGGGCGTATCCAGATCAGTTGAACGGTTGGGCCATCGTCGATTTGGGTAAACTGTCGTCCTGGTTCCTACTCGTCATCATCAGCATCCTCCTTGTCGCTTGGCAAAAGCGAAAAGTGGAGTATGAATTACCTTAAACTCGACATGTGTCGAGTTCAGCTTGTTGACAAATAAGATGTTCGAACTCGTCCTTCCGGCGCCCACGCTTTCCGCAGGCAATCCCGGAGCCGCATCGCGACTCAGGTCGCTGCTGGGTCTCCGTCGGATTGCTTTCCTGCAGGAGTCGGGACGCCGTAGGACGAGTCACACGAATGGTCGCCACCTTTGGCGGCCATTTTTCTTTTTCTGAGGCCTCGATGGCCGAAGAAAAAGCCCGATACATACTTCGAACCCTTACAAACGGGGAAAGAAGAAGGTAAACACCAAGTTCGCTCGTCATCAAAAGGAGGAACCCGATATGTATCGCGCCCATTCTGAGAAACGACATGAACCGATCCAGTCGAAGACCACGTTGGACCAGCTGGTCCCGCAGGATCATCTCGTCCGGAGACTCGACCGTCACATCGACTTCTCGATCGTGCACCGGCTCTGCGCCCCGCTCTATTCGAACACCGGTACGCCCGGCATCGATCCGGAGATCATCATCAAGATCATCCTACTCGGACCCCTGTTCAACATCCGTTCCGTGCGCCAGACCGTGAAGGAGGTTCAGACGAACCTCGCCTATCGCTGGTTCCTCGGTCTCGGCATCGATGAGAAGGTTCCCGACCATTCGACGATCAGCCAGGCCTACCGCCGACGCTTTCAGGGGAACGACGTGTTCCAACAAATCTTCGAGGACATCGTCCGACAGGCGGAATCTCACGGTCTCGTCTCCGGACGCATCCTGATCACGGATTCCACGCACATCCGGGCGAACGCGAACAAGAAGAAATTCGACAAGGTAGAGGTCGAACGGGTCGTCGGTGCGATCGAGGACGAGCTTCTCACCCGCGTGAACGAGGAACGGGCCGAACGCGGAAAAAAGAACTGAAACCGGCATCTGAGAAGAGGGAGCGCCGGCTCGTCAAGATGAGCCGGACCGACCCGGATGCGGGATACATGTATCGTGACCAGAAGCCGGAAGGCTTTTTCTGGCTGGCGCATCGGACGGTCGACGCCAAGCACAATTTCATCGTCGATGTACACGTCACACCCGGGAACGTCTCGGACAGCACCGTCTATCTCAATCGGCTCGACCATGTCCTCGAACGTTTCCATTTCCCGCTCGAGGCGGTCGCACTCGATGCAGGCTACTTCACAACCGGGATCGCGAAGGCGCTCGTCGAACGGGGCATCTTCGGGGTCATCGCCCGGAGGCGTTTCGGCGGGAAGAAAGGGATGTTCCGCAAGACCCGGTACACGTACCTGCCCGAGGAAGATGCATATCTCTGTCCGGCGCGACAGCGCCTCACCTATCAGACGACGGACCGCCACGGCTATCACCATTACGTCTCCGACCCCTCCATCTGTCAGAACTGCCCTCTCCTCGAGAAGTGCACGTCCAGCCGGACGCACCGAAGGGACATCACACGCCACGTCGATGAACATTACCGCGAGCAGGTGAACGAGAACCGCCTGTCCGCGTCTGGGAAATCCCTCTACCGACTGCGGCCGCAGACCGTCGAGCGCTCGTTCGCCGATGGGAAAGAGCTCCACGGGCTCCGTTTCACCTTCTACAGGGGGACCGCGAAGGTCCAACGCGCCAATCTGGTGGCAGCCACCGCACAAAACATGAAGAAGCTGGCCAACCTGTTGGCCAGAAAGGACCGTCTACATAACATTTCTTCAATCTTTTGTCGGGCAGAACGCCTCAAGCTCGTTGAACATAAAAAAAGACGAACCAAATCGCCATATGCGATTTGGTTCGTCAACAGCCTGAACTCGACATGTGTCGAGTTTTTTTGTGAGGGGATACGAATCCTTTTTTGAAGAAAGTCGTATTGTAAAACGAGGTGATTCGGTTGTTGGAAATTGTATTCTATTGGTTGATTGGATTAATGTGTCTCGCTTCTCTTGTCATCTATTGGAGGGATTGGCGGAAGACACGCAATCGTGTGAAATTAGGTCAAGCTGCTATCGCGATCTTTGCATCAGTGGTTGTACTTGGAATGGCCGGGATGGAGACGTACGACCGTATGACGACGAATTACATCGTCGAGACAGGAGAATGTTACGTCGTGAATGATCAGTCCTCGAAGGGTTCGTCGAACGTGACGTTATGGTTCGGCGAGCGGGCATACGGCTTCAAGGAAATTCCGGATGTTGCGTATGGTCCGGGACAACTATTTTCATGTCGTGCGACGATGACGAAGCAGATGCAATCAGGAATCGATTATGAGTTGCGCACACTTGACGGTGAGTTATTGTACTCAACCCATTCAGATGATTGATTGCGTGACATGGTCGAACAAAAACGTGTTCAAAGCTAAATTCATAGCTTCGAACACGTTTTTCTGTCCTTTTTCTTATATGTACGCCATAAAAGTAACATCATGACGATAAACGCAAGTCCACCGACCAAATTGGTTACGAAGAAAAGATACTGAGTCGACAAAAAACGGGATACTGCCTGCCATATAAAGGACAGTGAAATCAAGGCAAAAATGAATATACCAAAAGGGTTGGAGAGAATCTTAAAAAGTTTATGATCCATTGTCATGCACCAAATGAGTGGAACTTGGCAAACGTACTATTTATCATTTCGATTCCTTCAACTTGTTTCGTTTTCTCTCTAAAAAGATCGGAAGGATATTCATAAAGATTGCCGCGATCGTCAAGAACCACAGCGCACGCGACATACCGGGTACGACATCCGATATGGCAGCCCAGTCTTTTGCTTCGACCCACATGTTGAGTAGGCTATATTCGGCGCATAACGTGAGAGCAACTAAGGATAGGGCAATCGCCATCGGCAGCTTATAATCCTTCTCCATCATAAATACGGTCAAATTAATAAGCGTTGCCCCAATCGCCGCCAATCCAAAAATAATCCACATCCTTTAACCCCCTAAATATTTCTATCTATACATTGTATCATACAAATTAACCCATATAAATTTCAGAAAATTGTTTCTATTTGCATAATAAATATGTTAGAATCAGTGGAAAGTGTCTTTGGATATTATTCCCTTTAGAAAATGAACAATCAAACGGACATCCTTTCACACTTTTGATTGAGAGATTGGCATTCAAAAGGAGATCGAACTATGACGTATATTGCTCGAAAATCAGTTCATCTGATTGTCGCATTTTTCATCTTGATTGCAATCAGTGCGCTACCATCGCTCGTCGTTCAGACGGATTTTAGTCTGACGAATTATTGGAACGGCATTCAACAACAGATGGACCAATTACAGAAATTAGAGGACATTACATATTACAACATCACCGCGCAACGTTACTTGCCACTCTTGCCGGCACTTGGACCCCTCGTCAAAGAGTCGGTCATCATTTTTACGACGGCACTCGCGGTATCGACCTCGCTAGGATTAATATATGCGTACTTCTATTATCGGAGCGGGAGACGCGTTCGTACCGTCTTGCACCAAACGAGTCAGACGCTCGAGATGGTACCAGATTTATTCTGGTTAATTTTTTCTCAATTTCTTGCGATTACAATCCATAAATCGACGGGATTCGATCGCATTGAAGTGGCCGGAGGATTCGCAGAGTACATCCGGTTTCTCCCGCTTGTCACTTTGACGCTGACGACATTATTCTTCTTTATCAAATGGTTGACGATTCATATCCATGAACAAGAAGCCATTCCGTATCTCGAGCTCGCGCAAGCGAAAGGGATTCGACCGAGAGGGTTGTTTTGGAAACACTTGTTGCCGAATATCATCTATCGGTTTTACCTCTTTTTCCGTTCGAACATCATTACCATCTTATCGACACTTTTGATTGTCGAATATCTATTTAACGTTCAAGGGTTATTCCGATTCGCCGTCTACAACCCGCAAATGGAAATCTTACTGGTCATCTTATTCGTCATCTATATCCCGATTTTTCTATTGGATTTACTGATTGAATGGATTATTCCGAATGCATGGAAAGGAGGGATTTGATGCGTCGAGTATTAATGCGTGACCCAATTTTTCTCTTCTGCTTTGTCATCGTAGCGGGTCTATTGTTGATGAGTTTTGGAAATACCGTGTTTCGTGATGGGAACGTAGATCAAACCCTCATGCTCTACTCTGATGAAGGGAGACTCATCGGAATCCCACCATTAGAACCGTCAAAATATCAATGGCTCGGGACGGACAATGCGGGATATGATTTATTCCAAATGCTCGTGGAAGGATTTAAGTGGACCGTTGGCATCTGTGCGCTCGTCGCATTCGGACGGATGGTCATCGGATTATTGATTGGCATTCCCCTTGCTTTCAGGGGAACTCGCTTAAATCAATTCTTTAAAACGCTATTGGACGGCTTTTTGATTCTGCCGATTTCATTAATTGCATTGATGATGTTAGTAGGAACACTGACCTTTTATGATTCGACACAGGTGCCTCCATTATGGGATCGAGTAAAGATTGAACTAATCGTCTTAGTCGTTCTCGGATTACCGGCCGTCACGTTATACCTCATCACAGAGATTCGACAATTGCTTCAACAAGAGTTCATGATCGTGGCTCAGACGCTTGGTGGCAGTGTCTGGCATCGTGTGAGATTGCACCTTTTCCCGCATCTCGTCCCAACCCTCGTGATCGTCTTCATGCAACAGTTTGTTCAGACGCTCATGTTGCTCATTCATCTCTCACTGTTTGGGATTTTCTTCGGAGGAACGGTCATGTTACATGAAGGGATCATGCCGACCGTCTATGAGTGGTCTTCGATGTTCGGGTATTATTTCAGACAGTTCACTGCGATGACATGGATGACGAATCATCTATTTCTCGTCCCGGCCATGTCACTTGCTGCGCTCATCTTTATTTTCAACTTGTTGACGAGCCGTCTCGAGCGAGCATTTAAGCTCAGACGTCAGGAACCGGTGGTGACCGAGGCAAGTCTAGCACAATCGGAAGCGGCAGCTGCTTCCCTTTCGAATCCGTTCACCCTCGTTGATTCGACTGTGTCATTAAGGAAGGAACCGGATGATATCGTATGATATGATCCGGTTTTTCTATGTCAAATGGACTGAACGGTCTTGTTTGAGGGAACGTGTATAACAGATTGAGGTGACAATTCATGAATGGAGTGAATCGATATGAAAGCTGCGATTTGTACCGCGTATGGGCCACCGGAAGTACTCGTCATTCAAGAAGTGCATCAACTGAAGCCGAAAAGCAATGAGATCCTGATTCAAGTCCATGCATCGGCCGTCCACTCGGGAGACCGACGCCTCCGCGCACTAGACGTTCCGGCATTAGGAAAACTACCGATGCGATTAGTTGTTGGGTTTAAGGCGCCACGTCAACCGATTCTAGGTGTCGTGTTGGCAGGTACCGTCGTAGAAACAGGAAATAGTGTGAAAAACTTTCAGGTCGGAGACAACGTCTATGCCCTTACTGGGATGCGTTTTGGTGGTTATGCGGAGTTTGCATGCGTGAACGAATCGAAATGTGTGTTTCAGATGCCCGCCCGTGCCAGCTTTATCGAGGCAGCGGCGCTACCATTTGGTGGAACGACTGCACTACATTTTTTACGGAAGGCACGTATCGAGCGAGCGACGAACGTTCTCATTTATGGTGGAGCGGGTGCTGTCGGTTCGACTGCCGTCCAGATTGCGAAGCACTACGGCGTTCATGTGACTGCGGTCTGCCATGAACGGAACATCGAGCTCGTGAAGCGGCTCGGGGCAGATGTAGTCGTGGACTATTCGAGAGAAGGATATGACCGTGATTTGGGTAAGTATGATGCCGTCTTTGACGCTTCGGGGAAAATTGATAAACGACTAGCCAAAAAACACGTGGCAGAGAACGGGACGTTCAGTTCCGTCGCGGGACAGGGACCGGCGAGCGAACGAAAAGAGGACTTGATGTTCTTAAACGAACTGTTTGAAGCAGGAGAGCTACAACCCGTCATTGATTCGGTTTATTCGCTAGATGAGATTGTTGAGGCACACCGATACGTCGATCAAGGGACAAAGGTTGGGAATGTAGTGGTGAAAATCAATGAAGAATCAATCAGATGATAGATGGTAATATAGAGAGAAGTATCATATTTTATCGTGAGGTTTGGTCGAGAACCTCACTTACATATGAATGGATTCACTGATTAGACGAATCAATGAGAGCGGGCGAGTAGAGATGAATATATTGATCGGACAACCGAAGATGGAAAAAGATCTTATGCAACTGAAGGGAGAGATTGAGTCGAACCCTACGGTGGACTTGATTCTCTATCCAGAGGGATATTGTACATATAGAGAATTGGATGAGCTGAGTGATTTAGCGATCCAATTCAACACAACGATTGTTTTAGGGTATCGAGATGACACGAATAGAGACCGGGTCCTCATCGTAAATAAGAATGGCGAAACGTTGTTAACGCGACGGAAAACGCCTGAAAATGAGGGCTTGTTCATGCCATCAAGTGCCACAGATAGAGCAGAAGAATACGGATATTTACTGTGCAGGGAGATTTTTATGGGGGTTGAAGGATTGAAGGGTCATGAGCATCTATCAATCATATTCAATCCAATCGGGGTCGGGATGTTTAGTGAGGAACAATTCACGGAGTGGACGGAAGAAGCGAGAAAAATTGCGATGGAACGAAAAGCGATGATTATCGGAACGAGTCACGCGGATGGTTCGTATCGAAATTGTGGAATCTCGATTCCAATCGCATATTGCTTTGATGAAAATGGGGAAGAAGTGTTTTTATCGAAAAATGATACGCGGACGCGAGTGTTAGAGACTGATTCAAGAGTTACGACATTCGTCTAACAAACCGTGATTTCCTATAAAAAATGAAATACGTGTAAAATGAATGGATTTATTTCACATACCACTAATGAAACTTAAATCAGAAAGCGAGTACTTATGAGATACCTTTTCAAACGAAAACACAAGAGTGATTGCAACTGCTCGATATGTGGCACGAGTAAAGAACATACAGTCGGCTTTGGATCGATCATGCCATCAGTATTAGACGGCCTATCAAAACGGGAGATGAAGAAGCGCGTCGTTTTGACAGATGATATTTGCGTCCTCGATGAAGCTCATTTCTTTATCAACGGATGCCTCGAACTCCCGATCATTGGAGAAGACGATCCTTTCATCTGGAATGTCTGGGTATCACTCAGTCCGGATAACTTTTTCAAAGTCATCGATTTATGGGATGAACCAGCTCGTGTAGACCTCGGCCCGATGTTCGGCTGGTTATCGACGGATCTTCCCATCTATCCAGATACCATCAATCTAAAGACAAACGTACATATGCGTGGAGTCGGACTACGTCCATTGATTGAACTCGAACCAACGAATCATCCTCTTGCAATGGAGCAGCGTAATGGTATCACGAGGTCGCGGGTCGATGATCTATTCCGACTCGTTGAACGTAGCGGATAAAGGAGGAGATCAGGGTGAGTCAATTGAAGTCATCTTTGATTTTCGATTTGTATACAGGAAATCAAGCGCTCACTTCGATTCAGCAGAAGATGTTGGAGCGAATCGAGTTACTTGTTCACGACAAACGATTCAAAGAACTTGAACAATTCATGCGCGACACTCCGGACATCGAGCAGCTGTTAATTGACTATGTGCTGCTCGATCCGACCGAATCATATCGCTGGGATTTGCTTATTGGTTACGAACGGTTGGATCGGATTGAAGATTATGATCGAGTGAATGCATTTTGCCGAACTGCCTTTTCATACCATCCAGATAAACCCTTCTATTTTGCCTTGGCATTATATGATATGGGGTGGAATGATTTCGAGATAGACGAGGAAGTCATTGAAGTTGCGAATCAATTGATTGAAGTAGCAACACCTGAAGTTTCTGCATTGATTTGTCTAAGCGTTTCAAAAGTGCTACGACATAAAGAGCGCGAGTATCTTCAAATGGCAATTGAGCGATGTCCGTGGGCAGTACAGCCAACCTTTTCTCTAGGTGAGCATTACAGCCGATATAATCCGAGATTGGCTAAAACCTATACGGAGAAGGGTGTGGCTCAATTGGCTCTGAATTTTGATGATTCAGGCAAGAGTCACGTAGCATCAAAGACCGGTTTCAATCCGATTTCGTGGAAAGAAGATTGTTGCTCTGATTTACTAGGAATGAATATGAATTGGTCAAAATACCAAAAATACAAGCGAGCCATCAAGTCACATAGATAAGCAAGAACATGAGGAATACGAGGAGGGATTTTATGAGAGTTACAGAAGCCACGCTCTATACGAACCGGCTCGACGAAATGAAACGTTTTTATGTGGAGAAGCTCGGACTATCCGTCGTTGACGAAGATTCGACCCGCTTTCAAATCGAATTAGGAGAAAATACCTTGATATTTCAAGAGGCTATAACAGAGCAAGAGCGACAGTACCATTTCGCGATCAATATTCCGGCTAACCGGTTCAAAGAAGCAAAGGAATGGATCATGTCACGTGTCCCGCTTTTAACCGCAGACGGGGAGGACGAAATCTATTTTGAAGGGATTGATGCATCATCTCTTTATTTTTACGACGCGGACGAGAACGTCATCGAGTTGATTGCTCGACATTCGATTAATCCGGAAAGTAACATCGAGTCCTTTTCGTCAAATGAGTTTCTTGGAATCGGCGAGATGAGTTTGACGGTAGAAGACCCGTCACTCGTCGCACAGGCGCTTGAAACAATTGGAGTAAGACGGAGAGATGGGAACTCAATCGACCCACATCATTTGAACTTCCTGGGTCCTCCAAATCACGATACATACATGCTACTTGTACCTCGAGGGCGCGTTTGGCTCTTTTCACCAAAACTGTCGATTCCGAGCCCGATTCAGATGGTACTTGATCAACAATACATCATTGAACTGGATGAGAAACTCGAATTTCATATTCACTCCATCAAAAAATGAGTTCACGATTGAACTCATTTTTTAGTCTTTGATTCGACATACCGATAAATTTTTTCTAATCGTATGGTTGCGTTCTCTAGGTTCACCTCAAACGATTTGTCTGAGCATTCAACAGTGAGCGAATCGCCGTTTTGACGTGAATACTCTAGTAATAGTGGTCTGATTCGTTCATGTACAATATGTGCATTTTCGATTGAGGTTCGAGGGAAAATCATAGCGAATGTGTCTTGCGCAACCCGATACTTCTTGTCCGTACGTCGAGTCGCTTCGTGAAGTTCGTCACTAAAATAGTCTAAAAACCACTCATATTCGGATGAACCATACCGTTTTTCAAAATGATTGAGAATGGGCAATGTGATGAATGAAACCACGAACGTCTCACCGTGGCGAATCAACCGATCCCGTTCAGCTTCTATATCCATCAAAAAACGATCTCGGTTATCAAAACCGGTCTCCGGGTCTACCGCAATCAACTGACTGACTCTCGCTTCCGCAACCTTTAGTGCAAACTGAGCATGGAACAGGATGACTTGAAGCCAGTAAGACAGACCCGTCAAAATCGCTAATAGTAATAAAATATACAGTTGCGCAGTAGCGGCAGTCGCATACACAGGCATGGTGATTAAAAAGTAAGCTGCGAATCCGAACAGAATAAGTACACCAGACCCACGATGAATGAGCAACGTTGAAAGATAAAGAATCGGAATACAGATCATCCACCAAACGGGTAGATGATTCAGGATCAGCAGAGAGGAAAATAGAATACTACATGCCAACGATACAACGATGAGTGCAATCAGTTGTAGTGACATCGTTGTCCAGAGTCTCATAGGTATCCTCCTCTTAAAAGAAATAAATTGAAATCGTTACACTATTATCCATTTTCCAAAATAGTGATAGTTCAAACCGATTTGAACACTTGATTCATTATAAGTGATTCACTCGATTATGAAAGGCTTATTTTTGAAAAGACGTGAATGTTTCCGAACACTTCTATAGGAAAAGAAGAATGAATGATTGGTGTATAATGTAAAATGAGGTGATGGCATGAATCGAAAACATGTGTTGATTGTCGGAGGGACAGGGATGTTGGCCGAACTCACATCTTGTTTAGCGATTGAACAGGATGTCACGGTCATTGGACGAGATAAAGAAAAAATGGCAAGCATTGTACAACGAAATCCTGAAACGTGTCATCCACTGATTGTTGACTATCGCGAGGAGGAAGTACTTTCAAACGCACTACAGCGAGCAGTGAAACAAAGAGGTCCGTTTGATCGAGTCATCGCCTGGGTGCATCGTGGCTCAGGGAGAGCGATGCAACTCATTTTGGATCATTCGGAAACTTCAGAGGTGATACATATTTTAGGTAGCCGGGCGAATCCGGAATATGAGAAGAGGTGGCTATGTCTCAATGAACAACAAACATATCGACAAGTCCAATTAGGTGAAATTCATGAGATGGCATCTGTCCGTTGGTTGACACATGACGAGATTGTGAAAGGGGTTCTCGATGCTATGCAGAACCAAGACGACTATCGATTGATTGGTACACGAAAGGATGACGTAAATGTTCACTCGAGAAATGATTAGCGAATGGATGGAGAAGCACCACGTATCTAATTTAGACTTGGCAACAATCACTGAAACAGGGGAGTTGTCCGCATTTCAAAGAGGAGACGTCTCTTGTGAAGGCAGGATGTTCGCCGCCTGTTCAATCAGTAAATTTGTAACGGTGATTCTCGTTTTGAAGCTCGTTGAAGATCAGGAGTTAAATTAAGACTCGGAAATAAATGATTATTTCTCTTCCTTCACGTTGAATGACGAAAATGGGATTCCTTCACAGATCACGATCCGACAGCTCATCCAACATCAGGCTGGCATAATCGATTCGCCTCATCAGTTCGGGACGATGGTTCAATATAAGGAGATTCCTTCGATGGAAAAGATGATATTAGGCAACACATCCCATTACAAGCGACCGATGTTTGTCCAGTCACAGGAAGTCGGGACGTTCCACTATTCAGATTCAGGTTACTGTTTACTCCAACATGCGATTGAGCAATGCATGTCTTCTACATTTGAAAAAATCATGACTGAATACATCTTTGCACCGCTCGATATGAACTCGAGTTCGTATGACTTAGAGACGGTAGAGCAGTATGGCATAGACGGGATTAAGCCAAACGGGTCGGTCGTCTCTCCACAGGCATGCTATTATCCTTACCCTGCAGCGAGTGGACTTTGGACAACGGCTTCCGATTTAGCGACACTCGTCAACGCAATTACGAAAGAAGGGTTCTTGAGTAACGAGTCAAGAAGGATTTTATTCACACCTTCATCTACAAATGCCGAAGTAGGACATGGTCTATTTATAAATCCCAACAAGCCAGGTAAGGGATTCTCATTCGGTTGGGGAATCGGGTTTCAAAGCATACTCGTGATGGAGAAAGACTCTCCAAAAAGTTTCATTTGTTTGTCAAATCGGAATGAAGGGGTTCATCAACTCGAAGGATTGATCGGACAGCTACTACGGACATACACATAACGTATTATAAGGAGGGCTACACGTTGGCTAGACACTATTCAACGGGAGAGGTCGCAAGAAAACTGAACGTGTCTGTGCGTACGCTTCGATACTATGACCAAATCAATTTGGTCACCCCCTCGTATACGAACGATGTACAGAAACGATTTTATAGTGATGACGAAATGTTTCGGCTTCAAAAAATCATGCTTTTAAAATCGATGACCGTCCCGCTCGATGAGATTCGAAGAATCTTAAATGAGGAATCTCTTACAAGCATCTTGTCCGCCCATCTGTCCTCGTTAGAAGGAAAGA
Source organism: Exiguobacterium sp. PFWT01 (assembly GCF_018255795.1). GTDB lineage: Bacteria > Bacillota > Bacilli > Exiguobacteriales > Exiguobacteriaceae > Exiguobacterium. Next base: position 1,464,788 of record NZ_CP073755.1, on the reverse strand, counting down.
TAGAGGAATTGAAGCAGGCGCAGAACCATACGGTCACGCTCCTTCAATCCATGAAGCTTGAAAATGAAAAAATCGATTGGACGAAACTGCAAACTATTCAAGCTAAATCAAATGACCGGAAACAATGGAGGGACTATTTTACGGAAGAAGAGTCTGATTCATTGCAAGCAAGTTTACCTAAATTAGAAGACGGTGAGCATGATACGAAAAAGTGGATCAACTTGATTCGAAGAACCGAAATTCTAATCGAACGTGGGGTCGCCCCTTCCTCAAAAGAAGCCCAAATTCTTAAAGAAGATTTGACTTGGTTAACAGACGAGACATTTGGAGACAATCAACAATTGATTGAATCATTTTGGAAGATTCGAAAATCAACTGATGCATCGAATGAATTAGGACTGTATCCAATCGATGCATCGATTCTTGCCTATATTGATTCACTATATCAAGAGATAGCAGACTGATTCCCTCATGCCAATGCAGTCAATAGAACGGCTAGCCCATTAAAGGTACCATGGATGAGCATGCTGGAATAGATAGAGTTAGTCCGTTCATATACCCAAGCGAACACTAGTCCCGATACAAAATTGACGAGTAACGTGTTTGTCGTCGGTAAATGAGCGAGAGTGAATATTCCAGCACTTACGATCATCCCGATCCCAACCCCAAATCGTTCTTGAAAGAAGCGGTATAAGAACCCACGATAAAAGATTTCTTCATAGATCGGTGAAACGATAGCCGCCGATCCAAACGCAATCAGTATGGAGATAATCGACAAGTCACTTTGTAAACTCTCTGTTTTTGTATTCGACGTCCCGATACCGAAATATGATTGGACTATGACGATGATGATACTGAGTCCAATTAGCACAATTGTCCATAGAAAGATGATGCCCGAATCTTTCAATGGAAAACGGCGAAGTCCTAACGTTTCCAGCGATAGGGTTTGAGGACGTATTGCGACGAGATAGAGGACAGTCATAAATATTATGGCTAATAACAGGCCGATACTTGTTCCTGAATAGAGGGTGTTTCCCCATGACTGTTCTAGAAAGTTGTGTAATTGTCGCTCGATAAGTAGGGGCGTCACTCCGAATAGAAGAACCATCGTAATTGCGAACTGATTCCATGTCCAAATGGGAGTTGTTTTCTTTTGCATTTGATTCAACATCGTATTTCCTCCTTATGTGGTTGTAGCCCCATCATATCGGGTGACGTAACGTCACCTGCAAGCAGAAAAATGAAAAAGGAGTATTAAGACTATGAAACAGTGGATTGGATCAGCTGCTTTATGTATGAACGAAGAAAAGAAAGTCCTGTTCGTAAAGAATCGTGACGTACAACAATGGAGTTTACCATCAGGCGGTTTAGAAGAAGGAGAAACGCCGGAACAATGTTGCCAGCGTGAAGTGTTCGAAGAAACGGGCTATCGCATTTCGATTGATCAAAGATTACATATCAAACGAGCCATCATCTCAAGTTATCAAGTCGAAACGCACTATTTTTTGGCAACGTGTGACGAGCGGATGGCGACCGCAACTATCGACTCGGACATTGATGAAGTCAATTGGTGGTCGATTCATGAAATAGAGCGATTGGAACTTGCATTTCCAGAGGATCTTGAGCTGATTAAACGGTGGAGTGTATGATGAAAAATCAATGAAGCGATTCATCGAATCGAACAAGCCGGTCGCTTGTAAACGACCGGCCAATAAATTAAGAAACTTCTTCGATTTGATTGTGAAAGAAATACTCCCGTTTCGAACGGTCGCGCATGACATGTATGGTGTAACAACCAACAAGGAAGAAGAGAATGGAGAATGCGAGATAGACCGAACGAATCCCAACCATTTCGGCAAGGAGTCCAATCCCAAATGTGAGTAGGATGACGAGTAGCGACTCTGCCACATTGATAGCGCCAGAGAACCTACCCATGATTTCGACCGGGACATGGTGTTGATAGAATGATAAGAATCCTGTATTTGCAAAGGCAAGCGCGAATGTCAGGACAAAAAATCCAACCGAGGCCATCATGAATGACGATGAACTTGCGAAAAGAAGATAGCCGACTGGTGTCATGATTGTCCCGAATCCAATACAAAACGATAAGGACAAGCGGTGACTCCATCTTGAATTGATGAGTGATCCAAAGATAATCCCAATCCCAGCGATACTGACGAGAAAGCCATATCGGCTTTCAGACAAGTGAAGGACTTGGGTCGCGAATGACGCCTCCAACGAATCGAGTCCAGACATGAAGATGGTCATGACACAGAACAATCCATAAATGAGCATCACATATCTGGCATTCGAAGCGAATCGGATGACAACCTTCCAATCGTCAATGATCATCCGCATAGAGAATGGTTCAACAGGCGCATTCGTTCGAAGGTGAGATGGGAGGAGCATCAGCATACCGACCGATCCAATGAGTGCGAAGGCGTTCACAAAAATCGCAAATGTCGGGCTCCCGACTAGAAAGAGTAGACCCGCAATCGTCGGACCTAAAATAAACCCGGATGACTGTACAAAGTTTTTCATCGCATTGAACTTTTGTCGGTTCGAGGCAGGTACGAGTTGCGTCATGTAGACCAGACTCGATGATTCGAATAACGAGCTCATCACATTGAGAAGAAAGACGATCCCGTAGATGAGCCACAGTGAATCAATCCAGCCTAAGCTGAATACGAGGAACGCACGCAGACCATCCAGTAACATCATCAGTCGTCTCGTATCGACCCGGTCAATCAGGCTACCTGACCAAATATTCGAGACGAGCGAGGCGAGCGGGACTAATACATAGAGAATCGAGACGGCGAATGGAGATCCCGTCATCTCGAGGACAATCAGGTTGAGCGCGATAAAGTATACCCAAGCACCGAGATTTGAGATTCCGACACTGACGAGCAGTAGCGTAGAGGTTTTTCGAAACGAGTTCAAGTCAATCACTCCTTCTATTTTTTAATCACTTTCGCAACGCAAAAAAATCCCACCCCCAAGAACGAAGTCTTGGGGACGAGATTCTCATCGTGGTGCCACCCCTGTTCGTCCGCACGTCACCGTACGAACCTTGTTTGGTACTGCCGAACGAGTCGGACTATACCTCAACTCTATAACGGGAGTGCCCGTCGCCACATCCCTCGGGGTGAGTTCCATGGCGCTGCTCAGAGGCTTGTTTCGATCAACGTTCTTTACTCCTTTTCACCAGACGGAGCTCTCTACGAAAGATTCATTGATGTACTGTTCTCTTCATCGCGTTTGTCAGATCATTTTTAAAAGGATAGCACATTGTGCAAATATTGGAAACGTTTTTGGTAGATAGATGTATATCCCCTTCAAGATACTAAACTATGATTGTGATCTAGGACGCTTTCTTCAATTCTAAAGGTTGGCACTTATCCAGTTCTTTCAAGATTGAACGATAGAAGAAGATTGCCTATATTCCAAAGTAAATATAAGTGATGGCCATCCAACCGGGTGACACGACATTATAAGCCGAAACGCTGATTGCTCCAATGAGAAGCGCACCTCTGTAGCGGAGACCGTTCACGGCCAAGTATTGACTGCGCAGATGGTCTTCTATGAGTCGAGCTAGCATGGCTTGGTGGATGGGGACATATAGCAGTTCTCCGAACGTGAAGCAAGCCGTAGCGAGCACTAACATTGAAAGATCATGTGAAACCGGTAAGATGGCGAATCCAAGACTGAACAGTGTGACACCCGTGTAAAGTAGCGCACGTTCAGAGATGGATTTGGTCCAACGCATCAACACAAGACCGAGCAGTAACACGAGAATCGTATTCTCCGCTCGAAGCAGTCCGAGAACGCTCGTCCCATCTAGTGAGAAATGGAATAACGGGACAACTTGTAACGTCTCAGCAAAGTGAATCGCGAGATAATGCGTAAGCTGCAACTCTAACGACAACGTCAAAATACCTGCGATGAGGTATTTCAAAAAAAGTCGGTTCTTTATGACCGTTTTATATCCTGTCCACATACGAGTGGTCTTCCGTGATTTTGTTCGTACAGAATGATAGTGGTCTTCGAGTTTCAAGTAAATAAAGAAGACACATCCGAATGAGAGGAAGGCTGCCGATACTAACAGTGAGAAGAGATACTGCTCAAAGAAAAAGCCGCCGATTAGGCTACCGATGACGATGGACCCATTCATGATCCAGTAACTGAGTGTATACAAATATTTTCGTTGCTCCGGTCGGCTATCGTCGATTAGGATGGCTTCGTTTGCTGGCGTGATGGCACTACTCAGAAGATGACTTAAAAAGAAGAAGATAAATAATAAAACGGCACTATTCATTACATGAGAACCTGCGATTGCCATTCCGATAAAACATACAAATCGTAGCATTTCTCCGATGAAGAGAACGCGTTTTCTTCCATATCGATCGGAGAGAAGACCACCATAGAGGCTCGTGATGAATGAGGCAATCATCGTCAAGACGATGAGCGGTCCAGTCTCGGTTGCACCGAACTGGCGAACAAAATAAATCGTCAAAAAAGGAAATATAGCAGTTTGAGTCAGTTTTTGAAAGAAGTTCAAGCCAAGTCTTATTTTTAGATTAGGATGAAGCGATTGAAACATGTGAATCACCATCTTTTCATAAGGTCAGCGAAGTGGCCACTTGACTGTTATGAACAGTATGCGTGATTTGAAGTGAATCATCGTGCACTTTATTGCTCGATTTTGGCGCAATAATCTGGAGGGATGTATGGAACAATTACTGACACTGCCTGACGTCACCATTCATTACGTGTCGTCTATTGGAGATTGGACGACAGAGAGAGAAGAGAGCGTAGAAGACATCGTCTGGGTGCTCGTGTTGGGAGGGAAAATCGGGATTGAAGTGGATGTATTCGAATATCGTCTCCAAGACAGCGAATTGATTGTGATTCAACCGAATCAGTCCTTTCGATTGTTCGCGGATTCAACTGAAACGACTTATGTGAGTTTTCGGTTTACTGCTAGCCGCTTGAGCGGATTTAAAAACAGGATCAATCCAATGTTTCCTTCGATAGCGGTCATGTCGACAAGAAGGCTGTTAGGGGAGTGGTCAAGACGAGAGTTATTGGGGAATGCTTCGACAGATGATGTCATGACATTCATTCGACATCATCTAAGCGATTCGATTGTGGATGAAGACCTATTTGCACCGGTCTTGCGTGTCATTCATGATTCTTATCATACGGAGCTTCGCATTGAAGACTTGAGTCGAATCGTCCATCAAAGCAAATATCAGTTCATTCGGAGCTTTCGAGAGCGAATCGGTCAGACACCGTATCAATACATCACGAGACAACGCCTGATTCATGCGAAATCACTTCTACGCTATTCGGACCTTACGTTACTCGCAATTAGCCAGGAAGTCGGATTCAATAGTCCAGCTCAGCTGAACAGACATTTCACGGAATGGGTAGGATGCCCCCCAGCTCGATTCCGTGAGAATAAAGGGCATCAGCTCAAACGTGATTAGAGAGCTTCAATCGATCTTGAATTTGGTAGGGGAGGGCGTGGAACGGTCCCTCCAAGCGTTGTACCGCATTCACATGATAAGACGTGCTCGTCTCCTTCATATTCATCATCTGATCACCCAAATCGTATAGGAAAACGTGTTTATTCATCCCGAGAGCAATCCCGAGTTCAACATGTGCGTCTTTACCTCCAAGCAATAGGATGACGACAAAGTCCGCTGATTGAATTCCAGAAACCTCCTCTTCGCCAATCGAGCGTAATGCATCAATTGATGTGGCGCGTTCGTTTTGAGTCCAATCATATGTATGGGTGTGACCGAGCGCAATCAGCTCATTACGCATGAACCGTACTTCTTCGATATTTGAAAAGCTTGAACCGACATAAAATCGCATGTGAAAACCTCCAATTCGTTATAGATGATTCATCTGGTAAAGAGCCACAAAATAAAATTGGACGATTAACAGGTAGCCAAGTACAAGGAAAGAAATCACCATAATCAAGACGAATTTCATCAAAGAAAGTGAAACGTATGATTGAATCAAGCGTGTCAAATAAAGCGAAGAGAGGACAAGCAAAATGATTGTGCCGATAACCCAAATGTAACCAATCATGAGATTCGGAATCAGCCAAAAATAGGCGATTGTGAAGATGATGAGGGTTAAAGCTATCATCAAATCTTTACGCTTCTTCGTCATCTTACACCTCTCGCTGATGTTCTAACTTCAATCGTACCTGTTCGGCATCCTCTGCATCAAATGTGCTGTACCACCTCACATGGTTGAGATCGATGATCCGATAATGTCCGCTGATGATATTTTGTTGAAGGGTGTAATGTGGACCTGACTCGATTGCATGCCAAAAGACGCGTCCGCCGAGTGTTTTTTCTTTCGGCTCATAAGTGTTCTCGGTCGCAATCAGTTTGACGAATTCGACGGGGTCGTCACCAATCAAGTGTATGAGAATCTCACTTTCGTTAAACAAGGCGCATAGCGTCACAATCGTCGACCAACTCGCTTCATTCCGCTCCTTCTCGATTTGGATGAGCGTTTTTTTTGAAATACCGAGTAAGTTCGCCATCTCTTCCTGTGAATACTGAGATTCGATACGAATCAATTTCATTTTTCGAGAGACTTGTTCAATAAATTCGGATTTTTGCATAAGCGCTCCTTTTTGTTTATCTGACTTACAGCGTCGCTGAGCTTATGAAAATCAAGATCCACGAGATTCCGAGAAACACTATAAATAAGAGCAGGCAGACGATGATATAACAGCAAATGTATTGCCAGTAGGTCAATCGTTTTGATTGATAATAATGGTATGTAAAACTGAATGTCGCAATCCCGATGACTAAGAACGCAACGATATCCCAGATGATGCCAATCTTCAAGAACGATGGAGTCAGAAACGAAGCGATGAGTGCAAGCACGACGGTCACAATCCCCGTAGAGATGGCAGCGGATGGTGTTGAAGTGTTTTCCAACGAATCACCTCCTAGTATATTACAAGTGTAATTTTACACTAAAAGTGGGCGATGTCAATTTCAGAATGTAAAAAACCCTTCTCTGAGGAAGGGTTCCGTCACTCGTCATGTTTATTCGGTGAACTACTCGCCACTTATTTGCTTCGCAAATTGAAGTGGGAGCTTCTTGGGAAGACCGTGCTTTTACTAGCCACGATTGTTTACCAAGCTCGTCGGGCAGTCCCTGCCCTGAAGGATGTTTAGTCGGCTAACATCAACAGGTTGATGCTCGCATTGATGTCGCGGTCATGATGAGCGCCACACGTACACGTCCATTCGCGTACATCCACTGTTTTCTTCTCGCCATTTTCGCCGCAAGAGGAACAGATTTGCGTCGATGCGTACCATTGGTCGGCCTTGATGAGCGTCCGTCCGTAGAAGTTTGATTTGTATTCTAGCTGGCGGACGAACTCGTACCAACTGACGTCGGCGATCGATTTGGCGACCTTGTGGTTCTTCATCATGTTCTTCGATTTCAATGTCTCCACGACGATGACTTGGTTCTCGTCAACGGTTCGTTTTGACAATTTGTGAAGGAAGTCTTTGCGTTGGTTTGCGATTTTCTCGTGTTTCTTGGCGAGGATCAGTTTGGCTTTTTCCCGATTCTTGCTTCCGATCTTCTTACGAGACAGAGTGCGTTGCGCCTTCTTGACCTTCTCTTCGGACTTGCGAAGAAAGCGAGGGTTGTCGATCTTCTCAGAAACCATGTCATCATTTGTCATGATGGCGAAGTGCTCAAGACCGAGGTCGATGCCGATCTTGTTCTTAGCCGGAATCCATTGCTCGTCATCCTGATTGACAAGGATGGAAACGAAGAACTTGCCCGTCTTCGTCATCGAGATTGTCGCGGACTTGATGATCCCCTCGAAAGAACGATGCTGTTTGAACTTCACGAAGCCGATCTTAGGAAGTCTCACCTTCCCGTCCTCGATCCGAACGCTCCCGTTCTGATTGTTTGTCGTGTAGGAGGCACGGTCGCCGTGCTTCGACTTGAATTTCGGGAACCCGACAGATTTGTCGCGGAAGAAGTTGGCATATGCCTTGTTCAAGTCCATCTGGGCATTCGCCAGGGATAGACTGTCGACCGCTTTCAAGAAAGGGAACTCGGGCTTGTACTTCGCCGGGGTCGGGAGCTTCTGCTTCACGTCAGGATTCAGCTTCGACTCCTCATACAGCCGGATCCGTTCCTCGAGCATCTTGTTATGGACGAAACGGACGCAACCGAACGTCTTCATGAAGGATTCTCGTTGTAGCTTCGTCGGGTATAGTCGAAACTTGTACGCCTTCAGCAAAGTGATCACTCCCTTCCTTGTTTTTCGATGTATCGCCTGATGACGTCAATCGTCGCACCGCCGGTCGTCACGAGGCAGTAGCTTCGAGACCAGAACGTTTCTTTCCACAGTCGTCTCTTGACGTGCGGAAAGTCTCGTTTGATCAGTCGGCTGCTGGCGCTCTTGTAGGCGTTCAGAAACTTCGACATCTCTGTGTTCGGATGGGCCATGAACAACACACGGATATGATCGCCGTCATGATTCCACTCGGTCAGTGTGATATGGTACGACGCGCCGATCTGTTCGAACGTCTGTCTCGCGAACTCGGAGACGGCGTCGTCGATCACCTTGCGTCTATATTTGACCACCAAGACGAGATGGTAATTCAGAAGAAAGACTGAATGTTTGTTCGTATCCATTTTCATTGATAGTTCAGTCCTTTTGATTGGTTACATCCATTATACCAAGCACATACAATCTTGCTAACACCGACGATTCATCTCCCACCTACGCTGGGCTTCGCCCCGAGACGCTTAGAGGAGGGAGAATTCTCGCCTGATTTAGTTAAATAAATCAAATAGCCGATCAGTAGTAATGTGATGATTTGTTGCGCGATCATGACGAAGTCCTCCTCCACACTCAAGTTGCTATACACTATCTTCCCATTCAAGGTCTAATCAAACGAGAATTGTGGAATATAGGGGATAGTACATTCATTTCATATAGGGAGGAATCGTTATGGGAAACCCGATTGGTGATTTGTCGTGGACGTTTTATTCAGAGTGTGAGGTGCCAAGTGACATCACGGAGTCATTCATCGACGGGGAGCGGGCGGTCGCGGCTTATAAAACGGTGCGTGACGTCGCTGTCTTCACGAACAAACGCCTGATTGTCCGTGACGCTCAAGGGCTCACGGGGAAGAAGATTGAAGTCTACTCGCTTCCGTACGACTCGATTGATATGTACTCGACGGAGAATGCGGGAAGAATGTTCGACTTGAACTCAGAAGTCCAGCTGTTCACTCGCGCCGGGACGATTAAAATCAATTTGAATAAAAAAGTGGATGTGCGTAAGTTCGACCGACTGCTCGCAGAAGCGATTCTTTAATGCGTTGGACCGAGAAATCTTTCGGTCCTTTCGTTTGGATTTTTCTGACAATCCATAATCTTGTATGATACGATCATACATAATGTGTGACGGAGGTTACGATGCGATTTACAATCCGATTATTGCTGGTCATGTTGAGTAGTTTGATGTTGGTGACTGGATTCATCTATCTGGTCCGACTGTTTTGGGAATGGTTTCACGACCCGACAAAAGGAGGCATCGTGCTTCTCTTGTCTGGAGAGGACGGAACCAGCAGTGGTGCTTATGGAGGCAAGTTTCGTCTGAAAGAAGATGAGGACTTTCAAATCTTGAATCATGTCTTTTTAGACTACACGTTCGGAATAGGTGGGACGGCAACAGAGTCGGGGAATTCAGTCTGGTTGTGGTTCCTTATTGGGGGTTTGGTCGTACTCCTGATTTTGATGCTCAGCATGCTACGGAAAAGAAAGCGTGTCATCTCGACTATTGATTTCTCGAGTAACGCTGTAAAGCGAGGAAATCGAACGACTAAACCAAAAGGGTTTATGGAATCTAAAGAGATTCAATGGACCGATAGCGCGATTCGGAATGCGCTCATCCAGTTCAATCTGGACTTGCCGATTTCCTCAAGACACCAGTCGAATGAGACGGTGAGAGATTGGTTCAAGCGAATTGGCGTGGAAGAAGTGGACCTCTCCCCATATTGGAAATCGAGATATATGGACGTAGTGGTGAGTGATGAAGAATCTAGACGATTTCGAGCAGCGTTGGAGTTTAAGTGATTCGAAGACGGTAAGGGGTGATAGTGTATGAACGATGAAATAGAGGTGGTTGATTCCGATGCGCGCAAGTCAATGGGTTCCGCTCGTTTGGTCAAGACCAATCATCAATTCTACATCCATTGGAATGGGTTGATCATAGACTTCAAACGGCATGAATATGTGGCAGGTATTCGAATCATTGACGAGAATCACTTGTTCATCTGGGCGTTTACGTTAGAAGGAGAACCAATCAATGCATGGGTGTTAGATGCAGACGGAGACATCAAACATTCATTTCACGCAGGTAACGCGATTGCAGTAGTCGGTATAAATGAAACGGGAATCTGGATCGGGTACGGGGACGAGGGCATCTTTGGGGAAGGGCTCTCGTCCGAAGCACTCGTCTGCTTATCAATAGAGGGAGCCGTACGTTTTCGCTATAATCAAGAGATCAGAAAGGCCCCGGTCCTTCATGATTGTGACGTGATGTACGCGTCTGAGAAGGGGGTGTGGGTCATCTCTTCAATCGATGCTCGTCTCGTTCATGTCCAAGTGGACGGACGGATTGACTCATATCCGATGCCCCGTCATCTCCTTGACTGTTCGTCATTGATGATAGAAGACGGTGTTGCCTATGTCGAGAAAGAGGAAAAGGTTTATCGTTGGCCGTTTAAAGAGAGAGAGCGTGCCGAACTATTCGAAAGTTAACGAAGATATAAAGTAGATTAAATGAGAAATCAATTGAATTCTTTATCGTATTGAGAGTCAGTGGATTTAGTCACACAATTAAAGGCCAAAAAAGCTACTTATGTTATTTCACATACCGAAGTCATATTAAATAAGTATTTAAGTCATGAACAGAGAATAATCCGCTCTCACCCAAGAATTGCTTTAACAGATGAATATGTCCTAAACCATAAAGTACAAAGATGCGATCATTTGATTCCCTTAGTGACAATTAATTCATTAAAAATCATTAAGTTACGAAAATACCAGTAGTGTGATACCCACCTAGTGCCAGACACTTCAAGAGATGCAATCTCTAAATAGGCGCGATGCATAGATAATGAAATTGTAGGGTGGTTGATTTCTTTATAATAGTCAGAAATCGTACGATTCTTAAATATTGTTTCGATATGATTCATGACATCTTGTTGGGATGATAATATTTGCTCCATTTCTCGCTTCTTGTCTTGAACAATGGTTTCTAAACTGAATCCCTCATCCTCATTCCAATCGATTGGATATACGCAATCTAGATGAGATTGGTGTGCAAGTCGGAATGCAATTTGTTCGCGTTCGTTAGCGGTTGCTAATTCCGGCTGCTTAATGATACGTTGAAACTGCTCATTTATGTATACTTTTTTTGAAGTATTAACTTCTATACATACTTTAGTAGGTTCAAATCTTCTTAATTGATTTACGAATTGTTTAATTTCTAACTGACGATTTTCACTTAACACATCTGGCATGTCCGGCATAAATAAATCACCATTGTTTGGCATGTTTAGATGTGTTGTGCCAACGAGCAATATGTCTGTTTTATTCATAGCAATTCTCCTTATCAATTTGATGTATAGTGTTACCTACGCTTATACTTCTTCTAGGTTTCATATTTTGTTACTTGATTTCAAAAGAACCAAGTCAATTTTTCTTATGAATCTTCGAGTTCACTCTAGTTAATAAATTTGATAGAAATATACATAGAAATGAGGAATTCACATGATCCGTTTCGGCATTATTGGTACAAACTTCATCACAGACTGGTTTATTGACACAATCAATCAGTTGGATGACATAGAAGTGACGGCACTTTACTCGCGTACAAAATCACGTGTTAAAGAATACGCAGAAAATCACTCCATTTTACATACTTTCACGTCACTTGAAGAGATGGCGCAGAGTGATGTCATCGATGCCATCTATATTGCGAGCCCGAACTCACTTCACGCCGAACAGAGTATCTTGTTCATGCAGCATGGCAAACACGTCCTCTGTGAAAAACCACTCGCCTCGAACGTCCAGGAAGTGACTCGTTTGGTTGAAGTGGCTAAGGAGAACCAGGTCGTCTTACTTGAGGCGTTACGAAATTTGTTCATGCCGAATTTTGAACGGATTCAACAGGCGATGGAGCGAATTGCTCCGGTGCGTCGAGCCGTCTTCAATAAATCACAGTATTCTTCACGATACGACCTCTATAAACAAGGGGAGAACCCGAATACGTTCAATCCTGCTTTCTCGAACGGCTCGTTGATGGACCTCGGTGTCTATCTCCTCGGGCCTGCTTTGAAACTGTTCGGTCAGCCGAATGAGATCCAGGCGAGCGGCGTGAAGCTGGAATCGGGAGTGGACGGGAGCGGAACGGTCATTCTCTCTTATGACGATTTGGATGTGATTATCATGCATTCAAAGATCCATGCGACATCGACTCCTTCTGAGATCATCGGGGAAAAAGGACGCATCATCATCGACGATATCGCGACGTGCGATGAAGTCCGTCTGGAGTTACGGGATGGCACATCAAAAATCATATCAGAAGCGCAGAATGCTCCGATGTCCTATGAGGTCGAAGCGTTCGTCCGAGCAATCGAAGCTAGGAATTCAGAGACGGATACGCATTCAGGAACTGATATGATTCGTCTTGCTCATGTGATGACAACGGTGCGAAAACAACTTGGTGTTCATTACCCGGCGGACACATGATAAAAGCCCATCCGAGCGGATGGGCTTTTATCATGTTGAAGCAATTGTGAATAAAGATTATACAGTAGTTGTGACAGTCAATCCTCGTTCTTCAAATACTGTTTTCGCAACGTCAAGAGCGTTGAGTACACGCGGGAATCCTGTATACGGAACAAGATGCATAATCGCCTCTACAATCTCCTCACCGCTTAATCCAGCTGTCAATCCAGTATTGATATGAAGCGCTAATTGTGGTTCTGTGCCTTGTGTGACAAGCGTTGAGATTGTCACGAGTGCCCGGTCACGGTTCGGGAGCCCTTCACGGCTATATACATCTCCATAAGCAAAATCTGTAATCCATTCTCCGATCGCAGGTGCAAGTTGTTCCAATGCATTCGCAATTCCGTCGTGTGTGGACCCGGCATCTTGACTCGTGAACTCTTTCAACTTGTTGACGCCTCGTTCATGTCTTGTTTCCATTTTCGATTCATCCTCTCTGTTGAAGCTGAACCCATCGTAGCAATTCTTTTGTCATGCTTCCAATTCATCTTTTTTATATCAGTTATGCATCAAATGAATATTCCTCGGTCAGGTAACGGATAAATTCTTTCGTGGCATACGGTAAATATCTGTCCTTTGCTGTCGCTAATCCAAGTTGCCACGGGATACTTTGTTTGAGTGGAATCGCCTTTACCCCGTATATATTCATTTCTTGCATGATAGTGCGAGGTAATATGGTTACCGCGTTACCTTGTGCGACAGACATGCATAAAAAATCCCATTGGCCACTCTCCCCGATCAGACGAGGCGTGAATCCCGCTTGTTCACAGGCAGTTCGAACGACGTGATGGAGCGAAAACTCATCTGTAAACAAGACGAAAGACTCAGATGCGAGCTCTTCAAGGAGGAGTTGGTTATGTGATGCTAAAGGGTGATGATCGGGCAAGTAAGCATACAGTTCCTCAGTGACAAAAGGAATTTCTTCAAACGTGGAACTTGTCGGTAAAACAGTTGCAATCACATCTAATTCTCCTTTTTCGAGTGCACGTTCAAGCGTATGTCCACCGGCTTCTGTAATCTCGACACGGATATTCGGATAGTTTGAATGAAATATAGTCAAGAATTTCGTGAAAAATAATGATCCGATTAGCGGGGGAAGTCCAAGTCGAATGAGCCCCCGTTTGGATTTTGTGATATCGAAAACGTGATTCGGTAAGTCTTCGAGCTGACGTAGTAATAGTTCACTCTCAAGCATCAACGCTTCACCGACATCTGTTAATTCGATTTGTCGTCTTTGCCGATCGAACAGTTCGACCCCGAGTTCTTGTTCTAAATGTCGAATCGTTTTGCTCAATGTAGGTTGTGTGACGTGTAGTGCTTCGGCTGCTCGCGTGAAACTTTTGGCCCTTGCAACCGCTATGAAGTACTGCATCTCTCGAAATTCCATTCTACTCATCCTATTCTATCGTGGCATGGTTTGTATAATAAATATTCATTTTTACTATCATTTAACTAAGTATACAATGAACTTTATAAAGGTCAATGCATTGCAATAGGGAGGAAGAAAACGTGAAACAATTACAAGATAAAATTGCACTAGTGACAGGGGCCGCTAGTGGAATCGGGTTAGAGATTGCCGAAGAGTTTGCGGAAGCTGGAGCAAAAATCGCCATTGTCGACATTCAGCTTGAAAAAGCTCATATTGCTGCGAGTCAGTTAAAGGAAAAGGGATACGATGCGATTGCGATTGAGGCGGATGTGACGAAAGAAGCAGCAATCAAACGTAGTATCGATCAGACGATGGAGGCATATGGGCGTATCGACATTGTGATCAACAATGCAGGCATGCAGCATGTTTCTCCACTTGAAGAATTTCCGACAGAGAAGTTTGATTTACTTCAAAGTATCATGCTTCGTGCACCGTTCTTATACACAAAACATGTTTTTCCGATTATGAAAGAGCAGCGATTCGGACGAATTATCAATATGGCGTCCATCAACGGCTTGATTGGCTTTGCTGGTAAAGCAGCTTATAACAGTGCCAAGCATGGCGTAATCGGACTCACAAAAGTCGCTGCGCTCGAGGGGGCGACTTCAGGTATAACGGTTAATGCGATTTGTCCTGGCTATGTGGATACACCGCTTGTTCAACAACAACTTGATGATTTGGCAAGAACCCGTAACGTTGCAAAAGAGCGAGTACTTGAGGAAGTCATCTACCCGCTCGTGCCGCAGCATCGTCTGTTACAAGTGAAGGAAGTCGCGGACTATGCAATCTTCCTCGCAAGTGACCAAGCAAAAGGAATCACAGGACAAGCTGCTGTCATCGATGGCGGATACGTCGCTCAATAACCATAAAACTCCTCCGAGTAAGTTCGGAGGAGTTTTATGGTTATTCTCTATTCAAATAGAGATATCTCAGAAACAGCCCCAGAACAATCGTCATAACAACAGCGGGAATGAGTCCGATGAGCAGTAATGTGTTCATACCGTTTCCTTTCTGAGCGATTCGAGTCGTTCATACATCTCATCAAAGGAATGGTTGTCCGTCAACATGCTGAGCTCTGCATCGGCAAGTTCTTTCAATTGAGTCGACCATTCTTGTTCAATCTCGATTTCTGATTTCTTGATTTCTTCGTTGGCCCGCTCTACTTGTTTCGTATGAATCGTTTCAAGACGCGACCGAATCATATCGCGAAGCAGTGAGGTCAACTCATCTTTCAGTTGCGTCCGTCCGTCTCCCTCGAAAAATTGACTCGCATTCTTATAGCGCTTCAATACCGACTGATAAAGTGATGTCTCGAGATGAATCGGTTCGACAGCCTCTCGTAACCATGCCACGTCCAGGTCATGGTCAAATTCAAGCGTCGGAAGGAGAGACGCTTGACGCTCGGTCAACCGTTCGACCAAGGCGACGAACTCGCGTTTAACGTATCGCTCCAACCGATATTGGAACACTTGGAGCTCTTGCTGGATGTCATAGGCATACTTATCGAGTGTCCGTCCGAGTGCGCGCTCCAGGCTCTTTCTCGATCCATCGACCTCGACCGGATGGAACGTTTCCTTGACGAAGTCCGAGAGTCGGAGAAGTGATCGCGTCTCGAGGTGGGCGAGGAGTTCTTTCGCTTCCCGGTCAAACAAATCGATGAGTGCTGACACATCGAGTGCCGGTGGGTTCTCGAGTAAAGCGATCAACTGCTGGCGACGATGCTCTTTCGCCGACGCGTCTTCTTTCGCTTCGTTCAAAACACGATCAAATGTAGCGAGTAGCGCCGTCGTTTCTTCCTGTATACGCATCGCGTTGGCGAGACGAAGGTCTTTGTCGACATAGCGTTCAAGTGTCGAGACGAATCGATTGAATCCTTCGTCATCCCCATTCATGGCGTTTCGGCTTGAAATGGGGAGAACGCTTGGTCTGCGGACACCGAGCGCGGTCAACTGTTGTGAGACATAGCTTGTGACCGCATTCCGCTCCTCGTCATCTGTCGCAAGATCAGAGGCGTTCACGAGGAAGAACATCTCGTGATCTCCTGTCCCCTGGACCCGTCCGAGCTGAATGACGAGCTCCCGGTCCGCTTCGGTGAACGCATGATTATAATACGTGACGAACAAGACGGCGTCCGCATCACGCATATAACCGAACTGGACCTCGCTATGTCGGTTGAACTGTGAATCGGCCCCCGGCGTATCGACGAAGACGATGCCACGATCTGCCCACGGTGAGTCGAGATAAAGTTCGATCTCTTTCACGATGCAGCTCTTCTCTTCTTGTGCGACGAACGCGCAGAACGTGTCATAGTCGACGACTTCCGTTCGTCCGAGGTACTCGAGCGGTGCCGATTTTAGGGCATTGACGAACGGGTGGTCGACATCGAGCGAGGCGAGGGAAGTCCCGTAACCTTGTAACTCCTCTTCGAGTTCATCGTGTGATTTGAAGGTGATCGATGCCGTTCGATTCGTCCGTCCGTTCGGCGGGACGATCTTTGTGATGGATGCCGTCAACGGGTTAGGGGACGTCGGTAACACCGTCTCACCGAAAAGCGCATTGAGAGTCGAAGACTTTCCAGCAGAAAATGCTCCGAAGATGGCGAACGTGTACTGTTCATGCTTCGCACGCTCGATTTTCTTGCGTAATGTCGAGACACGGGAACGGAACAATGGGTGATTCTCTAATATTTCACATACCGCATTTTCATAAGAAAAATTAAAGTCAAATAAATCATGATCATCATCTAAAATCGACGTCGATGCAATCTCTGATTCAACAACATTCGACTGTTTTTCAGGGAGATACGTTGCATCGACATAGTTTCGAACGGCCAACTGATCTAACTGATTTGAATCAAGTTGCAACGCTTCATATTGACCGATAGCATTCAGACGGTTAGAAAGACGAATCCGTAACGCTTCCGTATCGAGCGCTTCATACAACGCTTCCTCTTCAGTCGTAAATTGTTCCAAGCGCAAATCGACTTCCGCTTTCATGTACGTATCCGTCGAGTGGACCCAAGGTTCAGATACTTTCGTTACCCATGTCGCGAGGGCCGTCTCGATGTCACGACTGAACTGCAACACCGTATCACCACTTAGGGATGCACCGGATTTCACTTGTTCGGTGATGAGTGAGCTCGGTGCAATCGGGAGGACATCGCCTTTCGGTAGGAGAGTCTCTGGAAGTTTCAAATCTCGGATGATGTCTTCCGCGTACTTCACGAGATGTGGACGTAAGTTCATATCAATCAGACGGTTGAATTCTTTGACCGCCACTTCCTCACGACGAGCACGTTCTTGCTTCGTCTTTTCTTTCGAGAACAATAGTCCGACCTTGAAAGAAGGAGAACAACTCTCGAGATAAGAGCGTAATAGTTCACGGAACTCATAGGTCATGATCGGTGCACTTTCGACGATTGGTGCCTGATGTTTGAAGAATTCGCGACGGAATGATGTCCACCATGCCCGTTTCTTCTCAAGGCGATGTAGACGTGACTGCATTTCCTTCGGACTCTTTTCATAAGTTGGCAATTGATCCAACATCGATTGAATCGATGATTCGTTGCGGCGGACTAGCGTATGAATCAATGCATCCGCATGCTTGACTTGCTGCTGTCTCGAGTCCGTGATGACTTGCCGCACATACGACCGCAAGCGCTCGACTTCGTTATGTGGATGCTTCAAATCACGAAGTGAGATGTAGAACGTGTCATTTGGGACGATGTCATGATGACGGAATGCTTTCGTCAATGACGCCTTGAAGTCCACAAAGGAAAGCTCATCCTCATCATGTTTGTCGATTTGGTTAATGATGATGGAATAGGGACGTCCTTCCCGGCTAAATTGTTTCATCAGTCCGATGTTTTGTTCCGATTGGACATGGTTGTAGTCCATCATGAAGAACAAGTGATCGGCCAAGAAGAGCGAGCGCTCCGTCGCTTGGCGATGTCGTTCATCCGTTGAGTCAATCCCTGGCGTGTCCATCAACACGACGTGTTCATCAAATGGGAATCGGTCAATCGTATACTCGACTTCCTTGATTTCCTCGACTTTGCAATAGTCACTAATATTTGATAGGGAAGAAGGGTCTAATGAAATCCAGTCCGTATCATTGATCGCGACAGCTGCCGCAGATTCTCCACCTCGTAATGTGACGATATTCGCACTCGTCGGAATCGGACTTGTCGGAAGGAATCCGTCCTCTAGCCAGTCGTTGAGCAATGTCGACTTCCCGGCTGAGAAGTGACCACAGACGGCAATCCAGACTTCTTCATTCGTTACTTTTTGTAGGGCTGTCCGAGCGAGTCGTGCAGCGTCCGTCATCTCCTCTTGTTCAAACGTTAAAGCGAGTCGTGCCAATTGTTCTCGTTGTTCGTGCATGTTTCCCATCCCCTAATTATGATTCCGTCGTGATGCCGACACGGTGTCCGACATATGCATCATTCGTTAAACAATCCATCGCTAAATCGGCGACATCGTTCCTCGAGATCGGACCTGAATGTTTCGTGCCTAATACCTCTTTTGAGATGATGATGTCTCCGTCCGATTGCTCATCGATCAGTTGAGTCGGACAGATGATCGTGAAGGCTAAACCTGAATCCCGTAATAACTCATAAGCGCGGGCATGATCTTCGGCTGCGGTTGTCATCGTACGCTTCGATTCTTTCGTTTCAAAGCGATAGTTGTCGCTATCATACGCCTGTAAGATGCCGGCGGTCCCGACCGTGATGATGCGTGTTACGTTAAATTGTCTCATCGCTTCGATCACGAGTGGTGTGAATGTAGACAATACGTTTTGTTTGTCCGTCCCTAACGCCGAGATGACGACGTCTGCAGATCGAACCGTTTCTCGTACTACTGCTTGGTCCGTCGCGTCTCCGATGATTTGGTTGACACCCTCCTTAGAATCCATCGAATGTCTTGTTAAAAGTTTGACGTCATGTCCTTGATTCAATAAACGCTCAAGTATCCGTTCCCCTGTACGGCCACTTCCGCCAAATAAAGCAATTGTTGACAAGTAAACCCCTCCCCATCAAGATGAAAGAAATATCCAACGCCATCATAACACGGAAGCGTTCACAAAACTGCCTGAAATGGTTCATTTCCACTTGAAAAGAATATGGTACGTTTTAGAATTGAAGAAGAAGGCAAAAAATACATATGACAGGTGTAAGAGAGGAAGGCACCACTACATGAAATTTGGGGCTAGAACTATTAAGACCGGACTATCGGTCGCAATCGTCTTGCTGATTGCCGAGGCATTTCAATTCCAACAAATCGTCGTCCCGGCACTGGCCGCATCGCTCGCACTGCTTCCGTCTGTCTATCAGACCGGACTACGATTAATTGAAGAGATGAAAGGGAACCTGATTGGAGCATTACTCTCCGTCGGATTTCTGCTACTCACTCCGAATCCGACACCAATCGCGATCGGATTCGTCATCATCATCGCCATCTCCATCCTTCTCTTTTTAAATTTAGAGTCGACGACACGGACCGTCATCTTGACGACGATTCTCATCATGGAAGGGGCGAGCCAGTCGGATATGCCGGTGTGGGTGTTTGCGGGCGAACGTTACCTACTCATTATGATGGGGATTACGGTCGCATTGATTGTGAATGCACTGTTGTTCCCACCTCGCTACGAGCGGAAACTCGAAGCACAAATCACCGACACATTTCAAATGGTTGTTCGGATCGCACGCTTGTTTGCGGAGACGGAAGGCGGCCGCTCCTCATTCGACTCGTTACCAGAGACAAAGAAGCTGCATAGCGACTCAAAACAAACGTACGCCTATTTTGAAGAAGAAATTAAAGCGAATCGATGGCTTGAGAAGAAGACACCGATCTTTCGTCGAGCTGTCCTGAAGTCTAAAATGATTGAGACGAACCGTGCCGCGCTCCATGTCATCGAGAAGCTCGATCATGATTTTCATACGATTGAACAACTTCCTCCACAATTGAGCGAAGAGCTGTATCGCCACATTCGTCACTTGTTGCGTCGACATGAGCGTCTGTTTTCAGCCTACGAGCTCGAGAACGAGCACCTCATCGATCGAGAAGAGGATCTCATCCATGAGAACTTTGACTTTGCGAAGTTAATGATTGAGAAGATGAGAGAAGAAGAGGAAGAACTCATTCTCATCGTCGTGCCGCTCGTGGCGACGATGACTGACTGGGTCAAGGCAATGAATGAACTCGAACGCTACCTTGTCACTGAAATGAAGAAACATGGGGACAACCTAAAAGTGGAACCACGTAAGAAATGGTTTTTTGAAGACTAAGTAACGGGCCGATATTCGGCTCGTTTTTTAAGAGAGTTATTTTTCGTATAGAAGAGAGGGCATTGAGGATGAAGAAGTCTTTTCAACACATCACAAAGTATTGGAACATCATCGTTATAGGTGATGAATTTGCTGTAAACTACGGAAAAATTGGGACAATCGGAAAGGTACAAGTAAAATCTTTTGAATCCGATTCGGAATGTATGAAAGAAGCGGAAAAACTCATTCGTCAAAAATTGAGAAAAGGATATGTTGAATGCCCTTTTGATTGGAACAAACATATGTATGTGGATAACCCGGAAGTTGGACCGAGTTTTCTGACCTCTCATCCGAAGTATCAGGAATGTTTCAATGATGAATTCTTTGTGGATTGTACGGAAGAATATGCTCCATTCGGAAATGACGCTGGAGCCGATGCATTGGTTATGTACGAAGAAGTGATTCGAAAAGATAGAGACCTTTGTTATTTATCATACGCTTACGCCTTAATTGAAAGTTGGATTGATCGAGATGTGAACGGTCCAGAAGATTGGTCAATGTATGAATATGCCTATACATGTGATCAAGTCCTCGTGGCTGGTGCGTTTGCTTCCATCAAAATGACGGGAAAGCTGACGGATGATTTGAAAGTGGCAGGGTTAGCAGCCATTTATCGATTAAAACAAGCTTTCGAATTAGAGGATCAGCCCATATTTGATGAGTTATATGCACGCTTAAGTACATTCCAGACCGAATCCTGAAACTTTTCGAGAAGAAATGCGTATACAATAAAGACAGATACATAAGAACGATAGGGGGATTCACCATGTCAGAAACAACACCGACACCTGAAGAAGGTGTCACACCACAACGTATCAGCGGCACACTTCCAATCGAGGCACGTGCCGTCTTCCGGTTATCAAGTGCGATTTTTTATCTCATCGGACTTCTTGTCACAGGAGCTCTCGTGGCGGCCGCTTACTGGTTCGACTGGCCGACTTGGATACAGATTGGTTTGATCGTGCTACTCGTCATCGATGTCGTCTATAGTTTGATTGATCTCATCTGGTTCCAAAAGTGGAAACAAGAACGATTCACGTATGACGTTCAGCCACTCGAGATTCGGATTCACCATGGGATCATCACGACACACGATGTGCTCATCCCGATGACAAAGGTCCAATATGTTCATGCGGAACAAGGACCGCTTCTCCGTAAATACGGGTTACAGACCATCACCATCGGGACAGCGGCCGGTTCTCACGAAATCTATGCGATTGAAGAGTCGTTCGCCAAGACACTTCGTGAACAAATTGCCATCTATGCACGCATTGAAGAGGAGGATGTCGTATGACCGAGACCGCGTTAACATGGCATCGACTCCCGAGTCGCGTTTTGGTGCTGCGTATTCTCGAAGTCATCAAGTCGTTCGCCATTCCAATCGTCTTACTCTTTGTGCTCAATAACGACTGGGACTCGACATTTGGTATCATCATCCGAGTCGGGATTTTACTCTTCCTATTACTCGATATTGTTCAGAAGTTCTTCGGATGGTTAAATTTCCGTTATGCCCTCGATGAAAAGACTGTCTATGTCATCGAAGGGAACTGGTTGAAAAAAGAAAAATCGCTTCCACTCTATAAGATTCAAAGTGTTCATTCGAACAGTCCATTCCTCTATCGGTTGCTTGGTGTCGTCGAATTGACGTTCGATACGAATGCCAACAGCGACGATGCTTCTTTCAAATTGGCGGGTGTCTTCCCAACCGAAGCCAAACGACTGGAAGAGATTCTCGAACAGGTCCGTCATCGGAAACAAAGCGGAGCAGCGGTAGATGACTCAGAAGAGTCGGATGAGACACCTGTACAGGCAGCACCGGTACCAAGTCGCCTGTTGTACGCCTTATCTACGCGCGAAATCGTATTGGCATCCATCACGTCGCTCTCTGTCTTCGCCATCTTCCCGGTCGCCTCGACGGTTATCTCGTCAATCGACGACTTCATCAACTTGGATGGGGCGTTTAATCAA
Organism: Exiguobacterium sp. PFWT01; assembly: GCF_018255795.1. Classification (GTDB taxonomy): domain Bacteria; phylum Bacillota; class Bacilli; order Exiguobacteriales; family Exiguobacteriaceae; genus Exiguobacterium. The sequence continues at coordinate 1,442,199 of NZ_CP073755.1, read as the reverse complement.
GTCGAAGATTATGTCGTCCATGCGTCCATCATCGCCATCGGTCTTCTCGTCATCGGAGTGTTGATGCTATCGATCGTGATTGGCATGGTCATCAACTTCTTGAAGTATGGGAACTTCCGACTTGAGCGGAGAGGGGAACGCATTCGCGTCGAGAAGGGATTGTTGAACCGAAGTGCCAAAGAGATCCCATATGAGAAGATCCAAGCGATTCGCATCAAAGAGACGTTCATTCGTCGCTGGTTCCACATCGTCGGGGTCGAACTCGTCGCAGCAGGGACGATGGATGAATTGAAAGATGAATCGTCGACGATTCTCCCGTTCGTCCGTCGTGACCGGGCGATGCAAGTACTCCGTGAACACTTCACGCACTTCACATGGTCGGACGAACTACATCGACTCCCTAGACGTGCCTTAGGAATCAAACTACTCCGAATCAGCTGGTTCGGCTTCATCATCTCAGGACTCGTGCTATATTTCTTCCGAGACTATGCCTGGTGGCTCCTGCTCTTATGGGCCATCATCATCGGGGGACGCGTCCTCAGTTTTATTACCACAAAATATGTCCGCATGGATCAATTCATTCAATTGCGAACGGGTGCATTCAACGTCCGCTCATTCTTGACGGACAAACCACGGATCGAACAGATTCAAGTGAAGCAATCGCTCTTGCAACGTCGATTCGGACTTTGTACGGTTCAGTTCTCGACACGTGGAGGATTCTTATCAGTCGAGACCATCGATGATATCCCGAAAGAAGATGCGGACGCGATGCTCGTCTGGTTCTCTCGTTATAACGAAATGAATGAAGAACGCTCAGGATAAAGTTTCCTGAGCGTTTGAATTATTTGTGATTTTCATATCAAATGATGTTTCTCTTACTGAAAACGCGGATAAAGTATGGTATGATGCAAGTAGAAAGAGACCGGTGCTGGACACACCGACCTCTGGCTTACAGGCTACCACTTTAAGAGTGGTCCCAGCCGCCACAATGGTTAGTGAATCAGAAAGTGACCCATCTCATTGCGCCGAGGGGGTCATTTTTTTGTGCGTTCAGACGTTGCACGATCGGATGTTCGGTGAATCACCAAGTGAACGATGATCGGAGCGAGGATTGGGATCATCACATAATCCCCAACCCAGGTCCAAAGTTGTTCCATCCGCACCACCGCCTTCCTCCATTGTGGACTTGGCGGCTGACCCCACTATTGCTGCGTTAACCTGCCCCTTCATTATAACAGATTTGTTCGCAAAAATGCGCCAAAAACAAGAACAAACGTTCTTGTATTATAAAATGAATCTTTTGATGGAATCGGTCTCATTAATGGGTCCAAAGAAGGAATTGAGTCGAATCGCTCTTGCTTGTTAGATGTCTGACAGGATATAATCAATCTCGTGTGTATACACGGGTGGGTGAGGGTGCCAATAAAGGATTGATTCCTATGGCAAAACAAACAGAATGGAAAACAGAAACATACGGGGGCGTGCTGAACTTTCTGGCGACAGCATACATCCCGGCCGTGCATGCGGCAATCTTGACACAAGCCGGACTCCCGTTCGAGGGGGCGCTCGTCGGAGCGATTTTGACAAGCATCATCGGGACATTGATTGCGGGATTCTTCAATCTGCCGCTTCTCTTGTTACCGGGAATGGGGATTAATGCGCTCTTCACGTACACGCTCGTCCTACAAATGGGATTGAGCTGGCAAAGTGCGCTCGCCGTCTCATTCGTCTCAGGTATACTCGTCGTACTATTGACGGTCACCAAAGTCGCGAGGAAATTGGCGAACGCGTTCCCACCGATCATTCACGACGGATTGACGGTCGGTCTCGGCCTTTTCCTCATCTTGATCGGGCTCGAGGCGGCAGGGATCGTCTCAGGCGGGGGTGGGGCATTGCTTCACATCGGTGATCTCGGGGAGCGTGACGTCCAAGTCGCATTCCTGTCACTCTTCGTCGCCATCTTACTGTTCTTGAAGATGGGGCCGAGCAGCTTCCTTTGGACGATCGGTTTCGGTGTCGGACTCAGTGCCGTGATGGGAACACTCGATTGGACGGGAAGCTTCGCGTTGACACCGTTCTTCGAATCGTTCGGCACAGTATTTGGGAACATCTCGTTCGCCGAGTCGACATCTCCACTCTTCTTCGTCGCGGTCGGTGTGCTGACGCTCGTCTTGTTGATTGAAAACATCAGCTTGATTCAGAATCAGACACGGGCAATCGGCAAAGAAGAAGAGGCGCCGAAAGGTCTCGTCGCACAAGGTCTCTCGACGATGGCCGGGGCCATGTTCGGGTCAAGCCCGACCGTCTCGACGGTCGAGGTGGCTGCCGGGATATCAGTCGGGGCGCGAGGCGGAATCGCTTCGTTCGTCACGTCTGGATTGTATGTGGTATCACTCTTATTGCTACCGCTCTTTGCAATCATCCCGGTGACGGCGATCGCTCCGGTTCTTATCATCATCGGAATGATGATGTTCCAGAACGTGAAGCATCTGCCACTCGATAACTGGGAGCATGCCTTCCCGGCAATCCTTGTCATCATCATGATCCCGTTCACGTATTCCATCGTCGATGGGATCGGACTCGGGTTCATCGCGTACACGATGATTGTCTTGTTCAAGAAGGGCTACCGGTCACTCAGCCCGATCGTCGGTGTCTTGACCGTATTGTTCTTAGTTTTCTTCTCATTACCAGTCTGGTTTTGAACTACCTCCACCTACGCTTCGCTTAGAGGTGGAGGATTCCTGAGTTATCCGACCTATCGGTCGAAACCTGATCAGGCTAACCCCGTCGTCCCGACGGTTGAAGCAGCCAAGATACGTTCTGCTTCTTGTTTGAGATTCAGTCCTGCGTTCACATCGCGGTCGTGATGGACCCCGCAATTCGGGCATGTCCATTCACGCAGGCTTAGATGCTTCACGTCTTTGTGTCGATGGCCGCAACCCGAACAGAGCTGGCTCGAGGCGAAGGTCTTCCCGACCTTCACGACGATCTTCCCGTACCAGTCGGCCTTGTATTCAAGCATGCGGAAGAACTCCGACCAACTCACCTCGGAGATGGACTTGCTCAATTTGCGGTTCTTCTGCATGTTCTTCACCTGCAAGGTCTCGATACCGATGACGTCGTGGTTTTTGACGATCTCGGTCGATACCTTGTGCAGCAAGTCTGTCCGCTTGTTGGCAATCTTCTCGTGGATACGGGCGACCTTCCGCTTCTGCTTCTGGTAGTTTTTCGCCTCGGACAGTTTCACCTTCCTGTTCAAGGCGATGAACTGACGACGGGATAACTTCCGCTGCTCGCGCGCCAGCTTCTTCTCGAGCGTACGGAAATAACGGTCGTTTTGGTATACGGTTCCGTTTGACAGGATAGCGAAATTCTTCAGCCCGACGTCGACGCCGACGGATGAGCCGGTCTTCGGCAGTTCGTCGATCTCCTGCTCTGCGAGCAGGGACACGAAGTATTTGCCTGAAGCTGTACGTCGGATCGTGGCGTTCAAGATACGCCCCTTGACCTGCTTCGAGTTGGCGAAACGAACCCACTTCAGCTTCGGGAGCTTGAGTTTGTTTCCGATGATCGAGATTTCGGGGATCTGATTATTCTTCTCGATATTCGTCTTGTATGATTGAACAGGGTTCCGCTTCGACTTGAAGCGAGGGCGCTCGTTCTGTTTCTTGAAGAAGCGTTCATAGGCGTCGACCAGATGCTTGACGCTAGTCTGAAGAGAATGGCTGTCGACCTCTTTTAACCAGTCGAACTCCTGCTTCAGCAAAGGGATCTCTTTCGAACAAGATCCGTAGGAGAGTCCTTTACCAGTCGCTTGATAGGTTTCATCCCATTTCGCCAAGAAGTGGTTGAAGACGAAACGCGAACAACCGATCGTCTTCGCGATCAGGATCTCCTGCTCTTTTGTCGGGTAGATTCTGAATTTGTAAGCCTTGTGTTTCAGCATGATGTTCACCTCCTTGAAGGTAGTATACCCGAAAGGAGAGTGAGCGGTTCACCTCCCACTTACACTTCGTTTAGAAGTGGGAGTACTCTCGTTTAATTTTGATAGAGATACGCACGGCATCGTTCATGAAGAACGGTGCCGTTTTTTGATTTGAAAAGACTCGTTCGTGCTATAATCGCAGTAATTTGAATGGAACGGGGAGGGGATTGGATGCAAGTCATTCAAGAATTCGCATCGTACAAAGAATGGCTCGAGTCGTTAGAAAAGCTGAGTGACTCTGATTGGAATAAACAGATCGACTCGGAGAAGTGGTCCATAAAGCAAATCGTCTTACATATCGCCCATTGGGACAATCATCTGTTAAATGTCATCATCCCATCGGTGAAGAACGGGGAAGGGATGATTTTCCCTGACTTTGACTCTTTCAACGCACGGGCGACGAAAAGAGCGGAGAAGTTATCGGGTGAGGTCGTGTTGAAGGAATCACTACAAAGTCGACGAGCACTCATCACCATGCTCGAGTCCTTAAGTGAGGAGGCGCTGACTTATAAAACGACAGCGAATGGTGTCTCGCATGATCCGCATCAAGGTGTCCCCTACTCGTTACATGTAATCATCGGGGAGTTCATCGAGCATGACCGACACCATATGAAGCAAGTCGAGTCAATCCTGAAATGAGACATCGGAAAGTGCGTGGTCTAAAACGAAAATTAAGTCGTCTTCAGCGAAATATACAAGAAAATCATGAGGATCTTCCAACGGAGTTTCATAATGGGTATTGGTATGCCAAGATTCCGGTCGGACAAACTTTTTTAATGGATACTCAACACAATGCCAAAATCAAACAGTCACTCATCCATATTCTGCTCGATGAAGCGAAACGACTAGTAGAGTTGCGTGTGGATGAACGAATGCGAGTCGTCGTGCTGCTAGATTTACCTACACTCTGGAACTCTGAACTTCTCGTGTTTGAAGATGAAGAGGTGTTACAATCGTTTATGCGGCGTGATTCATCCCACCAAAAATGGATTCCAATCCCATATGTAAGAACGTTTATAAACCAATGGGGCATTCGGAGTGACCAGGACATCCGCGTGTATGGATTTGAAGAATGGTTGTATGACGAAGAGGATGAGGGTAGAGAAGTGTGGATGCTCGTTCAATGAACGGGCATTTTTCTTTTGTCTAAAAATAACTGAATATTCCGTAAAAGTTCATGGTATAATCCATTTAATCCTATTTCCAAAAAAAGGATTTAGACTATGAGAGGAGCCGTCACTTGAGATGAAACCGAATATACATATACGGAATCGCCAATGAAACAAGTCAAAACGATTTTTGTGTCAGGGATTCTATTCTCCTTACTACTTGTCGCACTCATCTCCTATTCCGGTCAACTGGGATACCGTTACTACCAATCATTAGATATCTCAGGGAGCGAGATTACGAGTTGGGTCACCGACTGTCATGACAAACGAAAGTTTTTAGGGATTTTCGAAGTGACGGATGTCGACTTTTGGTGTGGGGATGCGCCAGATGAAGAACCAGAAGGGAACGGCCCAGACGGAGCAATGATTGACTCAGAAGAGGATTCAGGTGGTACACCGAAAGAGCGGATCAAGGACCAATCCCCTTCTTACGGAAACCCGTCAGGAGAAGAGACGAGCAGCGTCTCCTACCTCCCATACATGATTACCGGAATGATTATCTTGCTCGGATGGTGGCTCTGGAAAAGACGACGCCCTTCGAAGAAACAAAGCGAGGAGGGAGAGTTAGATATCGAGGATCACACGCTAGTGACTTCTGACAACGCGTCGATGCAGATAAACCGAACGGTTCATCCATTACCAGCATCGGCTATCCGAAAGCAGTTGATTCAATTCGAAGCAGCGTTACCTCCATATAAACGTCGTCGCCCAACTGAGACGTTGTCGACTTGGGCGAAACGAATCGAGCTCGATGCATCCCTACTTACCTATTTAGAGACACGTTATGATGATGGAAACATCTCACCACAACGTGAGCGAGCGTTCACCCAACAACTTGATGAATACCTACTACGCACACAAAAGGAGTCGAACTCATGACCATCCGACACGTATTGGACCAATTAGACCGCATTTACCTCGGTAAACCAGAAATCACAAAATTATGTTGCACAGCGCTATTGGCGAACGGCCATATCTTGCTAGAGGATGTGCCTGGGACGGGGAAGACATTACTTGCGAAAAGCATCGCCAAAAGCTTTGAGGCAGACTTCGCTCGAATTCAATTCACAGCCGACCTGCTGCCTTCTGACATCATCGGTTCAGACTTCTTCAATATGCAGACCCAGACGTTCGAGAACCGCACCGGACCGATCTTCACGAATATTTTACTCATCGATGAAGTGAACCGCGCCGTTCCGAGAACGCAATCCGCCTTGCTTGAAGCGATGGAAGAACGCCAAGTCTCTATCGGTGGCGTCACCTATCAACTACCGAAACCATTCTTCGTCATCGCGACGCAAAACCCGATCGAGTCGGCGGGAACGTTCACGCTACCGGACGCCCAACTCGACCGCTTCCTCATGTCTCTTCAAGTCGGATATCCTTGGGCAGACGAAGAGCGGAACTTGATTCTGCAGACGATTTCAAAGACGAGACAGACAGTACATGCCTTGATGACGAATGAAGCTTTTTTAGAAGCACAAGAAGAAGTCGAGAATATCCGAATTCATGAAGATGTCGTCACGTATTTGCTCGCACTCATCCAGGAGACGAGACAACACCCGTTAGTCGAAGTCGGGGCGAGCCCACGGGCGACGCTTGCGCTCGTCAAAGCGTCACAAGCCTATGCGTACTTGAACGACCGTCAGTTCGTCACACCCGAAGACGTCCAAGCCGTCGCGCCACACGTTCTCTCGCACCGCTTGACCCTTACCCTTGAAGGGGACATCAAATCGACGAAGCGATAAGTGTTGGCGGACGTACTCGAGTCCGTATCCGTCCCGGTTGAAAAGGTGTAACGATGCGACAGGTCGAAATCAGTTCGCCGTCCATCCTTCAGGACCAACTCTGGCCGGCTTATGTCAGTCTCGGTCTACTCACGATGTGGATGCCCTATGTATGGCCAGTTTCTTATATCTGTGGAGCATTGCTGATCATCATGACTATTCGGAAGCGAATCATTGCCCTTGGTGTTCCGCTATTGATTCGACTAGAGGGTAATGAACGGATGGTATTCGAGGACGGGTCACAGGCATACGACACCAGGATCGAACAGGACATACATCATGTGAGCGTCTTGGCTGTGAAGCGTGGACCTGCTTCGATTCATACGTGTGTGATGCGTGTCACCTTACCGTTTTATTTAGGTACTCTTTTTTTCACGGATGAGGAGATGGATATGCCCTCATGGATTGTGTTACCTACCATCACGAAGTCACCAATCACCGAATCTCGCATGATTCGGATGGGTGACCGTATCGTCAAGCACTCCCCGTTGAACGATCCGTTGATGATTCAGAGTGCAAAACGATATGAGAAGGAACCGGCTAAACAGATTGACTGGGTCGCCACTTCAAAGGTCGGTCATGTACAGGCAAAAGTGTTCGAACGACAAAATCTCGACACGTTCACGATTTCCCTTGATTTGAGCGGTCCGCTCGGCAATGGGCTCCATGCGCAATATGAAGACTTGATTCAACAGACGGCGTATTGGGTCTCTTACTTGATCAAAGAAGATTGTAAAGTGGAGCTGTTAATCAACCGACTCGACAAAAACTACCAAGTTGACCGTGTTGCACTGGGAGAAGGAAGAAAACAATTACGGCTCATTCTCGTCCGACTGGCGATGATTCATGAATCGAACGCGTTTGTTGCGTCATCGCGATTCACGTCATATGTCAGTCGTCACAAACAGCCGCACGCCGAATTGATTCACATCAATCACGCGATGATGTTGAACTCATCAGGGTGATGAAAGGAGAAACACATGCGACGAATGACGAGCTTACTCATATGTTGTGTCGGACTGCTTGCAAGCACGACAATCGTATCAGCCGAGATGACTGAATCTTCGGCGGAACGTTTTGCAGATGCATATTTTTATGACATTGTGATGGATCATATTCAGGGAGATGAACCGGCTAATTATCATATGACGGACAGTGAGAACATCACGTTCGGGCCACTTCTCGAGATGTACGTACCGTCTTCCTCTTGTTACAAAACGGGAGAAACATGTACGTTCGTCCCAACCAAAGAATATGTGGCGACCGTCTTTCAAGATGACGAACCGGTCAACGTGATCGGAACATATGAACAAGCAGCGGGTACATATGCGTTCTCAACGTTCGGTTCAGACAAAGAAACACCGAAAGCGTTGACGGACGTAAAAGGCGATCTCGTGAAATACTCAGAAGCGTCGGCTTGGTTTGATTATGATGGGGACATGTTGACGGCGTTGACATCTAATACAAAACAGATGATTAGCGGAGATGAGATTTCAACTGAGGCGTTTCAAGTATTATTGGTTGAAGAGCATGAAAGTATTGAAGGGAATGCCGAAGAAGGGGTGATGGATGGAGCGGATGGCTCTTCGGATGAAGCAGAATCAAACAAGCCAACATCGAGCACCAATCGATTGATTGGCTTTGCGGTGTTAGCGATTTTGCCATTCGGATATTGGTTCCTCAAGAGACGAAAAGCAACATGATGTCAAAAGACTTATCCAATCATCATAATCCATTAGAATTAGTGGTCATACCGAGTCATGCATTGAGAGACAGAGAAGCAACCTACTTGATCTTTCGCCATTTGGAGAATGAACAGTTTCCATTACTTATAGAGCGTAAGCGGACTGTAAGGGATTCGAGAAAACGTCGCTTCTCTTTTAAAAGTCAGGAAGAAGAGCTTGTGACGACCAAAACCATCAAAAATCGTGAGGTGTTAGAGTCGGAATTGACGCTCTCTTCAAATGAGGTCATCGTCTTAAGAGGAGAGAGGAATTGGATTCTGAGCTATTACGAAGACGGATTGACGCTTCAAGGAAACCAAGTGAAACGTGTCGCGACAACTGGTATTGTCCAAATGGAAACATTTTTTGAACATGTGGTTAGAGGCGCGTTTCCCATCAAATTGGCGTTTGGTTTAAATGGGACGTTTGCTCCAGTTGAAAACGTGTTTCGCTTTATATTGCATAACCCAGATTGGAAGGGATTGATTGAAGACGAATTATTGCCTCAGCTTCAGATTCCGAAGGCGAAGAATGTGTGGCAGTCCCTTTCATATCCGACCTACGAGCAGACGCTTGAGACGTTCACTATTGAATTTCATCCAAATATACTAGGAAATTTCATACTCGCACATGATGCTAACGATACGTACTATTTCATTGATCATGTGAATGGGGAGATCAAGATTTTTTGAATTCTAAATAAAGAGGGGTAGTGTAGTGAGTTACATACAGCATATGCGTCAATTAATCGGATCGAATCTATTAATTACTGTAGGATGTGGAGTCCTCATCGAACAGGACAATCAAATTTTGTTGCAACACCGAAAAGATCATCATGTTTGGGGAATCCCCGGTGGCGTTATGGAGCCTGGGGAATCATTTGAAGAGACAGCCATCCGTGAAACTCTCGAAGAGACGGGGCTCTCCGTGGATAATTTGAAACTGTTTGGAATCTATTCCGGTGATGAGGGCTATGCCACTTATGAAAACGGCGATCGCGTCTATAGTGTTCAAGTCATCTTTTACACCCATTCATTCTCAGGAGAAATCGCTCAATTGACAGACGAAAGTCACGAACATCGATTTTTCTCAAGAGAAGACCTACCACGATTACATCAACATCAACGTCGGTTCATTGACGATTGGGTCGATCAGGTCAATCTCCCGGTCGTGAAGTGATATTCATCTCGCGACGAACAACCCCTCATGCGCGCATGAAGGGTTTCTTCACATATAGGGTCCGTTCGCCTGAATGACGAACTGTGAATGTGCGTAGTGGTAGGTGATCCGTGAATAGTCGAAAGGCTTCCCGTTCGTCAGATGAAAGATCGTTTCGATGCGAAGTGTCGGGTCATTCTCTTGCAATCCGAGGTGGCCTGCCTCCACTTCCGTCAATCGATCGACCTGTAGATACATGTCAGAAAACCCAATCGTGACGCCGAGCGCCGATTGCACGTAATCGAAAATCGAGTCCGCCACAATCTCGCGATTCAAATAAGGGACGATGGCTTTCACATAATAGGATTCCTCATGACAGAGCACTTCCCCGTCCACGTATCTCACCCGTTCGACCCGGTACACATCGTCAGACACGCCAATCCCGAGGTTCTCGGCCACCAACGCATCTGGTTTCATAACAGACACATCAATCACACCAGACGTCAAAACACGGTCTCCGAGATTGCTCTTGAATCCTTGGGTGGAGAAGAGGCTCATATAGCCGGGTCGATTATGTCGTCTGACAAAGATGCCGCTTCCCCGCAGTTGAAAGATGACCCCTTTTCGTTCGAGCAGCTCTAAAGCTTTCGTGATGGTGCTCTTACTCACTGCATATTCATTCATCATCTGCTCCAGGACAGGGAGCTTATCCCCTTGTTTTAACTGTTGTTCGTTAATATATTGTTCGATTTCATTCGCGATTTGTTGGTATTTTAGCATGGTCATTCCTCACTTTTTCGTCACTGGTTCTATTATATCATGAAAAAACAAAAGTAATTCAATGTACCGACCTTGTACAATTGTACCGGTACAATTATACTTGACGTGTACGATTCATGTGAAGGAGGACTTACAATGAAGACATTACCGAACGATTTTCTATGGGGAGGCGCGCTTGCCGCTCATCAATTCGAGGGTGGTTGGGACGCTGACGGCAAAGGTCCGAGTGTCGTCGATGTCTTGACGGCGGGAGCACACGGCGTCGCTCGCCGGATCACAGACAAGGTCGAACCGAATGAGTTCTATCCGAACCATGAGGCGATTGACTTTTACCATCGTTATAAAGAAGATGTGGCCCTCTTTGCTGAGATGGGATTGAAATGTTTACGTACTTCCATCGGATGGAGCCGCATCTTCCCGAATGGTGATGATGCAGAACCGAACGAGGCGGGTCTCCAATTTTATGATGACTTGTTCGATGAGCTACTCAAACACGACATCGAACCGATCATCACACTGTCGCATTTTGAGATGCCGCTCCACCTTGCCCGTGAATACGGGGGATTCCGAAATCGTGAAGTCGTCGAGCATTTCGTCCGCTTCGCTGAGGTCTGCTTTGACCGTTACAAAGACAAGGTCAAATACTGGATGACGTTCAACGAAATCAACAACAAGATGGACGTCAACAATCCGCTCTTCTTATGGACGAATTCTGGTGTCCTCCTAGAAGAAGGGGAGAACGCCCGCGAAGTCATGTATCATACCGGACACCACGAACTGATCGCGAGCGCTCTCGCCGTTTCCAAAGGGAAAGCCATCAATCCTGACTTTGAGATTGGTGCCATGGTCTCTCACGTCCCGATCTATCCGTATTCATCAAACCCAGATGACGTCATGCTCGCCGAAGAGATGATGCGTCAACGCTATTTCTTCCCGGACGTACAAGTTCGTGGGTTTTATCCAAGTTACGCCTTGAACGAGTTCGAGCGGGAAGGGTACAACATCCCAATCCTCGAAGGGGACAAAGAGATTTTACAGAACGGAAAGGTCGATTATCTCGGTTTCAGTTACTATATGTCGACGACCGTGAAGAGTGACGTCGTCGCGGACAACAGTGGCGATATCGTCAACGGTGGTCTGCCGAATGGGGTCGAGAACCCGTATATCCAGTCGAGTGACTGGGGATGGGCGATTGACCCGGTCGGACTCCGTTATGTGCTCAACCGACTCTATGACCGGTACCAAATTCCGCTCTTCATCGTCGAGAATGGATTCGGTGCCGTCGATGAGATTGTCGACGGAAAGATTCATGACAAAGCCCGAATCGATTACTTGAAGGCCCATATCGAACAATTGAAGCAAGCCGTCATTTATGACGGGGTCGACTTGATTGGTTACACACCTTGGGGCATCATCGACATCGTCTCGTTCACGACGGGAGAGATGAAGAAGCGATACGGGATGATTTATGTCGATCGTGACAATGAAGGGAACGGATCGATGGAGCGGATGAAGAAAGACTCGTTCGACTGGTACAAACAGGTCATTGCGACGAATGGAGAGAATCTCTAAATAAGGGTGAGCAAAGAACTGTGAAATGTCTGCAGGTCTTTGCTTTTTTTCGCTATAATGTAGAAAATGACGATCCAGGAGGGAAGCCTGATGCAAATAAAGAACTATGGACCGGTGACGGCTGTTTGTGCCAACGTAAAGAACGGTCCATTCGAGATGTCGATGTATGTGTATTATATCGACGGGATGCTCATCGATACGGGAACACGCACGATGCTACCCGAACTTCAACCGTTTTATGAGTCGGTTCCAATCGATCTTGTCAGCATCACGCACCCCCATGAAGACCATATCGGAACGGCAGCCTGGCTTGAACGGACATACGGTGTCCCAATTTACATACGAGAATCCGCCAGAGACATGTGCCGGACGGGGCTAGATATCCCAGATTATCGGGCACGCTTCTCAGGAGACCCGGAACCGTTTCAGCCGATTGCCTATTATGACAATCAGATCACATCAGAACATCATACTTATCAGGTAATCCATACACCTGGTCATGAACCGAATCACGTCGTCTTATACGACGAGGAGAACGGTCGACTGTTCTCGGGTGATTTGTTCGTCCATCCGTATCCGAAGGTGATGATTCCAGAGGAGTCTGTCCCTGAACAGATTCGTTCGCTCAAACGAGTCCTGTCCCTCGATTTTGATGAGGTGTACTGTCAGCATGCCGGGCGTCTCGAACAGGGAAGGGAGCAACTGACCAAAAAGCTCGATTATCTAGAACGTTTGATCGATGACGTGATAACGAAAACTGCAGCAGGCTATACGATTGACGACATCAATGCCCAACTCTTCCCCGAACCATCGCCGCTCGTCCGAATATCCAAGCGGGATTATGACTCTAAACATATGATTGCAAGCATTCTTCGAGAAATCTACGAACAACTTCGTTGACAGAAGGTAAAACACCTAGTATTCTTAGTATAGGATTAAACGTTTAAACTTTTAAACGGAGTGATGAATATGAAACGAACAGATGTTACACCCGAAGTATCGTTATCTTTATTTGAAGATGCGATTCCGTTGTTCCAAGTATTAGCCGACGTCAATCGTCAACGTATCATCGTCGAAATCGCTAAACATGAACGCTTGAACGTCAATCAGATTGATGAAAAGATTGAGTTGTCTCGACCAGCCATCTCACATCATCTCAAACTACTTCGACAAGCGGGCATCGTTTCATCGGAGAAAGTCGGGACAGAGAACTTTTATTTCCTGACACTTGAAGATGCGGTCGGACTGCTGAAGGCACTGACACGTGCGATTGAAGATGAATGTATCTTATAACCTTTCTTTTTGGAAACAGAGAGAAAGGCTTCTTTTTCACTAATGCGTTTAAAAGTTTAAACATATAAACATTAAAGGAGAATGAATATGAAGCAAAAACAAACCATCGTCATCACAGGAGCATCGAGCGGAATCGGTCGGGCAACGGTCGAACTGTTCAGCAAACGAGGCTGGCATGTCGCCGCGACGATGCGAAGACCTGAAGACCATCAAGAACTGTCTAACCTAAAAGGGGTGTCGCTCTATCAGCTAGATGTGACGAACGAGTCGAGTATCCGAGAGGCATTTGAACGAATCGTCTCGGATCATGGAACGATGGATGTGTTGTTGAATAATGCTGGATACGGAGCGGTCGGAATTTTCGAGGAAGCCTCTCCCGAACAGATTCAGCGGCAATTTGATACGAACGTATTCGGGGTCATGAATGTGATTCGGGCAGCACTCCCATACTTCCGCAAACAGCGGAGCGGACGAATTGTGACCGTCTCCTCCGTCGGTGGACAGATCACATTCCCAATCTATAGCTTGTATCACAGTTCAAAGTGGGCGATTGAAGGATTCATCGAATCGCTTCAGTTCGAGTTGGCACCGTTCAATATCGACATGAAATTGATTGAGCCGGGGCCGATTAAGACAGACTTTTACGGTCGTTCCCAAGAACTCGTCCGTGACCAACCGCTCGATGTATATGATGACTACACAGAAGTCGCACTCCATAACACAAATGCCGCCGGTGCGAACGCTGAAGGTCCAGACGTCGTCGCCAAGACGATTTGGCGAGCCGCGACCGAACGGAAGAAACGACTTCGTTATCCATCAGGTAAACAAGCGGGACTATTGATCGCGCTCAAGCGTTATCTCCCGAACCGTTTATTCTTCGCGATTGTCCGAGGCGTCGTTGAAAAGAAATAATGAATCATATCCTTATGTTGAAGCACTTTGACGGAGAAATGAGTATTTTGGACGTGAAAAAGCAATATCGGTTACAACTCAGTGAGCCGCTCCATCCCGAGCTTCACCACCAACTTCATGAATGGCTAAAGCGCCACGACTGGGTATCATGACGAACAAGACAGCGGAGAGGTTTCCGCTGTCTTGTTTTTATGTATGTAAGAACCGCTTAACGTTTTCCATCGAGAAATGACGACTCCACTGAACGAAGTGTCCACCTGATACAGCAATCAATTGTACAGAGGGGTGAAGGTGTCGTTCCGCTCGTTTGACATGATGGAGCGTTCGCTTCGCCTCCTTCAAATCAATCCCCGTGAAATCCGCATAATACAGGCGCGTCGGGACTTGGACGCGTCGTAACAAATCGTTAAAGTCCAGTCCATCATAACCAAACAACAAATGTAAGCCACCGGTCGAAAGACGGGCCGATTGCTCGACAGCAGAACGAATCGATGACGTCGGCACGACTCCGATTCGTCGACAGAATAGTTGGAACTGCTGTTCAGAAAACGTGGGGTCACTCTTGTTCACTTTCGTTTCAACCCAGTCCAAGAGGCGTCGTGGTGAGTGGTGATACAGTAGTCGTAAAAGCGGAAAGGTAAAGCCGAAGATGCCATATTCACGAAACGGAATCATGGCATTCGGCTTATGTCCTTGGTCGAGGAGAATCAAACGTCTGACCTGGTCTGGGTAATGGACCGCATACGCCAGGGCGATGGCACCCCCCATCGAATGTCCGATCAAACGAATGGACTCCAGTTGTCGTGAAGTTCGGTATGCTTCGATCCAATCTGCGAGTATTTTTGAGGTCGCATATGTATGTAGTCCCTCACTCTCACCAAAACCAGGTAAATCTAAGAGGTGGATTTCAAATGTTTTATGTAAGGCTTCGACAAACTGTAATCCTTGTGATCCAGTGAACCCCCCACCGGGAAGAAAAAGAACCGGTTCACCTCGACCATGGACGGTTGCATGGAATTGTCTCACGTCATCTCTCCTTTATTATGTAGAGTGGCTTCTATTCAAGTATAAAGATGATTGGAAATCAATTGAAGAAAAATCGCCATCTTTCTCACAATGCTCCTAAACAAATGTGGGTATAACATAGTGACAGGCAGATTACTGTCATCACACATCGTATACGTTCTGACCTTTAAAGGAGGAATGAGGAATGAAGCTTTCAGAGAAAACGGCAATTGTCACTGGCGCAGGTTCAGGCATGGGGCGTGCCATCGCCAAACTGTTTGCGCAGGAAGGCGCACGGGTCGTCGCCTTCGACTTGAATGAAGATGCTGTGCAGGCGGTAGTTGATGAAATCAAAGCAGCGGGTGGGGAAGCTCTTGGCATTGCTGGTAACGTGACAAATCAAACGGATATCGACAACCTCGTCGGTACGGCGAAAGACACGTTCGGGTCGGTCGACATTCTCGTCAATAATGCGGGAATCATGGACAACTTCCTGACGGTGGGCGAAGTGACGGATGAACTATGGGATAAAGTTCTTGGTGTCAATTTGACCGGACCGATGAAACTTTCACGTGCCGCCATCCAAGTGATGGAGAAGCAGAACCGTGGTGGCGTCATCATCAACAATGCGTCCGTTGGAGGACTGTTCGGTACTCGCGGTGGCGCGGCGTATGTCGCATCGAAACATGCGTTAATCGGATTGACGAAAAACATCGCGGCGACCCATGGCACGCTTGGCAAGATTCGGGCTAACGCCATCGCACCGGGTGGGGTGAATACGAATATCGGGTCAACGATCACGGCACCGAGTGAACTCGGGATGCGTGCCATTCAAGGTACGGGGGAAGCGCCGATGGGTGAGCCCGAACAAATCGCGAACGTCGCCCTCTTTTTAGCATCGGATGATTCGAGCTTCGTGAATGGTGATGTTTTGAAGGCAGATGGTGGGTGGACCGCAAGATAAAGGAAAAGAGCCGAAATTACTCGGCTCTTTTCCTTTGGTATTGTTTTCGATAGGCGAGCGGGGTGATCGAATGATGTGCTTTGAATGCCTGTACGAAGTGACTGACACTTGAGTAGCTCAGGCGATTGGCGATGTCAGCAACCGATTCAATCGAATCCATTAATAGAGTTGCGGCCCGGTCCATTCTTTTAACTTGGACATAAGCAAGTGGGGAAGTGTTCCCGAACGTTGTAAACAACCGACAACATTCACTGCGACTTACATTACCTGCAGTCGCGATTCGAGCTAACGTGGGCTTATCTTCTAGATGAGACTCGATGTAAGCGAGCATCAGACGAAGGCTCACCCGTTTGTTCTCATTCTTCATCACTTCACCCTCTTGCTGAATCCAATAGCGCCAGATGACCGTACACTGCAGTGTGGCATCCATCAATGCGAGCGATCCGTCCGCAGATAGATGTTGCACAGCGCGTTCAATCGTCTGAATGATCGATTGATTCACTCTTTCCTGCTTTAACATATGTATGGATTTTTTGGAAGTAAGATACGGTGTTACATATCGTTTCGCCAACTCGGGATGGAACAATTCGTCCGGATCAAACTCAAGAAGCCTCATCTGCGACGATTCTTCGATTTTCTCCACCATAACACTTTGTCCTCGTGCCAAGAGAACGGCCTCTCTTGGATGAAGGGTGATGCTTTCTCCGTTCACTCGAATCACGGACGTCCCAGACTTGCAAAAAAGAACAGTGAAGTGATCAGTCACCTTTAATGTCAATGATCCGTGACGAATCATCTCGATACTCTTCAAAAGAGCCATCCTCCTCGTTTAGGAAATTTCCCGACATTTCATTTCGATTGTTCACGGAGAAACACTTTGAATTGAGCATGAACTGGGACGAATCTGACATTTTTAATCATCGTTCATTAAAAGATACAATCGAGTTTCTTCTATATAAGATAAGAGTTTAAAAAATCAGCCAACCGGTAAACGCAGCATGCACGAGAATCGCGACAGGTACCCCAATCCGGAATTTCGGCTTCAATGTCTTATGTCGGAAGACACGCATCGCCACATAAGCACCGAACGCCCCACCAATCCATGCCATCGTCAGCAAAGTCCGCTCCGAAATACGCCAAGCTCCGACGCGAGACCGTCGTTTATCGACAAAATATGACACAAACGCTAGTAAATTAGTCACAATGTAATATAGCAGTAATAGTTCCAAAGACCAAAACCTCCTTATTTCTCTCCTTATTATATCTTAGAACGGCTCTAGAAAGCCGTTTTTATGGATTAAAACAATTTTCTGAATCCTCTCATCCTCATGAATTGTTCTGTAAATGAACTGATAACACTCTCATATCGTCCTGTAATCGCTGTGAAATATACAGGTGTTACAGTAAGGGGGCGTTAGAAAAGGGAGGAATATTCTTATGAAAAAACCACTATTGACACTAACGGCACTCGCTGGCCTTAGTTTAGGAGTCGCTGCTCCAGCTTCGGCAGCATCAACACACACAGTTCAGTCTGGAGATACACTCTATCGTATCGCCGTGAACAACAACGTCTCTGTAAATGATATCAAACAAGCGAACGGCTTAAACTCAAATATGATTTATCCGAACCAAGTCTTGAAACTTGGAAAGGCAGAAGCGAAATCACAAGCTTCTACTGCATCTAAAACGTATACAGTTAAATCAGGCGACACACTTTATCGTATCGCATTGAATCACGGGGTCTCTGTCAATCAATTGATGACTTGGAACGGTCTTGATTCAGATCTTATTTTCCCTGGACAAGAGTTCGCCGTGAAAGGTGCAGCCGCTGCATCTGTAGCGAATGATGCGAAGACAACAACACCGAAGACATCGACATCAGCACCAGTTACGAAAACTGCATCGTCTACAACGCAAACCCAAGCTCCGGCTTCAGGTCAGACAATGACAGTGGAAGCAACAGCTTATACACCATATTGTGCAGGATGTTCTGGTATCACAGCGACAGGAATCGACGTTCGTTCGAACCCGAACCAAAAAGTCATCGCGGTTGACCCTTCTGTCATTCCGCTCGGCTCTAAAGTATGGGTTGAAGGATACGGAGAAGCCATCGCAGGAGACACTGGTGGTGCCATCAAAGGAAATAAAATCGATATCTTGATGCCGACACAAGAGCAAGCACTTGCTTTCGGTCGCCAATCAATCACAATCAAAGTCTTGAACTAATTCAAGCTGATTAAAGACACTGCCATCGGGCGGTGTCTTTTTTTGTCTACGCCTTTTCCCATGGATTCTTCACTTTCGTCAGTCCGAGTCGCTTGGCAAGTGGTTTAATCGTCAGTCCATGCAGGGCGACAGACGTTACGACTAAACCGAGTGTGATCGGCAACATCCGCTCCGCATCTTCAATCCCGAGTTCGGAAATCTCTTGCGCAAAGAAACCGGTCACCGTCATCGCGACGATGCCTCGAGGGGCAATCCAGCTGATGAGCGCCCGCTCTTGCATCGATAACGGGGAACGGATGAGCGACGTCTGTACCGAGATCGGACGGACTAAAAATAAGATTCCGAGAATCGACAGGAGGAGTGGCCAGTCGAAGATGGCGAGCAAACTATCGCGCGTCAAGCTCGCGGTCAAAATGATAAACACGGTGGAAACGAGTAAGATAGAGATATTTTCTTTAAATTCACGAAGTTGTTTCAAAATGTGGAGATGTCCATGTTTGGAGTTCGCCATCGTCAATCCCATTGCCGTCACAGCCAATAGCCCAACTTCGCTCATGACCCATTCACTGATGGAGTAGACAAGAAGGACTCCGGAGAACGTCAACGTCGTCCGTAAATATTCTGGGACTTTCTCATTCCCGAATAAGCGAATCAATAGATGTCCGACGGCAATCCCAAAGGCGACGGCGACGATACAGGACCAAAAGAATGGCAAGTGGCTCGCGAGTCCATCGTTCTGATAGAAAATGAAGCCTACGCGGACGACGAATAATCCCATCAAGGCGCCAAGCGGATCGACGATGATTCCCTCCCATTTTAAGACTTTAGCCGGACGTGCTGACAAGTTGGCTTGCCTTAGTAACGGAATGATGACGGTCGGTCCGGTCACGACGAAGATGGCACCGAGCGTAAATGCCGGCAACCAATGAAAATCGCCAATCATGATGAGTAAAATCGAGGTCAAGATGAAGGACACGAACACCCCGACCGTGACAAGTCGAAAGATTGATTTCCGTAAATCATCAATCTCTCTGAATTCGAGACTGAGGCTTCCTTCGAACAGGATGAGCGCCACCGCGATGGAGATGAGCGGGCTATACAGCTCACCGAGTATCCGATCCGGCTCCAACCAACCGAAAATCGGTCCGACGAGAATCCCGGCAACCGTCATAATCAAGATGGCTGGGAAGTCAAAACGCCAAGCGAGTAACTGCGAAAGTGCACCGATGAGGACAAGTAAGCTGAAGCCGATCATCATGTCTTCCATAAGCTTCCCCCGTTTCTTCACTTCTTCATTAATGTATACCCAAATCATGAAAAACATTTGCTAAGATTGTCTGATTTCGGGTAAGAATTGAAGGAAAGGGAGGGATACGATGGAAGTGACTATCGGACTCATTATCGTCATATTGACATGGCTCATCTTACTGCTTAATCTCACGTTCGCCATCACGATCATCTTTTTTGAGAGGCGAGACATCGGAACGACATGGGCGTGGCTACTTGTCCTCTTCTTCTTACCGCTCATCGGCTTCTTCGTCTACATCTTCTTTGGTCGATTGATCAAATCTCAGAACTTTTATGAAGTAGAAGAAGAGAAACGTGAGGCGTACCATCATCATGTGGCGGAGCAGCTCGACCAATTGGACCAATCCACGGCACCGTTCAATCATCCACTTCTATTGAAACACCGACGACTCGCAAGACTGAACCTCGTGTCGACGAATGCGATGATGTCTTTCCACAACGACATTCGTGTCCTTCACGATGGAAAAGAGAAGTTCGACCAGCTGTTTCAAGACATCGAGCGCGCGACGAAAGAAGTGAACATTCAATATTACATCATCCAAAATGACGCCCTCGGTCAATCGTTAATTCGCTTATTAACGGAAAAGGCAAAACAAGGGTTACGTGTCCGACTCCTCTATGACGCGGTAGGATCGAGGGGGCTCAGGCACAAACATTTCAAGGACCTGCTGGCCCACGGCGGGGAAGTCAAATCATTTTTCCCATCTAAACTCGGCATCAACTTCCGCGTCAACAATCGAAATCACCGAAAGCTCTGTATCATCGACGGTGATCTTGGCTATATCGGCGGCTTCAACGTCGGGGATGAGTATCTCGGAAAGGATGAGCATTTCGGTTATTGGCGAGATGTTCACTTACGAATCTCCGGCGACGCCGTCAAGGAATTATTAGAACGATTCATCCTGGATTGGAATCGCTCTGTCCCGACACGAACGAAGGCACAGAAAGACGACTTTGTTTGGCCGATCGAAGGGATTGCTCGTCATGCGTCCCCGGTTCAAATCGTGACATCGGGTCCAAACTCGTCGACAGAACATTTAAAAAATATGCTCGTCAAAATGATCACGCAGTCAAAAGAATGTATTTACATTCAGACACCGTATTTCATACCGGATGCAAGTTTCCTCGATGCCTGTCGGATCGCCCTGATGGCGGGCACCAAGATCAAACTGATGATTCCGAACAAGCCCGACCATATGTTTGTCTACTGGGCGACCTATGCGAACGCGGCAGAGCTCGTGCGCTACGGGGCGGAAGTGTTCACGTATGAGGAAGGTTTCCTTCATGCGAAGACGCTCGTCATCGACGGAGAGGTCGCATCGATCGGGACGACGAACATCGACGCCCGAAGCTTCCGCCTCAACTTTGAAATCTCGGCGCTCGTCTTCGACCAAGACGTCGCAACGTCCGTCATCGATGCGTTCGAGCGAGACGAGGCACGTGCCGAGCGGCTAACCCTTGAGCGATATGAATCGAGGACACGTTGGATCCGCTTCAAGGAGAGTGTGTCCCGCCTCCTCAGTCCGATTTTATAATGAAAAACATCCGGTCAGAAGAATCTCCTCTGCCGGATGTTTTTTAGCGTTTTTTCACTTGCTCGACGAGTCGTTCGAAGGAATCGCTGATTGCTTGTGGCGCTTCCTTGTCTCCATACTCTGCGGCCTCTAACCAATCTGCATAGAGCCTGTGGTCCGTGAACTCGATTCGCTGAAGCCAATCAGCCACCGTCTCCTCTCGAAGACGCGGGTGCTGCTGTTCCAACTTCCGTCCCGTCTCAAGGAGGCGAATCTGGCGAGGCGAGCGGACGATCCGCTTATCTGAAAGTGTCGGATGGTGAATACTCCTCGGAATCATCCCGTCTTCCTGGATGTCTTTTCGCTTCTGCAAGTAGAAGAACAATCCTACCCCAAGCAGCAGAATCATCACGAACACTCCGATGTAGAATAACGAGTTGTTCGATGCCGACTCGAGTAACGTCTCCTGTGCCACCGTCTCCGCATCGAGGTTCGGGTTGTCCGGAACGAGGAACCGGTTCACGCGATCGTTCGGGTCAAGCACGATGCCATCAAACCAGCTCCCAATCCACAGAAAGAACGGAGTGATCCAGGCGACGACATTGCCAAACAACAGCTCTTTGATTGTACGAATGACGAGGGAGACAGTCAGTCCGATGCCTAAGCCGACGGTCAACATCGTCACCATCCGCTTGTAATCGCGACGGTAATACAGGTTTCGTTGCCAAATCAAAAAGATGAACGGGAAGAGCACCATCGCGAGCGGTTGCGTTGCCGGTGGGAATAACCAGTCTGCCACCAAAAACAATACGCTCGCCATCGCATAACGGTCCGTCCAATCCAACGTCCGAATGAACGCATGAACGTATGTGAAAATCAACAACAAGATGCTCATTTCATAAGAGAAATAGAGGGCACCGACGCTCATGATCGTCTGTACAATCAGTTGTGTGTTCCGAGGGAGACGAAGTGTCAATAAGAAGAGCAACGGAAACACATGTCCGATGTAAAAGGCTGCGAATACCCACCACAACCATCTCATTGACCGTCACCTCCCAAGCGGAGAATCGATTGATTCCCACTATATTTGGCGACCTTTCGCTCAAACAAGGAGCGAGCGAGCGGAAAATCACTCTCGGACAGACAAGCGAATGTCGTCATGATCTTCCGGAAATGTACCTCGCCACTTCCCGGTTGAAGGTCATACGTGATTCCATCCTTCGTGAGCGTCGGGACAATCAGACCGTAACTCGCATTTTCTTTCTCGAAATCGCGACATAATGCGGCCGCTTGCGAGATGAGGCGCTCCATCTGATAGGTGAGGGCACGCCCATCCTTCGTCAACAAGTCGAGCACGATGACATATTCATTCGCTTGTACCGGTTGCTCGGTACGGGCCAGCAGTTCGCCCGTCTTCGCATAGGCAGACCAATATAGCTGTCGCATCGGTTGCCCGTGATACGGGGTGACCGACTGGAACGTCTCCGGGTCACGATAGGCACTATGACGGACCATCTCCTCACCAGGGAGAGTAGGGGGACGTTTCGGGATCGGATAGGGCGAAAACTCAGGGAAGACGTAGCCGATGCGCGGGAGTGAGTCCTCTTTATAGAGCGAGAACATGCGCAACGGATCCCGGATTTCCATCCCGATGGCTTCAAGGCGGATGGGACCACGCTTCTTCGCATGGAGTGGGATTGTGAAGTCCACGGTCGCATTCGTCTCGACAAAGTTCTCCTGACGCCAAAACGCATGTCCCTCTGATTCCACGGTCGGATGCAAATAGCCGGATAGGCGGACGACGCCAAGCGGTACTTTTGCCGTCGACACGAGCTTCAAGACATAGACGGCCTCGTCGTTCGGAAAGAGTTTCATCTCTTCTGTGAGGTCGACATGGATTTGTTCTGCCAATCGAAACATGAAAGATGGCATGACCAGTGCATAGAGACTGAAACCGATCAATAGACTCGCAATCAAGACGTTCCCATAAAGTGCCGTGAAGACGCCGACGACGAACAGGAGCCACATATAGCCGGACTCGAGATAGCGTGGGCTGACTAACTGCATCTTACACCTCTGAAGGGACCGGGATGGTCTCGAGTACAGATTTGATCAACTTTGACGGCTTCGTCTTCAGCGACGCTTCGATTGTCAAGACGATTCGATGCCCTAAAATCGGAAGTGCGAGTGCCCGAATATCTTCCGGTGAGACATAGTCCCGTCCTTCCATATAGGCATGAGCCCGAGCCGCCATCGTATACGCGAGCGTCGCTCGTGGACTTGGTCCGACCTCGATGTCGCGATGGTGACGGAGCGATTCCATCAAATCCAGCAAGTAATCTTCCATCGCCTCGTGGAATCGGACATCTCGTACCTCTTGCTGCATCTTTAACAATTCGTCCTGTTGCAGAGAGAAGGATTCTGAAGCGAGATGCTCATTGCGAATCAGTCGTCGTTCGGAATCCCGTGAGAGGGGAGCAAGTGTCAATTTGAATAAGAACCGGTCCAATTGAGCCTGTGGGAGCGGGAACGTCCCTTGCCCGTCGAACGGGTTTTGTGTAGCAATCATAAAGAATGGTTCCGGTAACTTGAGCGACACTTCCCCGAGTGTCACTTGACGTTCCTGCATCGCCTCGAGCAACGCAGATTGTGTACGTGGTGTCGTCCGGTTGATCTCATCGACAAGTAGAATCGACGTGAAAATCGGACCCGTCCGGCGTTCGAACGCCCCGGTCGTCGGATTGAACAACTCCATTCCTAATATGTCACTCGGCAATGTATCCGGAGTACATTGTACACGCTGGAATGTCGCCGAGATAGAGCTTGCTAAACTACGGGCGAGTGTAGTTTTGCCTGTGCCGGGACGGTCCTCGAGTAAAACGTGACCTCCCGAGAGTAGCGCAATCGAAGCGAGCTTGATGGCTTTCGATTGACCAATGACTTGATCATTCAAATGTGAAACCCATGGATGGTTCATTCAAAATCCCCCTATATTTTTCTGATAATTAAGAAAATCATAGCATAATCGGTTCAGGAGATGTATCAAAAATCCAATTCACTAAAAAAGACCGACCGGCATAAGCCAGTCAGTCAACGTTTCGGAGTATCTAAATATCGTTCAAAATGACGTTCGAGCCATTCTTGGAAGAAGGACATGAACGTACAGATTGCCCAGTAAATCAACGCCACGACGATATACACTGTCATGTAGTCGAACTCCCGACCACCGACGATCTTGGCCTTGTTGAAAATCTCAGGTACCGTGATCATCGCGGCGAGCGAACTGGCTTTAATCAAATCGAGAAAAACGTTCGAGAGCGGCGGAAGGGCGATTCGAGTCGCCTGTGGTAAGACGACCCCCTTCAATGTTAGCCATTTCCCCATCCCGAGTGAACGAGCCGCCTCCACCTGTCCGTCATCGACCGCACGAATCGAGGAGCGAATGATTTCAGCGATATAGGCGGCGGAATTCAAACTGAATCCGAGAATGGCTGCCGTCAAAGCGGCGAACTCGATCCCGATGAACGGGAATCCTGAATAGAGGATGAACAGAATGATCAAGATAGGTACGCCACGCATGAACGAGATATAGAAAGTTGACGGGTATCGAAGGAGTCGTGTCGGAGACAACTTCCCGAGCGCCAACAAAAGACCGAGCAAGAGACCAAAAAACATACTGACGAACGAAATCCAAAGCGTATTCGGTAATCCACCCAATAGATAAGGAAATGATTGAATCGCCAGGTCTACGTCAAAGATGGCGTCCCATTTAATATCTGAGAACGTCATGCCGTCATTACTTCGTTTCGACGATTGTTGCGTCTACGTCTGGTTCTACCGAAACATCCGCGCCATTGTAGAATTGCTCAGATAGCTCCTTGACCGTACCATCTTCAAGCATCTCATCTAGTACACGGTCGATCTTCTCCTGGAGTTCGTCATTTTCTTTATCCATCAAGAAAGCGACTTCTTGTGGGTTATAGGCGATATCCGGGTGAATCGTGATATCAAACTCAGGGAAGAAGGCAAGGGCCAACGTTTGAAGGTAATAGTCATTCAAGATGACATCGGTCCGTCCTGTTGAAACGTCGCGCAAGTACTGATCGTTCGTCGCGTTGTCATAGATGACTTCTTCTGCACCATATTCTCGAGCCACGTCCATGAAGACAGTCGTCGCCTCACCAGCGGCTTTCTTACCTTTCAAGTCCTCGAGTGATTCGATTCCAGAGAGGTCGCTCTTGCGAACGATGGCCGTCCCATATGTGTATTTATACGGTTTTGAGAAGGCAAACTTCTCTTTACGGTCTTCTGTTACCGAGATATCATTCGCTGCCACGTCGATTTGACCGTTCTGTACACTCGTCAACATGTTGTCAAATGCCATTTCTTTGAATTCGATCTCGAGGTCAAGACGCTTGGCGACTTCTTTCATGAGTTCGACATCAAATCCTGTCAACGTGTCACTCTCTTCTTCACGGAAAGAAGCGGGGTAGAGGGTACCGGCTGTACCGACTGTCAATGTGCCTTCTTCTTGAATCTCTTCCCAGCGTGTCGTATCTGCTTGATTCGTGCTATCATCACCACAAGCGGCAAGTGGGATTGCTAAAAATAAAGTTGCTGCCAAACCTTTAGTCGTTCGTTTCACAAGAATTCCTCCTTAGATGGTTCATCTGTCTAAAAATAGCATGACTTCAGCGGTCAAGCAACTGTGAAGCATGTATTAAACAGGTGAAATTAAAATTTGAAACGTTTATTCATAAAGCGTTATCATTCCTATGAATGCTAAATTCACACGAATGATACAGAAGTAAAAATTAAGTGAGACAGAATCGATATTGAGGAGGCGGAGCGGATGAGTTTGATTCAAATCATAGCCTTAGATGAGGCGCATATTCATATTGTGAATGATGCAAATGATCCTTTTCCGATCATCGGACGAATCATGCCAAGTTATATGGATGGAAAATGGACATATGTCGAAGAATTAGATGAGAAAGTCAGAGAGATAACATTTCCGAACGATCGATTAGACTGGAAACAATATATTGAACATGACAGTCGCATCCTGTTTTTAGCGATAGATGCAGATGAATGTGTCGGGCAAATCCGACTCGTGAAGGATTGGAATCGATTTGCATACATTGAAAATATAGCGGTCCGTCAAACACATCGTAAGCGTGGGATCGGAAAACTGTTGCTTGAAACAGCCGAACAATGGGCAAAAGAAAAACGGCTGATCGGCTTATCGCTTGAAGCGCAGAACGATAACTTGATTGCATGTCGCTTTTATAGAAAAGAGGGATTTCAACTCGGAGGCGTCAACTCAATCAAACAATACGCGAATCCACAAATCGAGTTGACCTTGTACTGGTACAAGATTTTAAAGGAATAGGGAGCTTCAATGTCGAGCAATTTTTTGCTCTATTTTTTATTAGTTTACATAACATATATTATCAGTAAAAATAATATCTCATCTCATTATCTTAGTATACTTATGATAGTGAGATGAGATTTGAATTTAAGACGTATGCGTATACCGGATCAATGTGACGCCATGTTCTGGTTCGAATTCGGCACTCGGTTCAAATCCAAGTTTCGTATACAGACGCTTCGCCGGTCCGTTATGCTTGCCCGTATGCACGTAAATCAACTTTCCTTTGTGAATGCTCAATATGTGTTCGAGTAACGTCGTCGCCAGTCTCGCCCGAAAGTATGTCGGGTCGATACATAGTTTCGTGATTTCAACAGTTTTCTCAGATGCTTCCACCGTGACAAACCCAATCAACCGCTCCTCGATATATAAGCCATAACTCGTGCCTGGTAAGTTTTGAATGACATCAATCGTCTCATAGCGCGCTGGGATTTCGTCAAACCCGAGCAGTTCCGCTTCGACCGCATAAGCGTTACGTTGAATCTCGAGCATCTGTTGGGCTTGCTCAAATTGATGAATGGCAACTTCTTTCAGCTGCATGGTTCAACCCTCCCGTTAACGGATAAACTTTCTTGCTTGTTTCCGCTTCGCCCGTTTCAAAGCCAAATAGAGCCTGTGTGTCCCTTTGAGAGGCGGACCATGTCCGACGAATGTGAGGAGTGGTGACAGGTCCACTAGCCGCTCCGCGCTCTCGACAGCAACGGACCGATTCCACGTCGCGAGTCCTGGCAGTGGGAATAATGGCCGAACATCCCCCGCAACCGCTGTCCCTCCCTGAGTTTGGAAAGCGTCCCCTGCAAATAATACCCGATTTACCTCGTCATAGTACGCAATCGACCCTGGTGTATGACCCGCTGCATCGAGGACACGTAAACCGAATAACCGCTCACCAATATCTAGTACCGCATCCGGTGTAGAACGAATCGTCGGTAAAGAACCACGAATCTTGTTCTGCTCTTCTTCCTCTAGCGACCGATCTCCCGATAAGAGGCGGGCATCACGTCGGGAGATGAAGAGTTCAGCGAGCGGATGTTCTGCTTTGATGGCGTCTACCCCACCGATATGATCCCCATGAGCATGCGTTAACAATATCGCGAGGAGTGGCTTGTCGAGTTCGGCGATATACGACAGGATATCAGTCGCGTTCCGCTTCAGCGCCGTGTCGATCAAGACGAGTCCGAGCTCATGCTCAAACAGTTGAACGTTGATTGGCAGTACGGGAGCGTAAAAGGTCAGTTGATGGATATGTCCATATCGTCTCACTTTCATCATTGAGCCTCCTAGTCGAATAAAGTGGTCCAGTCTTCTTCTTGCCAATGTGCGTCAAAGCACATATGAATCTGTTCGATCGTATTGCGGGCAAGGGAGAGATCAGGTAAATCGTCTCGTTCAAAGAAACCGACGTCACTCGTCTCCACGCCGGCGCTCCCCTCCCCGTCACCAATCAGTGCACACTCGATGAAAAGTTTGTAATAATGCTCCGAGAGAGGCGGATGTGGATGTTCATGCATATCGAACAAGGCGAGCAACCGTACTGGAATCACATCCAGGCCAGCCTCTTCCTCTACTTCTTTGATGATATTCGAAGCAGGAGAGCGATTCACTTCACAGAAGCCACCGGGTAAGGTCCACAACCCATCTGACCGCTCCTTCACGAGCAGGATTCGATCATCTTTGAAGATGACGCCTCGCACATCAAGTTTCGGTGTCGGATAACCGTCCACATGAACGAGTTGTGAGATGGCCTCGTCCGATAAGTCCGAGTGCCGTTCATACATCTCTCTTGCGATTTCTTGTAACTCTTCGTACCGTTCTCGGTCATATTGATCACGCGTGAACGTCAGACCGGCCTGAGACAGCGCCTGAATTCGTTTCGCCCATGTCAGCCATTGAGACATATAGATCCCCCTATTTTTTGTCCTACATGTCTTTTTCGGCAAATCGATGCATTCTTCCTTTTCAGAACCCACATTCTCTGACATCAGTTTTCAATCACGTATACTAAAAGAAAATGGAGGTGAGATGTTGAGGATACGCTATGAATTAATTAGATTCAGAAAAGATCTCGCACGTTATACCATGTCCGACTTGCGATACAAGCATGCCCCGAGCATCTGGTCCATTGGCCAAATGTTTGACCATCTCATTTTGGTCGCAGAGGAGTATTTAGAAGAGGCCGACCGCTGCCTACGTGGTGAGGGTGAACTCGGTGGAGAGAAGACGTCTTTTGGAGAAAAGTTGTTCGAACGGGGAGACTTTCCACCGATAAAAATCGAGCTCCCACCTGAGATGAATCAACCACCGAACAATACTGACTCGAAAGATCGATTGCGAGAACGCATGACCATCTTAATCTCAAAGATGGATATGTTGGAATCCCGTTTGAACGATGCAGATGACAATCGAAAGACGCTTCACGGTGGGTTCGGCTGGCTGAATGCGAGAGAATGGTTCAACCTCATCGAGATGCACACGCGGCACCATCGACGACAACAACGCGATCTAGAGACGTGGCTACGACAAAAAGACCTGTGAACGGCGAATCAGCCAAATCACAGGTCTTTTGATTAATCGAGATACACGTCCTCGATTTCACCGAACGAGTCTTCGTCAAAGACGAACGAGCCGTTGGCATAGCGATCGAGTAGCGTAAGGGTTTTTGTCTTCACTTGTTTTGCTTTTTCTTTCCCGACGATATGAAGCGTCTCATCCCCATGTACTGGAACCACACGACGGATTTGGTGCGGTTTTGATTTGACCTCACGAATGAGCATCGTCCCCCGAAGGTTGCGGTTCGTACAGTCGAACTGGTCCTCGAGCTTCATCTTCTTGACCGCTCCCCGTTGTGTCACGAGAACGAACAACGGTGGCGTGAAGAAGGAGAAGGCATCGGCGACGAGGTCACCGTCTTTCAGGTTCATCGCCTTCACACCGGCTGCCCGCTGTCCGACGACAGGGACATCATCCTCTTTGAACCAGAGCCCGTATCCACGCTCTGAAACGAGGAACAACTGCCCTGGACCGTCACTGATCCCGGCGAAGACGACCTCGTCGTCACCTTTCAACTTCAAGGCCATGAGTGGTTTCGATTTCCGCTGCGCGTCATAGTCGCGTAACGGTGTACGTTTAACCATCCCGTCTTTCGTCACGAAGAGGCAATGGGCGTCCGTATCGAACGTCGAGACGACGTCTGCCGAGATGACCTGTTCCCCTTCAATCGGGACGAGGTTGGCGACGTGTTGTCCGGCATCCTTCCACTTCGATTCTGGAATCTGATGGATTGGGATGAGGAGGTAACTGCCCTTGTTCGTCCAAACGAGCAAGTGGTCCGTCGTCATGGCTTGAGTCGTGAGGAGTGGGCGATCCTTCTCTTTCATCTCTGGTAAGACGTCACTCGAGGCGCCATACGAGCGCATCGAGGCTCGTTTGACGTACCCGTCACGACTGACGAATACCATCGTCTCCTCGACAGCAATCATGACTTCCGTCTTCAGTTTCAATTCTTCGACTTCCGATTCGATCACCGAGCGACGGTCATCGCCAAACTCGTCACGTAGCGTCGTGAGCTCCTTCACGATCAACTTCCGTTTTGTCGCATCCACGTCGAGGATGTTTGAGAGGCGGGCAATCTCTTTTTGGAGCGCCTTTGCCTCTTTTTGTAACTCGACTATGTCCGTATTCGTGAGTCGATACAATTGGAGCATGACGACGGCTTCAGCTTGTCGTTCCGTGAATGAGAACCGCTCCATCAGTTTCTTCTTCGCGTCCGCCTTGTCTTTGGCGGAACGAATCAATTCGAGTGTCTCATCGAGGACCGAGATGGCTTGTTCCAAGGCATCGACGATTTCAGCGCGTTTCTTCGCCTGTTCAAGCTCAAACGTCGTCCGTCGTGTCACGACCTCTTCGACGTGTTTCAAATAGGCGTCGATGATCGAGATGATTCCCATCTGTTTCGGCGTCCGGTTCACGATGGAGACCATATTGTAGTTATAGGCGAGTTGTAGGTCCGTATGCTTCAAGAAGAAGTGAAGCACACCTTCCGCGTCCGCTTCTTTCTTCAATTCGATGACGACCCGAAGGCCCGTCCGATCCGTTTCGTCACGGACTTCTGCGACGCCTTCGACCTTTTTATCGAGGCGGAGCTCTTCCATCTTTTTGACGAGATTCGCCTTATTCACTTCATACGGAAGTTCTGTGATCGTGATCTGTTCACGGCCACCTTTTAATTGCTCAATCTCGGACTTCGCCCGGATGATGACCTTCCCTTTACCGGTCTCGAACGCCTTTAAGATACCGTCTTTGCCCATGACTGTCCCACCAGTAGGGAAATCAGGACCCGTGACGTACTCGAGTGCGTCTTTCGCCGTATCGACCTGGCCCTTCAAGCGTGCGATGGCGAGGTTGAGGACTTCCGTCAAGTTATGCGGTGGGATCTCCGTCGCATAACCGGCCGAAATCCCTGTCGTCCCGTTCATGAGAAGGTTCGGAAGGAGCGACGGCAAGACGAGCGGTTCTTCCGTAGAATCATCAAAGTTCGGTGTATAATCGACCGTATTCTTCGCAATCGACGTCAGCATGACACCGGCAATCTTCGAGAGACGGGCTTCCGTATAACGCATGGCCGCTGCTGGGTCACCGTCCATCGACCCATTGTTCCCATGCATATCGATGAGCGGATACCGGAGTTTCCAGTCTTGTGAGAGGCGTACCATCGCCTCATAGACGGACGAGTCACCGTGCGGGTGATAGTTCCCGATGACGTTCCCGACCGTCTTGGCGGACTTCCGGTAAGGCTTATCGTTCGTATTCCCCTCATGGTGCATCGCATATAGAATCCGGCGTTGTACGGGCTTAAGTCCGTCACGAGCGTCCGGTAAGGCACGGTCTTGGATGATATATTTTGAGTAACGCCCGAACCGGTCACCGACGACCTGTTCGAGAGATAGGTTTAAAATGTGTTGAATCGTCGACATCGTTACATCACTTCCTCAATCGCTTTAGTCACATGTTCATTGGCGATGATCGAATCATCTTCCTGGAGTCCGAAGGCGACGTTCTCCTCGATCCACTCACGGCGATGCGTGACGTTGTCACCCATCAAGACCGATACACGCTTGTCCGCGACAGCCGCGTCGTCCACCGTGACACGGATGAGCGTACGGGTATCCGGATTCATCGTCGTCTCCCATAATTGGTCCGCGTTCATCTCGCCGAGACCTTTGTAGCGTTGGAGGATATAGCCTTTCTTATACACTTTGACGAGCTTCTCGAGCGCCTCTTCGTCCCAGGCATAGTCGAACTGTTCGGACTTGCCTTTCCCTTTTGAGATGCGATAGAGCGGTGGCAAGGCGACGAACACACGGCCCGCCTCGACGAGCGGTCGCATATAACGGAAGAAGAAAGTGAGAAGGAGCACTTGGATATGCGCACCGTCCGTATCGGCATCCGTCATGATGATGATCTTGTCGAAGTTGCAGTCATCCAAGTCGAAATCATGACCGACCCCGGCACCGATCGCGTGGATGATCGTATTGATTTCTTCATTCTTCATGATGTCCTGAAGTTTCGACTTCTCTGAGTTGATGACCTTCCCGCGTAGTGGGAGGATGGCTTGGAACGTACGGTCGCGCCCTTGTTTGGCGGAACCACCGGCCGAATCACCCTCGACGAGGAACAGTTCGTTCTTGGCGGCATTCTTCGACGTCGCCGGCGTCAATTTCCCGTTCAAGATGCTCGAACGTTTCTTTTTCTTCCCGTTACGTGCCTCTTCACGGGCCTTTCGAGCCGCCTCGCGAGCCTGAGCCGCACGAATCGCCTTCTTGATGAGCATCGTGGCCATCTGTGGGTTCTCTTCTAAGAAGATCGTCAGTTGCTTCGCCATGACGCTATCGGCACTCGCACGCGCCTCCGGGGAACCGAGCTTCGATTTCGTCTGCCCCTCGAACTGGAGAAACTCCTCCGGAATCCGTACCGAGACGATGAGCGTGAGTCCTTCACGGACATCACCGCCGTCTAGGTTCTTATCCTTCTCTTTGAGCAGTCCGTTCTTACGGGCATACTCATTCATGATCCGGGTCATCGCCGTCTTGGCACCGACCTCGTGCGTCCCTCCATCGCGTGTCCGGACGTTGTTGACGAACGAGAGCACATTTTCGGAATAGGCATCCGTGAACTGAAACGCGAGTTCGATCTCGATCTCGTTCTCTGTCCCTTCGAAATAGACGATCGGATGAAGCGTCGCCTTGTCGTCGTTCAAATATTGGACGAACTCGGCGATCCCTTCCTCGTAATGGAACGTCTCTTGTTTCTCCGTACGCTCGTCCGTGAGCGTGATTGTCAATCCTTTTAAGAGGAAGGCCGATTCACGGAGGCGTTCGGCGAGCGTGTCATAGTTATATGTCGTCGTCGAGAAGATGGTCGCATCCGGTTTGAAATAGACGCTCGTGCCCGTCTGGCGTGTCTTGCCTGTCTCAATCAGTGTCGTTTGAGGCACGCCGCCATCCGCGAAAGTCTGTTCGAACACTTTGCCGTCACGATGAATCGTCACGACGACCTTGCTCGAGAGGGCGTTGACGACCGAGGCGCCGACGCCGTGAAGTCCACCAGACGTCTTATAGCCGCCTTGGCCGAACTTCCCGCCGGCGTGGAGGACCGTGAAGATGACTTCTGGGGTAGGCTTTCCAGAGGCGTGCATTCCTGTCGGCATCCCACGTCCGTGGTCACGGACCGTGATGGCATCATTCTTATGAATCGTCACATCGATTTGACCGCCGAATCCTGCGAGCGCCTCATCGATCGCGTTGTCGACGATCTCATAGACAAGATGGTGAAGTCCGCGATGGTCGGTTGACCCGATGTACATCCCCGGACGTTTCCGTACGGCCGTGAGTCCTTCGAGCACCTGGATGGCGTCTTCGTTGTAATTAAATAGATCTGTTGACATAGCAGTCACCTCAATTTCGAACACACGTTCGTTTTTCTTTCCTATTGTATAGCTGTTCATCGATTCTGGCAAGCCTCCCTTGTCAGCCATCGCTGAAAAAAAGGAGACCTACCAAGGAGGTAGGTCTTATCCGAGTAGACGAGCATGTTCCACGTACAGGCAGCGGTTCTCGATATAATCGAGCCCGGCGTCACGCACGATTTGCTCCGCCTCAGGACTTGAGAGACCGAGCTGATTGAAGACGAGCCCGACATCCCCATGTCGTACCGCATCTTCCGCGACACCTGCTAAAAATTCGCTGCGACGGAACACGTCGACGATATCGATTCTACCCGGGATGCTCTCGACGGACGGATACGCCTTGCGACCGTTCCACTCTTCGAGCATCGGGTTGACGGGGATGACGGTATAGCCGACACGGAGTAAATACTCTGCAATCTGGTTGGCCGTCTTGTTCGGGTTGTCGGACACACCGACGACCGCGATGGTCTTCGCTTCAGACAAAAGTTGCTTCAAACGCTGATCATCCATCCAAAATCCCCCTTTGGTTTACGTTTACAGTGTAACGTTACCTTCCTTCCTGTTTCAAGTCTTATTTTCATCATAAGGTATAATGACTCAACATTACAATTTCAAGACAAACCAATATGGTTTACATAACAAATTATTGTCTACCATTTATTTTGCTATAAAATCAATCAGTCGATTAACCACTCGATTGAGATACAATCACGCAATTCATGTACATTGCGTGAAATATCTATTTCACGCAACGATACATACGAAATTAGGACGTTTTTTAAGGTCATTTTACGGACTTCTATACAAATTTAATCATTGTTTCGTTATACTAAAAGAAAGGAGGTGTGTGATGGGAACAACCTATGAAACTCGTCGAGGAACACTATATAACGAACGAATTACTTTTTACGGCAATGTCATCGCCTGGTTGGTCCACTTCCTATTTTGCATCTTGTTTTATCGTCTGGATATGACTCTCTTATTCCTATCAAATGGCTTGAGTGTGATCTATTACACGATTTCATTCTACTTTGTACATAGACGGTGGTACGGCATCTTCTTTACCGGACTTTTTATCGAAGTCGTTTACAACGCCGTCATCTCGACCGTCATTCTCGGTTGGGAGATCAACATGCATTATTTCATCCTCATGATGGCCTATGGTGTCTTTTTCATGCCAAGCGTATCCAGAGGCCAACGCATCTTGACCACGGCCATCGCGATGTTGATTTATAGCCTTCTATTCATCTATGTGTCCGACGGCATCGAGACCCTACCGATTCAGGTGGAACAAGCGCTCGGGCTCTTTTGCATCCTATCGACCGTGGTGATGATCGCAGGGCTCTCCTTCATCTTCGAGTCAGCCGTTGTCGAAGTGACAGATGAACTCGAACGATCCAATGAGCGATTGCAAATTCTCGCCTCGACGGATGGATTGACCGGACTATTGAACCGAAAAGTCGGGCATGAACAGGTTTCCAAAGCAATCGACAAAGCCGCTCATGAAGGCGTTCCATACGCACTCGCCCTCGGTGACATTGATCGATTCAAATCATTTAACGAGACGTACGGTCATGATTGTGGGGACCGGGTGCTTCAACAAGTGGCCTCCATATTATCCGATATCGACGGCATGGCGGTCCGCTGGGGAGGAGAGGAGTTTCTGGTCTACCTATCGAGTCCTTCCGGTGACTTCCTTCCAATCGTCGAGCAGTTGAGACGACAAATCGAGTCGACCCCTCTCCATTACGCAGGAGAACGTCTTCATGTCACAATGACATTCGGACTTGCGGTTCGTGTTGGTCACGATACGGTCGAAGAGATCGTCAAAGAAGCGGACAACTTCCTTCGTGAAGGCAAGCGTAGCGGAAAGAATCAAGTGAGAACTACATGAAGAAAGGGGCATTCTATGAGTATTTTCCGTCAACTTGGACAGCGGCAGACACCGACGACGACGAAACGCTTCGAGTTGAACGGGTTGCACCGACTACCCGCATTCATCCAACAGTTTTTTCATCATTTAGCAGCGAAGCATTATTCCAAACAGACGGCCCAACGCTACGTGTATGATGTTTTAGATTTCTTTCGTTGGGTCGAGCACGTGAGTGGTACCGAGTTAGAGCCTGAAACGATTGACTTGCCATCATTCACAGAGATTGACCATGCCGGAGCAGAAGCGTATGCGACTTATCTTGCCCTCGATCTCGAAAACGCTCCGAGCGTCATCAATCGGAAGCTTTCAACGTTACAGTCACTCTTCAATTACTTAATCGAGACCAATCAGGCAACGGTGAATCCTTTTCAAACCGTAGAACGTCCGAAACGCGGCAAACGGAACCCCGTCTATTTGACGGAATCGGAGTGGCTCGACTTCTCGACGCTTGTACGTAGCAATGTCGGCATGACGAATCGCGAGGCGAGTTGGTACGAAATGAATCGCGCGCGAGACTTTTTAATCATACAGTTACTTGGACTGACAGGAATGCGCGTATCCGAGCTTGTCGGACTCAATTGGTCCGATATCAACCTTGAGACCGGAACGATTCGGGTCATCGGTAAAGGCAATAAGGAACGCTTGATCCCCATCGCAGGACCACTTCTTCCGCTCCTCACTGAGTATCGCCACACGTCGAGCGAAGGGGCGGTGTTCCAAAATGAGAAGGGACAACGAATCGCTGTACGGACGGTTCAGCATATGTTAAAAGGGCATATTGACCGCTTAAAGCCTTACTTGCCGTTCTTGAGCCATAAACAGGTAACGCCACATAAGCTCCGTCACACGTTCGCTTCGCGTCTCGCCATGGGGGGCGTCGATGTGCTCACGATTCAACAGCTTCTCGGGCATGAATCTGTGGCAACGACACAAGTCTATGCCCATATCGGAGATGAACGGAAAAAACACGCAATATCAAGTTTACAATAATATGTTATGTAAACTATATATCCAAATATAACCACCACCTATATAATGGGTAGTGGTTATATTTATGTGCTGGACATTGACAAAATCAAAATGGCATCATCGATGACCATAAAATAGGCATTGTCATAAGTGAGACGTTCTTCCGATTCTAAATCGAAAATCACGACCCCGCTCGTAAGTCCTTCCGTATATTCATGGACGAGATAGCGGCGACCAATGACGCGTTCGAACGGTTCCACGTCGATATAACGCGCACCGGTTGCGAGGTCAATGACTTCTGAGTGCATATCTGTCTCATCAACTTTGATGAAAATCGTCGAACTAATATCGTCGTACGTGAAATCAATCGGTTCATAAGCACCCCAATCGACGACCGATACTTCATGCAAGACATCGGGAGCCGTCAAATCATAGATGACCTCCTCATTCAACGCGTCAACAAACGCGGAGAATCGAAGCGTCCCTTCATTTTCTCCTAGATATTGGACCGTGTCCCCTTCCCCTTGGAGACGGAGAATATCATCGAATGGCAATTCATCCCGTTGATCCCATATCGCCTCGACCGCCTCTTCGAGTGGGCAAATCAAGAGTGCCTCGGAATGGTCAATCGGGTCGTCAGGAGAGATGCGCCCATCATCGAGTGCATTATAATAGTCAAACTCATCGAGTCTCGCGTTGCAGACGATGTATGGAACACCATCAAATGTGGTCGTGAACAAATACAATTCTCGGAAACGTTCCGTCTTACCGACGAAACGCTCATCCCGAATACGCTCACGTTGATTGGTCACCCGATCAAAGAGCCACGCCTCATCCGATGATTCAAACGCCGTCAAAAAGAGGAAGTAACGATGATCCAGTACCCAGAACAATGTGCTATTCCCACGCTTCTCAAACGTCGTGACCACTTCTTCGGTGCCCGCCTTATAGGAGAAGGCGATCAGTTCTGTCTTGACCACCCCTTCACCGTCCGGGACCTCATTTATAAAGTAGACGATGTCTCCATCGACGAATAGCTTAGGATAACCGTAATCCGCGTACTCCCTCCGGTTCAATTGTGTAATCACGCCATCCTCTTCGTCAAAGCGATAGAGCGAGAATGTCGTGCGATCTCTCTTCTCTCGATAGTAGACCGAGGTAGGGGTAACGGCGATCACATCTTCATGATCGATTGGCACGGCTCGTGCGTCAACGATTCTCATAAAGCACCTCTCTCTTGTCCGGATTCAGCGGGTTCGACTGTAACAAGCCCAGGTGGTCGTTTCGGGAACGTGATCCGTAGATGAGCATATTCGATCACATCCTGATGCGGATGATTCTTGTCAATCCAGCGAATCCGTTGTTGATTCGCGAGGGCATGCCCAATCTTTTCTTCCATTTGGAATTTGGAGATGTCACGAAACGCGACTTCTTGAATGTATGTTTCCTCATCGGTTTCAAACTGTTGCCAGATCCCCATGATCAATTGGCCGAGGGCTGAGACACGCCGTTCAGGGAGCGTGATCGTCCCTAGTGTTCGACTCACTTCCTTCAGACACTCGTCCGGGTCGTCCGAGACGGCAAATAGTCGTTTTGCCGTGTTGTTCATGACGCGATAGCGACGTTTCCCACTTTCAAGCCTGAGCACCTGCGCGTACGGTTCAACCGGTACACCATGAAAAAATGTTTCCGTTCCGCCCCATGCGAATCCAAACGACGGATCAAACTTCCGGATTGTCTGCATGAAGGACATCATAAAGTCCTCGACTTCTCGTCTTTCGAGTCGAAGCCATTCGGCCAGGGCGAGGGTTCCTTTCTCTTTCGAAATCCGATCGACCGGGAAGAAGAGCTCACCATCCGATAGACGATGAGGTTTCAATTCGACGCCGTCAGCACGATAATCGGTCGACGGCCTCCCCCCTCTTCCCGCGTAGATGACCCACTCATCGTCTGTGCTTTCGATGGCATAGGCTTGATGTGCCCACGGTGGAGTCACGTATAAGGCGGGATACTCCTCGAAAGTGTCGAGATGAATGTACGAACGGTCATTCCAAAGGTGGGCGACGAGGCGTACGACCTCTCCTGTCTCCGAATCTTTTGGGGCGATGTAATTTCCGGTATCTCCGATGAACGTCAAAATGTGAAAACCATACCCGTTATACAGGTGACGCACAATTCGTTCAAAGACGGCGGTCACCATGCGTTCAAATAATGGATGATCTTCATTCCGATCGAGCGTTGGCGAATCGACCGTACACATGAGCCAACCCATCCGCTCATATAGACGAACTCGGAGCGGATAAGAGATCAACGGAGAAGAACTCGCATGAATCTCAGTCAAGCGGATATTGGACATGTTTTCGACTTGCAAGGTGAAGCCGCTACGCCTTAACTGTTCCTCCATCTTTTTCTTCCAGTTGATCGTCTCCATCCCATCCACTCACTTTCTTTCATCATCTCATTGTGAATTTTTCCCGATTCTCGTTTTACACAAACGCTTTTCGCTTCATTTGCGCGCTCAGCCGATGAATCGCCTCGTCCAACAGTTCACGACGAGTCCCGATATTCATCCGTTCGAACGCTTCACC
This sequence comes from Exiguobacterium sp. PFWT01, assembly GCF_018255795.1. Taxonomy (GTDB): domain Bacteria; phylum Bacillota; class Bacilli; order Exiguobacteriales; family Exiguobacteriaceae; genus Exiguobacterium. Next base: position 1,402,917 of record NZ_CP073755.1, on the reverse strand, counting down.
TTGAGGACCGAACGGACCACCCGGTGACAAGAAGATCCGAACCTCATGATGAAGCCATGACTTCCGCTCCTCGGCAGACATCGGTAACTCCGAGAAATCGAGCCAAAGCAGATAACTCGCTTCCGGATAGGTCGTATGGAGCATCGGAAGGTTTGATTCGATGGAATCGATCACGTCATTCATTTGTTGCTCCAATTCTTCTCGCAACTGGTCGAGCCAACGTTCCGCGCGGTTATCGGTATACGCGGCGATGATAGCCGTGTTCGCGAACGGTGTCGGGAGCACATGATGTTTGTTCTGTACTTTCGTGATTTGCTTCCGCCACTCATCGACCGGACAAATGATGTAGGACGCAAATAATCCGGCGATGTTAAATGCTTTTGAGGGCGCACTTACCGTGATGATACGCGAGTCGAGTGTGCCGATTGCGGTATGTTTATGAGACGGGAATGTCAAATCTGCATGAATCTCGTCAGCGACGACAATCACCTCATATTGATCCGCGAGTGCTACGACCTTTTCTAGTTCCGCTCTCGTCCAGACACGCCCAACTGGATTATGTGGGGAACAGAGTAGGAAGAGTTTCGCTTGTTTCATCGCTTCCTCGAGTGCGACAAAATCCATCTCGTAGCGCTCGTCAATTTTTTTCAACGGGGCATCGAACACTTGTCGCTTGGAACCGACAACGAGTTCGTGGAATGGTGGATAGACAGGTGACTGGATGACGACGCCATCTCCGACTTCAGTCAACGCCTCGACGATATGCGTCAACGCAGGCACGACACCGCTAGAGAATAACACATGGTTCGGGTCAACAATTAAATCGTGACGTCGGCCGTACCAATCGCTCACCGCTGTTTGCGCTTCAGGTGCGAACAATGTATACCCGAATTCCCCTTGAGCGGCTTTTATAGCGAGCGCCTCGGAGATGGACGGGGCAGTCCGGATATCGATATCCGCTACCCAAAACGGTAACACATCCTCAGATAAACGGAACCATCGTTCCAGCCCATCCCATTTCACCGAATTCGTACCTTTACGTACAAGTTGTTGTTGTAAAATTGATTTCATGTTCATCCCTCCTCCTCCTACTGTATCAAAGTTGATTCGACTGCGTGCCAAAAAAGCATGGCAGTTTCTTGCCGACTTCGTTATACTCGATCGAGATAAGAAAGGAGGCTCGTCAATGTGTGTTACCGTCATTCGCAACAAACGAAGAAAAAAAGCCGCATTTTATGTCACGCCAAACGGCATCGAGCTACGTATTCCAGCACGTTTGTCTAAACGAGTCGTCGATCACATACTAGAAGAACACGACACATGGATTCATGAGATATCGCAAAAGCTCCCTCGACAAACGTCCGTTCTCGATAAGGGGCTCGTTTTTCATGGAAAAAACTATCCGACCAAGATAGATGATGGCACGACTCTCCGATTTGACGGCTCCTCATTTTTCGTTCCGAGGAGATGGGACGAAAACGCCCTGACTAAACATTATGAGGCATGGCTACGTGAACGCGCGCTTGAATATGTAATCAACCAGGCACCGATTTACGAAAAATTATTGGATGTTAAAGCGAAAAAGATTCGAATTGGTCATCAAAAGACACGGTGGGGATCATGTAGTTCGAACGGAACCATCTCCATCAATGTCCGCCTCATGCTGGCGCCAAAAGAGATGATGGACTACGTCATCGCCCACGAATGGGTGCATCTCGTTCACTTCGATCACTCCCCTTCTTTTTGGAGAACTTTACAAACGATTTATCCGAACACCGTTACAGCGAAAGATTGGTTGAAACGACACGGACATACGTTACGACTCAAAAAAACCGACTGACCCCGTGTCGGGTCAATCGGTTCACAGGTTGGATGTAAATGTGTCGGCCGTATCATGTAACTCGGCTGCTGCCTGCTCGAACGTATGGAATCGCTCCATCGTCTGTTCCATCGTTTTTGCACTTAACTGAATCTCTTGATTGGACGCAGTGACACCTTCTACAATTTTCCGAAGCTCGACGTTCATTCCTTCCGTGTTCGAGTTGACGTCGATGACCGCACGTTCAACCATACGAGAGAGGTTGCGGACCTCAGTCGCAACCACATTAAATCCAAGCCCGTGTTCACCTGCTCGTGCCGCTTCGATGGCAGCATTCAGGGACAACAGATTCGTTTGTGCCGCAATCTCTTTGATCGACGAGGCAATTTTCGCGATGTCATCGGCTTGACGACGCAAGTTCTGAAGGGCATGGAGGTTGTCCGCGGCATCTTTTGCAAGCTTTTCAATCGTTTCATTCAATACTTTCGTGTCTTGCATGCCTGTCTTCGCCCGTTCGTCGAGCACATCGGTCATCGATTTAAAGCGATACGCATAATCCTCAATCACTTGTTGCCGTGCGGTGATGTCCGATGCGATCTTGACGACACCGATGACATCATCTCCTTCAAAAATCGGCATATACGTCGCCTCGAGCCAAATGGTTTCCCCTTTTGCATTCTCGCGCTCCACTTTATCCGAGAAACTGAAACCACCCCATAATTTCTCCCAAAATGCCGAATACTCTGGACTATTGACAAAGGAAGAAGGGCAGAACAAGTGATGCTGCATGCCAATCATCTCCTCGCGTCTGTATTTCATTGCTTTCGCGAACGTATCGTTCACATCAACGACCCGGCGTTGACGGTCGAATCGAATCATCGCCATATTCATTTCAATGGATTGAAAAACGTCCTCAGATTGAATTCCTTTTTGGTTCAAAGTACTCATTATAGATAGCAACCTTTCTTATTCCTAGGATGTTCGTACTAAATCGTGAATTTCAGTGTAACGTATCCCGTAACATATCATTACTCTCTTTTTATACAGAAGGTCAATATCTTGATTTTGAAGTATTTACCAAATGAAAAGACGCCGACTGGCGCCTTTCACTCATCTAAATCAGGGAAATAGGAGAAGAACGTTTCCGCTCCCGCACTGCTCAGTTTGAACGTTTGATCGCGTGTTTCATCCGTCACATAGACATCTACTTTTTTAGACCGTTTCTTGAAGCTTAACTGAAACTCTTGCCCTTTCCATCCGTCGATGATGGTGAGAAGGGGATATTCTCCCACTTCTCCAGCTCGATCCACCGGTTCTGCCTCCTTAAATGCGTTCATCAAATCAGACATGTCGGTGCCAGCCGCGCGCAATGTATCCGGATAATTCAATGTGGTCTCCACATCTAACGGGTTTTTATGGAGAAAGAAGAACGGACCGCGTGGAACGGAAGGATTTGCAATGAGTCCTGCTTCAGTGGATTCTTTAATGGACTCATTCGTGGCAAACTCGCCTTTCGTGTACGTCAAGCTAACCTCTTCTTCCACACGTTTCCCATTTTTCATGTATGAGAAGATGTAAAGAGGTGTCTTAACTCCTGGCTCTAACGTATCCGTCTGAAGAACACGTTCGACTTGCAACTCTTCGAACTGGATGGGTTCATGTGCCCATTCCTTCTCGTTCAACACAAGGAACGGTTGAACGGATGGAGTCCCGTTCTCTGTCTCGAAGTAAAAATGGGCTGCTTTCAATTTGTCATTATACCCAAGCGCAATCTTAGCGGTTCCCATTTGCGCATTATATGGTTCAATGAAGGAGATAGGAAAGATTCCTTCCTGATCACCAACCGTTAATGCAATCGCTCCATTCAAAGGAGAAGTCAAATGAACCATCGTGTCTTTGAATAAGTTGATGGGCATCCCCAGATACTCGGATGCTTCACTCTTTTCTGCGACTTCTTCTTCCTCTTTCGTACCAGCTTTCATCATCGGGACGTTCGGAACTTCGATACCTGCTGATAAATCAAGGAAGTCCGGTAGTTCATCAATCTTTCCTAACCTCATGTTGGAATAGTCTCCATCATAGCAAATGGTGTAGTTTTCTTTTCCTTTCAAGAAAGTCACCAATTTGTATGAGCTTGGATCATAATCTGATATCATGACTTTCCGATTCACCGCATATGAATTGAAAACCGTCACATCCCCTTCAATCTGAGTGAGCGGTTCACCCGTACAAGCGCCGAGAATTGCAGTCGACCACGTCTCCGAGTCCGCATCCATCTGATTCGCATATAAATCGCCCACGTTCCATTGCTCAGGCATATAGTCCAACTTTACGACATCCATCTGTTCTCCAGCACAACCCGACAAAATCCCGACTGTGCTTAACATCAATAGCATTCGTTTCATCATGACTCTTTCACCTCCGGAAATAGATCCAAGAACCGTTCCGCTCCTTTGCTTGATAATTTGAATGTTTGATCGCGGAGCGGGTCCGTCAGATAGACATCGATTTTTTTGAATCGTTCCTTGAGACTTAACTGAAATTCTTGAGCACCCCAACCATCGATGATTGTGAGACGCGAATAGTCAGTCACATCTCCAGCACGTTTGACAGGTATTGCGTCATCAATCTCATTCATCAGATCTGATATGTCGTTCTCTTCAGCCATTAGCACGTTTGGGTACTGAATATCGAGCGCACCGTTTAATGGCTTCTCATGAACATAAACGAATGGACCATTTGAATCGCTCGCGTTTTGAACAGGATCTTGTGTCGAAAATTCACCATTCAAATAAGTTAAACTGATTTCCTCATTCACGCGTTTTCCATCTTCAATGAAGGAGAACGTATATAGAGGCGTCTTGACACCCGGTTCAAGAATGTCTTCCCGAAGTACCTGTTCTACTTGTAGCCCTTCGAATTGAATCGGCTCGTGTTTATGCTCTTTTTCATTCCACACAACTAAAGGAAGTATGGTCGTCAATCCATCATTTTTCTCATAGTAAAAATACGCTTCTTTCGATTGTTCGTCATACCCAAGCGCGATTCCCACTTCTTCCGATTGGGCACTAAATGGCTCTAAATGTGAAATGGGGAACAGTCCTTGTTGATCTCCAATCGATAAATCAATCTGGCCATATAATGAGGGTGTCACATGAATCATCGTCCCTTCGAGGAGACGGATGGGAGCAGGATAGAAATGACCTTCGTCTTTCTGTTCCATTTCTTTCAATTCTTCATGTGTACCCGAGCGAATCGTCGGCGTACTCAAGATGTCGGTCCCTTCTTCCGTATGAACGAAGTAAGGGAATTCATCTATCTCTTCCGCCCTGATTTGTTCAGAAGCACTGTCATAGCAAACAGCGTATGGTTGATTTCCTTCCATATACATCACGATTTTATGTGCATCATCGAATTTTCGATTCAATTCATACGAGCGATAGACGGTGACGTCCTCTTCGATTCGTGAAATTGCATTCCCGGAACACGTATCGAGTAAATCAGGAGTCCACTTCACCGACTTGGCATCCATATGACCTGATTGAAGATCTTTCACATTCCAGTGTTCCGGGAGGTAGTCTATCTTTACGACATCCATCTGTTCATCATCACAACCTGTCATCAAACCAATACAGCAAATGAGTAAAAGAATTCGCTTCATAATGTTTCCCTTAGGCGCGGAAATATGTCTAAGAACGCTTCCGCTCCTTCGCTCGATAATTTAAATGTTTGATTCCGGAGCGGGTCCGTTAAATAGATATCAATTTTTTTCGAACGCTTTTGATAGCTGATTTCGAATACTTGACCCTTCCAACCGTCTGATAAAGTCAAATATCGATATTCTGAATCTTCTCCGCGGCGATCGACGGGGTCTGCCTCATTGACGATGTCGAACAATTCTTTCGCTTCCTCTTTCGTGGCCTCACTATATTCTGCGAATTCCATCGCCCCTCCATCGTATGGTTTTCGATGAACGATGACCCTTGGCCCGGCTTCTTCAACAGGCAACCAATCCTCAAACATCGGATCCGGTTCTTCACCGTCTTTTAGCAATGTCCCAGAAACGAAGCGAATCGTCATCGTTTCGGTCACACGTTTCCCGTTTTTCAGATAAGAGAAAGTATAGAACGGAGTTTCCTCTTCTTCGTTCAGTTCACGAGCTGTCGCGACAGTCTTGATCTCTAACTCGGAAAAGACCGTATTCTCTTTTGACCCCGGGTCCTCTAACTCATCAAACTCAATCGGTTGAGGTATAAAAAATTGGCCATCAAACGAGTAAAGAATATATGGACGAAACGTCTTTTTATCATATCCGATGGCAATCTGTTGATTCGGCATCTCAAATCCTCGCGGCTCGAACTGCGCAATCGGATAACGGATCACCTTGCCACCGAGTTTCATTTCAAGTTCGCCGTAGAGCGCCGGTTCGATTTCCAGTAACGTATGCGGGAACGGGGTGATGGAATTCCCGTCGATCTCCAACCCTTCTGCTTCCACCAACTTGTCTTGTAACGCAGAAGATGTCTGATGAATACGAGGGAGTCGTGGAAGTCGAATTCCGTCACTTGTATTCACAAAGTCTGGAAACGAGTCAATCGCTTCCGCCATCAGTTGATTGGTGTAGCTTTCATGACATACGACATACCGTTCGTCACCTTCTAAGTACGTCACGACTTTCATCGTATATGGGGTCATGGCTGAAGCAGGCTCGGTTCTCCCTGCAATCGCCGTTTGATATACCGTGATGTCACCCTTTAATTCGGTTGCACGCTCCCCATCGCATGCAGCCAATACTTCTTTTGACTCCTGGACTTCAATCATCTCTCCTTCTTTTGAATAGCTTTCCACGTTCCATTGATCCTCTATGTAATCTAGTTGAATGACTTCTATATTAGATGCCCCACATGCGCTTAAAAATGAAGCACTAAGTAACATCATGATTCCTCTTTTGTACAAAATATCCCCTCCTATAATCTCCTCATCCAATTTTACCATTATCTAACTATCCTATACGAAAAAAATCCGCTCACGTTTCATGAGCGGATGGTAGAACAATCATTTACTTTGGTCGATGGCACGTTGCAATCGGGACTCGACGTCTAACGCGACGGCTTGTAACGATTCGTCATCGATGAGGCGAATCAATTCTGTCGGTCTCGGCATACCAATTTGGGTATGGTCGTCTTTTTCGAACACCGCGATTTTGCATGGAAGGAAGTAGCCTCCTTCTAACTGTTGCGACAGCACTTCTTTTGCCGCCTTCGGATTGCATACTTCTAAGATACGATACTTCCCATCAATCCCCTGCCCTTTTTTCTCGAGCGTCTCACTCAAATCAAAGTCCCAGAGCACCCCGAATGATTCTTCTTTCAATGCTTCTCCGAGACGAACGACAACGTCATCCACGGTACGGTCAGATTGTACGGTATAGTCAAACATCTTCATTCCTCCTTATGTGGTTACTCATGAAATCTGTACCCGAACGAAGTCATGCTCAATCAAAAAGAAACTGTATGTGATTTGAAACATAATCACGCACTCGAACGTATAAAAGGAGATAATAGTTAGAACCAAACTGATGTAAAGGAGAAGTGGTTGTCGTGACGGTCACGGTATTCACGCATACGAGCTGCAGTTCTTCCAGAAAAACGATTGATTGGTTACGGGAACAAAAGATTCCCTTCATCGAAAAGAAATTGACAGACCAAGGTTTATCCTTCGGAGAATTCAAAGAGATGTTGAGCCTGACGGAAAATGGGACGACGGACTTGTTGTCGGTCCAAAAGAGTGTCTATAAACAAGCGGCAGAGAAACTAGATGAGATGTCGATTCGTGAGCTATATAGCTTCGTCGCCTCGAATCCTCAAATCCTGAAAAGTCCGATCGTCTTCGACCATCATCGCATCCAGGTCGGTTTCAGTGAAAAAGAGATTCGGACGTTCATCCCGAGACATGACCGCATCGCTGAACTGAAACGTCTGCTCCATAACGCATAAATCGTGTCGCTTTCGCGACACGATTCTTTTATGCCTTTTTCAATTTTGCAGCCAGTCGATTCCCGAAGGATTGGATGGACTGAACGAGGAGGATGAGGACGAAAATGGTCACGTACATGACTTCCGGTTCGAAACGAAGATGTCCGTATTGATAGGCAATGTCCCCCAGTCCACCTGCCCCGACGAGTCCCGCCATCGCCGTCGCTCCAATCAACCCGATCGTCGCAATCGTCAGTCCGAGAACGATGGAAGAACGTGCTTCACGGATTAACACATACCAGATGATTTTTCTCGTCGAGATGCCCATCGCCTCATACGCCTCGATGACCCCGCGGTCGACTTCGAGTAGTGCCGATTCCATGAGTCGCGCAATATACGGTGCGGTGAAGACGATCAAGGGGAGCAAGACGCCCTGCACGCCGATTGTCGTCCCCATGATGAACCGTGTGAACGGTAAGATGAAGAACAACAGAATGATGAACGGGATGGAACGGATGACGTTGATAACGCTCGATAAGCCACCATAGACGAATCCGTTTGCGAGTCTGCCTTTCGGTCTCGTCAAAACGAGCAACGTCCCGAGCGGCAATCCGATCAAGGTCGAGATCAAAAGCGCGATGCTCGTCATCGTCAACGTTTGAACCGTTCCTGTCCAGATTAAGTCACCCCAGTCTGTCCAAAACTGTTGCATGGTTTGACACCTCCCTCACATGTACGCCGCTCGTCTTCAAATAACGGACGGCGAGTTCCGTTTGATCATGATCCCCGTCAAGATGGACGAGCAAGTTTCCGACAAGCCCCGCCTTTAACTTCTTGATTCCGCCTCCGATGATGTTCGGTAAAATGCCGAACCGCTTGGTCAATTGTGCCAGGACTGCCTGTTCCGTCTGACTGCCGATGAACGACAAATGGACGAGCGTTCCCCGGGTCTGGAGTTCCGAGACGACTTCTTCCGGCACGTCGAGGTTTGTCTTAAGAAACTTCTGGGTCGTCTCGTGTGACGGATTGGAGAAGACGTCTAGTACGTGTCCTTGTTCAACGATTTGGCCACGATCGATGACGGCGACCCGGTCACAGATTCGTTCGATGACTTCCATCTCATGTGTGATCAAGAAAATCGTCAATCCGAGCTCGCGATTGATTTCGAGCAGTAACTCTAAAATCGACTCGGTCGTCTCAGGGTCAAGTGCACTTGTCGCCTCATCACTGAGGAGAATATCAGGCTCATGGGCGAGCGCTCGCGCAATGGCGACACGTTGTTTCTGTCCACCCGACAATTGTTCAGGGTAATGGTTCCGATGTTCGCTCAGTCCGACGATTTGGAGATAGCGGTCGACCCGTTCACGGATGACCTGCTTCCCGAGACCTTCGAGACGAAGCGGGATGGCGACATTCTCTTCGACGGTCGCAGTCTTCAGCAAGTTGTAGTGCTGAAAGATCATACCGATTCGCTGGCGTAACGTCGACAACCCTTTCTTTTTGAGGAGCGTGATATCTTGTCCCTCAATCTCAACAACCCCTGATGTCGGACGCTCCAAAAGATTGATCATCCGGATGAGCGTACTCTTACCGGCACCACTTCGTCCGATGATTCCGAAGATTTCCCCTCTCTCAATCGTGAGGGAAACATCATCGAGTGCCGTGATCGTGCCTCCGTTGACCTTGAACTCCTTGGTGATTTGTTTCAGTTCAATCATAAGACCCCTCCTTAAAACGCCGGCACGACCGAACCATTGAATTCTTCTTCGATGAAGGCACGTACTTCCTCTGAATGATAGTAAGACTCGAGCGTCTTCACGACCTCATCTTCTTTATTGGCCGAACGGACGACGACATAGTTCGGATACGGGTTATCGACCGTATCTTCATGGAAGAGGGCATCTTCGTTAATGGATAGACCCGCTCCCATCGCGAAGTTCGTGTTGATGGCCGCGAGTGCCACTTCCGGGAGTTGCGTCGGCAGTTGGGATGCTTCGAGTTCAATAAATTCGAGGTTGAGCGGATTCTCAGCAATGTCGCGCTTTGTTGCTTTATCCGTCAATCCTTCTTTTAACGTGATGAGCCCAGCCGTTTCATATAGTCGTAACGCACGGAGCTCATTCGCCGGGTCGTTCGGGACGGCCACTTTATCGCCTTCCTTTAAGTCCTTGATATCCGTCAATTTCTCTGAATAGAGCCCCATCGGGAAAGCGACCGTCTTGAAGACGTCGTCAATCTTATACCCCTTGTCCGCTTTTTGCAGTTCGAGGAACGAGAGCGTCTGATAGCTGTTCACGTCGAGACTCCCTTCATCGAGAGCCGTGTTCGGCGTGTTGTAATCGTTGAATACTTTGATGTCGATTTCAAGACCGTCCTTTTTTGCGAGCTCCTGTACTTTCTCGGCGATCTGTTCGTGTGGTCCACCAGTGACGCCGATCGTCAGCTCTTTCGTGCTGAGCGTCTCGCTCGCCTCGGATTGTCCGCACGCTGAGAGTGCGATGGCCGCAAGGATAGATGTACCTGCCAAAATGGTTTTTTGTTTGATGTTCATGAATGATTCCTCCTCCAAATGAAAAGCCCGCTACTCAAAAAGAGCGGCGGGCACGACACGTGAAAGTCGGACACGCTCATCTCCCAGACGTCTCGTCTGTTGGAATTAGCACCATGATCATTTCTGATCTGGTTGCCGGGTTTCATCGGGCCAGTCCCTCCACCACTCTTGATAAGCAATCGGTTCTATTATTTTGTTATTATATTACTGATAAAAGAATTATTTGTAAACTGTTTCTTGAATATTTCTTAAAATTTCTTTTAATTGCTCGGTATCTTCGACCTTGTGAATGCCTTGAATCGTCATTTCTTCGACGACATAATCGACCAACTCATCGATTTGGTCAAAGCGAATCCCAAGTTGTTCAAGTGACGTCGGAGCGGCGATCGCTTGTAGCCAATTCTCAAGGATTGAGGCGTCTTCGGATGAAGCCAATCGTTCTTGAACGATCAGACCGAAGCCTACCTTGTCCCCGTGCAACCAATGATGCGTCGAATCAAAACGACTGAGTGCGTTATGCACCGCATGGGCGACGGCGACTCGGGTGCCGGCGTCACCGAATCCACCAACGGCACCACCGATGGCGAGGACATGATCGACGATAGATCGGATGTCCGTGCCATAATGGCGAAAATCATCTTCACGAATGGACAAATCCATCAACGCTCCGCATTGCGCCGCAAGTGAGAGCCCCGACTGAATCCCTGCGTCCCTTGATGTTGTTCCGCTAATATATCGAGCCTCGAACCACTTTGCGACCGTATCGATGACACCAGCCTTAAAATAGTCGTAAGGTGAATCACGTAACAGTCGTTCATCCGCGATGACGCGCTCGATGACGACGGGGAACGTATCATATCGTAAATATGTACCGTCTTCTCCATAGATCACGCTGAGCGGGGTGAAGGCGGCACAGTTTGACACAAGTGTCGGAATGACGATGAGCGGGACCGACTGGGTAAATGCAATCCGCTTCGCCGTATCAATCAATTTACCGCCACCGACAGCAATCCAGACGTCAGGTCGATGCGCTTTTAGTCGTTCGACTTCTTCGTCTGAACATTCCCCCTTGAATCGTACGCTCGGAATTTCTGCTAGACGAGGAGACACGCGAATCGCTTCACCGTATCCGTTAAATCCTTTCAAAACGAGTGCCTCCCGATTCCCAATCAGTGAGTAAAGTTGATCGAGCGCATCGTTCGAATGGTCGTATTCCAGCACAGCTTGTCGAATCATTGATGGACCTCCTCATAGGCTGCAAACAGTCTCTCAATCCGTTCTACCGCTTCATCAATCTTCTGTTCAGACGACACGAGACCAAAGCGGATGTGGTGCTCCCCCTCCGTTCCAAAAAAGTAGCCCGGTGTGACGGCGACGCCCGCCTCATGTAGTAACTTCGTCGAGAATGATTTTGCATCGCCTTCAGGCACTCTCGCCCATACGAAGAAAGAACCTTTTGGTGCCTCAATTTCCCACCCTGCTCGGCGTAACCCATCAATCAATCGGTTTCGTCTTGTTTCGTAAAGCGAGGCTAGGTCGTCACGTATGTCACGCGGGGATTCTAACGCCACGATGGCTGCCTCTTGAATGGCAGAGAACACAGAGACGTGGACATGATCTTGGTAAGTATTGATCGCCTCGATGATATCTGCATTTCCGACTGCGAACGCGACACGCCATCCCGACATGTTGAACGCCTTCGACATCGTATACACCTCAATCCCGATTTCTTTTGCCCCGTCTGCTTGGAGAAAACTTGGCGGGACATGCCCATCAAAGCCAATACTTCCATAGGCGAAATCGTGTACGACCATCAGATCATGGTTTGTGGCGAATTTAACCGTCTCCTCAAAGAAGGCTGGCGTCGCGACAGCGCCGGTCGGATTGCTCGGGTAGTTCAAATACATGAGTCGTGCATGAAGCGGATCGAGCGTGGTGTAATCCGGGAGATAGCCGTGCTCTTCCTTCAACGTTAAATCGATGATGTCCGCTCCGGCGAGACGCGCTCCCGAGATATAATCGGGATAGCCAGGGTTCGGGAGCAAGATGCCTTCACCCGGCTCAAGAAGACACTGAGGCAACGTGATGAGACCCGATTTGCTGCCAATCAAAATCGCCACTTCTCGCGCCGGGTCGAGGTCGACTCCGTATTCACGTTGATAGAATGCGGCCACAGCTTCTTTTAGTCGAGCCTGTCCCCGGAATGGTCCGTATTGATGGGTCGTCGGGTCGGTCAATGCTCGTTCCAGTGCCTCACAGATTGGAGCTGGTGTCGGTAAGTCGGGTGTGCCTTGTCCGAGTCGGATGACGGTCTTGCCACTCGCCTCGACTGCCGCGACTTCTTCTGCTAATCCGACAAAGTGTTGTGTCGGTAACGATTTTAATAACTTGGAACGTCTGTCTGCCATGATGGGTCCTCCTCATACGAAAAAACACCCCTTTCTGAGGAAAGGGGTGCTCGATACAGACGTATGTAGTCAACCACCTTTCCATCTCTCAAGGTCACCTTGCTGGAATTAGCACAGTATTTTGCAATCTGTTGCTGAAGCTTCATCGGGCCAGTCCCTCCGCTTCTCTTGATAGAAAGTGTCATTCGTTATGTAATTTTTGTATGTCCCTAAGTTAACCAGACATTCCCAACGGTGTCAAACATTTTTTTCAAGGTGAACATCTATTGAATCCTTTTCAAAAAACATTCATAGTAAAAGAGTAGAAAAATTATATTTGTATGAGGGGATAGAGCATTGGAGCTTAATCGTCAACTTATTTGGAAACTGAGTGTCATCGGACTGATCTTGCTCGTCTTATGGCGTGTCATCAGTGAACCGGATACCATCTCACGTGTCTTACAATACACGTTTCAGTTACTGACCCCCATCATCATGGGGATCGCCATCGCCTTGTTACTCAACACCGTACTCTCTTATATTGAAGAACGGTTCCACTTGAAGCGGTATCAAGGACTACTCATCGTCTATATCACGTTCATCGGCATCTTGGCGATTTCGGTCGTCACGTTGTTCCCGCGGATTTACTCGAGTCTGTCATCACTCATCAATGAGTTACCGGTTTATATCCGTCAAATCGACGTGTTTTTAGGTGAAGTGAACAATTACTTGAAAGACTATAACGCGACGATCGCCCAAGCGATTGATTTTGCGCGCTTCGAGGATCGTTACTCTGGATGGGTCGAGACGGCCGTCCTCTCTTCCGTTAGTTATGTCTCTAGTTTTACAATGACATTGATCAACTTCTTGATTGGGATTGTCATCTCCATCTATTTGTTAAAGGACAAAGAAGTCTTCGCTCGTATGTTCAAGCGTCTTCTCTATGCGCTATTACCCGTCGGCACTGCGAAGACGACAATCGATATCTTTCAAGAGATGGATTATATCTTTAAGCGATATATCATTGGGAAGTCGCTCGACTGTCTGATTATTGGAGTGCTAGCAGTCATCGGACTCTTGATCATCGGGGCCCCATATGCCCTACTTCTCGGAGTCATCGTCGGCGTCCTAAACTTCATCCCATATGTCGGACCGCTACTCGGGATGATCCCAGCGTTTATCATCACCTATTTTTATGACCCGTTCACCGCCGTCTTGGTACTCTTGTTCATCTTCTTGTTACAGCAGTTTGACGGATTGTGGCTCGGACCGAAGATTCTTGGGGATAGCGTCGGCATCACACCATTTTGGGTCATCACATCGATTATCATCGGAGGAAGCCTGTTCGGCCTCATCGGGATGTTCGTGAGCGTGCCGATCACGGCCATGATTCAAGTCGTCTTGTCTCGCCTCATCGATTATCGACTGAACCGAAAAAATCTAAACGAATTACTTTGATTCACCTCATAAATTTGTTGACACATTGAGGAAATGTGTCATACAGTTGAGGAGAAGAACACAATTAACAGAAAGGAGAGGTTCCCATGTCAGTAGTATCTTCGAAACCATTCACTCAAGTTCATACTGATTGGCAGGCACCTCTTCGATTGATTCATATCTAAGACGCCTGCCTATCGAGGCATGCATAAACAACGTGGGACGTCGTATGCCTTCATGCATATGACGTCCCTTTTGTGTCTAAAATTAAATAAAGCAGGTGACCTGTATGTTTCAATCACTCAAGCGGCTCGACCGCAACATTTGGATTCGTTTTTTAGGGGAAACGATTACGGGAATTATGATGTTCATGATTGCCCCATTCCTTCTTCTCTACTATAGTGACCAGTTAGATAGCTACCTTCAAGTCGGAATCATCATGGCGACTGGCCCGATCATGGCGCTCCTCGGTTCGATGATCGGAGGACGGCTAGCAGACCTGTATGGCCGAAAACCAATCATGATGATCGCCATCATTGGGGACGCACTTGCCCTCATCGGATTTGCGTTCGCCGACTCGTTCTGGCCGCTTCTTTTATTGAACGCGATGCTCGGACTGACGAACTCGCTCTTCCACCCTGCCGCAAGCGCGATGGTCGCCGATGTCACGGAGCCAGAGCATATGAACGAAGCGTTCGGACTTTTACGGATGGGACATAACATCGGCGCTGCATTCGGTCCACTTCTTGGTAGTGCGGTGCTGTTCATCGACCGCGAGCTCATCTTCTTTGCGGCGGCATTCGTCTTTGGACTATATGCGATTGCGCTCGGCACGTTCATACATGAGTCGTTGCCCGAGTTTACAGAAGATGAGACTCCGAGCAACCGGGAAGTGTTGCGCGTCTTTTATAACGATCGCGTGTTTCTCGTCTTCATCTTTGCGGGTATATTCATATCAATGGGATTCTCCGTCGTCGAGAGCATGCTACCACTCTTTTTAAAAGAATCGCTCCCGACGTATACCGCACAACAGAACCCATTCCCGTATCTGTTAGCACTGAATGGAATCATGGTAGTTCTTTTCCAGTTCCCGATTGCTTCAAAACTCGGGAACAAGCCGTTCGGTAAGGTCATGTTAGCAGGAGCGACCGTATTCGGTATCGGTATGATCTTGCTTGCGATTGTGCCTAGAGCCTTGTTCGCACTCGATACCCCTTACGTGCCACTCGTCGGGATCTTACTCGCCGTATATGCGTTTTATACGTTAGGTGAGATGATCATGTCCCCTGTTCAGCAGACATTCATCGCCTTGATTGCACCGGAGAATATGCGTGGTGCCTATAACGGTGCAGCGAGTATCCAATGGCTGATCGGCGGTGTCACGGCACCAATCATCGCAAGTGTCTTTTTTGACAATCGTGCCGGACACATCGCTTTGATCCTCATCGGTGGAGCGAGTTGTTTATCAGGCATCATCTATTGGCAGCTCGGACGTCATGTCCAAGCGACGGAAGCAAAGCAAAAGACGGCTTAACCGCTCATTGACCACACTCTCTGATTTCGGAAGTGTGGTCTTTTCATTCTTTTCATCTTTATTAAAATTTGAAATTATCATTCAATTCACTTTACAATCATAATAATCCTTTTTATGATAAAACGGTTAAGGAGGGATCTTTCATGGAAAGGATCGATAAACAGACAATCGTGGACAGTGTTCCACAAAAAGGCTTCTTCGGACAACCGAAAGGGTTGTTCACTTTATTCTTCACTGAGTTTTGGGAACGTTTCTCATACTATGGCATGCGGGCCATCCTCGTATTCTATATGTACTATGAAGTCTCTGAGGGAGGACTTGGTCTAGACCGAAACGTCGCACTCTCAATCATGTCCGTCTATGGCGCGCTCGTTTATATGTCTGGGGTCATTGGGGGATGGCTTGCAGACCGGATTTTCGGGACGTCTCGCGCGGTATTCTACGGTGGTGTGTTCATCATGCTCGGACACATCGTCCTCTCGATTCCAGGTAGTGTCGTCTTCTTGTTCATCTCGATGGCGTTGATTGTCATTGGTACCGGATTATTGAAACCAAACGTATCAAGTATCGTCGGAGACATGTACAGCGAGACGGATCGCCGTCGTGACGCTGGATTCAGTATCTTCTACATGGGTATCAACTTAGGTGCGTTCATTTCACCACTCATCGTCGGTCAAGTACAAAAAGACTATGGATTCCACTGGGGCTTTGCGCTCGCGGCAATCGGGATGTTCGTTGGACTCGTCGTCTTCGTATTGACACGAAAAACGAACCTCGGCTTAGCTGGTTCGTATGTACCGAATCCATTGACACCTGATGAGAAAAAGAAAACGATTAAAATCGTCAGCATCGTCACCATTGGAATCGCTGTTTTACTCGCAATCTTGATTCCACTTGGATGGTTCACGATCAATACGTTCATCTCACTCGTCGGAGTGTTCGGTATCGCGATTCCGACCATCTACTTCATTATCATGTATCGTAGTCCGAAAACGACTGAGGTCGAGCGTTCGCGAATCATCGCCTACATTCCGCTCTTCATCGCCTCCGTCATGTTCTGGGCAATCCAAGAGCAAGGCGCAACGATTTTAGCGAGCTATGCCGATACACGGACTGACTTAGAGTTCTTTGGATTCACGTTGTCACCAGCGTGGTTCCAATCACTGAACCCACTGTTCATCATCTTACTGGCACCGGTCTTCGCTTGGTTATGGGTCCGACTTGGTGACCGCGAACCGAGCATTCCGACGAAGTTTGCTTTCGGGATCTTATTTGCCGGAATCAGTTTCTTGGTCATCCTGCTCCCAGCATACTTCAGTGGTCCGGATGCCCTCGTCAGCCCACTCTGGCTCGTCTTGAGCTATTTCATCGTCGTTTTAGGAGAACTCAGTTTGTCACCGGTCGGTTTGTCGGCCACGACAAAACTCGCACCAGCTGCCTTCTCGGCTCAAACGATGTCGCTCTGGTTCTTATCAAACGCTGCTGCACAAGGGATCAACGCACAGCTCGTCAAGTTCTACACACCTGAGAATGAGACGCTATACTTCGGGATTATCGGTGGCGTCGCCATCGTCTTAAGTTTGATTCTGTTCGCACTCGCACCAAAAATCAAAGTGTACATGCGTGGAATCCATTAATCATCAAAAACGCCAGCCGATTGAATCGGCTGGCGTCATTTTTATTTTCGCACTTGAATGAGTGACAAGTAGCGATCGATCATATTGTGGTTAAAGTAATCATGGAAGTTGTCTTGTTTCAGTGATTGAATCGATTCATGGAATGTCGCAGGCAGTGATGCGATTCCTTGGCTCTCGATTTGCTTCGCTGAATACTCGAACAAGTCATCCTCATTCGGTGAAGACGGGACGAGCTGTTGTTCGATTCCTTCAAGTCCGGCATAGATGAGCGCGGCAAGTGCCAAATATGGGTTCGCACTCGGGTCAGGGTTCCGAACCTCGACACGGGTCGCACTCCCACGAGAAGCCGGGATTCGAATCATCGAACTACGGTTCGACGGGCTCCAGCAAATGTTGACGGGTGCCTCGAATCCAGGAACGAGACGCTCGTATGATTCAGGTAGCGGATTCGTGAAGATTGCCGTGGCACGGGCATGCTTCAAGATTCCCTCGATGAAATGACGTGCTGTCTTCGACAATCCGTAATCCGAATCGACTTCGTCGAACGCGTTGGTCGTCGGATTTCCGGACTCATCATTCTTCCAGACAGAGATGTTCAAGTGCATGCCAGAACCGTTCACATCACGCAACGGTTTCGGTAAGAATGAGACGGATGCCCCTTTCTCTTTTGCCGCAATCTTGACGATTTCTTTGAAGAACTGAATGTTATCCGCTGTATGGAGTGCGTCATCATACTTGATGCCAATCTCATGTTGCGCAGGGGCGACCTCATGGTGCACTGCCTCAATGTTGAACCCGACACCGCTCAAACGATTCGCGATGTGCTGTCGCACTTCATATCCTTTATCCTCTGAACGTGTCGAGAAATATCCGGCCTCGTCATAAAATTCCCCGTTCTCGTCAAAGATGAAGAATTCTGGCTCTGCCCCGACGAATACCGAGTAGCCATCACGTGCTGCACGTTCGAGTGCATCCTTCAATACATTACGTGGGTCGTATTCATATCGCTCTCCCTCCGGAGTACATACATCACAGAAGAATGCCAAAATATTTTCCTCGCCGTCTTGCTCATACCGTGGACGATCTAAATCCGGTCTCAAGAATAAGTCGGAGTTTTTGATGGAAGAGAACCCGTTGATCGAAGAACCGTCAAACATCGTTTTTCCTTCAAAGACTTCTGGCAACAGTTTTGCCGAAAGCGTCAAGAGCTTTAAATCACCGAGTACATCCGAGAAGTATAGATGGATTTGGGTGATGTTTTTCTCTTGTACCGTTTTCTCAATATCTTGTTGCTTCTTTTTTACGTCATCCTTGTCTGTTCCGAATAGATTTGCCATGATTCGTTAAAACCTCACTTCAATGGATTTGACAGGCAAGCTGTCGTTACGCACCTTTCGTACGCTTCTCTATAGTTCATAACCGAGTTCAATTTTTTCTAAACATGGAATTTTACGAGAGGCAAAGTGGCTACATGCGACAAGAGTTGATATGATGGGTAAAGAATGTCACAGAGAGGGAGAACGCGATTGTATATTTTTATGACTGGTGGAACAGGATTTTTAGGAGGGCGACTCGCCAAAGAATTGATTCAGCGGGGGCATCGCGTCTGCATGTTGGCTCGAACACCGGAGAAAGTGAATGCACAATTCACCGCAGAAGAACAGAAGTCGATTGATGTGTTACCAGGCGATTTGACGTCACACGCACTCGGTGCGAATGAAGCGTTCATCGAGACACATAGAGGGAAAATTGATTTATTCCTACACATGGCAGCACTCGTCAAATTCGATGAAGAATTGCGCGATGAATTGTTCGAGACCAATTTGACCGGGACGAAAGAGGCCCTTCGCTTGACCAAGCTGATTGACTGCCGTCGCTTTTTCCACGTGAGTACGGCCTATACACTCGGCGCTAAGGAAGTTGGCGGGGAAACACTGTACGACGTGTCGCAATCTTTTTTGAATCCGTATGAAGAAAGCAAGGCACACGCCGAGCAGGCGGTCTGGGAGTCACGGGATGAGCTTGATGTGTCAATCTTCCGACCGGCCATCATCGTCGGAGACTCGAAAACAGGAGAGGCTGACTCAAAATTTACGATGTACGGATATATGCGTGCTCTCGAACTGTTCAAACGGAAATTGGAACGACGTGGGCATGACTTCGAGTCGATTCGATTGATTGGCTCAGCGACAGGTACATCAAACCTTGTCCCTGTCGATTATGTCGCGGATGTACTCCTCGCTGCCATCGAGCATGCGAAGGCAGGTACAATCTATAACGTGACAAACGACGCACCACCAATAAATGAAACGATGCTCGAATATATGAAAGAGTCGTTAGCATTCCCGCATTTAACGATCACGGAGACACCGACCTCGACACTCAGCTCAGTCGAACAGTCGTTCAACGATATGGTGAAAGTGTTCAATCCGTATTTGAACCGGGATATCACGTTCCGTGACGACAACACGAAGCAATTGCTACAGGATGCCGGATTCGCTCCGCTCCGTCTCGATCAAAAATCGTTACGTCGCATCGTGAATGCCTATTACAAAGCAAAATAAAAAATGGACTGATTTTTCCGGTCCATTTTTTATTTATCGCAAACGAGTACGATTTTACCGCCTTTGATTTCACGTTCGAGTGAATCTACCATCTCTTTTGTGAGGCCAAGACTCTCCATCTGTTCCATGCGATCTTCTGAATTGCTCGTGAATTTTGAGAGCAATGACTCGAACATTCCTTTTTCCGGAATTCGATATGGTTGTACCCCGGACTCTGCTGCCAATCGAACGGTCAATTCCTCATCTTTGGCGAACAAATAGATATGCTCATTCACACATCCGCCTGACACCATCTCATTCACTTCATGGTCCACCGTCGTCATATCATTCACTACTCTTGTCTCTAACATGCCCCATCCTCCTAAACGTTCACAGTCATGGTTTTCACTGTTTTTGTTATTCCCGAAAAATGAGGTGATAAACATACAATCAATCCCTTTCTTCGTTCGTGATTCATTCTTCGATGTCGAAATGATGCACGATTCCCTTGATGCGATCATGTTCCCCTTCCATTTGAGTCTGCCCCTCTAATCGAGCGATCACTACGAACTGGGAATCGACAGTGCGGATACGAGATATGCGATATCCGGCTTGTTGTAACAATCCGGCGATAATCTCGATTTTCTCTCTCTCACCTGAACGGAATGTATGCATCCATCCCACCTCTTTCTATTTCACTTCTTATACATGCTATCATATCGTTTCTGACGTGTGATGCTATACTATGAATAGAGAAAAGGAGTGAGTTCTGTGCCAAAACAAGACTTGAATACAATCATGCTTGAATATTTGAATGAAAAAGAAGATTATGAAGCGTTTGCCACAAAGCTGAAAGCACTCCTCAGTGAATTGTTGACAGAAGCCGGCATCCAGTTTCATTCAATCGTTGCCCGTGCCAAAGAAGCGGACAGTCTATATGCCAAACTTTCACGCAAACCTTATCAATATCGTTCATTACGAGACGTGCAAGACTTGGCCGGGATACGGATTGTGACGTATTTTCATGACGACGTACGAGCCGTCGCTCAAATCTTGGAAGATGAATTTACCATCGACCGTGAACAGTCCATCGACAAGTCAACGTTGCTCGACTCCAATGAGTTCGGATATCTGTCAGTCCATTATGTCGTGGAATTAAGTGAGAAGCGACTTGCGCTCGGTGAATATCGCCGTTTCGCAGAAAAAGAAGCGGAAATTCAAGTCCGCTCGATCCTACAACATGCATGGGCCGAGATTGAACACGACCTCGGTTACAAAAATCCGAATGCCGTTCCTCCTGAAATCAAACGTAGTTTCAGCCGCGTCGCCGGCCTCTTGGAGATTGCCGACTCCGAGTTCGTGAACATTCGAAAACAGTTGCGAACATTCGAACAGGAGACAGTCGAACAGATTCTCGACTCTCCTGAAAAAGTGGCCATTACCCGAGATAATCTCAACTATTATATTGCGAATGATCAAACGGTCGAGAAATTAGACAACGCGATTTTCCAGAGCGAATGGCTGCTCGAGACGGATCTCTCTGCCATCGTCGAGTTGACGAGAATGTTCCATTACGCCGATATCCGAACCTTCAAAGATTTGAATGACACACTGTCCACTTACTATACTCAAGCCGTCCAATGCGCAACCTTGTTGCCATCTTCTCTATTACCAAGACAAGGCATGGGTGTCGTCTATGCCGTTCTCGCTAAACTGTTAGCGGAAGGCGACGATCCGCAGATTGAATTTTTCTTTAGACGGTTCTATCCGGACTTGAAACATTATGAAGACATCATTCAGCAAATTCGGGCAAAAGACGAGCCCCTATAACTTTACAGACAACATGTTTTTAATGTAGAATGTTTCTATGTTCTGAAGTATATATGAATAATATTATTGCTAGGAGGTAGTTTCGAGGATGACAACACCCGTACAGACCGCTTCACGTCGACAGCTCGTCGCAGACGCTGAACGTGGAATCCGGATGAACTATCGTGGAGTGAAAAAAAATCTCCGTTCGATGTTCTCACAGTATTTAACCCGAAATGAATTCTTCATTCTACGTTCTCTTTGTCAACAGAGTCCTCAAATCGCCTCTGCTCTGTCAAATGAGTTTCAATTTTCAGCTTCGATGATCACTGCGCTTGCCGATGAATTGACGAAAAAAGGGTTGATTTCTCGCGAACGCAGCGAGCGTGACCGCCGAGTTGTTGAACTTCAGGCAACGGATGAAGGTCGTGAGTTGTTTGAGACGTTAGAGAGCATGAAGATTGAATATTTGATGGATGTCTTCACAGATTTTTCAGATGAAGAACTCATTTTACTCTCAAAATTATTAGATCGTATGGATGCTTAATCCGACTATACCCTTCACCTTAACGGTGAAGGGCTATTTTTTGCGAAAAAAAGAGATGCGACCCATCGGTCAGCATCTCTTCATCTTTACGTTTCAATCAAGTGTGCCGTGACCACGATCCGGTCCCGATACCCAAGGTTTTCGTCATACGGTCCTGCACAAGTGATCAATTGAATCCGCTTTGACTGAGTCGCCGCAAAAATGGAGGCGAGCGGCACTTGGTCGAGGCGATACTGTTTCACACTGACCACTTCATACGTTGCGACCTGGTCTTTCCGGTGGAGCGTCACCAGTTCTCCAATTGGAAGTTGATCCAGATTCGCAAAAATAGCTGGACCATTCAGGTCATCGAGATGACCTGATAGGACGACATTCCCCGTTGCGCCTGCTTTGGCTCCATATTGATACCAACCGACATGATTCACGTCAGACGGTGTAGCCATTCTTCCAACCTCATCCTTGCCGACCGCTTCAATGGATGTATCAACATCGATTGAAGGTATGACCAGCCGGGCAGGGACGAAACTGTTCGAATGAAACGTTTGTCGATCGACCTGCTTTGAAGTCAATACCTGTGGTTCGGCAAATTCAGCCGTTGGCATCACGAACGGTTTGTCAGGAGCTTCCGCTTGAGCGCCCCATACGAGAAATGTGATCGTTCCTAAGAAAATCAGTTTAAGCGTCTTGCTTCTGACGACGAAAGACGTAGAATCCAGCTGCTGCCGCTCCAACTACTGCTGCCGCGAGCAACCAGTTCATTGAAGCTGTTTGAGCAAGACCACCTTGTCCTGTTTCAGGAGCCATTGCCATTTCCCCACCATCAGCGGCGAGAAGGACTTCAAACGCTGGTTCTCCTTCAAGGAGTCCGATTGCGAATGCTGTATAGTTTTTGCCACCTTCGAGTGCGACACCGTCAAGTGCTTTGACGACGTCAGTCGCTCCAGCCGGGCGGACTTCAAGGTCATACGTTCCAGCATCGAGTGTGCCATAATCACTTACTGCTTTGAACTCGAGGTTTGAGAAGAGTGGGTCGCCACCTTTAGGTGCGACATCAACCGCTGGTGCATCTGGTGCGAAGTGAGCGACACGTACTTTCGATTTACCATCTTCGAAGTTTGCATCGTCTTCCATTGCGGCGATTTCGATGTTTTCAAGTTGACCGATCGCAGCGGCTGTATAGAACTTGCCTGCCTCGATTGAGAGGTCTGCTGCGACGACGACTGTTTCAGCGTCACCTGCCGGCTTGATTTCAACGTTGTAATCCCCTGCAGGAAGTGTCAAGTAGTCTGTGAGATCCTTGAATTCTGCTCCCTCGACCGCGACTTCCCCATCAACGTACACGTCAACTGCCGGTGCATCAGGTGAAGCATGTAGCACACGGACCATCGCATTTTCATGTCCATCCGCGCTAACCGGTAAGACGAAAGCGAAAGCCAGTGCTAGAGTACCCAGTAAAGACATCAACTTCTTCATGTGAAATTTCCTCCTTTTGATCTTTGGTAACCCACGACGTGCATACAACAAATGTGATGCAGTGCTACATGGTGTGCTACATCTGATTGCTATGTAGCTCGGTGACATCTTAAACTTAAGACAATCCGACAATGACGTAAAGGGGACACTATGCCCTGAATGTGCTCCGATATGCTAACGGACGAAAGCGTTACCTTTACATAAAATGTAGTTCCCTTCCACCCAAATATAAAACCACTCAGTCTGCGACTAAGTGGTTTTGTTTGCCCATTCGATATCATTGACAAAGACGGCATCGACTTGAAGCGCTAAACAACGCTCCAGTTGGTGTTGTGTTTTAATCGTATATGGTCTGATTGGAATCCCTCGATGTTGCAAGGAGCGTACTTCTTCGTCTGTAATGCGATCGATGTGCGGATGGACCGAATCCGCTCCGACTAATCGAAGATATCCTGAAATGTCATAAAGCGGCTGTGCAAGCAGAATGGCCGCCTCGATATCCGGTCGCATCTGTTTCAATCGGTGAATGGTTTCGTGATTGAATGAGGAAAAGAGGATGCGGGACGCATGAATCCCGGCGGACTCGATCGTATCGATGATGCGAGATTCAATTCCTTCATATCGTAGGACATCCGTCTTCACCTCTAAGTTCAAAATGACCGATTCATCATTCACAAGGTCGAACAGCTCCTCGAGCGTAGGGATGTGTTCTTCTAGACCATGACGTACTCCAGCATTAAACTGTCTGAGCTCATCATAGGTATAGAGTGAAACTTGTCCTCTTCCGTCAGTCGTCCGCTCGAGCGTCTCGTCATGGATGAGAACGAGGACACCGTCCTTTGTCATGTGAACATCCGTCTCGATTCCGTCTGCCCCGGCCTCGAGTGCGAGCTTGAATGCCGACATCGTATTCTCCGGCCGATGTGCCATCACGCCACGATGTGCAAATCGTTTCATTTGGCAACTGTCTGATATTTTTTGGTCAAATATCGAACGAGTGGTTGGACCGAAATGGCTTGACCTGTCACTTGTTGAATGAGTTCGTTCGGTGTGAGACGTTTTCCATATTGATGAACGTTCTCCTGTAGCCACACTTTGATCGGTTCGATTTCACCTTCTGCAATCAACGTCTCAAATTCCGGAAGAGCTGATTTCAACGTTTCCGTCAATTGGGCCGCATAAATCAACCCGAGGGCATAGCTTGGGAAGTATCCGAATGAACCGCCTGCCCAATGGACGTCTTGAAGGACTCCTTTGGCATTTGACGGAACATCGAGTCCGAGATATTCTTTATACTTTTCATTCCATGCCGCAGGAAGCTCATCGACGGACAACGTACCTTGGATAAGTGCCTTCTCGAGCTCATAGCGGATGATGATGTGTAGACTGTATGTCAATTCGTCAGCCTCGATCCGAATCAGAGATGGTTTCGCTTCATTCACACCTCGATAGAAAGTGTCGAAGTCGATCGCAGCGTATGCAGGATGAAGCGATTGTAGTTTCGGATAGACGCGATGCAAGAACGCTTCGCTTCGTCCGATGAAGTTCTCAAAGAAGAGCGACTGGGACTCATGAATCCCCATCGAAGCACCGCCACCTAGTCCGAGTTCATCGAGCATCGGGTCGATTTGCTGCTCATACGTCGCGTGCCCCGCTTCATGCATCGTACCGAACAGTGCATTTCTGAAATCTGCTTCATCATACTTCGTCGTAATCCGGACGTCGCGGCGGTTGATGGTGATTTCGAACGGATGCACTGTCGCATCCAATCGACCACGTGATAAATCGTAAGCGACGACATTCATCCAGTCATGACAAATGGTTTCTTGGACATCCGCCGGCATCGACCAGTCCATAAAGAGCGATTCTTTTGGGAGCTGCTGGATGAGAGGAACAAGTTCGTCTCGGAGCGAGGCGAACAATTCGTCTAAAAGTTCGACCGTCATGCCTGGCTCAAAGTCATAAAGCAATGCGTCGTACGGATGTTTCTCATAGCCGAAATATTCCGCAAATTTTTGCTGGAATTCGATAATCTGTTTAAGGTATGGAGCGAACATGTCCCAGTCGTCCTGTTCTTTCGCCTTTTCCCATGCCGTCTCGGCTTCCGATACGAGTGTTACATATGCTTGATATTCATTGTGTGGAATCTTGGCATTCCGTTCGTATTGCGTCTTCGCGATTGCAAGTGACCGCGCCTCGACGTCAGATAAATCCTTTTCATCTGCCATCCGTTCTAGTAATGAAGCGAACGACTCACTCGTCTGTCGTTTGAATGCCTCAGTCGATAAATAACCGATCGTTTCTGCCCGAAGCGGTGCCGACTGTTCCGGCATTTGTGTTCGCATGTCCCAATACAAGAGCGAGATCGCCTCGTCGAAGGCACGCAGTTGCTTAAAATGTTCACGCCATTCTTTTGTAACTTCCATCTGTCTTTCACCCCTATGTGTTATTCTGTTCCCTTTCTACTTTATTATAGATGTCAACCTTTGCCTACACCAGTTTACAAATCTTCTCGCTTGCTGTAGGAAAGTGGTTTTGTTGCAGGACCCTCTAATACAGTCCCTTTTGCATCGAAACGAGAGCCGTGGCATGGACAATCCCATGATCGCTCGGCATTGTTCCATTTCACTGTACAACCGAGGTGCGTACAGGTCAGGTTGACGACATGGCACTTGTTATCCAAATCTCGATAAACGCCCTTGGTCTTCCCATCAACTTGCACGACCCCTCCCTCGTCTAGCTGCAGGTCTTGTACATCATTTCGTTCAAGTAGCCGATTTACTGTCCCTTTCGTGAATTGAGCGGCAGTATCTAAGTTTGTTTTGAGAAATGCGCTGATATCATTAGGTTTAACCGTTTGACGAAGCGGTGAGACCAGCTCAACGAATCGGTTCGCATGACCTGTGAGTTGGTCCGCGAGCAAGGTGCCAGCAGCGATTCCGTTCGTCATCCCCCATTTCGAAAATCCAGTCGCCACAAAGAGATCTGGTTCTCTCTTGAACATTTGCCCTACGTAAGGAAGTCCATCTAAGGTGATAAGATCTTGGGACGACCACCTATGAGATGCCCGATGCGTTCCAAAATGTGCCTGTGCGTCATTCTCCAATCGATCATATCGTAGACGCGTATCTGTGACTTGCCCAGCGGTATGCCCCTCACCTCCAACTAGTAAATAGCTTTTTCCGTTTTCACTATAGGATCGAAACGAGCGATTTTGCTGTCCAACCTCTAAATACATCCCTCTGAGTGGTCGACTCTCCACTTCGCAGGCAACGATATACGATCTTTCGATTGAAAACTTCGACACGTACAACCCGCGCAGGTCATTGAATGGATAGTGGGTCGCAATCACGACTTGATTTCCCTGTACCCTTCTACCGTTAGATGTAGTGACTACTGGACGTGGTCCCTGACTCACTTCCGTCGCTCTAGAATTTTCATAAATCTTTCCTCCGAGACGAACAAAACGTTCCGCTAATTCACGTAAGTATTTCACGGGATGGAATTGAGCTTGGTCATGGATCACCAACGCCTGCTCGATCGAGAACGGGAGAGCCTTTCTCACTTCTTCCGTCGCTTCTCCCCCGTCAATCTTTAAGCGACGATACGCATCCAGTTCTTTCGTAAGTTCTTCGTTCGGTTCCCTAGAATAAAGAAACGATTGTTCATTCGAGTGATCGCAGTCAAACCCTTCTTCGATTTGATTTTTCAAATAGACGAGCGCTTCTGAGTTGAACTCGTAATATAAACGCGCGATGGATTCATCAAAATGACCAATCAGCTTATGATAAATCGTCCCATGTTGAACGGAACATTTTGCCGTCGTATGTCCCGTCGTCCCATGTCCAATCTCTAACGCTTCTAAAAGCGTCACTTGCCTCCCTCGTTTTTGGAGTTCATAGGCGCAGACGAGTCCGGCAATCCCTGCCCCGATGACGACGACTTCGGTCGATTCCGATACGGAAAGGGATGGGTACGGCGTCCCAGTATCATGTTGACGCCAAATGGAGTTCGTGAACGGATAACGATGCATGACGCATTCTCCTCTCAAAAAGTGACATCTTTACTCTTATACCCGAAACACAATTCTTTCACCGCCGATCAATCATTGACCTAGTTCTTTATTTTCTCAGCGAAAAAAAAGAGCGTTTTCTATTATGTTTATAGAGTAACCAAAAAAGGAGGGACTTTTGTTGACCCGTAGAAGGAGACACCGAAGAAGAACGTACATTATGCGAAGAATGATTGCCGCAGTCGTGTTGCTCGGAATCATCGCACTGATCCCGACGTTGGTCGGATTTAAACAAGATAAAGAGGCAATCACACCAGCAGAGGCTTCCACGCCAAAGGTCGAACCGATGAAGCAAGGCCCGGTTTTTCCGGAGATCGATATGGGTTCATGGCGGCCGAGTGAGGCGACATTGCTTTCAAATGAAGAAATCCCTGTCGGCGCGTTGACCTTCGTCAATGTGACCAACCAAGAGATATTAATCGATAAAAATGCCAATGACCGTGTATTTCCAGCCAGTACGACCAAATTGATGACAGCACTTCTCGCCTATGAAAAGGCGTCTGCAGCGAATGAGCTCGACCAGCCGATCATCACGATCCAACAGTCGACACTCGACATTCCATGGGACAGCCACATCGCACATCTTGCCATCGGAGATACATTGACAGTCCGGCAAGCGCTTTACGCCACGCTACTCGAATCTGGAAACGATGCTGCGAACAGCCTTGCAGAATACACGAGCGGGTCGACCGAGGCCTTCGTTCAATTGATGAATGATCGAGCAAAGGTTTTAGGATTGACTGGAACGCATTTCGTAAATGCGCATGGCTATTCGGATCCGAATCATTATACGACGGCGAACGACATGGCTAAAATCGCCTTCGCATTCAGTACATACCCGGAGTTGATTGAAATTGCCGGGACTTATGAATTTAAAGCCGAATTTAAAGATAAAGACGGTAACGGCAAACGTCGTTGGTGGTATCACCTCGGTTCATCGGTTAATGAACGAAGTGTCAACTACTCCAAGTTTGTGACCGCCACGAAGACGGGTTATACGGACGAATCCGGATATACGATGGTATTCATCATGAAACATAATAGCGAAACTTATATCTTGGTTACGATGCAGGCAAAGTCTGGACAAACATTCCCGACGATGCGACTCGTTGAAGAAAAAGCATTCAAATAAAGAAGTAAAGAGCATTCAAAGATGCTCTTTTTCTTATGATTATAAATATGTTTTCTGAAAATTTTCCCATAAATATTACATTCATGTTACACAGGAAAGTCCCTAGCATTTCAAATATTCAGAATATTTAAACTTTTTATCTGAAAATTTTAGCCTTCATCCGTTGGTATAATGGGCTTTAGAGCCGTTTTTATGAAAAAGTGTCAGTTTGCAATCATTTCAAAGGTTCTGTAAGGTAAAGCACAAGTTCGCATTTTCAACTTTTGTTTTTAACTGTGTGATGTCTTCACACAATCGCGAACGAGTTGATTAAATAGATCTTTTAACTTAATAGGAGGTAATTCAATGCTATGGCAAGAATGGGTATCCATCGCGCTTTATCTCGTGATGATGCTTCTTATCGGATACGTTGCGTATAAACGAACGACCGATTCATCAGATTATATGTTAGGTGGCCGTAAAATGGGGCCAGGCGTTACAGCCATGTCAGCCGGAGCTTCGGATATGAGTGGTTGGATGTTAATGGGGTTACCGGGTGCAATGTATGCAACTGG
Organism: Exiguobacterium sp. PFWT01; assembly: GCF_018255795.1. Taxonomy (GTDB): domain Bacteria; phylum Bacillota; class Bacilli; order Exiguobacteriales; family Exiguobacteriaceae; genus Exiguobacterium. Next base: position 1,373,447 of record NZ_CP073755.1, on the reverse strand, counting down.
ACTATCAGCAATTTGGTTAGCCGTTGGATTGGTCATCGGAGCTTACTTGAACTACTTGTTAGTTGCTCCACGACTTCGCGTCTTCACAGAGATGGCGAACGATTCGATTACGATTCCAGACTTCTTAGAGAATCGGTTCCGAGATCACTCGAACTGGCTACGGATCCTTTCTGCATCCGTCATCATCATCTTCTTCACGTTCTACACGTCAGCTGGACTTGTATCCGGCGGGAAGTTGTTTGAAAGCTCATTCGGATTAAACTATCAGACAGGTGTTATCGTCACAATTAGTGTCGTGATCTTGTACACCCTCTTCGGTGGGTTCACGGCAGTAAGTTGGACGGACTTTGCACAAGGTGTCATCATGTTCTTGGCACTTGTACTTGTACCACTTGTCGCTTTAACAGATATCGGTGGAGTAGACACTGCTGTCAACTCTGCAACGACAATTAATGCCGATTTGTTCGACCTCTTTAAAGGAACGACGACACTCGGGATTATCGGTCTCCTCGCTTGGGGACTTGGTTACTTCGGTCAACCACATATCATCGTTCGCTTTATGGCAATCCGTGATGTGAAATCATTGAAAACGGCTCGTCGAATCGGGATGAGTTGGATGACCGTGTCAATCATCGGTGCTGTCATGACTGGATTGGCAGGTATCGCTTATTTTCGTGGACAAGGAAATCCACTCGGGGACCCGGAAACAGTCTTCATTCGATTCTCTGAAGTCTTGTTCCACCCGTTCATCACAGGTTTCTTATTGGCTGCCATCCTTGCGGCGGTCATGTCGACGGTATCGTCACAGTTGCTCGTCACGTCATCTGCGTTGACAGAAGACTTCTATCGTAAGTTCTTCAACAAAGATGCAAGTGAGAAGACGATGGTCCTTGCCGGACGTGTTGGTGTCTTGCTTGTCGGAGTTGTAGCGACGCTCATGTCACTCAATCCATCAAGCACAATCCTCACACTCGTCGGATATGCATGGGCTGGATTCGGTTCTGCATTTGGACCAGCCATCCTCTTGTCACTTTACTGGAGCAAGATGACACGTCAAGGTGCCCTCGCTGGTATCCTCGTCGGTGCCATCACCGTCATTGTCTGGATCGTCACTGGACTTTCGACAGTCCTTTATGAGATGGTCCCTGGCTTCTTCCTAAGTATGTTGGCAATCGTACTTGTCAGTAACTTTACTAGCCAGAAAGAACAAAAACGTATCAACCGTGAATTCGGTGAAATGGAAGCTGAATTGGCAGCTGCGAAAAAAGAGTAACGATTCACACAAAAACTCGGTTCCTTATCAAGGGACCGAGTTTTTGCTTTACATCGGTGCTGCAATTAACCAAACACGAATCACGAACGGTACGAGAACCAACACGAGCATCGCATTCCGCATCCACCGATTTCGATTCCAATAATACGCCATCAATACGAACGGATGCAGTGCGACCAATTCGTATGGATTGAACCAAAACCATGTAATAACCAGTACGATTAAAAAGTACAATACTGATTTTTCTTTCGACGTCCGGTATTCACGCCACATATCATAGGCGCCTTTAAAGAATGCGATAAAAGTCGCAATCCAGAATACGATAACAATCACATTATCAAATCCACTAAACAACTGAGTAACCACCTTTTAGGAAGGATTTTCTACATAAAAACCGCCCCAGTAAATATGACGGTACGTAAACTCTTTTCCACTTTCTACAGTAATCACAATTTCATCTTCCGTCAACACGAGGACGTGAACCGGTACTTCACCTTGTCGAAGCATCGGACTAAATAGTTGAAACTGCTTGTTCAACCATTTTCGTTCTGAAAAGTTTTGATAGTGATGTAGAGAAAGCATCGGATGGCTCAAGTATGCTGCACCTACTATAGCGACAGCAATCGGTGGCGCACCGATTTCCATCATGAACGAGAAGACGAGAACAAGTGATAGCAATCCGTAACCGAACTCTACTAATTCCATGAGAGATGCCCGACTGGCTATCACATACTGAATTACACGAAACATGAGATACAAGATGATACTGACAATCAAGTACTCAGAGAATGGCGAATGGCGGAACGAGACGTCTAAATAGAACAAGACAGGTAACAGTAGGATCCATTTCCACAGATGTAAGGCGAGGTAAAACAATGATTGATCGATGAAACGACGATTGTGTACGAGCCGTTGCATATCCATGTTTCCCACCTCCGCTTAGATGATGTGACCTTACGTTACCATTCCCTATTCTTTCGAATGATAACTAGCAATTACACGTCTAACGAAGTTTTTCTTTCCTCTCAATTAACGTCGCATTCAACAGCCCTCCGAGCAAGATGACAGAGGCAGCAAGATAAAACCAAATCAACAAGACGATGAACGCACCGAGTTGACCGTAAAACTGTTCATAGTTTGCAAATTGTGAATAATAACTAAACACATTCGAAACAAGTAGTATCCCGACTGTCGCAAAAGCAGCTCCAGCCCAACTATTTTTAAATGTTCCGGACACACTTGGCAACCACTTATATACAAATACGAATACAGTGAATAGAAGACCTGTTCCGATGATCCATCTGAAGTAAAACCAAATCTGCGCATATGTCGTGACAATCTCATCGATGAACAACACGTATGAAGAGATTTCTCGAAGTGCCGTCTCAATCACAGGGACGAGCAATGAAAATGGCAACACAAACATGAGCGCCAAGGTGATGGCGATATCCTGTAAGACGCCCCTCCAGAAGGCTTTATTGCGAACGGCCCGGTAGGCATCGTTCAATGCTCGAACGAGAGATTGTACGGCCATCGATGAGATCCAGAGTGCCGGTAAGATACTGAATGATGCCAATTTTAATTTGGAGTTGTCGAATACGGCTTCAATGTTTCCTTCTAATAGCTTGTAACTCGCTTCAGGCATAATGAGTGATAATGCTTGAATCACATCGCCACTCGTAAACGGCAAAAATCCGACAATCCCTAATACGAATAATAGGAACGGGAACGTGGATAGAATGAAATAATAGGCCAACATGGCCGCTTGATCAAAAAATCGTTCCGTAAAAAATCGCTTGACGATTGTCAAAAATACTTGTTTCATTGTTGCTCTCTACTTTCTTTGGATAAAATAATTGCGGTATTTGAAATAAAAAATTTAAAATGAAGAGGAAACCCCTGATGCCAGGGGCGTTCCATTGATTGATGATCCTTTAACTGATTTCTTCTTTTTTCGTTTCCCACGCTTCAATGTGCTCTTTACCAGGAAGATCGACATCATCTTTAAAGAATTCTGGGTCTCTTCCTTCTTTCTTTTGGACCATATAGTCATCGAGGAGCGTCTTGGCAACTTTACTCAATCGGAAGATCGCATACATGTTGACGAGTGCCATCAGCCCCATAAAGATGTCGGCAATCGACCAGACCAGTCCCGCCGATCGTACTGACCCGAACATGACCATCCCGACAACGGCAATCCGATAGATAATCAAATATCGCTTCTTCTCAGAAATGAACTCGATATTCGTCTCCCCATAATAATAATTGGCCAAAATCGAACTGAAGGCAAAAAGTAAGATGGCGATTGTCATGAGTGTCGTCGCAATCGGTCCGATTTCGACGAGAAGCGCCTCTTGGGCAAGTTCAATCCCCTGGAATGCTTCAGAGCCTTCGACACCTGAGATGAGGACAATCATCGCCGTTGCGGTACAGATGAACAATGTGTCCACAAACACACTGAGCGATTGAATCAATCCTTGTTTGACCGGGTGACTGACTTCAGCGGTAGCTGCGGCATTCGGGGCAGACCCCATCCCTGCCTCGTTCGAGAACAGACCTCGTCGAATGCCTTGGAGGACGGCTGCACCGACCGCACCACCGAACAACTGTTGGAAACCGAGGACACCTTCTGAGAAGATGGCCGAGAACACTTGTGGCACGACATCAAGATTCGTCAGGACGACCCACATGGCTAATAAGATATAGCCGCCGGCCATGATTGGTACGATGATTCCCGACAAGGTCGAGATGGAACGAATCCCACCGAAGATGACGATAGCGGTGACAACGGATAAGATGATGCCGACCCAGAGGGTATCAATCTCTAATACGTTATTCACGGAGAGTGCGATTGTATTCGCCTGCACGGAGTTGAAGGCAAAACCGAAGGCGAACGTAATCAAAATGGCAAATACGATGCCTAACCAGCGTGCACCGAGAGCCCGTTCAATATAGTACGCCGGACCACCGCGCCACGCCTTGCCGTCATGCACTTTATACACCTGGGCGAGCGTACTTTCAACAAACGCCGACGCTGCTCCAATCAAGGCGATGAGCCACATCCAAAATACGGCGCCAGGTCCGCCTAAGGCGATTGCTGTCGATACACCGGCGATGTTCCCCGTACCGACCCGGGCCGCCGTTCCGATGGCGAATGCTTGGAAAGATGAGACCTGTCCTTTCTCATGCTTGTTTCCTTTCACGAATAAAAGTTTAAACATTTCCGGTAACAATCGAAATTGAACGAACCCCATCCGAATCGTAAAATAAAGACCTCCTGCAATCAATACGAAGATGAGAAGGTACGACCATAAATAGTCATTGATTTGCATAATCAGTTCACGAATCTCCAACGAAATCGCCTCCTTTTATCGAGTTTTTACCCGCTCTGAATCTGACAGAAACAGCGGGTTCATTGCACGTTTTTAAGAATCTCTTCACATAGACGATGTGTCTCTAAACTATCCTCAGCTAGGACTGACTTGTTCGCTTCCCCATTTAACAGTTTGATAAAGTCATCAATCAAGTCGATAAACCCTCGACGCTTTAAATTGGACTCCCACGGGTCGAGCGACCATTCCCTCACACCGTTTCGTCCATAGTCTGTAATCCGCTCCACATCGCGTGTGACCCGCTTCACGGTCGGTGACATGACCTCCATCACTTCTTCGGTACAACCGTTGTCTCGGTTCATCCAACCGATTGCTTCGATTCCCCCTGCCATGAAATGAATCATCACTTGTTTCAGCACATCCCCTTCAAACCGTGGTGTCACGCGCAACCGCTCGACAGGCTGAAGATCGGTCAAATAACGGAGCGTATCGACGACATGCACGAAATCCTCGATCACAAATTCGCGGAGCGTTGCCGGTTTATACGTTCTGTTCTTTTGAATGAAGACCATATTTTTTTCTTCAATTTGTTTGAGTGCCTGCGTGGCCGTCGCAAATCGGCGATTGAAGCCCGTGACGAGATGGACACCTTTCTCGTTAGCGAGTGCGACGAGTCGCTCCGTCTCTTCAAGAGTGAACGTGATCGGTTTGTCGATGAAGACATGCTTCCCTTGCCGTAGACAATACTCGGCTTGCTCATAGTGGACAGCTGTCGTCGAATGAATCATGACGGCATCGATTTCTGTCATCGGCACGGCGTCGAGCTCCGTATATCCTCCTTTAAAACGATAGGTCGAGATGACTTCGTGTAACTTTTGTTCATCTCTAGAGACGAGATACACATCGACGTCCTTTAATCCAGCATATACTGGCAGATACGCTTTTTTTGCCACGTCACCTATGCCTACTACCAAAATATTCATCTACTCACTCCTCCAAAATTATGTAGAAAGCCCGAAGCGACTGCCTCGGGCTCACGTAATAGATACAATCTCAAAACTTGTAATCGGTTCACGAATCGCGTCAGATACAATCTGGTAAGCCGCATGTAGTTCTTCTTGATTATTTAAGTCCGGCACACGGTCCATTTCCACCTCGACCGTCCGAGTGTTTTGTTCTTTCACATGTAACTGATATTCGACGGTATACTTTTCCATCATCTGTCCCCCTCTAATTATACATATGTTATGTATAACCTGTTAGACGGATGATGAAACAAGTGAGTTTGCTCTAATAAAACAGAAAATGACCGCTCAGGTTAACGGTCATGGATTCATTATTCTGATTTCGGTTTCTCGTCACGGTCCGGACGTGGACGGCGCTTTCCGAAGTATTGATAATATTGCGTTTCGATATTTCCGTTGTACAACTTCCGACGCTTCGTCGCAGGGCGTCCGTATGCTTTCTCGAAGTCTTCATAACTAGTCAACATGTAGACGCTGTAACCAGGATATTTTGCATATTGTTCTCCGATCCGTTCGTACAAGTCGATGATTTCTTCTTCTGACTGAAGTCGTTCCCCATAAGGTGGGTTTCCGATGATGACTCCGTACTCTTCTTTCGGCTTCAGTGCGGCTGCGTCACTATGGACGAACGTGATCGCATCGCGGACGTCAGCGAGTTCCGCATTGTCTTTTGCGAGTTTGACCATCCGCGGATCGAGATCGATTCCATAGATTTTTAGCGGTTTATCCCACTCCGCTTTCTCGTTTGCTTCATTGATTGCCGCATACCAAGCTTTTTTCGGAATGCATGTCCAGTCTTGAGCGAAGTATTCACGGTTGATACCCGGCGCGATATTTCGTCCAATCATCGCCGCCTCGATGGCGAGCGTCCCAGAACCTGTGAACACATCATAAAACGGCATGTCCGGACGCCAGTTCGTCAATTGAATCATCGCTGCAGCCATCGTCTCTTTGAGTGGTGCTTGTGAATGAAGCTCACGGTAGCCACGACGATGGAGCGGACCGGACGTGTCGATCGTGATTGTCGCCATATCTTTCAATAGAGCGACTTCGATCGGGAATTTGGCGCCTGACTTCGGCAACCATTCCCCTTCTTTACGATAGCCGCGTTGCATCGCTTCAACAATCGCCTTCTCCGTGATTTTCTGACAGTCACGAATCGAGAACAGCTTCGATTTGACCGAGCGTCCGTCCACCGTGAACGCCGCGTCCCACGGCATGAGGTCGGTCCATGGTAACGCCACGACCCCGTCAAACAATTCTGTGAACGTTGTCGCCTTGAACTCGGCAACGACGAGCTTGACCCGGTCTGCTGTCCGTAACCACATGTTCAGACGTGGAATGTCTTCCATTTCAGCGTCGATATAAATTCGTCCATTCTCGACCTCGCACGTGTATCCTAAATCTCTTACTTCTTTTGCCACGAGTGCCTCGATTCCCATCGCTGCCGTCGCAATCAGTTTACGTTTTGCCATCTGTAATCGCCTTCCTTCTACATAAATATCTTTCAGTCATTTTGTAAGTTGTAAAAAAATCATGAAAAAAGGAGCTCAAGTATATGTGCTTGAACTCCTTGTCGTTGTCAGTTGAGACTATGTTGTCCTGTAAGCCATGTTCTGTACTCCGGTGCTCATAGCGGTCTCCCTGGCACGATGGAGTGACAATCATCTATCTGCGCACATCGGCGCCCTCCGTCCCGTTCGATTCCGGTCTGGAAGTTCCCCTACCATAGTTTGGGTTTCTCGCTCGTGGGGTTTACCTCGTTCCACTCTGAACGTTTCCGATCAGACTCCGTCACTGTGGCACTTTCAAGAAGCGTACACCATATCCGAGGACTTAGGTGTTTCTTCTGCCGTCAACTTGCGTTGCCTACACTTATCGTTTCGTGTAGCACGATCACTACAGCCATCACAGGCTGTGCGAGCATGGACTTTCCTCAAGACTTGCGTCCCGCGATTGTCCAGACCTCATAGTCACTTCAACCATTGTAGCTGAAATTTGAACGGTTGACAACTTAAATTCGAAACTTGATTTTACGTTCAGTCAGCGCTAAAATAAGGCGTGTTCATTGAATAAGGAGGGATTTTGATGCATCAGGATGCAAAAAACGGTTGGATTCAACGTCTGACTTATGTAATAGAAATCGATGACATTAAAGTGCTCCACCCGAACAACGGCGTGTTCGCCTTCTACCGAAATAATCGTCTCGTCCGAGGGTTTGAACCGTTCGATATCAAGGCACCGAACGAACTCTCGAAACGACCTTATCATTTTGACCATCACAATTTAGCACATCTCGAGGAGCGCTTCCCGGACGCCATTCCAGTGTTCGATGAAGCGCATGAGACGCGTCGCGCTTGGAGCGACCGCGTCCGAGTCGGCCTTTGCGAGATCATCCGAGATGGGAAACTCAGTTTCGAGCATATTGATGACCAAGGTAACGTATTAGAAGCGAGTATCCGTTGGTGTGGAGAAGCCATCACCATCGATTAAATAGAAGAAGCCGTCTCTCCCCTAGGAGAAGGCGGCTTTTTGTCTTATAAGGTCTCTGTTACCGGGGGCTCGTCTTCAATGATTGGTAGCTCGTAAGATGTCGTCACTACTTTTTCACGAAGGTCCGTCGGCTTCAGAATGACGGTCAACTTTTCCGCCGTATCCCCTCTTACCGGGAATGTCCCAGCGATGTGGAGCGCTTCGTATAAGACCTTCCCATTTGAATCAAGTACCGTGACCGTCCCTTTTCGTGTCGTATGAATCGTGAACGTCCCTTCCTCCGACACCTTCACAGAAACTGCCGTCTTCAATGTGTTGACATAATCGATCGTTCGGCTCGTGTAGCGCTTATGTTTTCCGTCCGTTACTTGACCGACGATGCGGTATTGTCCGCTCGGTAGCCAATCCCCACTCGAATACATTGTGAACGACCGATTTGGAGTAAGTGTCTTAATTTTCTTGTTCCCTTGATACAGTGTGAAGGAAGATTTCAAGTTCGAATGGTTCATAACACTCAACTTGACATCATTCACGTATCGGCTCTTCCACACCGAAGGGGCAGAGATATGAATCGGGCGAGCCGTCGCTTCTAATAGTTTCATTGTATTCAATTCCGTATAGGACTTGCCGGACGCTCGAGGCATCTTCGCAATTAACTGGTCGATCTCACTTGGTGTCAAATAAGCGTTGATCGATTTGACGAGCGCGAGACTCGCCGTGACCATCGGTGCCGCCATTGACGTCCCGTCCATATAGATAAAACGGTTGTTGACCCCGAGCGAGAGGATGTTCACACCTGGCGCCACGATTTTGACGCGATCGTCCATATTGCTAAAGCTCGCGAGACGATGTCTAGAATCGATTGCACCGACCGCGATTACTTCTTTCATGTTCGCGGGAAAATTAATCGTTTGTTTTCGATCATTTCCAGATGATGCGACGATAATGACCCCTTTCGCCCTTGCCCGTTTGATTGATGAGGCTAAACGACTATCATAATCATCCCCCCCCAAGCGAGAGGTTGATGATGTTCGCCCCTTTCGCCACAGCCGTATCCACGGCATTAGCGACCGTCCAAGAGTCCGTTTTATCTTTATTCACCCCGTAAAACACATTATAGAAGTGATAGCGGACGTTCGGCGCGAGTCCTGCAATCCCAAAGCGGTTATGTTTCCCGGCCATGATCCCGGCGGTATGCGTACCATGAATATCCGCAGTATACGGACCTTTCATGGAATTGACGACACGAGGAACGTTCTTCAAATCCGTATGGTTCCGGTCAGCTGACGAGTCAATCAGCGCCACAACGATATCACTTGCGCCTCTCGTCTTACTCCAGGCCAAATCCGTACCGATTTGCTTCACATAATATTGACTCGTGACTTGTGGTTCTGAAACGACGTAGCCATGTTTCTTAAGGATGACTGGCTTCGCAGCATCTACTCCCACCGGCAGTAAATTGGCAACCGCTGTCAAAAGGGCAAACTTTTTCATTCCTTCCGTTCCATTCCAAATTGATAAAGTGATTCCGTTATCTCAAACTTTGGATTAGATTTCCCTTTTTTTGAATAAAAAGTTGTCGACAAATTTACCAATAGCTTGGCTCATCCGGATGTAACATATCAAACTCGACAATCCGTCCAATCGTCAAGTACGTATAGTAGCGCGCCAGTTCCACCCGGCTTGGGTCGGGACGAAATCCTTCTAAGTCCTCTCCGAGCGGGGAGCCGTCAATGGTCTCAAACTGTTGGCAAAAAAAAGACTCGGTTTCGGCGTCCCAGACGATACGATCTCCGATATATCCGCTTCCGAAGCGGATGTAATCGATGATGGACGGAACGATGACTTCTGCCGGCAGGCGTTCGCTCATCCGACCGACGAGCTCATATCGCAAACGATCTGCCTGATCGGCTTCATCGAGGGAGGCACATTTAAGTACTTCTTTATTGATTTCAATCAATACAACATAATCCCCTGGTTCAATGGAGAGCTTCATCGCCTCACCTCACTTTTCATACCTTCATCCGATTCTCTACAAGATCATTATTCGAGATAAATGGTGGGAATCCTGTCCATTCCTCATTTTTTTCCAAATCGCAGTTGAGTTCACAACGGTCGAACTGTTTTTGTTATACTAATCATATGAATTGAGAGAGAGGAAGTGCACCATGGCCAAACGACCGCTGACCCCTCGAGAAAGTGAGTTGATTGCGACCGCGTTATTTGTTGTCGGAAGCGTCCCATATTCAGGACATATCGACCGTCTCGAATCCCTCACCTTACGTGACATCGCTGATGACTATTTGAATGGAACTTCCACTTCGGCAGACGCGATTGACGCACTTGATCAATACATCTACGTTCGGCGTCATCGCTTTAAAAACGTGACCCCTCATAACCTCTGGACATTGGATGACCGGACGGAACAGGAAGCACTGCGTCATATCTCCAAGCGACCTGAATTGAAAAAGGGTCAGACGTTGAATAAACGAAATCAACCGTTTCAAGCGGGACAAGAAATCGAGTTCAAAGTGGACAAGCATGTCGACCGTGGACAATTCCGCATCTACATCGGAAAACTTCAAGGCTACACGTGTAAAGCCCAGTCAAAAGAACGTGAAAAGATGAAGTCAGTGTCAGGATGGATCACACATATCGACCCGAAAGACCGACTGGTTTTCGTCAACGTGACAGACTTCGGACGGATGCCGATCGAACCTGCGATGAAACAAGAACTTGAATCGATGAGCGCCTCGATGCTCGGTTGGTTCGCCACGGCAACAATCCCTTCTGAAGAAGAAGCACTCCTTGCCAAACAGATGATCGCCACGTTACAGCGACGCGATCAACCGTATTGGTTCACGTTGACGACCGCGTTGAACCACCCTCGCCCAGAACATGTGAAACGTTGGGGAACAGTCGTGAATCTCCTCGTCAAAGCGAGTAACGGTGACCAAAAGGCCATCCAAACATTAGAGACACAAGAAGACAAATATTTTAAGGATGCGTTCATCCGCGCACTCCGTGCCCTTCATCAAGAGATGACGAAACAATAAAGCTGATACGACTCGAGGTGACTCCACATGGGTCACCTCGTTTCGTGTCGAACCTATTTTGGAAAGGAACGACCGATATGCGTATACTCATCGTAGAAGACGATCCATCCATTTTACGCCTTGTGAAGGAGACGTTCGAGGATGCGGGTCATGAGGTGTTAACGGCGACCGACGGCAACACAGGCGAAGAACGTTTTACAACGCAACCAATCGATGCCGCAATCGTCGACATCATGCTCCCAGGGCTTGACGGTCGTGAGTTGTGTCGACGACTCAAGGCGACTCTTGATATACCCGTCATCCTACTAACCGCTCTCGATGAATGGGAGGATAAGCGCCAAGGGTTCGAGCATGGGGCAGACGACTATGTGACCAAACCGTTCATCCCTGAGGAGCTATTGTTCAGATTACAAGCCGTCTCACGGCGTTATCAACGCTCGGCCGCTTCACAAATTCAAGCCGGTCCCCTTCGACTCGATTTAAGAGAGTACGAGGTGACGCTTGAGGGGCAGCTGTTCTATCTCCCTAAAAAAGAGTTCGAGCTATTATTTCAGCTCGCCTCATTCCCAGGAAGGGTGTATCGTCGTGAGGAGTTGATCGAGTTAATATGGGGGTTTGATTTCGAAGGGGATGAGCGAACGGTTGATGTGCATATCAAGCGACTTCGTAATCGGTTCGATCACCCTGCCCTGACAATTCGAACGGTAAGAGGCGTCGGATACGCGCTCGAGGTGAACGGATGAAGACACTCTACACGCGAATCATCGTCACGATGTTCTTGATTTTACTTCTTTCCGGAGCCATCTCTCTTTTGATCAGCAATGTGGCTTATTACACGTGGTGGCAACCTTCCTATAGCGAGAAGACGGAACGGGTCGCCAAAATGGCGGAGTCGTATGTCGAGAACCATACCGATTTAGACTATGATGCCTTCTATACCTTTTTAGCCGCAACCGGATACCAACTGGTCGTCATGGACTCGACAGACGAACGTCGACGCTTTGGCGGTGCATTTCGAGACGAGACCATATCTGATACGGTGATTCAGTCCGTACGGAACGGGGCTCCCTATCAGGGAATGCGTGACTTTCCGTTTCATCTCTTCTTGCTCGGATTGTTCGATAATGAATTGACGAACACATATGGATTTACACTTGAAAACGGAGACGTCATCTTTATCCGTCCGGACTTGAGTGCCCAAATCCGCGAGTTACATCTGTTCGTCGGTCTATTTTTCGCACTCGTGACCCTCTTGGCATTTGGCTTGATCGCCATCTCGACAAGGTCCCTGGTCCGCCCGTTACAGACGCTCACGAAAGCGACCACATCCGTCGCCATGCGTAAAGCTCCGGAACATCTCCCCGTCGAGCGTCAAGATGAGATCGGGACGTTGGCACGACAATTTCAAAACATGTCGAACGAGATCGATCGGACAGAAGCAAGACAGCGACGATTCGTTTCGAATGTCTCCCATGAATTCCAATCTCCGTTGACTTCCTTAGTTGGCTATGCAGAAAAATTGGCTGACGGAACGAAAGGAGAATCGAAGGAATATGCGCGTGTCATCGAACAGGAGACGAAGCGTCTATCCCAATTGACGAAACAACTGCTGCTTTTATCACGATTGGATGAAAATCCACCGATTCTCGAGACGAACGTGAATGTGCTTCAATCGGTATCCGAAGTCATTCAAATGAACGCCTTCATTCTTGATCAAAAAGGGATTGCCGTCGTTACTGACATCCCACAAGACGTAGTCTTGAAGAGTGACCCGGTTCTACTCGCACAAGTTTGGAACAACGTATTGGTGAACGCCGTCCATGCCTCACGTGATGGAGGCACCATCCACATCACATGTACCGTTGACCCGGGTATCGTCATCTCGGTTACGGATGAAGGGATTGGGATGGACGACGAGACAAAAGAGCACCTCTTCGACCGCTTCTATCGGGGAGACACGGCTCGAACGAGTCAAGGGACAGGTCTCGGTCTCGCCATCACCTCAGATATCATCGACCTACATGGCGGAAACATCACAGTCGAGTCTAGCCTTGGAATCGGCACCACGATCCACCTACATTTTTGATGTAGTTCATATTCTGTTCATATTGGTTGCGTACACTTCCTTCATCAGCACTTGAAGGAGGTTTTTTTATGCAGTTAGGTTGGAAAGAGATGTGGAGACAGAAAAGAAAGTTTTCCATGTTGTTCGTGATCACATTCTTGATTATCATGTTGACGACACTCATTACAGGGCTAGCAGACGGTCTCGCATATGATAACGGTTCTGCGTTGCACGAATTGAATGCTACGACGTATCAACTTGATCCAGACTCAGAAGGTCAATTGACACGATCGTTTATAGACGTCACAGCGAATACTTCAAAAGAAACGATGAGCGTTCGACCGCTCACGGTCACGATCGATGGAAAAAAAGAAGAGGTGACACTATTCGCTCTTCCAAAAGATAGCAATATCGGTCCTGTTTCCGCTCTTAGAAAAGGTGAGGTCGTTTTCGATCCTAGTCTTTCAGAAAATCTTGGATTAGGTGATTCGTTAATCGACTTCGCTTCCAACTATCGGTTTACGATAGCCGGTGAGGCGTCTGGTCGTTACAGTCATGGACCGGTGATTTACACGACGAACGAGACGTGGTTCGATTATTTGAATCAATCCGAACAACGTCCATATGTATCTGCTGAGATTGGAACGAAATCCACGATGTCCGATGCGCTCGTCATGAGTCAACAAGATTTGATTGAGTCGGTTCCTGGATATAGTGCCGAACAGAGCACATTCACGATGATGCGTGCCTTTCTGCTCGTGATCGGAACGTTTATTTTGACCGCGTTCTTTTATTTGTTCACGCTTCAAAAGTTACCTGAGCTCGGAATTCTGAAGGCAATCGGCCTCTCCCCACGTATCATCGGACGGGCACTACTCTCTCAGGTCATAGTCATCGTGTCGGCCGCAGTCGCCACATCGATTGGGGTCATGTACGTCGTCGATGCGTTGATTCCATCATCATTACCGTTTCTCGTCGACTTCGGTCATGTCGCGCTATTTGGGTCCATGTTCATTTTCTTATCTGTTCTTGGCGCGTTGTTGCCGTTATGGAAACTCCGTCAAGTCGACGCAATTGAAATCATAGGAGGGAAAGCATCATGAGGTTAAGCCATGTATCACATCAGTTTGACGGTCAGCTCGTATTGAATGACATCGAGTTACATGTCTCACCGGGGGAATGCGTCGCCATCGTCGGTCCGAGCGGTAGCGGGAAGAGTACGTTGTTATACATCCTCGGTCTGTTGCGAAAACCGGATCAAGGAGCATTTTTGATGAACGAACGAGACGTATTCGAATTAGATGAGGAACAACGTCGTCTGTTACGCCTGCATGAAGTTGGGTTCGTGTTTCAACAGGCCCACCTCATTCCCTACTTGACGGTGCTCGAACAACTAGAGCTGATTCAGGAGAAGAAAAAGTTGGATGCGAAGCAACTGTTGACCGACCTCGGCTTAGGGCACCGTTTGCACCATCTCCCATCGACCTTGTCAGGAGGTGAAAAGCAACGCGTCGCCGTCGCTAGGGCCCTCATCAACTCCCCGCAACTCATTTTGGCAGATGAACCGACGGCGAGTTTGGATTATGAGAATGGACGTCTTGTAATGGAACTATTGGCCAAACAAGCGCATGAGGAAGGAAGACGTGTCGTCGTCATCACACATGATGAACGCATGCTCGATGTGTGTGATCGTGTCCTTCGCGTGATTGACGGTACCTTGACCGAGCTCAACAAGGAAGAAGGGCATCACAACCAATTTGATGCAGCTGATGAGTGAGCCATCCTCCAAGGCGAATGGCAACACGGATTGATCCATTTTCCGAAATGGTCGCCTCTTCGATGGTCATCAGTCGTTCGATGATATGATTCGATTCGAGTCGAATCCCCGAAAGACAGGAGAAAGCGCGGACGATTTCCTCTGGTCGACACTCGACTAGACGCGCAATCTCTTGCACCTCGGTGAGGAGGCTTGTTTTGTTGTATAGAAAATACCGGTCGAGTATAACATCAAATACGAGTCCGACAATCCGTTCATCACCTTCAAGCGTCCACGAGAACGTTACTCCTCGCTCAAGCGTTCCCTCTCTGTCGCTCAACACCCTTTGAATCATTCGATAAATCTCTGACCTCTCCATGTAGATACCCCCCACCCTCCTGCTATTGTCACTTCATCATATCGTTCTCTACCTAATCTTTCGATGTGCCGTCATTCATCTAATTCACCTGCTTATGTTAAGTATGCCCTCCCCTTATGTAAGAAAACAGGACCGTATCGAGTCGTTTCGGGTACAATAACGTTGAAAGGAGTCGGTATCAATGCAACGAAAATGGAAAATTGGATTAGCATCACTTTTCACAGGTTATTACGCAATCAGCTACTATGCCTTCAAACGAATGACGCGAGGCAAACGAAAGACTCCGGAGATGTTACTCGCTCCATATACGGACGAAGATCGCACCTTTTATCATGACGTACCGTTCGAGCATGTCTCGATTCAATCGCGGGATGACTACCGCCTCTACGGGCGTATCTATCGGAATGAAGGGTCAACAAAATGGATTGTGTTCGTACATGGATATACCGCATCACATAGTTTCATGGCCCCTCATCTCGCCATGTTCCATCGACTCGGCTATAACCTGCTTGCCGTCGACTTACGCTCACACGGGGAGTCTGAAGGGATTTATGCCTCATACGGTTTCCATGAAAAAGTCGATATGATCGACTGGGTGGACTGGTTGAAGAAAGAGGAAACAGTCGATCAAGTCGGGCTTCACGGCGTCTCAATGGGAGCGGCCACCGTCTTGCAGACGACTCCGCTCACAGACGTCGACTTCGTCATCGCTGAATGTCCGTTTGACGATATGAAACAATTGATGCGTTATCAACTGAGAGAGTTACACCACATCCCAGCCGAACTCATTTTACCGGGAATCGACTATTTCCTTTGGTCTCGTGCCGGCTTCACGATGAGACAAGTCCAACCGAAAAAGGCCGTCACGGAAACGACGACCCCAATCCTATTCGTGCATGGTTCAAAAGATGATTTCGTGCCGACGTGGATGTCGGTCGAAATGAATGCCTTGAACCGAAAGAACGATTTGTTGTTAATTGATGGGGCAGAACATACCGATTGCATGATCAAGGACGCTCTCGCCTATGAGGGAGCGGTCACTCGCTTTTTGCATCGACATGGATTGGACCGGCAATCAAATCTAGAAGTACATGTAACACCATGACCGGCCAAAGGACTCCCATCCCTAAATAGAGGATGCCTAATCCGAATCCAACAATCCCTGTCGTAAATACTCCCTTTGTCCCTTGATAGGCGTGGGCCACGCCGAAAAGGGCGCCCCCGATTAGGGCGAGAGTCACATCTGGCACCTCGATATAGAGGGAAATCGTGTATAGCAGGACTCCTCTGAATATGAATTCCTCGGTCACGCCAGCCGTGACCGAGACGGCGTTCCACGCCTGTTCTTCTGCTTTTGTCCGGGGTAGTAGCAACTTCTCTAAATCGAGCTCATAGTAAGGGCGTAACACATGTCGGAGACGTGCTGAAGTTTTGACCAACAGATAAAAGACGAGTGTCACGGTTACTAGGATGCATGACAAGTAAAAGACTTGCCAAGCCTGTTCGTTCCCCGCTTCTGGTGCGAATGTCAATCCAACTTCCGCTGGCGGTACTTGAAATAAAAAGATGAGGGCGACAATCAACAAGGTCAGTCCCCATGCCGATTTCACGGTTTGTTCGTACACCCATGCCCGTCCTCTCGTTTCAATCAAGGGACGAATCAATTTGGCATTGAAGATTTGAACGATCAGCATGTAGCCGATAATGGCTGTAAAAATCAAACGTTCGAGCATCCATATCCACTCCTGTCCTTCCTCTTAGCTATATGCTACACTATTCGGGTATTGTCTAAAAGCTAGGAGGCGGTATCTTGAAACGTATGATGCTGCGACTGACCGGTTTCATCATTGTGCTCGTGCTTTTGCTCGGGGCAGTCGGCTGGCTCGGTCAACATGATAAAGTGAACAATGGATTGTATCGAACCTATTATGGAGAGAACGGTGTTCCGAACACACATCTGGCCGTCTATCAAGACGCCGCTGAAACATATGACGTGGACTGGCGCCTACTGGCTGCCGTTCATCGGGTAGAGACCATCTTCTCACACAGTTCGTCGATGCGTTCGTCTGTCGGCGCGATCGGACCTTTTCAATTCATGCCCCGCACTTGGCTCGGTTGGGAATATGACACCGATGACCAAAAAGGCGATGTCCCGGAAGACGAAGTAGATTTGACGGACCTTGCCTTGATTGAACAGTATGGCGGACTCGGTCGCGACGGAAACGGCGATGGAAAAGCTGACCCACACAGTCTAGTTGATTCTGCGCACACGGCGGCGTATTATTTAAGTGAACACGGTGGGAAAAAGACAGATTCGGTCACGTCCGTCCGAAACGCCATCTTCGAATACAATCGAAGTGAGCAATATGTCAATGATGTCATGACGTACTTCGAGAACTATGAATCAAGCGTGACGTTCATGCCTGATGAGCGTGATACGCTTAGTCAACGAGTTGCTTATTACACGATTCGATATGTCGAGTGGTTTAAATCGCTCGGCTGATGCTTACATGAAAAAGTGAGGAATGGAAATGAACACGCATGTAGAAGAAGTAACCATCCGCGTCAAATCAATCTTCAATGAAGATAAAACGAAACGCTATATGCGAACGTATGAGTTCACCGATGTGGAGGATGGCGTCATCTGCGCCGTCATCATTTACTCGCCGCGGATGAGCGATGCCTTTTTGTCCGGCACAACGACACAGCGTGCTTATATGTTGATGCAAAATCATTTGTCACAACCGATTCGAGAAATGCGGGTCATCAGTCTCGTCCCGACACTCGCTATCAATGACAACCTTCCATACGTGGAGTCTCAACTCGATGAGACGAACTACCATTACGTCGAAGAGACGTTACAAGAGGTAGAGGCGAGCGGCGGGATGATCATCGTCGGTTGGGGGTCTCCAGGTCGCTTGATGCACCATGCGACATCTTACAAA
Source organism: Exiguobacterium sp. PFWT01 (assembly GCF_018255795.1). Classification (GTDB taxonomy): domain Bacteria; phylum Bacillota; class Bacilli; order Exiguobacteriales; family Exiguobacteriaceae; genus Exiguobacterium. The sequence continues at coordinate 1,355,123 of NZ_CP073755.1, read as the reverse complement.
TCGCTCTTTGCGGATTATGAAGCGAACATGTATTGCATCGGTACGACAGCAAAAGGCGAGCCACAACAGATTCGAATGGCAAACGAGAATACCGTTCTCGAGGCGTTCAACAACGAATCGGTCAAACCGAAGTTTCGCATCGTGAAAGAAACGAAAAAAGACGACTCTCCGTGAGTCGTCTTTTCATATGCCAATCCAAATGGAAAGACCGAACAGTATGAAGAATATACCGGACCATATGTAATCGGACGGTTTGATGTCAATCCGCTCATAGACGGTCCGTTTTCCACTTGTGAAACCTCTCGCCTCCATGGAGAAGGCGACACGTTCAGCACGTCGGATTGAACCTGCCATCAGTGGAAGAAGTAGTTTCGGGACATGCCGAATCCGCTCCCATTTCGTATCAAGAGGTACGCCGCGAAGTCGATGCGCGTATTGTAGCTGATGCATCTCCCGTTGCATTAACGGAAGGAAGCGGAATCCGACGAGCGCACTATAGGCAATCGTCGGAGAAAGCCTTGCCTGTTGCATCAAACTCATGACGAAACGTTTCGAATCGGTCGTCAACATGAAGAGGAGCGACAGTACGGTGAATGCCAACACACGTAGACTAAGAGACATGGCGATACGTGCCTCTTCTTTTGAAATGTCTTGACCGAGAAGGGTTACCCACGTTTCTCCCCCCAGCTCCTTCCCAAACACGAGCGTCGTCCAAAACGTCCCGAGTGCCGTGACGAGAAAAGGAATCAAAAACAGGCTCCACTTCTTCCATGAAACGTCCGTCGCCAGTAATTGAATCGTCAACGTACCGACAATGATGACGAGCGGGGTCCACGGGTTATAAAACAAGGCCAACCCGAACATGATGATCGTCATCGTCACAAACTTGATCGTCGGATTCATATCATGGAGTGACATCGCTTTCGACCTCCCGTGAGTCGATAATGACGAAGTCTCTCCGTGTCCCCCCAAAGCTCATCACCGAATGGTCCTGAGAGTTCCCCGTCCTTCATCAAATAGAACGTATTGGCGATATGGGCGAACGATAAGTCATGGGTCACGAACAAGATCGTCTGTCCCTTTTCCGCATGTCGCTTCATCAAAATCTCTAGTGCATGGAGTGACGGTTCATCTTGGCCAGCCGTCGGTTCATCGAAGGCAAGCAACTGTTTGTTTGAGAGTAACTGAATCCCGACGGCGAGTCGTCGCTTCTGTCCATGACTGAGTGACAATGGATGGAGGACTCGTTTGTCCTCGAGGGTTAGCTCATCCAATACGACATCAATCGATTCCTCATGACCAAACTGTAGCTCTTGCTCGACCGAGTTCATGAAAAATAAGTGTTCCGGAGATTGGGGGACGAGTCCCACCCGGCGGTCACACTCCGTCAACCTTCGTAAAAACGTCGACTTTCCACTCCCATTTGGTCCTAATATGGCAATCACTTCCCCAATCCGAGCTTTTAGGGTCACTCCTTTTAATCGAAATGTGTCACGCTCCACCTCGTCGACCACATAGTGTTCGACTGCTTGTCGTGGCTCAGGCGACGGTTTGAATGAAAAATCATCGACCGGTTGAAACGGCTCGTTCCGTACAATCCGTCCTTGATCGAGTTCAATGTGCCAATCAAAAAAGTCTCCCCACAAGTGCGCGCGATGTTCGACAACGATGACGTTCACGTTGTCCAAGTGATCAAGCCAGTCGACAAATCGATTCGCGGTCACTGGATCAAGGTGTGTCAACGGCTCATCGAGAAGCAACCATTCCGGTTGTCCGACCATGGCGCAGGCGACGGCAATCCGTTGTTTCTCCCCGCCTGACAAGGAATCGATGTGACGATTTCGGTAATCGGTCAGTTTGAGTGACTCGAGAATCTCCGTCACACGCTGATCGATGACCTCGACCGGTGTCTGCAAATTTTCGAGTGTGAAGATGAGTTCCTCTTCCACCCGTTCCATCACGAACTGCGTGTCCGGGTCTTGAAACACCGTCCCGACCTGCTGATTGATCTCGCCTGGTGCGTATTCGTCGTAAATCCGTCCAAACAGTTCGAGTCTGCCTTCTAGGACTCCATCACAATTCTCTGGATAGAGACGGTTGAACAGCGCGAGTAGGGTCGACTTCCCGCTTCCGCTCGCTCCTGTCAAAATCGTGCGTCCAGGTCGTATGGAAAGTGACACATCTTTTATGATGGTGTCCTGACTTTCGGGGAACCGGAATGAAAGCGATTCTGTCTCAACCATGGACGTTCCCACTCCGAGCGATCGCATAGCCACGAAGTGACCCCGTCTTGAGCAACAGGTCACTGAGCAACTTCCCACCGATTCCTGCGATGACCATGCCACTGACCACCCGCAGCCCGAACATCGTCGCCACATATCCTGGTTCGAGCATCGCAAATCCGCTCATGAAGTAAGTGTACACGAAACTCGTGATGGCCGAGCCAAATCCAGCAAGCATGAGAACCCAAAGCTCGTATCGACGATAACCTGTCATCGCAAAGACTGCTTCCGCCCCAAGACCTTGGACGATGCCGACCAAGATGATGCGCGGTCCGATTGCATTTCCAATCAACATTTCAATCGTCGCTGCCATCACTTCCGAGATGAAGGCAGCACCCGGCTTCCGGATGATGTACGCCGAGATGATTGACACGATGAACCAGATACCGAAAATCCATTCATAGGCGATCGGTCCAATCAACCCTGCCCATAAGTTCCCGATATGAACAAACAATAAGTAGACGACGGCAAATACGACAGACAATACGGAGACGAGGACGACCTCTTTCAATTTCCACGATTTAAGCATGTCGTCCTCCATGTGACGGACTGTTCACACTGAACGTCACCGTCATGACGACGTGTCGATTCTTCTCGCGCATCCGGTTGAACGCCGCCTCATAATACGAGAACACATCATCCAAGTTCCCATGAATGCCTGACGCGTAGTGCATGGAGTCATTATAGACACCCGCCTGTATCGCTTGCTCGATTTCATCATAGATGAGATCCATATAGTTCTCCGCCCCCATCGGATAAAGCGCGAACTGTGACGAGACATACTGTTCTCTTGAAATTCCATTCAGTGGTTGTGGTGGTGCCTCGAGCACCTCATCCCCTGCCGAATCTCCCGGACATCCGACAGAGAAGGTTCCGCTCATCGAGACATGGCGTCCTTCCTCCGAAGCCAGGCTTAAGACGGTCCGTGCGACGTCGAACACGTGCTCGGCGCGACCTCGGATCACGGTCGACACGTCATCTGTATGTCGCCACACACCCGTCATATTCGTTCCTTTCAATGCCCCTTTGATCGTCCCGACAAAGTCATCTGTCATCGGGCTAAGCGTGAAGCGAAATCCGACAATCGGACTCGTGCCACATGATTCATTCATCTTGTTTCCCCCTCTATATGTGTTTGCATAAAAAAAGCCGCATTCATGAGAATGCAGCAACAAAATCTATACAAACTTGCATAGAGAAAGTGCCGCACTTCCTCACGCCAGTATTACCTGGATCGAGTTATAAGGGATCGGAGCCATGCTCACATCTCAGCCGAAGCACCCCTAGTGCAGTCATTGATATGCGGTTACTTATGCAGTCACAGTATAGCGATGTTTCGTCAGTTTGTAAACGGTCAATCTGAATAGGTGACGAGTTGGCCAGTACCAGGAAGTGGGTCATGGAACGAATCCCACTCCGCTACCATCTCCTCATCCGTCAACAAACAGGCGTCAAGTGATTGCTCGACCGCATCCCGGTCCATCCGTTGACCGATAAGGACCAATTCGTTCTGTCGGTCTCCGTACGGCTCGATGTAGTCCTCGCGCAGTTCCGGTTCTGAGGAGAACATGGCCTCTCGTTCACTCTCGGGAAGGGTCGCTAACCAACGACCGGCATGTTCGAGCGTCGATGCGTATCCGGCCTGGGAGAAGAGACAGGCAAGGTCGTTCCGTGACGCAATCCACAAGAAGCCTTTGGCGCGGACGATTTCTTCAGGGTAATGCTCCATCCAATTCATCAAACGCTCAGGATGGAACGGTCGACGACGACGGTAGACGAACGAGCTGATGCCATACTCTTCCGTTTCCGGCGTATGTTCTTCTGCCTCAAGTTCTTGAATCCATCCCGCCGCACGCATCGCCTGATCGAAATCGAACAACTGGACGTCGAGTAGATCGTCTAACGCTACGTCGGAGTACGTTGAAGTCAATAATCGGGCGCTCGGGTTGAGTGTCTTAAGTAGCCCCTTCATCTCCTGCAGTTCCGCTTCAGACACCCGGTCTGCCTTATTCAACACGATGATATCCGCAAATTCGACTTGATCGACGAGTAGGTCGACGACTTCACGGACATCTCCTGTATCGACGGCTTGTTGACGTTCCATGAGCGATTCACCAGAATTGAAATCTTTGAAGAAACGATACGCATCGACGACAGTGACCATCGCATCGATATAGACACGGCTCGTCAAATCGATTCCGAGCGCATCATCGGCATACGTGAATGTCTGCGCAACGGGAATCGGTTCAGAGATACCAGAAGACTCGATGATGATACCATCGAGGTCGCGATCCTTTGTCAACTCATAGACCGCTGTCAGCAAATCCTCACGTAGGGTACAACAGATGCACCCGTTCGAGAGTTCGACTAATTTTTCATCGGTACGGGAGAAACCACCCTGTTCAATCAATTTCTCATCGATGTTCAACTCGCTCATATCGTTCACGATGACCGCATATTTTTTATCTTCCCGGTTATGTAAGATGTGGTTGAGCAGTGTCGTCTTTCCGCTACCAAGATAACCCGAGAGTACTGTAATTGGAATTCGTTTCATATTGATGAACCTCCATTAAATCGTAATCATTACTTTTTATATATTGAAACGACTGATTCGATTTGTCAACAAAAAAACACGCCATATGGACGTGTTTTGAAAAACATGCTTTTATTCTTCCAACGCTTTTCGTTCTGCTTCCGAGCGGGGATAGGCGTTCGCTTGCCACTCCGCCCGATAGATGGAGTCGAGTTGCGTCAACCCGACCTCATCCTCGTCCTTGTCAGAATCGACACTCGGCACCTCGTCCCATTTTGGGTCGAGATAAGAATGATCTTCTTCCCGCGCTCGATTTTCTTGCAACTTTTGAATCCCCATCTTGACCGCTGCCGCAACTGCCAACCCAATACCCGCTCGAACTAACAGTCGTTTCACCATTGCATGTCCTCCTCAACGCCCAAAGCGATAAAGCGGCATCCCTTTCACCTCTGTATCGATGATAAATACCGATCCAGCATCCGGATATTCGGCTAACGCTTCCTCATCCATCCCCTCACGAGCCGTCGTGATGGCCAATCGATTGAGCCCATCCCCGATGAAGGCGCAGGATGTGACATTCGGTGCAGGAACGTGAACTTCTAACAGCTTTTCACCGGTTGATGGATTCCAGCGAGATACTTTGCTTCCGGCGTAATGCGCAATCCATAAACATCCTTCCGTATCTGATGTCATACCGTCTGGGAAGCCATCCTCGTCCGCGAAATCGATGACGACCTTTCCATTTGATAACGTACCCGCCTTCAAATCGAAATCATATTGGCGAATCGTTTCAGTCGGTGTATCGATATGATAAAAAACGGAATGGTCAGGAGACCACGTCAACCCGTTCGAAAGTGTGAGCTCATCCATGAGTGTCGTCGTCGTACCATCCCGATCGACACGATACAATGTCGCTTGATTCTCTTTGTCTTCGAGATGAAGTGTTCCGGCGAAGATTCGACCGTATGGATCGGCTTTTCCGTCATTGAACCGCAATTGACCGTCCGGATCATCCAACTCGACAATCTTCTTCAAGTCCCGATTGATCTCATCCCACTCATAAATGCCGTCCTTCAAACCAAGGACAACGCCATCCGTCACTTTCGGAATGACGAAACCGACTTGTTTCCCGACTTCAAACGACGAGATTTCATCCTCACGTTCGTCATACCACCACAATGTATGGCCTTCGATATCTACCCAATAAAACCGCTTCAGCTCGGCATCCCAACACGGACCTTCACCAAGCGTATTTCGTACACGAATCCACAACGACGCATCTACTTTCTCCATCACTTAGCCTCCACTCTATCCATTAGTTCAGAAATCTATTCCCCTCTCGCATTGGGTCTATGCATGAATCCAGAAAATCGTGTTGGATTTTCACCGTCGTCCTTTCGTTTTGCTATAGTGAAAGAAACGTAGCGAGGGAGTGAATGGCTTGTCGAAATGGGATGAACGATTTAGTTCGGAAGAGTATGTGTATGGGACAGAGCCAAACGAATTTTTACGCGAATGGGTCACGTCTCATCAACCTGAAAGAAAACGTGTATTGGCCATCGCGGAGAGCGAAGGTCGAAACGCGGTGTGGCTCGCCACGCTCGGCTTTGAAGTTGAGATATGGGACATTTCTATAGCAGGGATCGACAAAGCGAAACGCTTGGCGACGTCACGAAACGTGTCCATTCAGACGAAACAGATCGACTTGAATGAAGCCGATTGGCCAAACAAGGCGTATGACATGGTCATCTGTATCTTTGGCCACTTTCCTCCACACGTCAGAGAAAAGGTGTTTTCGGGTATCCAACAAACGCTTCGACCTGGTGGTTTGTTCCTGAGTGAAGTCTACTCTACACATCAACTCGCTTACGGGACAGGTGGACCAAACGACGCCTCACTTCTTTACACCGAAGAGATGTTCCACCAACTAGAGGACGATTTCGTACCGCTCGTCTTACATGAGACGGTCGTCTGGCGAGAAGAAGGCACGCTCCATCACGGCGAATCAGCTGTGATTCAATATGTCGGGCAAAAACGGTAAACGAATGGCCTCCCCGAGATTCGGAGAGGCCATTTGTTTACTTCGCGCCTTCGACGTTCATATGCTTACTGCGGAGTTGTCCACATGCCGCATCGATGTCTGTCCCGTGCTCGAGACGGACACCAGTGTTGATGCCACGTTTTTTCAAGATATCGTAGAACGCCATGATGTCCTCAGGCGTGCTTCGCTCATATTGGATGTGCTCGTTGACCGGGTTGTACGGAATCAAGTTGACGTATGACTTGTCTTTGATGTCTTCAATCAAGTCGGCGAGTTCTTCCGCATGTTCCGGCAAATCGTTCACTTTTGAGAGCAGGATATATTCGAATGTGATTCGTTTATTCGTCTTCTCGACGTAATAGCGAATCGACGGCATGAGTTTATCAAGCGGGAACGCCCGGTTGATTTTCATGATGCGAGTACGTAATTCATCGTTTGGCGCATGTAGAGAGAGCGCCAAGTTGATGCGTAAGTCGAGGTCCGCGAACTTGTAGATCTTATCCGCGAGACCACTCGTCGACACGTTGATTTTACGCGGAGCGATCGCAAGTCCACGCTCATCTTTGACGACACGCAAGAAGTCGACCAAGTTGTCGAAGTTATCAAACGGTTCACCGATTCCCATGACGACGATATGGCTGACGCGGTCCCCTTCACCCTCTTCATCGAGGAAGTGTTGGACGGTCATGATCTGCTCGACGACCTCACCAGCCGTCAAATCACGCGTCTTTTTCAACAAACCGCTCGCACAGAAGCTACAGCCGATGTTACAACCGACCTGAGTCGTCACACAGACCGAACGTCCGTATTTGTGACGCATGAGCACCGTCTCGATGTAGTGCCCGTCATGTAATTTAAGTAAGAATTTGACCGTCCCGTCGCCCGCTTCTTGTTTGACGAACAGTTCTTGTGTTGAGATGACATATTTCTCTGTTAAGTAATCACGCACCTCATCACGTACGTTGAGGTCGTCCATCGATTTGACCCGGTCGATGTAGAGCGAGTCCCAAACTTGACGTGCGTGGAAGGCACCGTATCCCGCTTCCGTACACTCGTTTGTGAGTTGATCGAACGTCAACCCGTATATAGATGATTTCATTGTAATCTGTCCTTTCTCTAATCCGCATACGTACCATTGTAGCGGACGTGAGAGACGGGTGCAACTTACGAATAATCTGGAGGCGTCGGTCGTGTGACGAATTGTTCGAACGCATAAGCGACTCGGATTAAATCACGCTCCGCATAGCTCGTCCCCGTGAACGAGAGTCCGAATGGGGCACCGCTCTTTTTCAAATGATATGGGATTGTAATCGTCGGATGACCTGCTTTTGCAGCCATGTCGTAGTTCATGTCATGCGGCAGGACGAGTGCGTCCAGTTTATGTGACGCAAGCAATGTGTCAATCCCTTCCGTTTTCGCGAGACGTACGTCCTCGATGCGTCGGTTGAGATAGTTCGCTTCAGTCAGTTTCCCAGATTTGGCGTTCGCTTCTTCAAAGATGGTCTGGCCGTGCGGAATCGATTCAGGATGTTCCGCGTTCCACTCGATCAAATCGGAAAGCGTTTTAAACGGCACGGTCGTGTTGGCAAGATACGCCTCGACCCCGAGCTTGAATTCGTCGAACAAGATGTCCGCCTGCTCTAGCGCCTCATGCTTTGGTAGCGTGACCTCAACGAGTTCGACCTCGGCTTGCCGTAGCAATCGGAGCGCCCCCTCATACAATCCGACTTCTTCGTCTGAAATATTTGGCTTGATAAATCCGACACGCATCCCGACCGCTTGCCTCACATCGAGACATGTCACGTATGGGGGACCGACCGGTGTCTCGAGAGTTGCCGGATCCGATTCATCTTCCCCGCACATCGATTGTAAGGCGATGACCGCATCACGAAGCGTACGCGCCATTGGTCCCGCCGTATCTTGAGAACGTGAGATCGGGATGATTCCGGAGCGACTGATCAACCCGACGGTCGGCTTGATCCCGACGATGCTGTTATGGACACTCGGATGGACGATTGAACCGCTCGTCTCAGATCCGACTGCGAGAAGCGTAAGGTTTGCCGCGACCGCTGAAGCCGACCCTGAGCTTGACCCCCCGACATCCAACCCGTCGCCGTATGGGTTCATCGTCTGTCCACCGACGGCACTCCAGCCGTTCGGCATATCTTCCGTTAAAAAGTTCGCCCACTCGGACAGGTTCGCTTTGCCAAGGATGATGGCCCCGTCAGCCCGCAAGCGTTTGACGAGCTCGGCATCTCGACCGGCGAAATGATGTCGCATCGCGGCTGCTCCCGCTGTCGTTCGCATCAGACCGTTCGTCTCGATATTGTCTTTGATTAAGACGGGAATGCCGAGTAGCGGTTTGCGTACCCCTTTTCGGTAGGCCCGGTCTGCCGCCTCTGCCTCGAACAGGGCGTCCTGATTGACTTGAATGACGGCGTGAAGTCGTTCATTATACGTCGCAATCCGTCCTAAATAATAGGCGGTCACGTCTCTCGCCGTGAATTGTCCTTCTTTATACCCACGATGCGCACGTTCAATCGTCAGTTCATGTAATTGGATTTGTTCCATCATGCATTCCTCCTTTATCTCTTCCCCTTTATTCGTGCTCTACGTCTGATTTCCTTTTCGTATCGCCAAGTCGATGTGTTCTTGATACACTTAAGAAAAAACTGGAGGTCCCAATGACTCGCTCCTATGTCTTTGTGTTGCTTGCCGTATTCGGTCTATTTTTCTTACAGCTATACGGGGAGAATGTGCCGTATGGTACGCTCATTTCCATCGGGTTGATTGGATTCATCATCGTCTTGACGGTTTTTCAGTTGAAACGAAAACCGAATCATTGACGAATGTAATTTGAGGGTGGTATGATGCTCTCACCAACTACATATCGATATCAAGAGTGAACGAGAGATCTGGCTCCGCGACTTCACAGCAACCTGCCTTAGGCAAGGTGCTACGACCAGCAAGGGAAACCTTGGACGATATGACGAAAGCGCTCATGTCATCCGACGTGAGCGCTTTTTTGTTGAATGACGATTTGGAGGGAACGACAGTATGGAAAAAGCAACATTCGCAGGCGGCTGTTTTTGGTGCATGGTGACACCATTTGAAGAATTACCAGGGATTGAAGGCATCGTATCCGGCTATATGGGCGGACAGGTCGACAATCCGACGTATGAACAAGTGAAAACCGGGACGACGGGGCACCTCGAGGTCGTTCAAATCACATATGATCCAGCATTATTCTCGTATGAACGTCTTCTTGAGCTGTATTGGATTCAGACCGATCCGACGGACGATGGTGGTCAATTCCAAGACCGGGGACCTCAGTATGCCCCAGCCATCTTCTATCACACCGAAGAACAACGAATCGCGGCTGAGGCGAGTCGCGATGTGTTGGCGGCAAGTGGTCGTTTCACGGCTCCGATCGTCACGAAAATCATTCCGGCGACGACGTTCTTCGCTGCAGAAGACTACCATCAGGATTATCATAAAAAGAATCCGAAGCATTATAAGGAAGACCGGGCCATCTCGGGACGCGACGAGTTCATCGAGGAAAACTGGACGGAAACCGTATAACGGTCATCAGACGCGAATGTTAGCATTCGCGTCTCAGCTTGTTGACAAATAAGATGTTCGAACTCGTCCTTCCGGCGCCCACGCTTTCCGCAGGCAATCCCGGAGCCGCATCGCGACTCAGGTCGCTGCTGGGTCTCCGTCGGATTGCTTTCCTGCAGGAGTCGGGACGCCGTAGGACGAGTCACACGAATGGTCGCCACCTTTGGCGGCCATTTTTCTTTTTCTGAGGCCTCGATGGCCGAAGAAAAAGCCCGATACATACTTCGAACCCTTACAAACGGGGAAAGAAGAAGGTAAACACCAAGTTCGCTCGTCATCAAAAGGAGGAACCCAATATGTATCGCGCCCATTCTGAGAAACGACATGAACCGATCCAGTCGAAGACCACGTTGGACCAGCTGGTCCCGCAGGATCATCTCGTCCGGAGACTCGACCGTCACATCGACTTCTCGATCGTGCACCGGCTCTGCGCCCCGCTCTATTCGAACACCGGTACGCCCGGCATCGATCCGGAGATCATCATCAAGATCATCCTACTCGGACCCCTGTTCAACATCCGTTCCGTGCGCCAGACCGTGAAGGAGGTTCAGACGAACCTCGCCTATCGCTGGTTCCTCGGTCTCGGCATCGATGAGAAGGTTCCCGACCATTCGACGATCAGCCAGGCCTACCGCCGACGCTTTCAGGGGAACGACGTGTTCCAACAAATCTTCGAGGACATCGTCCGACAGGCGGAATCTCACGGTCTCGTCTCCGGACGCATCCTGATCACGGATTCCACGCACATCCGGGCGAACGCGAACAAGAAGAAATTCGACAAGGTAGAGGTCGAACGGGTCGTCGGTGCGATCGAGGACGAGCTTCTCACCCGCGTGAACGAGGAACGGGCCGAACGCGGAAAAAAGAACTGAAACCGGCATCTGAGAAGAGGGAGTGCCGGCTCGTCAAGATGAGCCGGACCGACCCGGATGCGGGATACATGTATCGTGACCAGAAGCCGGAAGGCTTTTTCTGGCTGGCGCATCGGACGGTCGACGCCAAGCACAATTTCATCGTCGATGTACACGTCACACCCGGGAACGTCTCGGACAGCACCGTCTATCTCAATCGGCTCGACCATGTCCTCGAACGTTTCCATTTCCCGCTCGAGGCGGTCGCACTCGATGCAGGCTACTTCACAACCGGGATCGCGAAGGCGCTCGTCGAACGGGGCATCTTCGGGGTCATCGCCCGGAGGCGTTTCGGCGGGAAGAAAGGGATGTTCCGCAAGACCCGGTACACGTACCTGCCCGAGGAAGATGCATATCTCTGTCCGGCGCGACAGCGCCTCACCTATCAGACGACGGACCGCCACGGCTATCACCATTACGTCTCCGACCCCTCCATCTGTCAGAACTGCCCTCTCCTCGAGAAGTGCACGTCCAGCCGGACGCACCGAAGGGACATCACACGCCACGTCGATGAACATTACCGCGAGCAGGTGAACGAGAACCGCCTGTCCGCGTCTGGGAAATCCCTCTACCGACTGCGGCCGCAGACCGTCGAGCGCTCGTTCGCCGATGGGAAAGAGCTCCACGGGCTCCGTTTCACCTTCTACAGGGGGACCGCGAAGGTCCAACGCGCCAATCTGGTGGCAGCCACCGCACAAAACATGAAGAAGCTGGCCAACCTGTTGGCCAGAAAGGACCGTCTACATAACATTTCTTCAATCTTTTGTCGGGCAGAACGCCTCAAGCTCGTTGAACATAAAAAAAGACGAACCAAATCGCCATATGCGATTTGGTTCGTCAACAGCCTGAGACGCGAATGTTAGCATTCGCGTCTTTTATAAGACCAATAATCGGGAAAAGACTATTAATGGTTCATACATCCGAAAAGGAGGACTCATATATGAAAACAAGTACGAAACTCATCATCGGTGTGATTGGCGTAGCCGTAATCGCTGTTTCCTGGTGGCTCATCTCCCCACTATTCTTAACCGAGACGGTCGATGAAGGATTGCCGCCGACAGCAGTCGAATCACCAGCTCCAGAGGAAGAGGAATCAGATCAAGAGACGTCCGAGACACCGGAAGCACAACCGAGTCCAACCGAAGTAGCGGGTGTATTCATGGACGGGGAGAAAAATTATGAGACGACCGGCACGATCCGCTCGGTCGAGGCAGAAGACGGAACGTACCTCCGATTTGAAGAGTTCGAGACGACGAACGGTCCTGACTTATTCGTCTATTTGACGAAACCAGGGCAAGTGACGACCGAAGGCGTCAGTTTAGGGGCGCTAAAAGGGAACATCGGGAATCAAAACTACTTGGTCCCTGAGGATGTGAATTTAGAAGAGTACAACACCGTCGTCATCTGGTGCCGTGCGTTCAGCGCGACGTTCGGGACGGGAGAACTGACTGGTTCAAGTGAATAACAGACTTGAGGGTGGCAGAATGAATCGGCCACCCTCTTTTCATTTGAAATCGGCTTAAAAAGAATGATTTCTCATCCAACCTCAAATGAGAACATGCTATCCTATATGTAAATAACTGTAATTCAATTGAGGAGGTATGATTATGGAGCAGACTGTGTCACAAACGTACAAACACTATTTTTGGAAACGTTTCTTTCTATTCTTCCTTCCATTGATGGTGGTCGGCATATTATCCGAACCGATGATCATTCAGAATCCATTCGAAGAGCTCGAAGACTACGGGGCCTTCCTATTCTTCTTCGTATTTTACATCATCATCCTAGGAGGCTTGGCAGCTTTTATCGTTTCAATCATGTGGCGGATTAGACAATTCAAAGTGAAACATTAATCACTCTATTTATCTGTGGTTAATGCGTTTCGATTCTTTCTTAACTATTCATCTGCACGAGTGATTGATCATCTCAAGTCGTTTCCTATCCAATTTTCCAACCGCTGTATAAGGCAACTCCTTCACAAACACGATTTCTCGAGGAATCTGATATGTTGTCACTCGTTCGCGCAACCAGCTCACCAGCTCTTCTTCTGTCAATATTTCATCATATAAATGGACATATGCCTTCAAAATGTGACCCGCGTAAATATCCTCTATCCCGATGACGGCGGCGTCCTCGACATTCGGATGGTCGCGCAAAACCGTCTCGACTTCCCCAGGATAAATATTGTTTCCAGCCGAGATGATTAAGTCGTCTGTTCGTCCACACAAAAAATAATAGCCGTTCTCATCCCGGTATCCGACATCACCCGTTTGAATCCAGCGGTTCTTCCTGCTTTGCATGGACCACTTATTTCGTATGCAAAATTCCCCGATGGAGCCTGGCTCGACTTCCGCTCCATCTTTCACTACCTTTAAGTCCCCTCCCGGAATCCTTCTCCCAAGCGTGTTCGCATCATAATGTAAATCTTCTGGTGTGGCGATCAGATTCAAGCCCGCTTCCGACGTCCCATAGAGATTGTATAAGACGCTCCCCAACTCGTTATGGACTTCACGGACTAAAACGGGATGAAGCTTCGCACCACCGGACGCGATACAAGCGAGAGAATGAAGTGATGTAGGATTGTGTCGTAACATTTTGTGGATCATGAGCGGGACGACCGTGACCACTTCTACCTTGTGTCGCCGAATGAGGTCACAGGCTCTCTGCACATCAAAGCTCTCTTGAATGACGACCTGTTTCCCTAGCGCTAGAAAAGATAAAAGGATGGCGATGCCGTAGCCATGGTAAATCGGGGTGGCAATATAGGCAGTGTTGAATGACGGCAACTGCAACTGGTTCAATAAAGCCGCGAATGGAGCTAGAAAGTGAAAGAGGGATGGTCTATGAGTCACCTGTTTCGGTTTTCCGGTAGTACCGCCGGTCAACAGCACGAGTTTCCCGCTCGATGCGGCCGGAAGCTTTCCTTTTTTATGTCGCTTCGAATCCGATAAACTATTGATTGATACCTTTTCCTCATGATAGCTGACAAGAGTCGAACGTTCGTAAGACGAGTTTTCAATTAAGTTTTCAAACTCATCATCGTAAATCAAAAGATTGAATGGCTGTTCTTCTACGAGTCGGTTGAACTGCAGTTGACTCATCGATGAATGAAGCATGTAGATGTCTGCACCGAGTCGTGAAGCCGCAAACATCCCTTGTACGAAAGACGCGTGGTTCTTACAAAGAAAGGCCACTTTTTGTCCCTTTTTAACCCCATACTGATCAGCCAAATGATGAGCAAGGTGTTCACAGCGTGACTTTAGCTCTTGATACGTCACTGTTTCTCGGCTATCAACTAAAGCCGTATTTTGACTCCCTGCTCTTTCAGTCAATGTAAAAAGAAGCATCAAGTTGATTCCATTTTGACGGATTGCGACGAATAGACGACCTAGGTTCGATGGTGATAGAAAATGGAGCTGCGACAAGACCTTCAATAACTTAACCATTCCTACTGTCACGCTCCTTTCTCTTAAGTAATGCAGGGACCATCCAGTCTATCGGTCTTCTGAAAACAAGTGACGTTACTTGACCGAGGAACAACCACCACGGCTTATATACTGTTCGTTTCGTATACAAAGCATGTCCGATCAATTCTGCCACATGTACCGGTGACATGGCAGGTGAATGCTGATAAGCCAGCGTCGGTTTGATCATCGGAGTTTTTACTAGCGGTAGATATAGAGTCGTCGTGGAAATATTTTTGATTGTGAGTTCCGGACCCGCAGAGCGAAACCACGTATCGAACGCGGCTTTTGATGCCTGATAGGCCGCCCAGTGAGGAAAAGGATGAAGTAACACATTGATGGTCGACACATTGACGATCTGCCCGTTCTTCTTTTCGAGCAACGGAATGAGCGATAAAATCAATTGTACGGGAGCAAAATAATTGATTGCCATCGTCCGAGTGAAGTCATGGTATCGATCGAATGACTCAGTGATGGGACGATTGATGGAGATTCCAGCATTGCTGACGAGAATATCCAATCCGTCCGGTAGTTGATGGAGATACGCCAGCAAACCATTCCGTTCCTCTTCAATTCGAAGATCTGCCGGGAACACGGTCACCGTGGCTGACCCCTTTTCGATTTCAGACTTCATGGCGTTCATGTCTGATTCTCTACGGGCAACGAGAATCAGATGGGCGGTTGTATCCGTTAGTAAATAAGCGAACGCCTGCCCGATTCCTGAGCTCGCTCCAGTAATCAATATCGTTTTCCGATCCATCTCTGATTTCATTTTCTGATGATCGAAGGAAGGAAATCGGAATAGGAGTCTCTCTAGTAACGTGTAGTCATACATATTGCCAGCACCTTTTTTGATTTTTACAATAGAACAATCATGAATTGAATAAATCTGTATGTTTAGAAGCAAAATTACTGTTCTCGTATACATGTAATGCTAAATGATATGTAACAATTTAACGAACAGAAAATGAAGTTCCCAAGATGAACGTCAGCCTTAATTACTTCAATGACTATAAAAATCCAGCAAATCTAAATCTTCACTACATTTATAAAAGAAGCTTGGACCAATCATGGCTTTGATCTTTTCAGATAGCTGATAGTACGAGGGATCATCAATCAAATTCATCAACTGGAATACATACCCTTTGTTAAATGCAACTCCATCATAACAATTATAGTCTTTGACCCCATTTGGAATAGAAACTGAATTCACGCACAACAATTCATCACTCCAATAATTAAGCCATTCCACTTCCTTAACTTTAGAAAAACCTGTTTCGTACATGAGATCCTCTCGTTCTTCAATCCTTCTAGATATTGATGCCTGGAATGGACCCCACTCTCGACAAATTCGATCAAATAACCGAATCCATTTGTCCATTTCATTCAGAAAATTTGTCTTGCTGACCACAAAAACGAAAGCAACATTTCCTGGTAAACCATCTTTCAAGTTATGAATGTTGAGATACCCTTTACTATTTTTCAATCGACAAATAAAGCTGTAAAAATCATCGTCACCTTCTGTCCACATCTTCACAAAGGTGTCATTTGAAAACTCAGTTCTAAGTGGTTCGTAAAATCCCATCTTTCCGATTTCAATCTGAAACGTATCGAAGATATTTAGCATCTGTAATGCCCATTTTTCATTCTCTAAGTCGTGAAAAAAGTTAAAACTAAGCCTTACTTCTCTCATATATTTTCAACTCACCCTGTATTCATCTTTTAAATTCGAAAATGACAAACTACATTTCATCACTCAACAACAACATTATGAAAGATCTTGATTTTATACAACGAACAGCAGTATACACCTTGAATTTAAAATGTATACTGCTGATTCTATAGGTACTCATGGATTTCTTTATTTCTTACCATTCGCATATCTAGTGAAATTGTCGAGGATCGCCTGCCAGCCTTGTCGTTGCATTTCAACCGGATTCATCGTCTCCGCATCAAACACCTCGACTACCTTCGTCTGATCCTCTTCAGAAGTAAATGAAATTCTGACTCTCCGTTCATCTTCAAGGCGATACTGAATGAGCTCATTTACTTCAACTTCCTCATATACCCCTTCAAAATCAAAGCCCATGCTCTGATCTTTTGCTTCCATCCGACTACGAAACTTCCCGCCGACCCGTAAGTCGTTCTCCGCCTCAATCGTATGCCAATCGTCAGACGCATGATTCCATTGTTTGATATGTTCAGGTTCTGTCCAGAATTTCCAGACTGTGTCGATTGGTGCATCGACGAGCGTTGATATCGTCACGACATTTGAATCCATGATTCGTTTCCCCTTTGTTCTACAATTTTCTGATCAATCACGAATGTGCTGCCCGTCCTATATGACGAACGCAATATGAGATTACTTCCCTATCAATCACATCTTCTCCTGCTCTCATTTCAACGATTGAAAGATACTCAAAACAAAAACCTTAAATGGCACTCAAAATCGAGTTCATTCAAGGTTCTTTTCATTTCATAATTGAAACTTAACTCTTGGCAATCCCAAGCATAAATCCGGCAACGACAATCAAACCGATTCCCATGAAGACGAAGACACGTTCTTTTGTCGTCTTCTCTTCTTTCAAGAGATAGATCCCACCGAGTGTCGCCACGACGACGTTTAATTGGGATAAGGCGAACGAGGTCGCGATCCCCACTTCTCCGCTTGAAACGAAAAGTCCGAAGTTCCCGATTCCCCAGGCGATCCCCGCCAAGATATTTTTGAATGTGCGTGGATCCAGTTTCTTGACGTCCTTTTCACGAAGACTGAAGAGAAGTGCCGCGATGAACATCCCGACGGATTGTGGAAGAATCGCGGTGATCCCTTCTACTTCAAAGTAGTTCGTCAAGACGGCATACGTGACGTAACCAATACTCGAGACGAATAGGACGAGTAATCCCTTTTTCAAAGCTCCGGCACTATCCTGATCTTTCTTCTGTTGGTATGAAGTCATGGTCGCCCCGATGATAATCAAGACAAGCGCTGAAAACCCTAGCCATAACTCCGTCGTCGTCTGCCAGTCTCCGAGTACGATGACCCCAAAGAGAGACGTACCGACAAGCTGCATCCCCGTACTGATTGGCATCGCTTTGGAGACACTTAAGATTTGAAACGATTGGAACTGCAAATATTGACCGAGCGCCCAGAACGCCCCTGAGATAAATCCGGTCACGATGGCGAGTGTCGAGAACTCTGGTCGGAAGACGAGGGCAATCACGACCGCCATGATTATCGCCCCGATGGTCGTGCCGATTAACTGCTGAATCGGTTTTCCTCCCACTTTCGACACGATGAGTGGAATACTTCCCCACATGAGTGCCGGTAAGAGTGCCAAAAGAATCATTTCCATGAAGCACACCTGCTTTCTTAATATAACGTCTAACATGAAATTCCCACGTCTCCAATTTTATAAACCTAAATTCAAAAAGGGAATTGCCATGTCGAATACTACGATGATATAATGATTTCGAACGGGGCATTAGCTCAGCTGGGAGAGCGCTACGCTGGCAGCGTAGAGGTCAGGGGTTCGAGCCCCCTATGCTCCATTAATTGGTCACATCTCGGATGAGGTGTGGCTTTTTGTATTTGATCTTACTTAGAAAAAACAGAAAAAGAATTAGCTTACACTTAATGTTTATATAAATAATGTTTATATAAATTTTAAGATCTTTTTATTTTGAAATAATCAATGAATAAAGCGACAATCAGAAGCAAAATAAATATCCCTGTCAATATATATTCATTGACTGAATTAGCATTGTCTTCATACTTATCTGAAACAGCAGTTTCAAAATTATCCCTTTCACTGGTTTGATTTGTCGTCTTTTCATTGGCTATTCTTTTTGAATGAGTTTGCTCAGCAATCTGATTTTCTTTGGATTTCTCCTTTTTTTCTTCCTCTATTTTTATTACATATCCTTCTGAGTAACCATCTGAATAATAGTTCTGATCTAAAATACTATTTTCTTCAAGCGAATCATCATATTCATTTTCATTATCAGAGTCCAATTTCCCGCTATCTATACCAGTTTCGTAACTAGTGGCATAACACTCTTTTAAACCTTGTTCATGACCATTCTCAATTCCCGCTTCAAAACCACTTCCATACTCCTGTGGTCCTTCCCACCACCATTCATAATCTAAATCACAAATCGAAGCATATTGAAAAGCTATTTCGTAACCTTCTTTATAGCCAATATCATAATCTAACTGAGAAGTGTAATTATTTTCAACGTCATGGTAATGATACTCTAAATGATTTAGCCCCCATTGTTCACAGTTAGTTCGGCAAGTATGCCCTCCTTGCTCATCAGTATTTCCGGGATGTGAGTAAACAATTTCAGGAAGAACATTGATTAGAAAAAAAACGACAAATAATATAATTAATTTTTTCAAGTAAATAACCTCCATTCTAAAGAATATTATAATAAAATTTAGTTAGAATGGTGATTTTCAACATCTATCTTGAAGTGAAACTCTAATGATAATTTAAACCATTAATTTGTCACATCTCGGATGAGGTGTGGCTTTTTTATTGGTATGGTGCGATTCAACCTCTTTCTGAACGGGTAATGATAGTTAGACTTTTTCATATAAGGGGGAATTTTGATGGAACGTACATCTGTAGAAGAAACATTGACGAGCGTGATCGAATGCATGCGCGCATGCAACCACTGCTTCTCAAAAAGTTTGCAAGAAGAGGATTTACACATGTTCACCGAATGCATCCGCCTGACTCGAGAATGCTCAGACATTTGTACTTTAGCTTTAAATGCCTTAGAAACAGATTCAGCCTTTTCAAAACCAATCGTTGCTTTATGCGCCCAAGTCTGTGATACGTGTGCGGTTGAATGCGGACGACATCAGCACGACCATTGTCAAGCCTGTGCCAAAGCATGTGAGCGTTGTGCGGAAGCTTGCCGAACACTTGTTGCCGCATAAGTACGACATTCGTCTAACTTTCTGTTAGACTTTTTTTTATCAAAAATAGGCGAGAACACTCCCACTTCTAAACGTTAAGGACAGGGCTTACGTGAAAGTGGGAGATGAATCGCCAGCCTGTCTTTCGGGTATAATTCCACCAAGGAGGTGAACGTCATATGGTGAAGCACAAGGGTTACAAGTTTCGGATTTATCCGACGAAGGAACAGGAAATTCTGATCGCCAAGACAATCGGCTGTTCCCGGTTCGTGTTCAATCACTTCCTGGCGAAATGGGATGAAAGCTACAGACTGACAGGGAAAGGATTGTCCTACGGTTCTTGTTCGAAAGAAATCCCTCTCTTGAAACAAGAGTTCGAGTGGCTGAAGGAGGTCGATAGCACGTCTGTCCAAACGAGCGTCAGACACCTGGCCGATGCGTTTGACCGTTTCTTCAAGAAGCAGAACGAGCGACCTCGTTTCAAGTCGAAACGAAACCCCGTCCAATCCTACAAAACGAACATCCAAGGCAATTCCCAGCTCCCCGAGGTCTCGATCGTCGGGCATCGACTCAAACTCCCGAAGCTGAAATGGGTGCGGTTCGCCAAATCGAGACAGGTCGAGGGTCGCATCCTGAGCGCCACGATCCGACGCACGGCTTCGGGCAAATACTTCGTCTCCCTTCTTGTAGAGCAGGAGATCGGTGAAATGCCGAAGACCGGTTCATCGGTCGGCGTCGACGTCGGGCTGAAGAACTTTGCCGTTCTATCGGACGGCACATTGTACAAGAATGACCGTTATTTCCGTACGCTCGAGAAGAAGCTGGTAAGGGAGCAGCGCAAGTTGTCCCGTCGCCAGCGCATCGCCCTGAACAAGAAGGTGAGACTCTCCGAGGCGAAGAACTACCAGAAGCAGAAGCGGAAAGTCGCCCGCATCCATGAGAAGATCGCCAACAAACGCGCCGACTTCCTGCACAAAGTGTCGACCGAGATCGTCAAAAACCACGACGTCATCGGCATCGAGACCCTGCAGGTGAAGGACATGCAAAAGAACCGCAAGTTGAGCAAGTCGATCTCCGAGGTCAGCTGGTCGGCGTTCTTTCGCATGCTCGAGTATAAGGCCGACTGGTACGGGAAGACCGTCGTGAAGGTCGGGAAGACCTTCGCCTCGAGCCAAGCGTGTTCGGGTTGCGGCCATCGACACAAAGACGTGAAGCATCTCGGCTTGCGTGAATGGACATGCCCGAACTGCGGGGTCCACCACGACCGTGATGTGAACGCAGGACTGAACCTCAGACAAGAAGCCGAGCGCCTGTTGGCTTCTTCAACCGTCGGGACGACGGGGCTAGCCTGATCACGTTTCTCTCGTTAGAGAGGATAACTCAGGAATCCCCCACCTCTAAACAAAGCGCAGGAGGGGTAGTTCAATGCATACGAAAGAAGGTAAACTATGAACCATACCATTCTCGCACTTGACGTGGAGACTGCTAACCGTGATAGTCGCAGCATCTGTTCTGTCGGATGGAGTATCCTTCAAAATGGAGATGTGGTCGAAACCGACCAGCGACTCGTCAATCCGGAGGAAGACTTTGATATGGGTAACATCCGCGTCCATGGCATCCGTCCGAGTGACGTGTGGGATGCACCGGCATTACCGGAAGTACTCTCCTCTCTTTACCCGATTTTACGGGAAGTGGACCTCGTCATCGCACATAACGCCTCATTTGACATGGGTGCCTTGAGAAAGGCGATTGTAAAATATGATCTATTCGATTTCCCGACAATCGAGTACGGTTGCACCGTCAAACTGTCACGTAAACTGTATCCAGGGCTCCCGAACCATAAGTTGAACACGATGGCAGAACACTTGAACGTGCAGTTTATTCATCATGATGCCGCGGAAGATGCTCGTGTATGCGCGCTACTCATGCGAGACATGATGCAAAAAACCGGCATCACAAACCCCAAAGAATTACTTCACTATACGTCCGTTAAAACAGGAACGCTCGCATATTAAACCGGTCATGAAATCATGACCGGTTATTTTTTGAAAATCCATCTCTTCTGGACATAATAACTGACGAAAAAGAGAAAACTATCGACGATTACTTTTAGGATGACCTCGCCTTGTCTGAACAAGAGAAACAAGAGATAAACAAGGAGTGCTGAAACGGCCATTTGAAGAACGACGAGACTAAAATATTTCGGAAGAGACCGCCGCGCCTTCGAATCGAAGACTACTCTTCGATTAACGAGATAATTGAAGAGAGAGGAAATGATTCGAGCGATGACCGTCGCGATGACGACGTGAGCCGTATCGAAGTACGGGGATAATAAATAAATAAAGAGCGCATACATCCCTACGTCGACAAGGAACGAGGCGACAGAGGATAACGAATACATCAAAAACATCCGATAAATTAAAATCGAGTCGAGAATCGGTCGGAAATGGGATGAATCATTTTCATTCTCATATACGGTCTGGATGGTCGTTTGTTGAATCGGGACCTGCAATCGTTTCGTGAACGTGAGCATATTCATCTCGAACTCATATCTATTTCCCGGAATGTCAATCAGTTGTCGCGCATATCGCATCGGGATGGCACGAAGTCCCGTCTGCGTGTCTTTTAACTTTAACCCACTCCCAATCAACATGACGAGCCGTGTCGCCTGATTGCCAAATCGGCTTCGGAACGGAATCGCCTCTCCGCTAAAATCTCGACATCCCATGATGAGATGATGTGGTTTATTCAACCCTTCCTCATAGACGTTGACGACATCTTGCGGCAAGTGCTGCCCATCGGCATCGACCGTGATGACCCCCGTTTTATCAGGATATGTGTCAACCACATATCGTAATCCCGTCTTGATTGCGGCTCCCTTCCCTTGATTCTGTTCGTGCGTTAACACTTGGTCTACAAATGATGAAATCTTATCAAATGTGGCTACCGACGATTCGTCACTACCGTCATTGACCACAATGATGTTCGAAAACCCACTCGCCCTCAACTTCTCCACGAGTGTGACGAGTGCCTCATCAGGGTTATAGGCCGGAATCAAAATCGAATACGCTTGGCGTGTTTCCACTTCATGCATCTGCATCGCCACCCCTCCTTCAATTCCACTATACCCGAAGCAATGAATTCGCATTCCCAATTAAAAAAACATCAGCCCTAAGGCTGATGCGTGAGTTCACCCGATAAAGATCAAGTAAGACGAAACAAAGTAGACAATCACAATCATAAGTGATGGAAGAACATATTTGAATGATTTAGTCACTTGCTTACGTAGAATACTGTACATAACGATAATCGATAAAATCGTGATACCAACCGAAGTGACAAGGTGAGATGATGAAACATCAGCTAAAATTGAACCATTCCGGTAAAACATATCAGACATCGCTATAATCAACATGTTGAAGATGTTGCTTCCTAGAATTGAACCAAATGCTAAGTTTACATTCTTTAACTTGAGTGCCATAAAAACGGCTACTGCCTCAGGTAAGGAAGTTGTTGCGGCAATCAAGAAACTTCCAACAAAACTCGATCCGAGACCTGTGACGACTGCAATCTGGTCGCCCGTAATAGACAACGCAGTACCAGCTGCCATAATCACAATCGCAGCAATTCCGAACCCTACAATTGCATGTCGGAGTGTAATCGGGTTCTGCAATTCTGCTAGAGCATGATCATTCGAAGTGTCCGAAACTTCAAGCGTTGCTGCACTAGATACTTCTTTCGGCATCTTTCCAATCCAGTAAATCCCAATCGCATATAACACTGCGATAAGCAAGGCATCAATCCCGACACCAAGAATAGTAAAGTCAATTCGTAAAATCAGGGCAAGCATAGTAACTAAGGTCAATGCCAGTCCAAGCATCGCAGTATAGAGGTGCTCTCTGTCAGCGCCATTAAAAAGACGCTTTTGGCGGAAATATAAATCAAACATTGCTAATATAAAAATATTGAACAAGTTTGAACCAAGCATATTCCCAATGGCGATATCTGGATTATTGATTAAGAC
Organism: Exiguobacterium sp. PFWT01; assembly: GCF_018255795.1. Classification (GTDB taxonomy): domain Bacteria; phylum Bacillota; class Bacilli; order Exiguobacteriales; family Exiguobacteriaceae; genus Exiguobacterium. The sequence goes on along the minus strand of NZ_CP073755.1, from coordinate 1,331,323 downwards.
AGCTGAAACACTTGTGGTCACTTCTGGTAATGACGTAGCTCCGGCTAGTAACACCGTACCAACAATCAATCCCCCCATTTTCGACTTTGTACTCATGACGTCGGCGTACGTCGACAATTTGATGGCGGCATAGACCGTGATGGCCGCGGCCAGTAAGAAATAAACAAATACCATTTTTTCTCCTCCTTGGGTAAACAAAAAAGACCTTTTTATGGACGACAAAAACGCCCATAAAAAGGTCTTGCGGACTTGTAAAAGCTCGATGGACCGAGTGCGTACGCACTGTAATGACGACCCATCGACCACGATTGTGGTCGCTACTCCCCTTTTTATCTTCCATTTAACTATAGCATGAAGAGAACTAGTTGACAATCGAGCGGCGCATGAGTGCGAGAATCTGCTGTGGTTCGAGAGCCGTTCGGTACGCGAGTTCTTGCATCCCTGCGAGTTTCTCGGGTGGCAACGGCGTGGTCCAACCCGCTTCGTGAAGTCGTTTTCGGAAGCACGCAATCTCTTCGTCATCAATCGTCTCTCGTGCAACAATCTCTCTTAACTCGTATGCCGTTTGACATAGTGGTGCCGACTCTTGCAACCATTCGTCCTCGATGAAATGAGTCAACATGGATTCGAAGAGTCTTGCCACTTTTCGATCTTTCGAATTTTTCTCGCCGTAAAACAATAGATGGAGTTCTTGTTCATACAAACCGATTAGGTCTGTCGAACTCCGAAACGGTTCAAATGCTGATAGTAATTCATGATAATACCATGATTGGTCTCGCAGTGGTCGTTTAAAACGTTGCCACACCTTCATCCCTTCCATCTCAAGATCATAACGGATGGAACGGAGATTATGTAGCTTATCCGCCACGAGAAGTGCGACTTCATCAAATTGAAGTGATTTCACCTGCTGAAGTGTCATTCGTTTTCGTTGTTCCCACGACTCGTCACGATTTTTTTCCGAGACCGCGAGAACGAGCCTGTGCACGTCAGATCCGAATTTTGATAAGATTTCTTGTGGGTCCGTCTTCGTGTCCTCAATCACATCATGGAGCAACCCTGCCGCCACGACCACCGGTGCTTGATGATCGGACTCAAGAAGCATGGCGACCGAGAATGGATGTGACAAAAATGGAATGGTTGAACCTTTTCGGAACTGTCCTCCGTGACGTATCGACGAAAAACGTAACGCCTCTTCTACGAGCGGATTCATGTCACGATCCTCCTTCTTCCGGATAAAAACTCTTCTATTTATTACCCGGAATTAGGTACATATAACCTAAAAACACTCCATTTTTAGGTATTTTGTCACATTATTCTTCATAAATCATTTTTTTCGTCATTCCTCCATCAACGACAAGATTATGTCCGTTCACAAAACTGTTTTGACGGTCAATCAAATACTGCACAGTGCGGACGATATCTTCCGGTTCACCGACCCGTCCGGATGGATGTTGTTCATGATCAATCTCACGTAACGACTCATCAGACGTATGAATCCATCCTGGACTGATTGCATTCACTGTCACGGGGCGATCGCTCAATGAGATGGCGAGTGAATGGGTCAATCCAACGATTCCTCCTTTAGATGCACCATATGCGTCCCAATGCGGCTCATTCTGGAAGGCACGTGTCGAGGCCATGTTGACGATTCTTCCGTACGACTCACCTTGATTCAGTTCTAAAAAGTATTTCGCACAATTAAATGTCCCGACTAAATTGACATCGATGACTCGCTTGAACGTGTCAATCTCAAGCTCATCAATCGGCTTGACCAGCGAGGCAATCCCTCCGTTATTGATCAACACATGAGCTCGACCAAATTCGTTGTGAATATCGTCAAAGACACGCTTAAGTTCAGACGTGTCTCCAAGGTCTACTTGATAAAAGCGTAACCCTTTAATGTCCGGGTCATCTCCAATATCTAACCCGATTACTTCATACTGATTTACGAAAGCTTGAGCAATCGCATAACCAATTCCTTGACTAGCTCCTGTTACAATCATTACGTCTTTCATCATTCATCCCTCCTAAAAGACTGTATACCCAAATCCCGATTAGTCGGACCATAGTTTTCGATTCGAAGTCGTGATCACACTCGCTCCCGCAGCAAGTGCCGCTTGGACTTCTTCTCGTGTTTCAATCAGTCCACCAGCGAAAACGGGTATTCCCGTCTCCTCCTTTACCCGTTGAATATACTTCGGTACAATACCTGGTAAGACTTCGATATAGTCCGGTTTTGAACGTTCAATGTGTTTGATACTTTTCTCTAATGAGGTGGAATCAATTAAAAATAGACGCTGTACAGTGACCACATCATTTTGCTTTGCTTTGACGATGACGTTTCCTTTCGTCGAGATGATACCGAACGGTTTGAACGTCTGGCAGACATACTCTGTCGCATACTCGTCCGCCTTCATACCTTGAATCAAATCCATATGAATGAACACTTTTTTATCATGTTTCCCCAATAATTTGAAGATGGAGTCCAATCGACTCATATGAATCTCTAATAACACCCCTAATTCGAAATCACTCGATAAAAACCGCTCCAAATCCCGCATGTCCCGTATCGCCGGTAAGATGGATTGACCATTAATCATCAACTATTCCCCCTGTCTCTTTCTCATTATGCAGATAGCCGATTTTATAAATCAAGGTTTACTCATTCAATATATCGGGAAAACAAAATCAACTTGTGTAGAGGGGGATTTGAGTATGGTCAATGAAGTAACTGTAAAAGTCGAAACACCGACTCCAGAACAACATCAAGCGTTACGCGTGAAGGCAGGGATGCCACGACGTTCTGATCGAGGTACGGTGAAGGGGCTTCAAAATACACTGTATGGTATTTGTTTATACTTAGATGATGAGATTGTCGGAATGGGACGCGTCGTCGGTGACGGCGGGATGGTATTCCATTTAGTAGATATCGTCGTAGATCCAGAATGCCAGGGACTTGGACTCGGAAAATTAATCATGGAGCATTTGATGGAATGGATCTTACAAGAAGCCGATGAGACGGCCATCATCAGCTTAATCGCAGATATTCCAGCCGATGGATTGTATCGACAGTTCGGTTTTGATTACTCACGACCTGAATCCGTCGGAATGGAGTATCAATGGAATCAAATAGAAAGCTAATTGAGGTCGTGAGAGGAGATGACGTATGGATGGGTTAAACATCATCGTGTTGCTCGGATTGGCGCTCACCCTCATCTCTGTCCTCAGTCTCCTGATTGAACGATTATTCTTCCCAAGTATTTTAGCGTTTATCGCAATTGGGGTCGGGGTCGGGTTTTTCTGGGATGGGAATGAAGTCTTTAAAGTCGCGGGAGAGATTGGAATCATTCTGTTATTTTTCCTACTCGGTCTGAAGTTTCCACTACGTGAACTTTGGAAGCGCATGCGGAAAGTATGGAAGGCGGGAATACTCGATATCATTCTGTCATTCGGGGTATCGTTTGGGATTGCTTTAGCATTTGGTCTCGATTTCCCTCGCGCCTTTTTAATCGGGGCCGTCTTATATGCGACGAGCTCCTCCATCTCTGCGAAACTGCTTGAGCGGCATTCCGAAAAACATGAAGATATTAAAGAGTTTGTGCTCGCATTACTCATCTTTGAGGATATTTTTGCCCCTCTCCTCTTGACGGTTGCCCCTTTCATCATTCAAGAAGAACCGGTTGCGATGTCCGATATCGGCAAAGTGTTCGCAGGATTTCTGATATTTGGCGTACTCTTGTTCATTGGTTCGAGCTTCGTATCCAAACAACAAAAGTTTTCGAAGCACTTGTTGCGACAAGATGATGCGAGTATCGGTCTGATCGGACTCATTCTCCTTTTCGCAGGGATTGGGATGGTGTTTGGATTATCTGAGATTTTAGGAGCATTCATCGCCGGGATCATGCTTGCAGATATCCACGACGTGAGACCGCTGAAACGTTTGACCGTACCCGTCCGAGATTTATTCTTGCCGATCTTTTTCATCTCGTTCGGTATCTCGATCAACCTCGAGAAAGGTGTCATCGTGAATACGCTCTTCTTCGTCTTGATTGTGTGGGGGGTATTATCAAAATGGATTGTCGGACGTGTCGGGGGCAGAATCTATGGCTTGACGCGTGTTCAAGCCAATGAAGCCGGGTTCTCACTCGCGCCACGTGGGGAGTTCTCTATTTTATTTACCGCCCTTTCGAACGGTGCCATCAACTTGTTTGTCGGTCTCTATATTTTTGTGTCAGCCATTGTCGGAATCATTCTGTTCCGTTTCTCAGAGTACTTGGCAGAAAAAACAGAGAAAACCCTCACGAAAGTCTTACCAGACGAGAAAAAAGAAGAATAAATTGGCGGACCCATATGCTGGGTCCGCCTACTTTGTGCATTAGTCTTTTGCTAGTTTGTTGTGCCGCTTTTTACGCCATACGATATAAATGATGACGCCGATGAACAGTAGCCCATAGATTGCATAAGAATAGGCATCGAGGTATGAGAGGATATCTTGCCAATTCTCACCGACTTTCATCCCGATAAGGATGAGAATGGTATTCCATAAGGCTGTTCCAGCCGTACTGAGCAGTAGAAATTTCATGAATGGCATGTTCGACATCCCTGCTGGAATCGAGATCAAGCTTCGGACGACCGGCATCAAACGTCCAAAGAAGACCATCCATCCCCCGTAGCGATCGAACCAAGCATCCGCCTTTTTTACATCATTCAGATCAAGTCGTAACCACTTTCCATATTTCTTCGTCCATTTTTCAATCTGCTCGACATCAAACAAGAGTCCAAGACCGTATAATAATACGGCTCCTAATATGGCACCGACCGTCGATGCCACGATGACGAGCGTGATGGACAAATTCGTCTTCACAGCAAAAAAACCACCAAAGAGTAAGACGACTTCAGAAGGGATCGGTGGAAACACATTCTCAATAAAAATCATGAATGCAATCCCTATGTAGCCGTACTGTTCAATCACAGAAATCATCCAGTCACTCATGTCGCTTCCTCCATTCTTCCCCTCTATACCCGTCCATTTTGCTATATAATCGCAAAGACATGCTACACTCAAAGAAAGGAGCTGATTGAAATGGAAGAAACAGTACGGTGTCCTTGGTGCGGGACGGATCCATTGTACGTCCGTTACCATGACGAGGAATGGGGAAAGCCCGTTCACGATGATCAGAAGCACTTTGAATGTCTGACACTCGAAAGTGCGCAAGCAGGACTCAGTTGGATCACCATCTTAAGAAAACGTGAAAATTATCGATTGGCCTATGCCAACTTTGAGGTGCAGCAAGTTGCCAGCTTCACGGATGAGGATGTGGAAAGACTTCTCGGCGATAGCGGAATCGTGCGAAATCGACGAAAAATCGAGGCGTCGATCAATAATGCGAAACAGTTCATCAAACTACAGGATGAGTTTGGCTCATTTGATTCGTACATCTGGTCATTCGTCAACGATGCACCGGTCTTGAATACATGGGATCGAATGGAAGATGTTCCTGCGACGACGCAACTTTCTGAACGATTGAGTAAAGATTTGAAACGACGCGGTTTTAAGTTTTTAGGACCGACAACGGTTTATGCCCATCTACAAGCGACTGGTCTCGTCAATGATCATCTCACCTCTTGCACGTTCCGATAACTTATGACCAGCTATAAAAAATATCTTTACATTTCCCCTCTTGTTGTGACAACATTTTGACAAAGTGATACCCATTCACTGAATTGTTTTCATATTTTTATCTTTCGGGGGGATGTTGATGAACGGAATTTTAGTGTCCATTGTCGTGTACATGGCACTGATGGTCTTGCTTGGGATCATCGCGTATCGGAGAACAAGCAGTATCGGAGATTATATGTTAGGTGGTCGGGCACTTGGTCCCGGGGTCGCCGCTTTATCTGCCGGTGCATCAGACATGAGTGGATGGCTCTTAATGGGATTGCCTGGTGCCATGTATGCGTCAGGGGTTTCAAGCGGTTGGATTGTCATCGGGTTGACAATCGGAGCCTATTTGAACTGGTTATTGGTCGCACCGAGATTACGCATTTATTCATACATATCGGATGATGCGATCACAATTCCAGACTTCTTTGAGAAACGCTTTAAAGATACAAAAGGCGTGTTGCGTTCATTTTCAGCTGCTGTCACGTTAATCTTTTTTACACTGTATGCGACAAGCGGATTCGTCGCCGGCGGTCGCCTATTCAATGCCGTCTTCGACATTGAATTTGTAACGGGAGTCGTCATTCTCGCATCTATCATTATTCTGTACACATTCATCGGTGGATTTTTAGCGGTCAGCTGGACAGATTTTGTTCAAGGATTGATTATGCTGTTCGCCCTTATTGTTGTACCTGCCATCGCCATTATGGCAACTGATGGGGTATCAAACGCTTTAGACACGGTACGAAATATTGATGAAGCGTTACTTGACCCGTGGACAGGGCAATCACTCATCGGAATCATTTCGCTATTTGCGTGGGGGCTCGGCTATTTCGGCCAGCCGCACATCATCGTCCGTTTTATGGCAATCGGAAAGCTCGAAGACATTAAGACGGCACGTCGAATCGGGATCTCATGGATGGTCTTCACCGTTGTTGGGGCGATGGCGACCGGGTTGCTCGGTCTTGCCTATTACACACAACAAGGACTCACCATCGATAATCCGGAGAACGTCTTTATCAACTTATCTGACTTATTATTCCCGGATTTGGTGACTGGTGTATTGTTGGCTGCTCTTCTTGCCGCCATCATGTCGACCATTTCCTCTCAATTGCTCGTCTCGTCGAGTGCCGCGACGACAGACTTTTATCAGAAGTTCTTTCGTAAAGAAGCGGGAGACCGTGAACTCGTCATGGTCGGTCGGATTACGGTCATTCTCGTATCCGTCATATCGATTATTCTTGCACTCGATGCAGACGACACCATCTTAAACCTTGTCGGTTATGCTTGGGCAGGATTTGGCTCATCATTTGGTCCGCTCATCTTGTTCAGTCTGTTTTGGAAGCGAACGACGCGTCAAGGCGCGCTTGCTGGAATGTTGACTGGGGCCTTTGTCGTCATTCTATGGAAGAACTATGCCGCTTCTCTTTTCGGTACGTTTGGGACATTGTATGAAATGATTCCAGCATTCTTCTTGTCGGCACTTGCCATCTATATCGTGAGTTTGATGACACCGCCACCAAATGAGGTCATTCAGCATGAGTTTGACCAAATGCAAGACATGGTCAAAGAACATATCAAATAATTCTCATGACAGGTCAAAAACGACCTGTCTTTATTTATTTAGGCAGGATTTTTCTTAATTATCGACGAATTTTAGGGTTATCGTACGAATCTGTCGTGAAAAGGAGAATCGGGATGAAACCAATCAAGATCGTCTCTCGCCTTACCTTCCTGTCTAGCTTTGTTTTATTAATCGCTTGTGGTACGACTCCGGCAACGAATCAAGAAATACCAGAAGAAGTCGAAGAACCGATTGTCGAGATACCTGAAGAAATGCCGCCTGCCGAACCGGAACCGATTGTCACGACGGCCTCCCTCTATGCAATCGGCGATATCCTTCTACATGATTCGGTATACAACGCAGCTCATACCGATGAAGGGTATGAATTTGATACTGCATTCGACCAGATCTCTCCAATATTGAGTCGCGCCGATCTATCAATCGCCAACCAAGAGAGCATGATTGGCGGGAGTGAAATCGGACTTTCGAGCTACCCGGCATTTAACAGTCCTTTTGAAATTGGAGATGCCTTACAACGAGCAGGAATCGATTTAGTCACGACAGCGAATAATCATACGCTCGACCGTGGCGTCCGAGCCATTGAAAATTCGATCGACCATTGGAACGCAATCGGAATGCCTTATACAGGCTCCTTCCTATCTGCTGAGGACAAGGCGAATATTCGTACGTTGACTGCAAACGATATTTCTTTTTCCTTCCTCGCATACACGTATGGGACGAATGGGGTCGTGCCGAAGCAGCCTTATCACGTAAATTATATCGACCTTGCACAGATGCAACCAGAGATCGAGAAGGCGGAACAGTCGACTGACATGACGGTCGTCTCCCTTCATTTCGGTACGGAATACGAGCCGTTACCGAATGAGAGTCAAACTGAGCTCGCCCAATCGTTAGCAGACCTCGGAGTCGACATCATCATCGGTCACCACCCTCACGTGCTGCAACCCCCGACCATGCTAGAAGGAGTTCATGGCAATCAAACATTTGTCATCTACTCGCTCGGTAATTTCCTTTCCGGACAACAAGGGGATGAACGAAACACGGGCGGCATCATCGGGATTGATGTGGTCAAGACAATCGAAGATGACCAATCGACTTTTGAATTGAAAAATCCGATGTTCTATCCAACCTTTACGCAAAAATCATCTGACGGACATTATGAGGTCGTCCCGTTAAAGGCTGCTCGTCCTGAACTTCTTTCCCCTGTTAGCGACCATATGTCGCAATGGTTACCCCAACTCAAAATCGAACAATGACGACTACGAAATCACTCGTGGTCTTTTTATTTTCAAAAAAGGGTTGCCACACGACATCTTATCCCTTACACTGAGTTGTATATTTATAAAAAAACATTAATAATTATTCATAAGGGGTGTTCATATTTTGAAACAGAAACTCGTATTGGCTTACTCAGGTGGTCTTGACACATCGGTTGCGATTAAATGGTTGGACGAACAAGGTTATGATGTGATTGCAGTCTGTTTAAACGTCGGGGAAGGTAAAGACTTAGAAAAGATCCAACAAAAAGCGATGAAAGTTGGAGCGAAAAAATCAATCGTCATCGATGCGGTCGACGAGTTCGTCAACGAGTTCGCTCGCTATTCGATGCAGGCCCATACATTATATGAAGGCGTATATCCACTCGTTTCGGCACTATCACGCCCTCTCATCTCGAAAAAATTGGTCGAGGTCGCACAGGCCGAAGGCGCCGTCGCTGTGGCTCATGGATGTACCGGGAAAGGAAATGACCAAGTGCGTTTTGAAGTGTCCATTCATGCACTCGATCCTTCACTCGAAATCGTCGCACCGGTTCGGGAATGGAAATGGTCACGTGAGGAAGAAATCGCGTATGCGGCAAAACATCAAATTCCGATTCCAATCGTTCAAGAAGAGCCATTCTCAATCGATCAGAACATCTGGGGACGCGCCATCGAATGCGGCATCTTAGAAGATCCTTGGGCAGCACCTCCGGCAAGCGCATATGAGTTAACAGCGGCACTTGAGGACACACCGCATGAACCTACTTATCTTGAGATTGAATTCAAGAACGGAGTGCCGGTCGCTATTGACGGGAAGAGCCAATCGTTCACCGATATCTTAAAAGAGCTCAATATCGTCGCGGGTGCCCACGGCGTCGGGAAGATCGACCACATCGAGAACCGGGTCGTCGGTATCAAATCACGCGAGGTGTATGAGGCACCTGGCGCCATGACATTAATCACTGCACATAAAGCTCTTGAAGCCTTGACACTCGTTCGTGAAGTGGCGCATTTCAAACCGATTGTCGAACAAAAATTGACGGAAACGATCTACAACGGACTTTGGTATTCACCGCTCACAAAAGCACTTCTTGCCTTTATCGATGAGACACAAGCGACCGTCACAGGAACGGTTCGCATGAAACTGTTTAAAGGACAAGCCATCGTCGACGGACGGAAGTCGCCAATCTCGCTTTATGATGAGGAACTTGCGACCTATACGTCAGCCGATACGTTCGATCAGCAAGCAGCTGTCGGATTCATCAAGTTGTGGGGTTTGCCAACAAAAGTTCAATCAGAGGTGTTGATGGAAAAGGGAGCGTTCGTCAATGAGTAAATTATGGGGAGGCCGTTTCGAGAAGACGGCGAGCGATTGGGTCGATGCATTCGGTGCATCGATTGAATTTGACGCTCAACTCGTCCTTGAGGATCTAGAGGGTAGCATGGCTCACGTGACGATGTTAGGTGACCAGGGCATCCTCTTAAAGGAAGAAGTCACTCAAATCCTTGAGGGATTACAACAACTTAAGCAAAAAGCACTCGCGGATGAATTAAAATTCGAGGTGTATCACGAAGATATTCATATGAACTTAGAAGCTCTGCTTCATGAAGCGATTGGACCGGTCGCAGGGAAAATGCATACGGCACGTAGTCGAAACGATCAAGTCGCGACGGACATGCATCTTTACTTGAAAGAACGTGTGAAAGAAGTGATTCGATTGATTGAATCGCTTCAACGCGAACTGCATGCTCACGCTTCAGAAAACGTAGAAACGATCATGCCAGGCTATACGCACCTCCAACGTGCACAACCGATCTCGCTTGCCCATCACTTGCTCGCCTATTTCTGGATGCTAGAGCGTGATAAGGAGCGGTTTACGGACAGCTCGAAGCGGATTGATTGGTCTCCTCTTGGCGCAGGAGCCTTAGCCGGGACAACGTTTCCAATCGACCGTTCCCGTTCAGCTGAATTACTTGGATTCAATCGGGTTTACCCGAATAGCCTCGATGCCGTTAGCGATCGTGACTTCATACTCGAGTTTCTTTCAAATGCATCGATGCTCATGATGCACCTCTCCCGCTTCTGTGAAGAATTGATTCTTTGGGCAAGCGAAGAGTATCGCTTCATCACGGTGTCCGATACGTTCTCTACCGGTTCGAGCATGATGCCACAAAAGAAAAACCCTGACATGGCTGAGCTCGTCCGTGGGAAGTCGGGTCGAGTGATTGGAAACTTGATGGGCTTGTTGACGCTCATGAAAGGACTTCCGCTCGCTTACAACAAAGATTTACAGGAAGATAAAGAAGGAATGTTTGACACGGTCAAGACCGTTCAAGGCTCACTCAGTATCATGGCGGGGATGATGAATGAATTGACGTTCCACCCGGACGTCATGAAACAAGCGACCGAGCGTGATTTTTCTAATGCGACCGAACTCGCCGATTATTTGACGGCAAAAGGGTTACCGTTCCGTGAGGCACACGAGGTGACTGGTAAACTCGTCAAATATTGCGTGGATGAGCGATTGTATTTACGCGAGCTTCCAATCACGGTGTTCCAAACGTACTCTGAATTGATTCAAGAGGATGTGTATCATGCCTTGACCCCTGAACAGGCAGTCGCACGTCGAAACAGTTACGGTGGCACTGGATTCGATGCCGTCCGTGAACAATTGAAAGAAGCCTCAGTATGCATGAGCACGATGACCCATTCATAACAAATACGCGCCCTCGTCAGTAAACGAGGACGCGTATTTTTGTTCATCCATTCAATATAAAAATTATATAAATCAGTACTCGTCGTCTAGTTCCCCCTCTTAATGATAACAAGAATCCTGTTCAACAAACAGACTACACTTTAATGTGTTCACGTACGATAATGGTCTCAATACGATATAAATAGGAGGCATTCACATGAAATCTTCTGTTCAGTTGGACCCAGGTCCGTTCTTTCATGGAACGAAAGCAGAACTTGTTGTTGGAGATCTTTTAGAAGTTGGCCATATGTCGAATCATCGCCATGAGCCGCTACGTCACCTTTATTTTACGGCGACTTTGGATGCTGCAAAATGGGGGGCTGAATTAGCAAAAGGAAACGGTCCTGAGCAAATTTATATCGTGGATCCGGTTGGCAATTTTGAAAATGATCCAAATTTAACGGATCAACGATTCCCTGGAAATCCTACTCGATCCTATCGGACAATCGAACCGCTCCTCGTAGTAGGTGTTTTAAAATCATGGGAACGTCACTCAGAAGAGATGATTGAAAAGATGCGTTCATCGATTGAGGAATTACGTCTAACCGGAAACAATCACATCATTGATTAAGTTTGAAAAGCGAAAAACTACTTGTAATCCCTATTCGAACATGTTAACTTTTATATTGTTAACGTTAACTGAAAAGGGGTTTACATATGAAAATTCAAGATATGACTCAAATCGCCTTTGGCGCGGCACTCATCGCAAGTATCGGTTTCATCGAAATACCGATTGGACCCGTTCCGATCACCCTTCAAACACTCGCCATCATGACCATCGCCGGCATATTCGGTGCACGGAAAGGATTTTTGGCAGTCATCGTGTACCTCCTGCTCGGCTTGATCGGACTTCCAGTACTGAGTGGTCAAGGAGGTCTCGCACCGTTTGTAGGACCAACTGTCGGATATTTAATCGCCTTTCCGATTGCAGCGCTCTTCATTGGCTGGTTCAGCGAACGCTATCGCTCCATCCCGGCATTGATTGGCTATAATTTTTTATTCGGTCTAGGGCTTGTCTACTTACTCGGAAGTATCGGACTCGAGATCGTTCTCGGTATGTCGTTCATTGATGCGCTCAAAGTAAATATTCCATTCCTCTTCGGTGACGCTTTGAAAGCAGTGCTCGCAGCCATATTAGCTGTGAAAATTTCTCAGAACGTTCAAGTTCGTCGTTCCCTCGCTTCGTAAAGGTTCGAACGTTTCACCCGTTTCCATCTGTGGAATAACTGTAGTATGGAAGGGGGTGTCCCGATGAGCGACTCGACGTTTAAAAAACGCTTGCAGAAAGCGACCCACTTTTACCAACGCTCTGACAAAGGGCAGCGTCAAGGAATCGATAAGTCGTCTCATGAGAAACGTGACACAGATGCGTTCGAGCGAAGACTCCGTGAGGCAAAAGCGAAAGTTGGCGAGATTCAAGAAAACATTGACCATATTGCTAGACGTTAAAACCCCGTCCGAAGACGGGGTTTATTTTTTGCATGGTCGAATAAGGAGGGTGACGATGAAGAGAAGCGCTAATGTGACGAGAAGTGCAAGTGATGCTGTATTCCACCCGATCAAATTCAACCCTACACTGATGGCGACCGTGATATAAAATCCACCGAGCGCTTTTTTGACGTGCTGCGAGCTGAAGCGTTGTAGCTGTTTCGCCCCAAAGGGTGATCCGATCATGGCACCCGCAATCAGAGCAAGACCGTGCAGATAATTCGTTTCAGCACCTGCCACCGTATAACTGATGACACCGGATACGACAATGAGAAGTGCTGCCGTAATACTCGTTCCGACCGCTCGCTTCATCTCCGTGTTCAACAACTTGACTTGAAGAGGGGTCAAGACGAATCCACCGCTCACGCCCATCAACGAGGAGATGAACCCCGCGAACACACCGATGATTCCAAGCCGTGGTACAGAGTCCGTTCCGACGCTTCCTTCCACATGCTGTTTCGAACGAAAGAAAGAAACAGCAAAATATGTGAGTAATGCGATGTAGACGAGTGAGATGATGAGTGTCGCCCCATCGACCCCTTCTAAATAAAAGACGAGCGGTGTGGCAATCCAGGTCCCGACAATCCCGAACACACCGATCCATAAGGCGTGCGACACGTTCACGTTCCGCAAACGGATATGCGAGATTGTTCCTGCCGTCGTTGAGCCGAGTGTCAACATGAGGCTAAGGGCAATCGCCGCACTCGCTTCATATCCGAAGACAAGGAGAAGTGGTGTCAGTAAGATTCCACCACCAATCCCAAAGAAACCGCTCAAGATTCCGATTAGCGTTCCTAAAAGGAGAAACTGTAATACTTGTAAAACGTCCATGTTGTACCCTTCTTTCATTGGTCTCGTCTGCAATCATATCAAAAAGGGGCGTCAAATGCGCCCCTTGCTTACAATGACCGTTCTAAAAACTCGAAAATTTGTTGACGATATTCATTCTGGAATGACTGGTACGACCCGACATGACCGTCGTTTTCAGTCACCCAAAGTTCGACGCGTTCTTGTGCTTCAGCCAATTTTTCACTTTCAGAAACAGGAATCGCATCATCCCCTTTACTGTGGATCAATAAAATTGGGGCATCAATCGACTTGATATCCTGAATAGGCGATACGACATCGGCATCGAGACCGGTGAACCAAGGGGTCACGGTCATGATCACGGGTGTGAACGGAACGTTCGGCAAGTCACTCCATACCGGAAGATTCGTCTCGAGATAATTTCGTAAATCACTAAACGGACTGTCGGCGATGACGGCAGCTACTTCGACATCATCAGCTGTAGAGAGTGCTGTCGCCGCTCCCATCGAGATCCCGTATAAGACAACCGGTCCTTCTGAACGACCTTTCGCATACTTGATTGCCGCTTTTAAATCGGATTGTTCTTTAGCGCCGACCGTGACTCGGTCACCCTCTGAAATCCCTGACCCGCGAAAATCGAACGTTAAAAATTGGTATCCTTGTTCATGAAATTCTGGAATCAACTCTTTCAACGGTAAATCTTCCTGTTCACGGTTCTTCCCGTATCCGTGGGCAAAGACGATGGTCGCACGCGGTGTAGGATGAGGGATCCACCATCCGTATAAGTCATATCCTTCCTCCGATTCGATTGTCACATTCTCGTACTTCAAACCAAGTGATTTCGGGGTGTATGTCAATGTTTCCCGCTCCGGTGACGTCAACTGATCCCCAATATGAGCCGAGATTCCTCCGATAGCCAAACCGGCAACGAGTAAAATGATGAGTACCGCAACACTCAATAGTTTCATCCAACGATTCATCCGTAACTTCCCCTCGATTCTATTTACTCTATCTCAACCAGCTACGAAGCGCGATGAGCGCATGTTGGACTGGTTCCCATGTGCTGGACGGAATGAGATAACATGTCGCTTCATGGATAGAGAATGTTCGCACATCCTTTTGTTTGACGATGTTCTCGCCGATTGCGCCAAACGGGTCGCTGTTCACATCGACATGTTCAAATGTGCGCCACTTGCGCTCCCCTCGTTCTACAACGGCACAACCGAATGATTTGGTCGGGCCGTCAATTCCGTACTCGGCATAATGCCAGAGTGTCGTCGCATCGAGCGGAGACCCCAAGTGCAGGATTCGTGCGTTTCGCTCAATCATTCGCTCAATAGGTGAACCTGGACCGAACCCGACATCGATAGTATGACCGGACACGATGGCTTCAGCCCCATCGCCCCAGGCGGCAACGGACCACATCGGATGGGAACTACGATATACATTCGGATAATTTCGAAACAGTTCTGGCACACGTCCCATGCCACGTGTCGCTGTTTTATCGGCTTCGTACGGAGGCATCTCCGCGCGAATCGTCTGCCACCACTCCACTGGGACAGGTGGCGCTTCCCATTCAGCTGGGTCAGAATTGTCTCCGGTCTGGGTCGCCATCATGATCAACCCAGATGGACCGACCACGTCTTGAATCGCTTCGATGACGGTCTGCGCCCCTCCACATACCCAACCGAGTTTCGAGAGCGACGAATGGACAAACAAGGCCTCTCCCGAGCGAACCCCGGCTTCTTTTAACTGTTCGATGAGACTCGACTTCGTCACCATCTGTTTCACAACAATCACTCCACAATCAGCTGGATCGACGACCCGCTTCTAGATTTTTTCACTTCAATCCGTGCATCGACACGGTCTTTCAATTCTTGGACATGACTGATGACGCCGACGAGCCGACCGGTCGCTTGTAAAGACATCAATAATTCAATCGCCTGGTCTAGAGATTCGGCATCGAGCGTACCAAATCCTTCATCGATGAGCATCGTCTCAAGACTGATGCCGCCACTCAACTGTTGAACGACCTCCGCAAGTCCTAGAGCGAGTGAGAGCGACGCCTTAAACCCTTCACCGCCAGATAAGTTTTGTACACGACGCGATTGTCCGGTATAGGCATCAAAGACGAGAAGCTCGAGACCCGATTTGGCATTCCCCTTCGCCGTCTCGACTTTGCGCTCAAGCCGGAACTGACCGCTCGTCATCTGATCCAAATGAATGTTGGCCGCATGAAGGATCTGATCAAAGAAGGCGGTTTGAACATATGTCTCAAACGTCATTTTCTGTGGGTTGATTCCCTTCCCCGTATCCGCAATCAATTTGATCGTCTCTAATTTCCGCTCTTCTTGTGCCGTCTGTTCGCGAAGGGTATTCCATTCGGAGATGACGTGTCTATGCCGAGACAAGGCATCTTGGGCTGTAATCAGCTGTTTCGACGCCTGCTCACTCCATTCAGCGACTTCCTTCACTTTCATCTCCATCCCATGCAGGTCCGGTCGCTCCTGATTCTCCAATTTTTCTTCAATCATCTGTTTAAGGTGTCGGAGTCGAACGCCTTCTTCCTCTTCACGTTGCAACTGTTCACGAATCATCGTCCGCTTGTCGATTTGATTGGCGAATGATTCATAGCGTTCACGCGTCAGATGTGATGCTTCTAGCTGATTGACCCAGATGGTCTGCTGGGCATCATACTGCCTCGATGCTTCAGTCAACTGTTCACGAATCAATGACAGTCGTTCTTCCTCTTTCCAAAGTGCTTTTTTCACCGTCTCAAACTCGTGGTCGTACGCCTCGACTTGTTTCATCAACATCGCGATGCGCTGCTCAAGGTCGGTTCGCTCGCGCTGTAACGCATCGAATGTCGTTTCTTCACTTTGGCCGAGTGCGTGGAGACTTTGTTGCGTCGCTTCAAGTTCGGATACGACACGCTCCCGCTCTTCGAACTGTTGACGTCGCTCTTGCTCTAACTGTCTGATTTCCGCTGACAGCTGACGTAGTGTCCGTTCGTTCTCTTGACGCATTCGTTCTTCCCGTTGCAATCGTTCTGCACGTGTTCGCCACTTATTGAGTTCTTCTGTGATACCCCCGTCGAATTGAATGTCTTTCGAAGCTTGATTTAGTTCTTGTCGGACTGCTTCAAGTTGTTGATGGAGCGAACGATAGTCCGCTCTCGCTTCGATTAAGCGTGTGGACAAATCATCAAGACGGGCCACGGCCGCATCCCGCTCTGCGATGTTCGTAACGGTTTCTTCGTGTTGTGGGATATCATGATGACGAGCACCGCATACCGGGCATGGCTCACCGTCTACAAGCGTTTCACTCAATTGTCTCGCTAATAGTAACTGTTCCTGATGTTTAAACGTGGAGACCACTTCCTGTTGGGTCACGTACTGTCGTTGAACGTCTTTACCCGTCCGTTCACATTCGTCGAGTTGTTTCGATAACTCACGCGCTTTTGTTTCAAGAGAGGCCAGATGCACCAATCGGTCGACATGACGTTCGGCATCGACTGCTCGTTCGCTCGGTTCAGACTTTACGCTTTCGACCAATTGTCGTTCTTTTTCTTGAAGTTCTTGTAACCGAGATTCTTTTGAAAACGTGGCCAATTGTTTTGCACGATTCATCAGTTGGTCACGAAGGGTCACGAGTGTGGTGCGTTCCTTGATTCTTGGCATCATCTCATCGACAATCCGTAGTCGCTCTTTACGAGAGATCACTACTTCTTTGTCCTTTTCAATCGTTGGTTGTCGCTCCACTAACTTCGATTGGGTGGATTGTAAGTGCTCTAATTTTGTCGAGGAGGTCTGTTCTTCCATCGTAAGCCGACGAACGAGTTGCTCTAGTTCCTGTAACCGTTCAAAGACTGGACGAATGTTGGCTGCGACCTCTAAATTTGTTAGCAGTTCACGTGTCTCGTTTCGAATCGATTCTCCGTTTAAAAAGATTGCAAGTGCTCGATCGGTCTCTTCTCGCTCCTGAAATAGGGTGATGAGCGCTTTTGCTTTCTCAAGTGCATCTCTTGCCTCTTCAAGTGCTGTCGCATACGTTTGTTTCTGGGCTATGGCCGTTTCACACGTTGCAATCAGATGTTCTTCACGCTCATCGAGCCAACGTTGAATCTGATCGATTGACTGGGTCGACACCTCTTCGATTGATTCATCCTCAAGTTCTAATAATTTGAGCCGCGTCCGTTCGACCGCCCATTCCACTTGTTTGCGATAGGCACTATAGCGTTCGCCCCACTTTTCCTGGAACGTACGATATGCCTCTGTTTTGAAGATGGATTGGAGGATTTGTTGTTTCTCATTCGAGTTCGAATCAAGTAATTGTCTAAATTGGTTTTGAGGGAGCAACAAAATTTGACTGAACTGTTCATACGATAGTTGTAAAATCGATTCGATTCGTTCTTGTACCTCGTTCACTTTCGTCGCCAACGGCTTCCATCCGTCTTCCCATTCATAGAGGATGGCCTCATGCGGGATCGGGGTCTTGTTTTTCGGATGAGGTTGTTGCGGCTGTCGTACGATCCGAAAGCGGTCACCTCGAATCGTGAACGAAAAATCTACTTCCGTCTTCAACTCAGGTTGTGCATACTGGCTTCTGAAGTCACTAGCATTTCGAAGCGCCCCACTCGCCCGGCCATAAAGGGCGAACGTCATCGCATCAAAAATCGTCGTCTTCCCGGCGCCCGTCCGACCGCTGACGACAAACATCGAGCGGCCAACCAACTGAGTGAAGTCAATCGTTTCACGTTCTGCATATGGTCCGAATGCTTGAATCATCAATTCGACCGGTCTCATCAGACATCACCTTCTTCTATCATTTGCTTCACAACATCTGAGGCAGTGCGATCATGTACGGCCTCAAAAAATTGGAGATATACCTCTTCTACGGACTGTCTTTCGAGCGTCTCGCGTTCAAACGTGGATGTCTGCTCCTGGCGACGTAACAGTTCCAATTCAAGATGAAGGATATTCGGATAGACAGTCCGAAGTTTCGCCATCGGATCATGAAGCGCCGTATCATCAGTCAATACAATTTTAAGGTAGTCATCTGTCTTTTGTTGCTGATAATAAGTTGGGGCAAGGAGTTCGTTCAATGTTCCGGTGAGTTGTCGCATATCCCGCTCTGGTGTCAAGGCACGGCGACGACGTGTCCATTGACCGTTCCATTCCAGAATATCGACGGATTTTTCATGATTGACCTCGGAAAACGAATATTTCATGAGCGACCCACTATATGCAATTCTTTCTGATTGAATCGCATCACGATTATGTAAATGACCTAATGCCGTATACGAAAAAGGCTCATATAACCCTTTTGCGACCTGTCCAGCCGTGCCAACGGATAACTGACGCTCTGAATCCGTCTCGAGTCCGCCCGCGACAAAACTGTGACCGATTGAAACCGCATCTTTTTCGATCATACCGAAAGCTTCAATGACCGCCTCCAGTGCATCATGATGCGTTCGAATCGAGTCGATGCCAAGAATATGCCGTACGCGAGCCGGCTCAAGGAATGGAATCGGATAAAATGGGATTCCTGCGACATCGAGGGGACCGGAAGTCGGGTCGAGTTTCCCAACGATGTGAAGACCCACTTGTCTCAATAACTTCGAACTATATTCGAGACGTTCTGCCGAATCATGGTTTCCAGCGATGGCAACAACCGGGATTCCACGGTTCAAGACGAGCTCTCGCCACATCTCATCGAGTAAATCGACCGCCTCGACAGGAGGGACGGCACGGTCATATAAATCACCTGCGATGATGACCGTATCGGGTCGCTCTTCATCTACGATTTGTAAAAATGAATGGAACAAGATATTCCGTTGATCTTCTGTCATATGTCGACCGTGGACAATCTTTCCTAGATGCCAATCGGCCGTGTGAATCCATTTCATCACGTATCACCTCTCTTTCCTATTCTAGCATGAGTCCTTCGAATGATTCGACGTCTTGACACCCGTTTTTGAAACAGCGAAAGTAAGAGGAGAGGAGGACTTCCAACATGAAACCATCAACATGGCAAACTTTTTTTCAATTATTCAAAATCGCGAATCCTCCGAAAGGGCTATTTGTCGGAGCCATTCTCATCTCTCTCCTTCAAGCCGTCGCCTCACTGGCTATTCCGCTTATCTTGCAACGTGTGGTCGATCGGTGGAGTAGCGACTTATTGACACCAGAATGGATCATCTATTTCGTCATCGCATTTTTGATTCAAGTCGTCACGAGTGCCGTTTCGATTTATTGGTTACATATTGTCGGGCAACGGGTCGTCGCCAATTTACGCACGACCTTGTGGGACCATCTCGTCAAACTGCCGATTCCTTTCTATGACGGCATCAAGTCGGGAGAACTGGTATCTCGGTTGAACAACGATACGACGACGCTTCAACAGTTATTGTCCGAACAAAGTGTCAGGTTGTTGACCTCTCTCGTCTCGGTCATCGGTGCCGTCGCCATCTTGTTCACACTCGATTGGCAAATGACACTCGTTATCTTGTTTTCTGTTCCGACCACACTCATTATTGTTATACCGCTCGGACGAAAGCTACGGATTATCGCAAAAGAGACACAACAAGAACTCGGAAATCTTTCCGGTTTCTTCGCCGAACTGCTCGGAGAGATTCGACTTGTCAAATCACAAGCGACGGAACAGATGGAAGTGAGTACCGGCAAAGCAAAAATCGAGACACTGTTCGATTACGGGGTGAAAGAAGGACGAATTCAAGCGATCCTCATCCCCCTTCTCAATGTGACCTTGACTGGAATGTTAATTGCCATCCTCGGGTTCGGCGCTTATCGCGTCTCGACCGGAGCTTTATCAACGGGCGAACTACTCGCCTTCATGCTCTATCTCTTCCAAATCATCACGCCGCTCATCACCATGAGTGAATTCTTGACAAGGCTTCAAAAGGCACGTGGAGCAACGGAACGAATTGCTGAATTGCTCGAAGTCAGTCCCGAACCATACAGCACACATGAAGAAACGATTCATCAGACAGCACTCTCATTTGAAGACGTTGCTTTCCATTATGGCACTGAACCCGTCATCCAAGGATTGACACTTCAAGTGTCACCGGGGGCGACAACCGCCATCGTCGGACGGAGTGGTGCCGGGAAAACGACACTTTTCTCACTTGTCGAACAGTTCTACACACCGACGGCAGGAACGATTCGATATGGAAATCGAGAGATTCAAACATACGGGCGTGACACTTGGCGTCAAATCATCGGATATGTCGCTCAAGATTCCCCCGTCCTCTCAGGATCTGTACGAACAAACATTGTGTACGGACTTCGACATGAAGCGAGCGATGATGAAATCAAAGAGGCCTGTGAAATGGCCAACGCATGGTCGTTCATTAAAACGATGCCAGAACAGCTCGATACGGAGATTGGCGAGCGAGGCATCCGTTTGTCTGGCGGGCAGCGGCAACGACTTGCTATCGCACGTGCGTTATTAAGAAATCCACAGATCCTATTGCTCGACGAGGCAACATCAAGTCTAGATTCCGAATCAGAACGCGTGGTCCAAGAAGCGTTAGACCGCCTGATGGTCGGACGAACGACGCTTGTGATTGCCCACCGACTCTCGACTGTCAGACATGCCGATCAGATTGTCGTCTTAGAAGACGGACGAATCAGCGGGATCGGGAAACATGAGCAACTTTTAACGGAGAATGAACTATATCAACGACTCGTTTCACAACAATTATTAGGGGGACAAGCCACATGAAAACAATCGGATTTATCGGGCTCGGGGTCATGGGCCAATCGATGGTACGTAATTTGATGAAACACGGATTTGAAGTGCAAGCATATACACGGACGAAAGAGAAGGCAGCCGCATTGTTAGAGGAAGGTGTGACATGGTGTGATTCGGTACAGGACGTTTGCCGAGACGCCGATGCCGTCATCACGATCGTCGGCTATCCGTCTGATGTCGAATCCATCTATTTTGGTGAAGGGAACATTCTTGATTCGGCAGAACCAGGTACATTATTGATCGACATGACGACGTCCTCACCGAAACTGGCTGAACGAATTGCCGAGACTGCCATTGAGCGGAGTCTCCTCCCACTTGACGCACCAGTAACTGGAGGCGATGTCGGCGCCAAAAATGGAACGCTGTCGATTTTAGTCGGTGGGGGTGAATTCGCCTTCAATAAAGCGAAGCCTTTATTTGAAGCGATGGGACAATCGATAGAACGAATGGGATACGCAGGAAGCGGTCAATATGCGAAACTTGCCAATCAAATCGCCATTGCCGGAATCATGATGGGGAATGCCGAAATGTTAGCGTTCAGTAAACGAGCTGGAATTGACCCAGAGGCACTCGTTCGTACGATTCGTGGTGGGGCAGCAGGTAGCTGGACGCTTGAAAACCTGGTTCCACGCATGATTGTCGAAGATTATGCACCTGGCTTCTTCATCAAACACTTTATCAAAGACATGACACTCGCTATCGAGAGCGCACACGAGCTACAAGTGACATTACCAGGTCTCGAGCTCGCACATCGCCTCTATTCAATTCTTGAAAAGAATGGATACGGAGAGAATGGCACGCAAGCACTGATCGAGTATTATCTTCATCAAGACGTTTGAAACCGGATGTTTGTGGAATTAGTAGGAGTGAAGGAGGCGATTTTCGTGCCATGGAATATGAAAGACTATCCAGAATCACTGAAAAACTTCAATCCACTTGTAAAAAAGAAAGCCATTGATATCGCGAACGCATTACTCGCGCAAGGCTACTCTGAGACGAAAGCGATCCCCATTGCCACCGAGCAGGCAAAAAAGTGGCATGCCGATGCGTCGGAAGAGGAAAAACAAGATTTTGAAGACGCCCCAAACCCTAAAAAGTCAGATCAGCACGGAACATAAAACAACCGGTCGGGTTATCCGACCGGTTGTTTTGCTTGATAGGAGGCATTTAGCTCTAAATAGAGTCCAGAAATCGCCGTTTGAAGATATGGTGTGACAAAGATATAAGCTAAGCCTCCAGTAAAAAGGACGAGCGCATACCATCCGATAAAACTCGCATAGAGCTTTAACATCGTCTGTCTGTGCCCTTTCATCATTTGGCGGCTCTTTCGCATCGCCTGGAATGCAGATAGGTCCGGCTCATCTCGCATGATAAATGGCGCGATGCGATACGTCAAATAGAACCAGACACCAGGTACGATCAAGAAGAGCATCAGCACGTTTAGACCTAAATAAAATACGGCATAGTAGACCACGGCACGTGAATAGTCTTTCAGTGACCCGAACGATTCAATCAACAATCCGAACGTTGGCTTTTCATCTTTCGCGACCTGAAGAAACACCCAATTTTTCCCGAGCTCGATGGGGGCGAGCAAAACCGTCGCCCCGTAAAGGAGCGCCACCGAGGTCAAAAGGACTTCGGGGTCGTTCGCCGAGAGATCAAGTCGGGTCGTGATCATCGCTTGAATGACCATGACAGTTAAGACGACGAGTAATGAGATGCCCCACTTCCCTGATAGCATGCGTAGCGCATATTGTTTGTAAACGGAAGATTGCATGAATTCACCTACATTTATTGTTTTCTCTCATTATAGCAAAAAAACAGTCTTCCGACTGTTTTCCGCCTTGGCTCATCCAAGAAGTGGTTTGAACTTTCCTTCATCGAGCTTTCCATTCGTTCGTACACCGTTTCCTATGTGTACCATCGCTACGTCAAGACGTTCTTGAAGAATCGGTAACGTTTTCACCGTGATCCCTGCACCAGGTAAAAGTGTCATCTCCGCCCGTTCCTTCAAGGCAATCAAGGTTTCGATTCCTTCTAGTGCGGTGTTGGCACCGCCTGAAGTGAGGAGAATGTCTACTTCCGGATATTCATTCAACACGTCCATCGCTTCAAAGAGATCACGAGATGCATCGAAGGCACGGTGGTACGTGAGCGTCATTTCCCCTTTGTGTTTGATGACTTCACCTAAAATCCGCTCGTCAATCGCGCCATCCTGTGTCAATGCACCGAATACGATTCCATCGACACCGAGCTCACGGCATAGACCGATATCCGCAAGCATAGTCTCGACATCATCCTCATTGTAATGGAACGAATGTGTATGGGGTCTAATCATCGCATGCACCGGAATCGACACATGTTCGACCACATTTCGAATCGTTCCAAAACTTGGCGTGATGCCCCCGTTTTCCATATCCGCAATCAGTTCGAGTCGTTTCGCACCGAGTTGCTCAGCCTGAATAGCTTCCGTTAGTGTAGTGACAATCACTTCTACATTCATTCAATCGCTCCCTTTACGGTGCGAACTTCCAGTCCACACCATGTTCGGCTAAGACGCCTTTGAAATCTTGAGGCTCCGGAAAATCAGAGATAATGGCCGTCACCTTCGAAAAATCACAGACGCGATACCGTTTTTGTTGATTTAGTTGGGTATGGTCCGTCAGTAAATACGTCTCGCGACTTTGTGACATCACCGACTGGGTGATACTGGCGAGGCCGAAAGCGTCACATGTTAAACCTAGTGACGCATCGACTCCTTCGACGGACAAGATGGCAAGGTCGAACATGTAAGTCTGAAGTTGCGCCAGGACCTGCTCACCTGTCGTCACGAGATGTTTCGGGTCGATTGTACCACCTAACAGCTGAATTTCGCCACCGAGCACACCTTTCGCCCGCTGTTCAAACAACGCCTTCGCCACCGTCAACGATGGTGTCACGACCGTCACATTGCGACCACGCAACCGGGATGCCACTTGCTCTGCCGCAACCCCGTGTCCGATATATAATAATGTATCATCTGGAATCAACTGAAATGCGGTATAGGCGATCCGACGAATTCCATCCATGTTTGCAATCACGATAGGCTGAAAGGACATGCTCTGATGAAGGACCGCTCCCCCGTATACACGTTTGATTCGATGTTCTTTTTCTAATTCTTCTAAATAACGGCGAATCGATTCCCCCGATACGTTCAAGCGCTCGATCAACTCACTCGTCTTTACTTTGCCTTCTCGTTCGATCCATTCTACAATTTTCTGTTTACGCTCTTCACCGATTAAAGACACGTCCCTGCCTCCTCCACAATAATCTTTCCTTTTCTAGTGTAACGAACGCATGTAAATTTAACGTAAATTGAAAGTAAAGAACGAGCAAATCCAACATGTTTTTGTTTCTTTTTTGTGTAAATCAACGACAATACACAAAAAAGGCACGCCCTAAACGGACGTACCTGCATGCGTCATGATTTCGGCTTGTGTTGAAACAGTGGAACTTTTGGTTCTTTTCCAGCACGAATACGTTGCCAGTTGGTACGATGCTTAATAATAATGAACAATGCGAGTGGCACGATGACGATCAGCGGTAACCAATCTTTCGTCACGATGCTATAAGTCGTTGCTGTCACCAGTCCCACCACGGCGGCAGCCATCGAGGAGAGGGATACCATGCGCGAGGTGAGGAGCGTCACGATAAATGTACCGACGACAACAAAGAAGAACCACGGGAAGGCTGCCAACAAAACTCCACCGCTCGTCGCAACCGATTTTCCACCTTTGAATTTCGCAAAGACTGGATAAGAGTGTCCAATCACTGCCGGGATTCCGGCAAGAAGCAGGCTCATCTCACTTCCGAATAGTAGAGGCAGCAATGCAGCGACAAGACCTTTCCCCATGTCACCGAGCAAAACGAGGATTCCTGCCTTCTTACCTAATACGCGAAACGTGTTCGTCGTTCCTAGATTGCCGCTCCCATGTTCTCGAACGTCTACGCGATAGCCGAGCTTGCCGATGATGAGGGCAAACGGAATGGCACCAAGTAGATAACTTAAAATAATAATCATGATTTCTGTCACATATGGCATCGCAATTCCCCTTATTTCATAAATTCCGCAATATAGCGATCATATGGCTGATTCAATGCATGTACCTGTTTCGCATGCTCCATACCGATATAACGTAAATGCCATGGTTCGTACATATACCCGGTCTCATCCTCAAACTCTTTTTGGTAACGGATGATAAAACCATACTCGTGAGCATGATTGGCTAGCCATTTTCCTTCAACCGTTTCACCGAGACTTTGAGTCAGTTGATAGTTGACTGAGGCGCTCGATACGTCAATCGCAAGTCCTGTTTGATGTTCAGAATGACCTGGTGGTGCGGAGTATTTCATGGCTTGCTCTTTGCCATCTCGTTCGACATAAGCATTGAAGAGATTGACTTGATAGGCGTATGAACGAAACGCACTCGTCCCTTTCAAATCAATTCCTGCTGCCTTCGCATCTTTCATTAGACCTTCAATCGCTTGAGCAGCCTCTTTACGTAACATTCGACGTTCACCGACTGTCGAGTCGACAAAATCGATATTCGCCTCTACTAAATCACTCGGCTGATAGTCGGCAGGCAATGCAATTTGCTTGTTTACAAGAATCAATTCATCTAATTCCAAATTGGCCACACCATCTGTTTCAATCGGTTGACTAGGTGTCATAGGTTCTTCCTCTACTGGTTCGGTCGGCTGTTCAGTCTCGTCCGACGTCTCCTCTTCAGAAGGTGACTCAGAGACCGTTTCATCTTCACGATCCGAAGTCGGTTCATTTGGTTCTGTCTTTGGTTCATCTATTGTTGATGACTGTGTCGTTGGTTCTTTCGGTTCAACTTGCTCGTTTGTCGTACAACCGGCTAACATGAACGTCAAGGCGCCGCAAACCATCAAAATCGATGGATAACGCATGCGATCTTCCCCTTTCTAGATAACAAAAAGTACCGTCAAGATATGATACCATACTGACGGTACGAAGACAGAAGATTCTTAGACAGGGTTCATGACGTTCAAATACATCTCATGCCATTTCGGGAACTCCCGATCGAGTCGAATCGGTTTGAAGTCGCCTCGTTTGACGACGACATGCGTTGTTGTGGCCGTGCCGACAAGTTCCCCATGTTGATTCGTCAACTCATACCCGTAAATCGTTCTGATTTTTGAATATTGATCGACCCATACACGAACATGAACTGTATCACCATACGTCACGCTACGCTTATAGTCCATGGATACATTTGTCACAGGAGAGACAAATCCCGCTTCTTCCATATCTTTATACTCGACACCTAGTTGTCGTAACAGTTCCGTGCGAGCAATCTCTAAATAAACTAAATAGTTGGCATGATAGACGATGCCCATCATGTCCGTCTCTTGATACCTTACTGGGATTTGAACCGTGTGCATTGAATCATCCTTCTTTCCTACGACAAGTATATTATAACTTACTCTTAATATCTACTACTAATAATTGTTGGAGTGACACTTCTTCATCCTCAGATGAGACTAAACGATAGGACTGACGAGCAATCGACTCATCGATGACAGATAGAGCGGTGCGCGCATTTGCATGTTTGATATCACCTAAACGAATAGCCAATGCCTCAAGCGCATCCTCTTCCATCACATAACCGAACTGACTTGCATAGTTTTTTGCGATGTCCACTAACTGTTCTTGCGTATAGTCAGCAAAGTGAATCGTCCGTTTCATTCGGCTGCTGAGTCCTGGGTTGGATTCAATCAACCGGCGCATCGGTCCTTCGTAACCGGCAAGGACGACGACAAGATTCTCGCCATGTTTCGGCATTTCGTCAACGAGTGTATCAATCGCTTCCCGCCCATAGTCGTTCGCCCCGCCGTTCAAACTATAGGCCTCGTCAATGAGTAAGACACCGCCAAGAGCGTCACGGATTGCCGCTTTCGTTTTTTGAGCTGTCTGCCCCACATAGCCACTGACCAAATCTGCACGACTGACGACATTGACATGTCCTCGCTTCAAATATCCTGTCCGTTTCAACATCTGTGCATACAGATAGGCAAATGTCGTTTTTCCGGTACCGCTGTTTCCGGTTAGTGTCACATGGAGCTGGACCGGCGCCGTCTTCAAACCAAGCGCTTTTCGTTTCTTCTGTATCTTGATGAGCGCTTCAATTTCAGCCAGTTGTGCTTTCGCTTCTTCCATGCCGACAAGGTCATCTAACGATGTCGGACTCGATTCATCATCTGGCTGATCAAAGTCTTCTTCAGTCAAAAGCGCCATTTCGTCTAACGGAGCATCTGCACCGAAGCGGGAACCCTTCTTAAACATCGCATCAAGTAAAATGTTATGGACAGTCCGAGCATTTCCGAACGTCGAGTCGACCCGTTCTCTGTCGATTCGAGCAAGAAGTGATCGTTTCGCCTCTTCTGTCAGCACGTAATTGTTCTCTTGTGCCACTTTCTCACCGATGGCGACCAATTCTTCGTCACGATAGTTCGGTAACTCGTAGTGATTCGATTCAGGGAATCGTGAACGTAAACCGGGGTTCGCCAAGAGGAAATGACGCATTTCTTCTGGATAACCAGCTAGAATGACGACGAACTTGCCAGCATATTCGCCACTCGTCATTGCGGCGACAAGCGTATCGATGGCCGCTTGTCCGTAATCACTGCCACTCGCATCTTGACGCTTCAATGCGTATGCCTCATCGATGAATAAGACACCACCTTCCGCCTCTTTCACCTTGTTCATTACCTGTTCTTCCGTTTGTCCAACATAGGCACCGACAAGACTCGAACGATCTGCCTCGACAAGGTCTGGGCGTCCTAATAAGCCGAGTTCAAAGTAAATCTCAGCCATGAGTCTCGCTAATGTCGTCTTGCCGGTTCCTGGATTCCCTGTGAAGACGAGATGAAGGGAAGGTTGATGTTTTGAAGAAAATCCGGCCTTTTCTCGTTCCTTCTGGAAAAGGAGGAAGCGATACCATGCCTTTACACGCGCTTTGATGTCATCGAGCCCAATCATGTCTTCAAGTGACTCAATCGCGCTCGAGCGTGCCTCGGTCGGACGGTCTGGTAGTAGCTCACAAATCGTGTGTAGTCGTTCTTTCACAAGGGCAACGCGCTCCCCGAATCGATGAAACGCTTCACGACTGAAATAGTTCCCCTGCATGGATGCGAGCAAGGAGGCGGTATCATCTTCAAGAGATGCGACCTCTTGCATCGCTTCGATGATCGCTTCAAACAGGTTTTCCAATTGTCCGCGCCATTCAGAATCACGCAAATCAGACTTCGCAGCCTCCACCTCATCATGGAGTTGGTCAAGTTGATCGAGCAACGCTGACGTTTTTGACTCGTACTCTGTTAGGATTTGAACCTTCATCGAGGCGTAATCGGCCTCTCGTAAGGTTGGCCAGTCGATTTGAAGCGCCTGTTTCGAACGACGCAACTGCTCATTCAGTTGAAACAGACGAAGCTCTGGAGGAAGTGCGTTCATCGCCTCCAACTCTTTTACCCAGCGGTTGAGTAACGGGTCCATCGCTTCCTTTTGTTTGAGCCGATGTGTTGCGAGCAGCCGCAAGGAACGAATCAACTCTTCTTGGTGCAAAGTAGCACGAGACCAATGTGCGTAAGATAACAAAGCCGCCTCGTTTACTTTTTCTCCAGCTTCCCAGTTCGTCAAGTCCGTTTGAACTTGTTCCACTTGAATTTGTTTCATCTTGTTCTCCCTTTCAGACGACAAGGGAGCCGACATCATGTCTGCTCCCCATCGGATTATCTTGATTCAAACGATGTCATCCGAATCGAATGGAATAACTTCCCGTTATTCCGCGATTCTGCCGCGAGCAAGATTCGTTCATGCGCATCGACATAATATGTGACAGTCTCTTTATTTTCTTCTTCACTAAAAATCGATGGATAGTTTTCAATCCACTCTTCTGGAACGGTCTCAGCCGATTCTGATTTCACATACGCTTGCGCGGTACGTCCGACCAAATCGGTTTCACCTTCACTTGAACCGAGCGTCCCGTCATCGAGCCACTTACGAATCTGTTCGTTCGTTGCACGTGACAAGAATGGATGAGGTGCGACTGCTCCGGAGTTCGTCTCCTGTCGAAGAACTTCTTCCCCGTCCGGATTGAACTCTAAGTAGGTCTCTCCATCCCATTCTGCCTTCGCGCCAACATTTGGTCCCGTCACGACTTCAGATACAAAATGTCCGTCCTCATCATACGTGACAACATACTCTCGTTCTTCGAGCTCTTCGCCTTCTTTTGGAAGTTTGCGTTCCTGATATCCGATCACGACATTCGAGTAGAATGGTTCGACTTGCTCTTCCTCTTCCCCGCTCAAATCCATGAGCACATAGAAGTTATAAGCGAGTAATGCCCCGACAATGAGGATGCCGGCCAATATCACCCAGCTCAACCTTTTTTTTATCTGTTGTTTCATAGCCTATCCTCCTCGTTTCTTCACTTACTATCCTACACTAGCGAGAAGGACAAGCAAAATATTTTTGACCGAAAAAGGGTCTCAGCTGAGACCCTTTCGAATTAACCTAATTGATCTTCATCCTTCTTTTGCATCTCGAGCCATTTATCTCGTTCATCCGGTTCGTCGGTAAGATCCTTGAATAAGGCAATCATCATAAAGATGAGCACGAAGATGAATGGGAAGGCTGCGAGAATCGCAACAGCTTGTAGAGCATCTAATCCACCAGCATACAAGAGGACAGCCGCGATTGAGGATTGGATGATTCCCCAAGTCATTTTAATCCCCATCGGCGGGACAAGTTTCCCGTTCGATGTAAGCATACCGAGGACGTATGTCGCAGAGTCGGCCGATGTAATAAAGAATGTCGAAATCAAGAAGATGGCGATCACACTAAGTAGCGTTCCAAAACCACCGAACGTCTCAAACAGTGCGAACAGCCCAACCTCAGTACCGATTTCGTTTACTTGATCAATTAAGCTATATCCTCCGAACAAATCAGCCCAGATGGCCGAACCGCCGAAGACGGAGAACCATAATAATCCGAATGATGTCGGGACAAGTAAGATTCCGATGATAAATTCTCGAATCGTACGCCCTTTCGATACACGGGCGATAAACGTTCCGACGAATGGTGACCAAGAAATCCACCAAGCCCAGTAGAAGATAGTCCAACCGTTTACCCATTCACGTTCAACGGGTTCAAAGGCAGCTGTACGGAAACTCATGCTCGGGAGCTGCTGCAAATAAGTTCCGACCGTTTGTGTGAACAAATCGAAAATGAATGCAGTCGGTCCCGCGAACATCGTAGCAACCAATAGAACGATTGCTAAGAAAATATTCGTGTTACTTAAAATTCGAATTCCTTTGTCAAGCCCTGTCGAGGCACTGATCATGTAGAGCACCGTTACGACGGTGATGATGATCAACTGTGTTACGAAAGCGTTCGGCACCCCAGGGATGAGGTAATGAAGGCCACCGGCAATTTGCTGAGCACCAAAACCGAGTGAAGTCGCTACCCCGAACGCCGTCGCAATGACCGCGAGGATGTCGACCGTTTGCTTTACAGGTTGTTCATAGCGGTTGTGGACGAGCGAACCGATTGTTTCCCCAATCGTTGCCGGACGACCTTTTCTGAACGTCGAATAAGCGATGGCGAGCGCAATCATTGCATAAATCGCCCATGGATGGAGGCCCCAATGGAAGAATGCATAACGCATCGCAGTACGTGCATCTCCTTCAGGTGTGGGGGAAGCGAATGGTGGTGAGTGGAAGTGGAGCAACGGTTCAGCCGCTCCCCAGAAGATGAGTCCAATTCCCATCCCGGCACTGAACAACATGGCAAACCATGATAAATAACTAAATTCTGGACGATCCGTATCTTTTCCAAGTCGAATCGAGCCGTACCTTGAAAAGATTAAGAAGACGGAAACCAGTAAAAATCCGGTGGCGCTCAAAAGATAGAACCAACCCATCCCGTTTGAGAGCCAGCCTTGTAACGTACTCGTCACGTTTAATAGAGTGGCATTACCTAATACACTCTCAGGGAATAGTCCCCAAATCGTGAACAAGCCAGTTATGATTCCAGATACGACGAATACGGTCGTCACACGGCTTTTTCGTTCCATAAAATCACTCCTATTTAATTTTCTATTTTCATATACGTTTTCCACCCTAACATACTTTTGAAACAAGTCACAACCCTATGTGTACATAAATGTGTTGTTTACCGTAAAATAGATAGGTGTCTTGTCATTAAGTTGTTTCTTTGGGCTCCAGTGAAACAATCAATGTTTCATCGACCACATAGTAAGGTCTTTTTGGCAACGTTTTTAAATAACCTCCCTCTCGTAAACGGGTCAAATCAAGTTGAAGCGCGTTCTGAAATTTTTGTAACGGTAATTTCTTCTCCTGGTCCATATACAGATCGAGCGCACGTTGCACTTGGTCCATTTCATAAATGACGTCGCGTTCATCTTCCGGTACGATATGAAACGTCTCTTTTGACATAAAGAAGCGTTGTCTCGGAATTCCCGAAAGGTGATGTTTCAAGCGTTTGGTGTCGATTTCTTGCGAGTCATCCAATAAGACGGTGCGATTCACACCTTTTGGCAGCGTCTGTTCATATTCATGGATCGCTTGACGCAATTCTGAAAGGGTGATGTCAATCTCTCGATCCGATTCCACCTCTTTTTGTTGCGTCAATCGTTTCCACCAACTCTTTCCTAGCTTCTCTTCCCTATCCATAAGCACACCCCTCCCTGTGTTCCTGTTCCCGATTCCTTTAAAACTTTCACCAATAAATCGCATATTCATGAAAAAAACCTTCCTTTTTTCAAAGGAAGGTCATGGACTAGAACTTATTTCAATTTGTTACGGAGAACCATTTGCAGGATTCCTCCGTGACGGTAGTAGTCAATTTCAACTTCAGAGTCGAAACGAGCGATGACTTTGAACTCTGTCACCGTACCGTTTTCATGCGTCGCTTTTGCGTTCAAGATATCGCGCGGACGAACAGACTCATCGACTTGAATATCGATTGCTTCCTCACCAGTCAATCCGAGTGATTCAGCCGATTCACCGTCTAAGAACTGAAGCGGGAGCACACCCATCATGACAAGGTTCGAACGGTGAATCCGCTCGAAACTTTGTGCGATGACCGCACGGATTCCAAGAAGATTCGTTCCTTTCGCTGCCCAGTCACGAGATGATCCCATTCCGTAATCATTTCCTGCAAGGACAACAAGACCTGTTCCCTGTTCCTTGTACTTCATGGCCGCATCGTACATTGGCATGATCTCACCTGTTGGCCAGTACGTTGTGAAGCCACCTTCAGTCCCAGGAGCAACTTGGTTGCGGATGCGAATGTTAGCGAACGTACCACGCATCATGACTTCATGGTTACCACGGCGTGAACCGTATGAGTTGAAGTCGATCGGCTCTACCCCTTTAGAAAGGAGGTATTGACCAGCTGGTGTCGTCTTCGAGAATGATCCCGCTGGCGAGATGTGGTCGGTCGTAACCGAATCCGCAAACTTCCCGATGACACGTAAGCCATTCAATGCATGAACCTCGCCCGCTTCTGGTTCGAGTTGTTCGAAGAACGGTGGGTTTTGGATGTATGTCGACTCATCTGAGAAGTCATACAAGTTTCCTTCCGGAACATCGAGTGCGTTCCAACGCTCGTTACCAGTGAAGACCGTTTCGTACTCTTTACGGAACGCTTCAGGTGAAACGACGTCTTGGACAACCATCTTGATTTCATCGTTTGATGGCCAGATGTCTTTGAAGTATACTTCATTCCCATCTTTGTCCGTACCGAACGAATCATTCATGATGTCGAAGTTGACTGACCCGGCAAGAGCGTAAGCGACGACGAGCGGTGGTGATGCTAAGAAGTTTGCCTTCACGAGCGGGTGAACGCGTCCTTCAAAGTTACGGTTACCAGAGAGGACTGACGACACGAGCAAGTCGTTCTCTGTGATCGTTTCTTCGACTTCACGGTCAAGCGGACCCGAGTTTCCGATACATGTCGTACAGCCGTATCCGACCGTATTGAAGCCGAGTTCGTCCAAGTAAGAAGTCAAACCAGCCTTATCCAAGTAGTCCGTTACGACTTTCGAACCTGGTGCGAGTGATGTCTTCACGTATTTTGGAACGGTTAAGCCACGTTCAACGGCTTTCTTTGCAACGAGTCCAGCACCGACCATGACGTAAGGGTTCGACGTGTTCGTACAGCTTGTGATGGCTGCAATCGCAACATCTCCCGTACTCATGTCGACTGCGCCGTCCTCATAGTTGACAGTTGCTTTCTTCTCGAGTTCAGAACGGTCAAGTCCGAAGCCACTGTTTCCTGCAGGAGCACTCAAGCTATCGATGAACGATGTTTGAACGTCTGAGAGGTTGATTCGGTCTTGTGGACGTTTCGGACCCGCAAGTGAAGGCTGGACTTTCGACAAGTCGAGCGTTAACACTTTTGTGAACGTTGGATCAGCTTGATCTGGTGTATAGAAGAGATCATTCGCTTTTGAATATTCTTCGACGAGTGAAATCAACTCTTCAGAGCGACCAGTCGTACGCATGTAGTTCAATGTTTCCGTATCGACCGGGAAGAATCCACATGTCGCACCATATTCAGGCGCCATGTTTGCAATCGTCGCACGGTCTGAAAGTGGCATCGTGTGGAGCGACGGTCCGAAGAATTCAACGAATTTCCCGACAACTTTTTCATGACGGAGCATCTCTGTCACGACGAGCGCCACATCTGTCGCTGTCACACCAGGGTTTACTTCACCGATGATTTTGACACCGACGACGTCTGGCACTGGGAAGTATGATGGTTGACCGAGCATGCTTGCTTCCGCCTCGATTCCGCCGACACCCCAGCCAAGAACACCGAGTCCGTTGATCATCGTTGTGTGCGAATCCGTTCCGACGAGTGAATCTGGATAAGCAACTGTACCTTCCGCATCATTCTTCTCGAGGACGACAGATGCCAAGTACTCCAAGTTTACTTGGTGAACGATCCCCGTTGCAGGTGGTACGGCACGATAGTTGTCAAATGCCGTCTGAGCCCAACGTAAGAACTTATAACGTTCTTCGTTCCGTTCAAATTCGATGTCCATGTTTTTCATCAATGCGCCAGCAAAACCGTATGCATCTACTTGAACTGAGTGGTCGACGACGAGATCGACAGGGATTTCTGGGTTGATTTTGTTTGGGTCTCCACCGAGGTCTGCCATCGCTTTACGAAGTGAAGCAAGGTCTACGACCGTCGGTACACCCGTGAAGTCTTGAAGTACGACACGTGCCGGTTTGAACGGTACGTCAATGTCTTTCGAGACGTCGGCAGTACCCCATTTTGCCAAGTTCTCGACATGTTCTTTCGTGATGGCACGCCCGTCTTGTTGACGGAGAACCGATTCAAGAAGAACGCGAATCGAATACGGAAGACGGCTGATGTCCGTCAATCCTTCTTCTTCTAATTTTTTCAAACGATAAAAATCATACGATTGCCCGTTCGCTTCGAACTTTGTCCGAGATGCGAAGGCGTCTAAAACATTCGTCTGTTCCATTGCAATTTCCCCCTTTTTGAAAGCGCCGACCACACGACAATGCGTAATCGCTTACTTTTCACATATTTATCATAATACAAGTATAGCGTGACGTAAAATACATTCCGTCACAAATTAGTCATAAGTAAAACTTATCAGAACTAAAATGACTTACTTCACAACAAAAAAACACCTCAGAAACGAGGTGTTTATATCTTATTCTTCCGTACCGATCTCTTCGTTGACGTCAAGTGCCTCAACAAGCGTCAAGTCATCTGCGTGACGCTCAGCGAACCGTTCATATGTGAACTCGTTCGCGAACAGGAAGACCGGACGTTCCCAACGGTCTGTAACGAGCATGTTCCGTGAATCTTGGAACGGTTTCAATGCTTTCAATTCTTTGTCTTTGACCCAACGAGCAACGCTGTATGAGACAGGTTCCATTCGAATATCGACGCCATATTCATTGTTTAAACGATATTCGAATACCTCGAATTGAAGTTGTCCGACCGCGCCGAGATAAATCTCGTTATATTCGTTGCGATATACTTGAATCGCTCCTTCTTGCGCAAGCTGTTCTACTCCTTTATGGAAGTGTTTCGACTTGAGCGAGTTGACCGGCGAAACGCGCATGAACAATTCCGGTGGGAAAGTCGGCAACGCTTCAAACGCAATCTTTTGCTTCGACGTGGTGATGGTATCTCCAATTTGATACGTACCAGAATCATAGATCCCGATGACATCACCGGCAAACGCTTGGTCGACTGTTTCTCGATCGTTCGCCATCAATTGTGTCGATTGGCTCAATTTAATCTTTTTCCCAGTCCGGGTGAGCGTCACGTCCATCCCACGCTCGAACACACCGGAACAGATGCGGACGAATGCGATGCGATCGCGGTGTGCCGGATTCATGTTCGCCTGAATCTTGAAGACGAATCCACTGAAGTCTTCTGATGTCGGATTGATCGGACCGACGTTCGACTTACGGGCCTCAGGAGCCGGAGACATCTCTAAATAGTGATCCAAGAACGCAGTCACGCCAAAGTCAACGAGCGCTGTTCCGAAAAATACCGGTGTCAATTCACCGCTCTGAATCGCCTCGACATCAATCTCGTTCCCCGCTCCGTCAAGAAGGTCGATCTCATCGCGAAGGTTCGTCAAGTTCTCTTCCGACAAATGTTCGGCGAGAATCGGATCGTTCACTCCGTCTTCACTCAGTTGAAGTGTCGACTTCTCCCCACGGAACAAGTGGACCTCATTTTTCATTCGGTCGTAGACACCCTCAAACTGCATTCCGCTCCCGATCGGCCATGTAATCGCGACAGAAGGCATGCCTAACACTTCTTCGAGCTCTTCCATCAATTCAAGCGGATCTTTTGCCTGACGATCCAACTTGTTCATAAATGTGAAGATTGGAATCCCACGCATCCGACAAACTTGGAATAGTTTTTTCGTCTGTGTTTCAATCCCTTTCGCAGCATCGATGACCATGACCGCGCTATCAACCGATGTCAACACGCGATACGTGTCTTCACCGAAGTCGTTGTGTCCTGGTGTGTCCATGATCGATACGACCTTATCTTGATAGATGAATTGCATGACAGATGATGTGACCGAGATCCCACGTTGTTTCTCGATTTCCATCCAGTCAGATTTCGCGTGCTTTGAGTTTTTGCGCGCTTTGACCGTACCCGCCTCGCGAATCGCACCACCGTGCAAAAGTAATTTCTCTGTTAATGTTGTCTTCCCCGCATCCGGGTGAGAGATAATGCCGAATATCCGACGTCTCTCGACTTCCTGTTTCAATTGGCTCATATAGGATAGACCTTTCCTTTCTCGTCTCAGTTCATGCTTATTCTCGTAGCAACGCTATCTATTCTAACGAAATCAAATCCGTTCGTCTATCCTAATGGAACGTACGCCTTTTGCAAATGGATTCTTTTTTGTATACTAACGATGAAAGCAAGTGAATGTATAGAACGGGGGAAAGACGATGCCAGAAAACTTGATGATGTATTTCATTGTATTCTGGGGATTCGTCATGATTGGACTCATGACGATTGGCGGGTACTTCATGTTTCGTAAGTTTTTAAAACGAATGCCAAAAGAAGATGGACGTTCCTTACTTGACATCGAAGATGATTATATAGAAAGAACGCGTCATCTATGGACTCCGGAAACGCGAACGCTATTAGATCGTCTCGTCACACCGGTACCCGAGTTATTCCGCGACGTCGCGATCCGAAAAATCGCAGGTAAAATCGGTCAATTCGCGCTTGAATCGCGAGCCAAAAAAATGACGACCGAACTCGTGGTAAAGGGTTATATCGCCGCAACACCTAAGCGCGATCACAAGTTCTTAAAGAAAGCGCTAACCGAAGAACAGATTGACTGGACACCTTACGAACACTATTTTCAGCAGTAGACTCTATCTCATTCAGATAGAGTTTTTTATTTGTCGAATTGTGCGATTCGCCTTATGGGTCAAAAGTACCTTTTCTCGAGTTTTATACTACACCGAAATAACGTTCACGAATTAGACAATATTGAAAACGCTTACAATAAATTGGTATGACCAATATTAATATAACGTCTCCTGTTTCGACACAAAAAAAAGGAATGACTGAACTGTTTTTCACAACGCATAATGGATTTATCTTACAGTCAAGGAGGGTTTATTATGCATGATGTGACACAAGTTTCACAAACGACAAGCCATCAATCTGCCCACACGATTACCGAGCACGAGACATTTCATCGGTTAATGCGGGAAAAAAATCGCTTCATCGTTCCAGCTATCATCTTCTCACTCATCTTTTATTTCACACTCCCGATTCTGACGAGTTATACGACGATTTTGAATACACCACTCATCGGGGACATCACTTGGGCTTGGGCGTTCGCCTTTTCCCAGTTCATCATGACCTGGACACTTTGTGTACTTTATAGTCGACGTGCCCGTCGCTTTGATGCTCTCGTCGAACAATTGAAAGATGAGGTGAGATCATGAATTGGACCGCGATCGCCCTCTTTATCGCCATTGTCGGACTCACGCTTGTGATTACATACTTTGCAGCACGAAAAACAAAAACTGCCAGTGACTTTTATACGGCAGACGGTGGATTGACCGGATTTCAAAACGGTCTTGCCATCGCAGGGGACTATATGTCTGCCGCATCGTTTCTCGGAATTGCGGGAATGATCGCGCTCGCGGGATTCGATGGATTTTTCTATTCTATCGGTTTCCTCGTCGCCTACCTCGTGGTCCTCTATCTCGTCGCCGAACCATTACGTAATCTTGGGAAATATACGATGGCTGATATGATCGCGGCACGTTTCAACAAGCCCCGCGTTCGTGGTGTCGCAGCGATGAATGCGATTGTCATCTCCATTTTCTACATGATTGCGCAACTCGTCGGAGCGGGTGCTCTGATTGAACTGTTACTCGGAATCCCTTATACGACAAGTGTCGTCGTCGTCGGAATCTTAATGACAGTCTACGTCGTTTTCGGTGGCATGACGGCCACGTCTTGGGTACAAATCACAAAAGCCGTACTTCTGATGATTGGGACGGCAATCATTTCGTTTCTCGTGTTCGCTCGTTTTGATTTCTCCGTCACGACGATGTTTAATGAAGTCAGCAAAGCGACCCCACTCGGAAGTGACTTCTTGAACCCTGGGAACAAGTTCAAGCTACCGCTCGATACCATCTCATTAAACATGGCGCTCGTGCTCGGTACGGCAGGGCTCCCTCATATTCTGATTCGCTTCTTCACCGTCAAAGACGCACCGACTGCTCGGCAATCCGTCGTCTATGCGACATGGATCATCGGTGCATTTTATATCTTGACCATATTCCTAGGTTTCGGTGCCGCAGCATTCGTCGGACGTGATGCCATTCTCGCCGCAAACCCAGCCGGCAACATGGCGGCCCCTCTTCTCGCGCAAGTGCTCGGTGGTGACCTCTTGTTCGCTTTCGTTGCTGCAATCGCGTTCGCGACAATTCTTGCCGTTGTCGCTGGACTCGTACTGTCAGCCGCTTCCGCCTTTGCCCATGACTTCTACGGACATATCATTCGTAAAGGGGAAGCGACAGAAACTGAACAAGTGAAAGCCGCGCGAATCGCTTCAGTTGCGGTCGCCCTCGTCTCAATGGGACTAGCCTTTTTCGCTCAGTCGATGAACGTTGCGTTTCTTGTCTCGCTCGCCTTCGCCGTTGCGGCGAGTGCAAACTTACCTGTGATCCTCTTTACGATTTTCTGGAGACGCTTTAATACAGGTGGCGCCATTTGGGGAATGGTCGTCGGCTTGTTCTCCTCACTGATTCTAGTCGCACTCAGCCCGAACCTTTGGGCTCCGGACGGTTCGGCCATCTTTGTCGGTGAAGCCCTATTCCCACTATCCAATCCCGGGATTGTATCAATCCCTCTCGGTTTCATCGCTGCCGTGATTGGTACACTGGTCACGAAATCAGATGAAGTTGCTGGCAACTATGAACACGTCCTCGTCAAGGCGAACACCGGAATCGACGCGGAGACAGAAGTCGCCGCTACGAAAGCAGATTAAATAAAAATGGAGTGGCTCAACGCCACTCCATTTTTACGTGATTGCGATTCGTTTATATTTTTGATACATGGCGATTCGCCACGGGACAATCATCCCCCACGCAATCAAATAGAACAATCCGCCTGTCGAGAAGATATCGACCTCATGACCGACCCAAACCTTCATTGCTGTACGAATGGCAAGGAGTGCGAACACGACCACTAAAAATGCTTTCGATCGTGAGAGATACACCTCGCCGTCCCGTTTTTCAAAGTTTGATGTCTTAATCAAAAACAGACTGAAGATGAGCCCGACTGCAAGAGCCTCAGCCACTTCGACCCATGACAAGCGAAACGCGGGAATCAGAAACTGAATCATCCCGGTCGTCATCGCAAGTGGTGGAATTAAAATTTTTTTTGCATTCGTCGGCTTTGCCGATGCTTTTACACGAACAAAGCTCGCTACGATACCCATTAACAACGCGACGAGAGTCGACCCCCATAACATTGACATCTCGGTCAACCCCTTAAAATCCGGTGAATCCGACTAGCTCGCTCATCCATGCAGCGAACCGATTCATTCCGTCAAAATATAATAGTACGCCGAACGCCATCATCAAATAGCCTCCGACTTTTGCCACTTTTGCACTGTTGCGTGCTAAGTACTTGATCTTGCCAACGAATGCAACCATCACCAAAAATGGGATTGAAAATCCGATGACATACGCCAACATATAGCCGAGTCCTTGACTCGGGTTCGTGGCGGCTAGTGCGATCACACCAGCTAAAATCGGACCTGTGCACGGTGTCCACCCTGCCGCAAATCCAATACCAATTAAAACGGTTCCAAAATAACCGCTCTTTCGTTCGCCGATATCCATTTTCTTTTCACGCATCATAAATTGCGGTTGCCATAAGCCCGCCAAAAAGACGCCGAACACGAAAATCAAAATGGCGCCGAACATGCGTAGACTGTCCTTGTATTGGATGAAGACGTCTGCGATCAATGAAGTCGACAACCCTAGCACAAGAAAGACAATCGAAAAACCGAATAAGAACGAAAATGTGTGGAACCAAGCTGTACGCTGTTTTAATCCTTCATTTTTTAACTCAGATACGGAAACCCCAGTGATATAAGAGAGAAAGACCGGATACAACGGGAGCGTACATGGTGACAAGAACGATAAGACGCCCGCCCCAAATGCGAGCCATAATGTGACTTCCATGACGATTTCCACCTTTCACGACCATTATAGCGAAATCCTATTTAAATTGCTCGAATCTTTTCTTTCAAACCTCAACATCATTTTGTAATTTTTGAAATGGAAATGAAACTTGTCATCTGTAAACGGAGGTGCTAAGATTTGGATATTCCAGTTCACAAAATTCTAATTTACATGATGGGGGAACGAACGTGGCAGTCACCGCAGCAGATACACTACACCAGGCCATTGAACAAAAACGTGATGAACTGTATAAAATCGCGTCAAAGCATTCTTGGACCTCACCCGAAGTCATTTCAGTAAGCCAAGAACTTGACTCTCTAATCACTCGTCATGTCCTATCAAAGCATAATAAAGAGCAACTTCATTCTTGAAACTTGACGGCTCGTCACCTTGTGTGACGAGCTTTTTCCATGGAAAAAGGACACCTGAATAGGTATCCTTTCCAAATCAAGACATCAGACGTTGTCCGGATTGTAGTTCATACATCTTTTTGTACAGTCCGTCTTGTTTCAATAACTGTTGATGATTGCCACGCTCTACGATTTCACCGCGATGCAAGACCAATATCAAATCTGCATCTTGAATCGTCGACAGGCGGTGAGCGATTGCAATCGTCGTCCGACCCCGACGCATCCGATCGAGCGCGGTTTGTACACGCTCCTCTGTTTCGGTATCGATGGAACTTGTCGCTTCATCGAGAATAAGCACCTTTGGATTACGTGCGACCGTACGGGCAAAAGCGAGCAATTGACGCTCCCCGCTTGAGAACGTCGCTCCACGCTCTCCGACGACATGGCCATAGCCAGCGTCCAACTTTTCAATGAATGTATGCGCTTGGACGAATTCAGCAGCTTCACGCGCACGCTCAGAATCGATGTCCGGATTGAACAGCTTCAAATTCTCTTCAATTGTTCCGGTGAATAAGAATGGGTCTTGTAGGACAAGCCCGACTTGTTGACGAAGCTCTTGCTCTTCGAACTGTTCGAGCGGTTGCCCGTCAATCGTGATGCGACCAGATTCATATGGGTAAAAACGGGTCAACAAATTGATAATTGAACTCTTACCGCTCCCAGTATGACCAACGAGCGCAACCGTCTCACCAGGTTTCGCCACGAACGAAATTTGTTTCAACACGTCAACTTCTCCGTCGTAACTGAACGTCACATCTTCGAACCGAACTTCCCCATCAGTGATTCGTGCTTCACCAGGCATCCGTTTACCTGGAGCCGGTTCATCTGTATCTAAGATTTTGAAGACACGGTCGGCCGATACGACGGCTTGTTGAAATTCGCTTAATCGTTGCATGATATCAAGCACGGGACGGAAAATACGTTCAATATAGCTGATGAAAGCATACACGACCCCTACTTGAACTTGTTCACTCATTGAGAGCACCCCGTAATAACCGAGCAGACCGATGATGGAGAAGGCAAGAAGGAGTTCGATAATCGGGCGGAGTAACATGCTATCGAGTTTTAAGTTCCGATATCGCGCCTCCTGATGCGCTTCGTTCGTCTCTTCGAACTGACGGATGAGACGCTCTTCTTGACGAAATTGTTGAATGATGCCCATCCCGTTGATGGATTCGTTCAACTGGGCGTTGAGTTGTGACAACAAATCCCGGACTTGTGCGAAATATTTCGTCGAGAAACGACGATACGCCCAAATGATGAGCCAAAAAAGAGGCAATAAGATGAGCCCCATCGTCGCGAGCGGCGGCTCTAAAATGTAGAGGAAAATATACGTCCCGATCAACTGAACAGCGGACTGAACGAACGTACTCATTACTCCGACATAGAGCTCTTTCACCGCCTCCGTATCGTTCGTAATACGCGATACAAGGACGCCCGCTGGTGTACGGTCAAAATAAGCAAGCCGCATCCCCATGACGTGACGGAAAATATCCATCCGAATATTTTGAACAATCTTCAGCGCAATCTTTTGAAACGAAATCGATTGTAGATAATCAAA
Organism: Exiguobacterium sp. PFWT01; assembly: GCF_018255795.1. Lineage (GTDB taxonomy): Bacteria > Bacillota > Bacilli > Exiguobacteriales > Exiguobacteriaceae > Exiguobacterium. Next base: position 1,288,684 of record NZ_CP073755.1, on the reverse strand, counting down.
CACGATTGCAGATACGTGAAGAACCATATAGACGGCGAAGAGAGCGATGACCCAGTTCGTTGGATAGACACCCGGTGTGACGAATTCATCGATGAACACTTTGATCAGAAACGGCCCTGCCAACTTTGCACCTGTCGCAATCAAGAGAAATACGAAGGCGACACTGAGCGGTTTACCATACCGTTTCGCGTAACTAAGCAGTCGCTTGATGACTTGCCATTCTTGGACATCATGTTTCATCGTGTCCACCCCCTTCTACAATCGCTTCAAGTTGCTGACGATCATATGTCTCTCGATACCAGCCTGACTCCTGAAGCAATGTCTCATGACGACCTCGCTGAATGATATTTCCGTCCTCAATCACGAGAATCTCATCAGCATGTTCCACGGCGGAAAGTCGATGGGCGACAATGACGCGCGCCTGGTCTGGATTGCCGACTCGAAAATGCTCGATAATCGACTCTTCCGTTTTCGCATCGACCGCAGATAACGCATCATCTAATATCAAGACATCAGCCGCTGTCATGAGCGCCCGTGCGATGGAAATCCGCTGTTTCTGGCCACCTGATAATGTGACCCCGCGTTCACCGACGAGTGTCGCATAGCCTTCCGGAAGACGGACGATATCTTCATGCACCTCAGCGACCTTAGCCGCTTCGATGATTTCTTCCATGCCCGCTTCAGGTCTTCCGAACGCGATATTGTTCGCAATCGAATCCGAGAACAAGAAGTGATCTTGCGGCACGACCGCAATCTTATCCATCAGAAGTGACTTTTTCACTTGGCGGATGTTGATCCCGCCGATTTTAATCTTTCCATCTTTCACGTCATACTCACGTGTCAACAGACGGACAATCGTCGTCTTCCCTGCACCTGTTCTGCCGACAATCCCGATGGTTTTTCCACGCTCAATCCGAAAATGAACATTGTGGAGCACAACGGTCTCGTCATAGGCGAAGTTTCGAATATCAACTTCCACCTCTGAATGAGAAAGCGTCGTCGCAGCCATGCGGTCGTCTTGAATCTCAGGTTTGACGGCGAGCATCCGCTCAATCCGGTCGTAAGACGCACGTCCACGCTCCACGATGTTGAACAACCATCCAAAGGCTAACATTGGCCATGTCAACAGTGCCAAATAAGCTGTGAAGCTGACGATCTGTCCAATCGTCAATTCTCCTTGTTCAATCAAGACGGCTCCATACCCGACCGAAAGGATATAAGACAATCCGACAATTCCGAAGATGGTCGGGTCGTATAAGGCATCAATCTTCGCGACTCGTACGTTTTTAGCCATGACTTCACTCGATAAATTCTCAAACGATTCCACGTCCCGACCGACTTCCCCCGTCGATTTTAAGACACGGACGCCACTGACGCTTTCCTGCACTTTGTCATTCAATTCTGAAAATGCCGCTTGGGCGACCCCGAATCGGCTATGTAACATCTTTCCATATCGCGTCGTCAAAGCGACCATGATTGGTAACGGTAGTAAGGCGACGAGCGTCAATTTCCAACTGATCGTTGTAATCATCGTGATGATGACGAACGTCCCAAGTGTCACGCTATCGACGAGTGTTAAAATGCCTGCACCGGCCGTCATCGACACGGCTTGTACATCATTTGTCGCGTGGGCCATCAAATCACCGACCCGTGACTTTTTATAAAATCGCTGATCAAGATCTGTGAAATGCCGATATAGTTGGCTACGAAGCATTCTTCCTAGACGAATCGATGCGCCGAAGATAAAATAGCGCCAAAAGAAGCGGGCGATATAGTTTCCAATTCCAACAGCGGCAAGTCCCCCTAATAATAGCCAGAGTGTGTCGGACGAAAGCGAACCACGGTTGATCTCATCGACAATCCGTCCGATGATGCGTGGTGGAATCAGTTCTAGACCAGCCACGAAGATCAGTAAGACGATGCCGAGCGCGTACGTCTTCCACTCAAGACGCAAAAACCAAGATAATTGTTTGAATACACGAATGTGAAACGCCCCCCTTTGTCTTTAGATGAAGATTATTTATTAATCGTAGCGAAAGTCTGTTCGATTGTCTAACAAAAAGAGGAAACAAAAAAGCACTTCGGGAACCGAAGTGCTTTCGTGATTGATTATGATTTCTTTTCGTTTTTCATCTGCACGTTCATGGCGCGCATCACTTGGTTGACTTTCTTCTGTGATGGCTTTTGACCCATCTGCATCATCAACGTACGAATCATATCTTCATTGATTGGCGGGTTCTGTTCAAGGTAGTTCATCATGTATTTACGCGCGATAAAGAATCCAATCGCGATACCCCCGATGAGTGCTGCCACGACAAGAAGAATCCAGAATAATGTACTCAAGGCTTTACCTCCTCTACCATATGAAACATCGTTTTTTACTATACACTAAATTGAACAACTTCGCTAGTCGTCCAGAAAAAAAGTGACGGCCAAACGATTGGCCGTCACAACAATCTAACTAAAGATTAAAGTGATTTTACTGCATTGACGACGTTGTCGACTGACATGCCGTATTCTTTCATGAGGAGGTCACCAGGTGCAGATGCTCCGAACTTGTCGATTCCGAGCACCTTACCACCGAATCCTACATATTTGTACCATCCTAGTGTCGCACCCGCTTCAAGTGATACACGTTTCGTGACTGAAGATGGAAGAACAGATTCTTTGTACTCTGCAGATTGCGCTTCGAAGAGTTCCCATGATGGCATCGAGACGACTGCCGCTTTCACGCCTTCTGACGCGAGCTGTTCACGCGCTTCAACGAGAACGTGTACTTCAGAACCTGTACCGAGCAAGAGAACGTCTGCATCTTTCGATTCACCCGCAACGACGTAAGCCCCTTTTGCTGCCGTTTCAATAGATGTACCTTCGAGTTCTGGTAACGCTTGACGAGTCAAGACGAGAAGTGAAGGAGTCGTTTTCGATGTCACCGCTTGTTTCCAAGCTGCAATCGTTTCTTTGCCGTCAGCAGGACGAAGAACAGAGAGGTTCGGCATCGCGCGGAAGCTCATCAAATGTTCGACCGGCTCGTGCGTTGGGCCATCTTCACCGACTGCGATTGAGTCGTGCGTCAAGATGAACGTCGATGGAAGTCCCATAAGTGCTGCGAGACGGACTGCAGGACGGAGGTAATCCGAGAAGACGAAGAACGTCGCTCCGTAAGGAAGGACACCACCGTGAAGGGCCATACCGTTCACAGCTGCAGCCATCGCGAACTCACGAACACCGAACCAGATGTTACGGCCAGCTGGATCTTCATCGAAGTCTGCCGCACCTTTGATCATCGAATTGTTCGATCCGGCAAGGTCAGCCGACCCACCGAAGAGTGTCGGTACTGCTTTTGCGATTGCGTTCAACACTTCACCGCTCGTTTGACGTGTTGCTTTTTTCGAACCGATTTCGAATGTCGGCAACTCGCTATCCCAACCTTCAGGAAGCTCATTGTTCATCGCACGCTCGAACTGTGCTCCGAGCTCAGGGTGTGCCGCTTTATACGCTTCAACGAGTTCGTTCCAGTCTGACTCATATTTCGCACCAGGCTCGACAACTTTCTCGTTGAATAAGTCATATACTTCGTTTGGAACGTAGAATGACTCGCCTTCCCATTTGTAGAACTGTTTCGTCAATTCGATTTCAGCGTCTCCAAGTGGCGCACCGTGTGATGCCGATTTACCCGACTTGTTCGGTGAACCGAATCCGATGACCGTTTTGACTTCGATCAATGTCGGCTTCGACGTCTCTGCTTTCGCAGCATCAATCGCTTTTGCGATTGAATCGATGTCCGTTCCGTCTTCGACACGAATGACTTGCCATCCGTAAGCGTTGAAACGGTCTTCTACGCTTTCAGAGAACGACTTATGAAGGTCGCCATCGAGAGAGATATCGTTTGAATCGTAAAGAACGACGAGTTTACCGAGCTTCAAGTGACCTGCGAGGGAAGCCGCCTCCGCAGATACACCTTCCATCAAGTCTCCGTCACCGCAAATGCCGAACGTGTAGTGGTCAACGACGTTGAACTCGTCGCGGTTGTAAGTCGCTTCTAAGTGTTTCTCTGCCATGGCCATCCCGACAGCCATCGCAATCCCTTGTCCAAGTGGACCCGTTGTCGCATCTACCCCAGCCGTGTGGCGGTACTCAGGGTGTCCAGGTGTCTTCGAGTCCATTTGACGGAATGATTTCAAATCGTCCATCGACAAATCATAGCCAGACAAGTGAAGGAGCGAATACAAGAGCATCGATCCATGACCCGCTGAGAGCACGAAACGGTCACGGTTGAACCAGTTCGGGTTTTTCGGGTTGTGACGCATTTTATCTGTCCAAAGTGTAAACGCCATCGGGGCAGCGCCCATTGGCATCCCTGGGTGACCAGAGTTCGCTTTTTGGACCGCATCAATTGAGAGCGTCCGAATCGAGTTAATCGCTAATAATTCTTTAGTAGTTGTTTCCACTAATTTCATCCTCTCTGTGTTAAGAAGGTTTTCTACCCGTCATATTTTATCATACTCAATCGTGTGTCACAACTAATTAATTAGTATAACACATTTGATGAAATCGTTTCCTTCTATTGCATGAAATAGCATGTAATCCGTTCGTCTGATGCGTGTTCGTGTATAACAAAAATGCACATCCTATGCGAAATAGGATGTGCATTCGGGATCACTCACCGCGATAGCGTTTTTGATCTTCTTTCAACTTCTCTGGTGTAACGTCATTTCCATCTGGATCGACGACTTTCATCCCCATCATTTGTGATTTGAACGATTGACGAAACGCCTTCAAATATTCTTGACGCAAGTCTTGTTGCTCGTTCATTTCTTCTTGAGACAGTCCTTCTGTCTTCGCTTTGTTGGCGAGGAAATTGATTCGCTCCAATTGTCCTGGTGCTAACATATGACTCGCCCCCTCTCTAGTGAATTTGTTCTTATACTTTACAAAATCAGAGAGGAAGAATCAAGTTTCAGCAACCGACTGGTGCTCAAGATATCGTCGATTGACGGTCGCTTTCGACACTTCATAACCAAATCCTCGAAGGGTCGCCGCAATCTCAGCAAACGTCAACCCGCGCTCGCGCAGTTGAATAATCTCCTCGATTGGCACTTCGATTCGATGTCGCCCACCTTGATCGTTATTTTGAATATTGCGCTGTGGGTTAAATCCGTTGGCGACGGCACGTCGCATCCCACGAGAAATTTTTGCGTTATGAATCTTACGCTGATACTCTTCGACAACACTGACAATCTCCAATACCATCTTCTCGGCATCGGAAACGACATAGTCCGACGTCGACTGCATCGTCAGCAATCGCACGTCATGCTTCATTAGAGTATGCAAGATCGCAATCTTAGCATTCCCTCGTCCTAAACGACTGTCATCCGTGACGAGAACAGCATCGAGCTGAGAAGTGGATACATGGTCAAGTAAATCAAGTAGCCCTTGCCGATTGACTTCATAACCACTCTCTTGCTCTGTGATGACATCTATGACGTCGGCCCCTAATCCCGAAGCCAGCTGCTGTAATTCTTCGACTTGCCGACTGAGTGATGTCTCTTGGGTAGACTTGTTCGTCGATACCCGGCAATAGATGACGACTCGCATCGCACCACTCCCTTTCATTGCATTCATTTGTTACGATACACAGTTCAAGATTGATTCGCAATGAAGAAAGATCACTCAGCGGCATACCATTTCATTTTTCGTTCGTTATGCTCTTCACGCTCTGCCATGATCTGTGCTTCGAGCGATTCCGCTTCGACGTATGCGACCTCTTGTTCAATCGTCCGCTCTGACGTGACGACCGGATCGACAACATTTTGTTCCCCTCGCATTTCACCAGCCAAATAAAAAGCGAACATCCCGACCAAGAGCATCCCGACTAAAATGATTCCGTTGAGTGTGTCTTTCATGATTGAATTGCCTCCCGTATAAGAATATATGTTCGTTAGAACGTTTGTTCGTTTATCTGTTCTCATCATAAAACAAGAACCCGTGTTCGGTCAACACAAAAAAACGAACGAATGTTTGTACGCTCATGTGTTCTTGTGTTACACTAGACACATAAAGAATAGGATGCGATTGCAGGTTATTCGATTATATCGAGGTGAACATAATGAAAAAAATGTCAGCGCGACAACAGCAGATTCTTGATTTCATCAAAGACGAAGTACGGGCAAAAGGTTATCCGCCTTCTGTTCGTGAAATTGGAGAAGCCGTCGGTCTTGCATCTAGTTCGACCGTACACGGTCATCTAGATCGTTTAGAGAAGCGTGGATTGATTCGTCGAGATAAGACGAAGCCTCGCGCAATTGAAATTTTGACTGAAGATATGCCGACAATGGAAGAGCAAGAGTCCGTCATGTACGTACCGGTCATCGGGAAGGTCACTGCCGGGACACCGATCACCGCCATCGAGAACGTGGAAGAACACTTCCCGCTCCCTGCACATATCGTCGGGTCAGATAATGTATACATGTTGTCTGTCTCTGGGGATTCGATGATCAACGCAGGCATTTTAGACGGGGACCGGGTGCTCGTGCGCCAACAGAGCACGGCCGACAATGGAGAGATTGTCGTCGCCATGACGGAAGAAGGCGAAGCGACCGTGAAGCGGATTTACAAGGAAGCTTCAAAGGTCCGCCTTCAACCGGAAAACGACGAGTTAGAAGCGATGTATTTTGATAACGTCTCGATTTTAGGGAAGGTTATCGGTGTATACCGTACGATTCATTAATGGCTAGTGGCAAGACCCATACCCGAACGAATCTCGTGGCAACCGGAGCACTCGCGGTTGCCACGCCTTTTCTTGAGATCGATGTTCCATTCTCTTTGATCATCGGTGCCATTATCGGTACACTCTGGCTCTCCCCGGACCTCGATTTAAAATCAGACGCCTACTATCGATGGGGACCACTCAAATTGATCTGGCTCCCTTACGTAAAGCTTATGCCGCACCGTTCGCTCTTCTCGCACTTACCTGGTTTGAGTGATGTGATTCGGATTGCGTATATCGGCTTCCCGCTCGTGCTGCTCTTGCCCTTCACGGCATACGAAGAGGCAATCCGCTCATGGGTGGACATTCATGGCATGTCTTTCTTTTTAGGACTCGTGTTTGCGACGACACTGCATACGACGCTCGACTATACATCAACGTTCTTTAAGAAAGCGTTTTGACCAATTTAAAGGACCACTTACCGTTTTTTCACGGAAGTGGTCCTTTTTACTCAAATGTTATAGGAAATAAAAAGCACGGAACGACCTTCACTGTAGGTTGTTCCGTGCTTTTTTTGCATATCTCTTCTATTAGTAGAGCGTCATGTACTGATCGCGTTCCCACTCCGTTACTTGCATACGGAACATATCCCACTCGATTTCTTTCAACTCGAGGAAGTGTTCGCCGATATGCTCACCGAGTGAGTCCATCACGACTTTGTCCGAACGAAGGACTTCAAGCGCATCGAAGAGTGTCGCTGGGAGATCGTCGATTCCGTTTGCTACACGTTCTGGCTTGTCCATCACGTAGATGTTGCTGTCGATTGGTTTTGGAGCATTCAAATCTTTTTCGATTCCGTCAAGACCTGAAGCCAAGAGGGCAGCAAGTGCAAGGTATGGGTTCGCTGCAGGGTCAACCGAACGTACTTCGATACGAGTCGAGAGACCACGTGCCGCTGGTACACGAACGAGTGGTGAACGGTTTCGTGCGCTCCATGCAACATAGCAAGGTGCTTCGTAGCCTGGTACGAGACGCTTGTATGAGTTGACAGTCGGGTTACATACTGCCGTGAAGGCACGAGCGTGCTCCAAGATACCGGCTGTGAACGCGCGAGCTGTATCTGAAAGTTCCATGTCGCCGTTTGGATCGTAGAAGACGTTTGTGTCGCCTTTGAAGAGTGACATGTTCGCATGCATCCCTGAACCGTTTACCCCGAAGAGCGGTTTCGGCATGAATGTCGCGTGAAGACCATACTTCGCTGCGATCGTCTTAACGACGAGTTTGAACGTTTGGATGTTATCTGCCGTCGTGACAGCATCTGCGTATTTGAAATCGATTTCGTGTTGTCCTGGTGCTACTTCGTGGTGTGATGCTTCGATTTCAAAGCCCATGTTTTCAAGTTCGATGACGATCTCTTTACGGCAGTTCTCACCGAGGTCAACTGGTGCCAAGTCGAAGTATCCACCTTGGTCGTTGAGTTCAAGAGTCGGACGACCTGATGCGTCTTTTTTGAACAAGAAGAACTCTGGCTCTGGTCCAACGTTGAACGCTGTGAAACCAAGTTTTTGCATCTTCTCAAGGTTACGCTTGAGTGTACCGCGCGGGTCACCGCTGAATGGTGTACCGTCTGGGTTATAAATATCGCAAATTAAGCGAGCAACTTTTCCGCTGCCATCTGTCCACGGGAAGACAACCCACGTGTTGAGGTCTGGATACAAGTACATGTCTGATTCCTCGATGCGGACGAATCCTTCGATTGACGATCCGTCAAACATCATCTTGTTATCAAGTGCTTTGTCCAATTGGCTGATCGGCACCTCGACGTTTTTGATTGTTCCGAGGATGTCCGTGAATTGAAGACGAATAAAGCGTACGTCTTCCTCTTGTGCGATGCGTTTAATGTCTTCTTTTGTGAACGTTTTTCTGGCCATGGTAAAATGTCCCCTCTCACATTGCGTAATGGTTGATGTGTGCGGCGTTATCGATAGAAACGTGAAAGCTCACCTTGAATGAGCGACGTCTTATTGAAACGACCGGCTTCTTGAAGTTGTGTTTTCAACAAATGATGTAACTCTTTTTCCGAAACCTTCGGTGCTTCACTGACCGGTGCGGCCGGAGCAGATGCTTCCGCTTCTTTTTCACCTTCTTGCTCTAACATGTGGCGAATCGCCGCCAAGTTAAAGCCTTGATCAATGTAATCCTTGATTGCGAGTAGACGTTCGACATCATTAAAGGAATAAAGTCGTCGTTTCGATTCCGTCCGACTAGGCGAAATCAGACCCTGTTCTTCGTAATACCGAATCTGTCTACCTGTCAGTTGCGTCAAATCTTGGACGATTCCAATCGGAAACAACGGGTTGGAGCGACGAAATTGATCGGCCATCCTTACCCCTCCTTTTCTGTCTCACAATGTGAGAATAATATATGACAACAATACTGTCAATAGATGTTAAGAAAGTTAACATGACAGATTAGTTACAAATGTGTCGGCTGATTTTGGTCATTGAATTCGACCAATCCTTTACCGTGTAATTGGCTCAACGCCAACATGAGCGCGACTTTTACGTGAGCATACGTCAGACCACCTTGAACGTACGCCGTGTACGGTGCCCGAAGCGGACCATCGGCAGACAGCTCGATGGAAGAACCCTGAATGAACGTCCCAGCTGCCATGATGACGTCATCTTCATAACCCGGCATATAGGCCGGCACCGGTAACGCATGGGCATTGACCGGCGATGCCATTTGGATGCTCTGACAAAACGCAATCATCTTGTCGCGGTCACGGAACGTCACCGACTGAATCAAGTCCGTTCGTAGAGTCGTATAGTGAGGATCTGTCTCGAATCCGATCAAAGACAATAGACTTGCCGTCAAATGGGCCCCTTTTAATGCCTGTGCGACTGTATGAGGTGCCATATAGAAGCCTTGATACATCTCTTGAAGCGAGTAGAGTGATGGTCCGGCTTCACTTCCGATACCTGGGGTCGTCATACGGAACGAACACCGTTCAATTAACTCTTTCGTACCAGCGATATAACCGCCCGTCTTCGCCAATCCACCGCCTGGGTTTTTGATGAGAGAACCAGCCATCAAGTCAGCCCCGACGTGCGTCGGTTCGATTGTCTCGACAAACTCACCGTAACAATTGTCCACGAACACATACACATGCGGATGTTCCGCTTTAATCCGTTCGATGGCCACTTTGATTTCATCGACTGGAATACTGCGACGATTCGCATACCCTTTCGATCGCTGAATCCCAACGAGTTTCGTCTCAGGACGAATCCGTTCGAGGACGCGGTCGATGTCGATTTCACGTTCCTCTTTTAATTCGACAGTATCGTAATGGACACCGAGTTCTTTTAACGAACCGCGACCATCGCCACGAATGCCGACAATCTCCTCAAGCGTGTCATACGGCTTCCCTGTGATATAGAGAAGCTCATCACCTGGTAGAAGGACACCAAACAAGGCAATCCCGATTGCATGGGTACCGGAGATGATTTGTGGTCGACATAGCGCGAGCTCGGCTCCAAACACATCCGCATAAATCGACTCGAGGGTGTCTCGACCGATATCGTCATACCCATATCCCGTCGTCGGATTAAAATGAAAATCTGATACTTTATGCTTTTTAAACGATTCTAAGACGCGATACTGGTTGAATTCAGCTGTTTCTTCTATCTTTTCGAAAAACGGTTTTACCCGCGCCTCCGCTTTTTTCACGAACGGCGCGAGTGCATCATAATGTGCAATCTTTTCTTGCCACATACTTACACCTCAAATTGTTTTAGCGTCGCGTATAGACGCGTGTCTTCTCTCATATAACCTACTAATTCGACAGAACCGTCATCTAAAAAGCTCTCTTCAAGACGATACATCGCCTCTTTGGCCGGGTGGTAATGTTCAAACGCCGTCACCGGGAGAATGACATGGACTCTTGTCAAAATGTCCGCAATCTTATCCTCGAGTGCTCCTGTCAACGTCACGATATCTTCCGATGCGATCGCCGAGATCAACAATGGTCCGCCGACGAAGTCTTCCGTGAGACGGTCTTTCTTATTATATACCTCGAGCTGAGGCACCTCACTCGCACCGAGTTCTTCCAATACCGCATTCGTCGTATCGATTTGATTCAGGTAGTGCGGGTTCGATGCATCGATGACGTGGAGGATCAAGTCGGCACCGACAACTTCTTCTAATGTCGAACGAAACGCCGCAACGAGTTTCGTCGGCAAGTCACGGATAAATCCGACCGTATCGGTGATCAGCACTTTCCCGCCTCGCGGAAGTTCGAGCTCGCGCGTCAACGGGTCGAGCGTCGCGAACAGTTCATCCTGCTCGTACGTGTCGGCATCGGTCAATCGGTTAAAGATTGTCGACTTCCCAGCATTCGTATACCCGACGAGCGCGACTTGGAATACGCGATTTTCTTTCCGGCGTTCTCGGTAACGTCCACGGTGTGCGACTGTCCCCTCGAGCTGTTTCGTGATTTCATCGATGCGTCGCTTGATGTGACGACGGTCCGATTCAAGCTTCGTTTCACCAGGACCACGCGTCCCGATTCCACCACCGAGTCGCGAGAGTTGCGTCCCTTGACCGATGAGACGTGGTAGCAAATAGTTCATCTGTGCGAGTTCGACCTGCAATTTCCCTTCCCGCGATTGCGCACGGCTCGCAAAGATGTCCAAGATGAGCTGGGTGCGATCAATCAATTTCATTTCATCCGGGTCGTTCAAGGCGATGCGAATGTTCTTCGACTGTGCCGGTGTCAACTCAGCGTTGAAAATCAATAAGTCCGGCTCGAACTGTTCGACGAGCATCGCGAGTTCCTCGATTTTCCCTTTCCCGATAAAGGTACGACGGTCGATTTGTTGACGCTTTTGGTCAAGTCTCGCAACGACTTCACCTTGCGCCGTGTCCACGAGTTCGACGAGCTCGCCCATCGACTGTTCATATGTCCAATCATCGATGTCAGGCAACTGACAACCGACAATGACAACTTTTTCACGTTCTATCATGTAATCCCTCATTCCATAAAGTCTCACCTTCCATCTTACCACGAATCAGCGTATAGAGAACGTCCGTTTGTGGTAGGATAAAGGAAGAAGGAGGCTCGACCATGACGAAACGAAGAAAAGACTATCCGCTCCCGGAATTTATTGAAACCTACCTCTATCATCTCGGCGCCAGCGGTCGTCAACCCTCGACGCTTAAGCGATATCGCTACGACTTGATTGACGTGCACAAATACTTTCACGACCATAATGTCGAACTGAACGAACCGACAGATTGGTTAGACGTTCCCCTTGAATCGTGGAAGACATTCGTGAATGACTTTTTAATCGAAGAGAAGCACTATCAACAGGCGACCGTCGCACGAATCGTCACGGTCATCAATAGCCTGACCCAATTTTTAAATCCGCTTCGTAAAAAGATGCTTGCCTATTCCCAACCGTCACATACGTTGACAGTCGACCAAGTCGCGCTCGAATCTGAATTCGACCGACTCGTTCAAACGATTCGTTCGACGAGAGGACTGAGTGAGAATCAGCTCCAAGCTCATCCTTATCTCGTCAATCGGAACGAACTGATTGTGACGCTTTTCTATAAATATGGATTGCGTGTCCATCACATCATCCGTTTGCGAATGAGCGACTTGCATCTGGCCGATCACACCTTCGACGTGTATGATCGTCTCGGAAACCGGTTCACGTTGAAGCTGTCACAGGAAGATCAATCATTGCTCATGAATTATCTAGCTGATATCCCAACGCCGGTGAGACCACGCTGGTACTCCGAAGATCCGGTCTTCGTCTCATTCGATTTCGCCCGGATGACGTTCCGCTGGGTGTATGCGAAGAATCAACCGAAGCAATTGACGATCGTCATGATTACGAAGATGATGCGGCAGCTAAACGAGCGGAGTGGACTCGCACGTTCCGTCACCCCATCGATGCTTCGAAACGCCCATGTGTTGAAGACATATGCTGGCGATATGACACCATCCGAGCGGATGAATATCACCTGTATGCATAAGGAATCTTCCCTCCGCCGGTATGAACAGGCGTATGAAGAGTTCGGAACTGAGTTATTTGAGTCAGACGAAAGACCCGCCCTCTCGTGAAGGGCGGGTCTTGGTCTGTACGATTTCAGGTTATCCAATGGTACGAAGACAACTTGATCCTTACCATCTATAGTCAATCGATTTCTAACCTTGAGGTTTATATAACTTCTCGACACTCATCAATGTATTGTTCTCAAAAGTCGCCTTATAGATATCCGGCATGTCGAGTTCTTTCCAAAACTCATATCCATACTGTTCATCAAAGTAATTCAAGATGAGAACCATGATATTTCCATGTGTGCCGAGCACCACTTTTTTCCCTTCGTACGTGCGGAGCAGTGATTGTAGAGCCTCTATTCCTCGAGATTGAGCCTGAACGTTCGACTCTCCCCCTTCCCATGCGAACGCAGGATTTTTCCAAACGGTCTCCATCGCGCTTGTAAAATCTTTAGCCGGTGCTAAAGTCAAGGTTCGCTCTCTCAAATCATCTATCACTACAACGTCCTGTCCAAGATAATCCGCGATACCTTGTACGGTTTGAACGGCTCGTTTATATGGACTCGACGTCACGATATCGATCCCCTCATCGATTAGAAGATTTGTAATTTCAGCAACATCATGCATTCCTCTTTCGGATAACGGTCTAGCAAATTCGTCTGGTGTATAGGTAGAATGTGCATGTCTGACAAAGTATATGGTTGTCATTCAGTAGTCCCCTTTTTAAATTACGTATCTCTTCTCGTCGTTGTTTACATACGATTTCCAGCCTCATCATAAGCTTTAGAATGATGGTTTAGCTGCAAAAATTCATGTCGCAACAACCCGTAGACGACATGATTGACGTAACGGTCATACAGCCACTCCGCATCTCGAATGACCCCTTCTTCTTTAAAGCCGAATCGTTCCGGAAGTGCCCGACTCTTCACATTCTCTGTCGCGACTCGGATTTCAATTTTATTTAGCTTCAAATCTTGAAACCCATACTCGATGATGGTTTCGAGCGCTTGACTCATGATGCCTTTCCCTTGAAACTCTTGTCCTAGCCAGTATCCGATTGTGCCACATTGGATACCACGATCGATTTCGTTAAATCCAATTGTTCCGGCAAGTGCTCCTTTATACATCAAAGCGAACGATTTTGGGCGCCCGCCCGTTTCAATCAACCCTTTGATTCGTCCCTCTATGTTCCGCTTCGAATCTTCCACCGTCTCAATATAGTCGAGCCAGCCAAGCCACTCTCGCAAATAAGGCTTCGATGCAATCGTCAGCTCGAATAGTTCGTCCGCATCGTCTGTATTGAACATTCTCAATGTAATATCGTCATTTAATTTATATTCAAGCATCTGGTTCCATCCTTATCATTCATTATTTTTTGAATTCACTTTCGTAAAGTAACCCACGTAATTGCTTTTTAACCACTAGTATCAAAGCTTGTTGAATCATTCCACTCTTCTATTATGACAATTTCACCCATATGATAAGTTTACAGAATTAATCAAATTTTGTATAATTATTTTTATATCATTTTATGAAGAGGTGAAAATGTGTAAAAAAGATTCGTCCAGCCCACCAAATTGAATAGATTCGGAGGAGATTTGTGATGAAATCGTTTTACACACTGCTCGTTAGCCAATGGCTCGCAAACATTGGCGATGTCCTGTACATCGTCGCGCTCATTGCCTTGCTGTATCAACAAACTGGGTCCGCTCTCATGGCTGCCAGCTTCCCGATTGCCGTGACTGCCGGTATGACGCTCAGCGGACTCTTTTTCGCCCGCATCCTCAGTCGCTACTCGCTCGGGAAAACGCTCGTCCTGTCACAACTGATGAAGACGATCACCCTTGTTCTCGTTCTCTTCACGGATTCGATTCTTATTCTCGGACTCGTCATGTGGATTGCATTTCTCGATGGATTCGCACGTCCGATTCAAGCCTCGTTCATCCCAAGTTTGGCGACGAATCGTCAACAAGCGAACAGCCTCGTTCAAGGTTCCAATCAGTTCATCCAACTCGCGATGTGGCCGCTCGGGACGATGCTCGTCTCTCTCTCGTCTAGCGCCTTTTCATTAATCGTTTCACTCGTTCTCTTCAGCCTTTCAACGGTTGTGACGATTTACTTCTATCAATCGCTTACGGAAGACATCGTCGATGATGGAACGGAGGAATCGATTACCTTACGCGATAGTCTTACTTATGTAAGAACGTCACCATTCGCTCGTCGTGTGACTTGGTTTGTGACGTATGAATCATTTGTCAGCACGCTTTGGATTTCAGCGTTGCTCCTCGTCTATCTCGAGCGACATCTGCAAGTCGATACAGGCTGGTGGGGAACGCTGAACGCATCATTTTTGATTAGTATGATTGCGGCGAGTGCCTATCTTTATCGGTCTCGTCGAGCACCCTCGCTACCTTCGACTGCCGTCTTATCCATTGTTGCCGCCATGTTGTTCGGCGTGACCGAGCATCTCGCGTTTGCGATTTTGGCGTTAGTGATTCAAGGGGCAGCCACACAAATGCGGATCATCCAGGCGAATACCGTCATTCAAGAACAGATCCCGACTGCGCGACTTCCCTATGTATATAGTGTGCAACAAACGGGATACGCCCTCGCATTCAGTGTGGGGAGTTTGCTGTTCGGTCTTCTTGCGGATGGACTACCGATCGATTCGGTTTACCTTCTCGGAGCACTTTTGACCCTTCCGTTGATTTGGATCGGACGATCGACTGAACAGTCTATGTTGACCGTATCATCTGTATAAACATAAGGCGCCTTCTCTAAGAGAGGGCGCCTTATGTATAGAACTTTCCACCGAAGTATATGGTTGGACTTCCTTTTCGATTACAATCGAGTGAAATCACAGATGCAACGGTCGGTTCCGAAAGCGTGATGATTTCTAAAACTGAGTTCAGACCGCTAATGCGATAGTGCGTGAAGATTGTTGAGTCGTCATGGATCACTTCCCAAAATGAGAAACGCGTCTGTTTCAAAAAGTCTACATATCCCGATTGCTCGAATCGCTTGATCTGCGTTCCTTCGAACTCATCTGTCGGTTCATCCATGATCCCATCCGCAAATGACTCTTGAATGACCTCCATATAGATGACATCTTCGAAACATAGTTTTACATTGATCACTTCTCGTAGCGAATAAACGCCATCCACTTCGACTCGTTCACGGAATGTCGTGTTTCGCTTCTTCAGGTGATCGAGTAACTTCACTTGAAAGGTCAGGCGACTCGATTCTAAATCATGCTGAAAATCAAACACGTGAACCATACCTTTATAGAAGAATAAGTTTTCAAACTTCATTGTCCCTTCCCCTTTTTGTCACTTTCGTATTGAAATACTCCGACGCCAAAACCTTGCTTTATATCTCCTAAAATAATCAGTGACATAATGCACGCTTCGGTCTCAATCATAAATCGAAATTCTTCTAATTCTTCTCTTGTCTCAATCATTGTAACCAATTGTAGCTGTTCACTTTCAGATACATTGGAAAGATTGCATGTCAACATATAGTCATTCGACCATATCCTTCTCCCATGATGTTCGATACTGTACTCACACTTTGTCTGTTCTGCCCATCCCTTGAAATCAGATAATAATCGATTATTCTTTAAAATTGACTGAAACGAAGTGACATCCAATATATGTAATAGTTGAGATAAGAACGCCGCTGCCGATTTCACTTTTGGTAACCCAAATTCCCTCCAGTTGCTATCCGACGGTAGGTTAAATAGAATTTCTTTCTTTAGAGAAAACGAATCAGGGTCATGAAACTCGCGACTGTAAGCACTTAGAAAATCAACTGTCGAGATGCGTCGTTTATCGAGATCGATCCGTGTCTGAGTTGAATAGATTTCACGACGATACGGATCATACAATAAGAAAAGTTTTTCCCCTATGTAAACGCCTAACGGCAAGGTCAAATCAATGTACCGAAGTCGTCCTAATTGTGAACTCGTGACCATCACGTCAAGTTCACAATAATCTGTGACTCGATATGAACCGGCTGGCAATCGACTTAAATAGCGATGTTTCAATGTGAACAAATCCATCGTCTGAAATGACTGAACATGTAAATGTTCGACGTTTGTTTCATCAAAGTTCAAACCAGATTCTCCTTTCTTGTAACGAATGAAGTAAATTGAACTAAATAATGTCGTATACTGAAAGAAATACATGATCGGAGTGATTCTCATGTCGAAGCTTTCACACGAAGAAACCCTCGAATTACTTAATACCCTCGAGTCTCGTTTCACTGAAAACGTTGAACGTCATCCTGACGCCGTCTGGTCAGACATATTGGAGCGTATTCAAATTGATCAGGACAAGTTGACCTCACTCGCCTTGATGGAAGAGACCAGCGGAGAACCAGACGTGATTCGTCTCCCTAACGGAGACCTCGCTTTTTGCGACTGTTCAGCCGAGAGTCCGAGCGGTCGACGAAGTCTCTGCTATGACGAACCAGCTCTTGAGGCACGTAAAAAGAATAAGCCTGCCGGAAGCGCGGTCGCCTTATCTGAACAGATGGGAATCAGCCTTCTCGATGAAGAAACCTACCGACACTTACAAACGCTCGGGGCATTCGACTTGAAAACGTCGAGTTGGATTCAGACACCGGATGTGATACGTCAACAAGGTGGCGCCCTGTTTTGCGACCGTCGTTATGATCACATCTTCGTCTACCATAACGGTGCAGATTCTTATTATGCCGCTCGAGGATTTAGAGGAATGATCACGATTTAAGCAAGGCATTGCGCTTTGCTTTTTTTATTACAAAAACCAACTCAAAACTTTTGGAATGTAGATGATGAAAAATAAACCGACAGGAATCAATGCGAAAAGCCTTAATATCCACGTATATTTACCCTTGAACTTCCTAAAGTAGAACAAAAACGCACCAAACGTAATCGCATTCGCTGTCAAATTCGGTTCTTCTATCTTGTTCTCCATCCATTGCATGAAAAAAACCTTCCATCCAGGAAAGGATTCGAGGGCGAACGACTCACTGAAACTTGGGGTAAGGTTGTATTTCAGCCTCACAAACCAGGCTCCTATATAAACAGAGATGAATAAGAGCGCGTAGCACATCAGTGCAACGTTCCACAATTTTTCTTTCCAACCCTCACTCCGAAAGTACAAGACATACATCACAACCAAGACACTAAAGATCACATTTATGACGAATAGTGGTGAAATCGTCAGGATCGAAAACGTCTCTCGATCTAACACCATCCCCACTTGAAATACCCCTTGCTGAAACATAGCCTTTCCTCATTTCTGATATGTACTGATTCAATCAAAATACGGTAATTGAAATATTAAGAAATGCGCTATATTTCGATTTACCCCATCTGTGCTCTATTTGAATATACTCGATTTCATAGACCAATCCACTAAAAAACTGCAGACAGATTGTCTGCAGTCCTCGTTTATGCTTGTAATGTCACATTCAACTCTTCCGCGACCGTCTTGAACGCTTCGAGTGCCCGTTCGAGGTCGTCTCGTGTATGCTCCGCTGTGACGATGGTCCGGATGCGTGCTTTCCCGCGCTCGACCGTCGGAAAGGCGATACTCTGTGCGAATACGCCATGTTCCTTCAACTTGTCTGAGAATGTATGCGCAAGCGTCTCTTCGCCGAGCATGACCGGTGTGATCGGTGTCGTCGCATGGCCGATATCGAAACCGAGGTCACGTAGACCGTTCTTGAAGAACTCCGTGTTCGCCCATAGCTTCTCGAACAACTCTTCTTCCTCTTTCATGACACGGATTGCTTCACGGTTCGCCGCTACGACTGCCGGTGGATGTGATGTCGAGAAGAGGAACGGGCGACCTTTGTGGATCAAGTAATCGCGTACGTCTTGTGAACAGGCGACATAGCCACCTAAGACACCGATTGCTTTTGAGAGCGTCCCGACCTGTAGCGCGACACGACCGTCCAATCCGAAATGGTTGACCGTTCCACGTCCGTTCTTCCCGAGGACGCCGGATGCGTGGGCATCATCGACCATGACCGCAGCGTCATACTTCTCTGCGAGTTCGACGATGGCAGGAAGCGGTGCGATGTTCCCATCCATCGAGAAGACGCCGTCCGTCACGACGAGGCGTGTGCGATAGTCCTGCGTTTCTTTCAACGCTTTCTCCAAATCTTCAAGGTCGACGTGCTTATAGATGCGACGTGCCGCTTTCGTGAGACGAATCCCATCGATGATTGATGCATGGTTGAGGGCGTCACTGATGACGACATCCTCCGGTCCGAGAAGTGCAGACAAGACCCCGAGGTTCGTCGCGAATCCTGATTGGAAGACGAGTGAGGCTTCCGTATGTTTGAACTCCGCGAGTTCGCGCTCGAACGCTTCGTGCATCTCGAACGTCCCGGCAATCGTACGGACCGACCCCGTTCCTGCCCCATACTGCTCGACTGCTTCAATCGCCGCCTGTTTCAGACGCGGGTGATTCGCGAGTCCGAGATAGTTGTTTGATGACAGCTGGACGAGTGACTTTCCATCGATTGTCACTTCATTCCCTTGTGCCGATTCGAGCGGGACGAGCTTACGGAACGTCCCCTGCTCTTTCATCTCATTGATTGCTTCTGTAATATGTTTAAATGCCATGTTGTTTCCCCCTTTAAGGTATTAAGACGACCTTTCCACATTTCCCTGCCCGCATGAGTTCGAACCCTTTTTCAAACTCTTCGAGCTTGAAGACGTGCGTGATGATTGGTTCGACGTTCAACTGACCCGTCGCAAGCATCGTCGAGACTTGACTCCACGTTTCATACATCTTACGTCCTGTGATTCCTTGGACGCGGACCCCTTTAAAGACGACGTCCCGTGTGAGATCAATGGCGACCGGACGAGCTGGGAGTGACAAGACGTTGACGTCCCCGCCTGCCGTGACCATCTTAAACGCTTGATCGATGGCAATCGGATGACCACTCATCTCGCAGACGACATCGATTCCGTCTCCGTCGGTCTCACGTTCAATCAATTCGAGCGGATTCTCTTCTAAACTGTTGATGACGACATCTGCCCCCATCTTTTCGGCAAGTTGTAAGCGATATGGATTGACGTCAATCGCATAGACACGACTCGCCCCTGCTGCTTTGGCGACACCGACTGCCATAAGTCCGATTGGTCCACAACCGACGATGGCGACCGATTTGGCAGACACATCACTCGCTAATACCGTATGAACCGCATTCCCGAGCGGTTCTTGAATCGATGCCAGTTTCGCTGGCATCGACTCCGGGTTCACCCATAGGTTCTCTTCGGGCATGACGACGTATTCTGCGAAGCAGCCTTGCGTGTCCACCCCGATGATTTTTGTGTTCTTACAGATGTGGTACTGCCCGCGCAAACATTGTTTACACTGATGACAGACGATATGCGTTTCAGCAGACACCGTCTGTCCGACTTTGATCCGCTTCGTCCCTTCTCCAAGCGCCACGACTTCCCCCGAAAATTCATGACCAAATACGTATGGTGGTTTGACGCGGCTCTGTGACCATTCATCCCACTCATAGATGTGGACATCGGTCCCGCAAATCGATGTCGCTTTGACTTGAATGAGCACTTCTCCAGGTCCTGGTGTCGGAACTGGTACGTCGACCAGTTTTGCCCCAAACCCGGCCGTGTGTTTTTGAATCGCTTTCATTACTGGTGTCGTTGATTCCGTCTCTTTGGTTGACACAAGTTGTTCCATTGAAAACGTCCCCCTCTTGTCTCTTATAATCGAACGATACGTTCTTTATCATCTTGTCATAAAATGACGAAACTGAGAAGATAGAACGTCCGATTTACACAAAAAAAGAGGAGCCATCCGCGCCGATGGCTCCTCTTCACAAGAATAGGACCTATGTCCCGACCGCTCATCGCGGCTCAATGATGAGCTTGATGGCAGTACGTTCCTCTCCGTCAATCATAATATCAGTAAAGGCCGGAATGCAAATCAAATCGAGACCGCTTGGCGCGACGAAGCCTCGGGCAATCGCGACGGCTTTAATGGACTGATTCAGTGCACCTGCCCCGATCGCCTGTATCTCACACGTTCCTTTTTCACGTAGCACACCCGCTAAAGCACCCGCAACGGAGTTAGGGTTCGATTTTGCCGAAACTTTGAGTACGTCCATTCTTGTTTCCCCCTCGGGTAGGTTGTTCAATCAAACCAGACGGTCTGATCATCTAGGTGTATTCGTTCGATTTTTGTCGCTCGTTTCGTCTGATCATCGATTGTAATGAAAACTCCATTAAGTTGTTCCCGTCCCTCGGCAACTTCAAACCGAACTGGGAGTTGTGTCATAAATTTTTTTAAAACAGTCGACGCATCCATTCCGAGTACCCCGTCTAGTGGACCGGTCATGCCGACGTCTGTAATGTAGGCCGTGCCGTTCAGTAGGACACGCTCGTCCGCTGTCTGCACGTGTGTATGTGTCCCGACAACGGCTTGAGCGCGACCGTCGAGATGATAGCCCATAGCGATTTTCTCGCTTGTCGCCTCAGCATGGACATCCACAAAAATCGCATCGACCTCATCGCGCACTTCTTCGACGAGACGGTCGACGGTACGGAACGGACAGTCAAGAGACGGCAAGAAGACATTTCCCATGACATTGATCACGGCCAATTTCTTCCCATTTTGTTTCAACTTCATCATGCCAACCCCAGGTGTCCCGTCCGGATAGTTGGCCGGACGGACGATCCGGTCGGCGTCGTCGATCCAATCAAAGATGTCACGGTTGTCCCACGTGTGGTTTCCCATCGTTACCCCATGAAAGCCGAGCTCCAAAAACTGTTGGTAAATCTTTTTCGTAAGACCACGTCCATTTGCTGCGTTCTCGCCATTGACGAGCATGAACGTCGGGTTGTATTTGTCTTTCAAGCGTCCGATTTGTTTCGTCAATATATCACGACCGGGTTTCCCGACCACATCACCGATAAATAAAATTTTCATATAAAGTCCTCCCTCAAACAGAAAAAGCGGAGAAATTCTCCGCTTCGTTTACTTCGCATAATCGACGGAACGTGTTTCACGAATGACCGTCACTTTGATTTGTCCAGGATAATCGAGTTCATCCTCGATCCGCTTACAAATATCGCGTGCCATCTTACCGGCGACGACATCGTCGACGACATCAGGGCGAACGATAATTCGAACTTCACGTCCTGCTTGAATCGCATACGATTTCTCGACACCTTCGAATGACTCACAGATTGATTCGAGTCGCTCAAGACGACGGATGTAGCTTTCAAGCGTCTCTTGGCGAGCTCCAGGACGCGCTGCTGACAAGGCATCAGCCGCTGCGACTAGTACTGCAATCGTCGATGTCGCCTCGACGTCCCCGTGGTGGGAAGCGATCGAATTGATGACGACCGGATGTTCTTTGTATTTCGTCGCAAGCTCTACTCCGATTTCAACGTGACTACCTTCGACTTCATGGTCGATCGCTTTTCCGATATCGTGCAAGAGTCCGGCCCGTTTCGCGAGCGTGACGTCTTCCCCGAGTTCGGCTGCCATCATCCCGGCAAGGTGTGCCACCTCAACCGAGTGAGACAAGACGTTCTGACCATAACTCGTACGATAGCGCATGCGACCGAGCGTCTTGACGAGGTCTGGATGGAGTCCGTGAATTCCCGCTTCAAACGTGGCTTCCTCACCGTATTCACGAATGCGTTCATCCACTTCACGGCGAGACTTCTCTACCATCTCTTCAATTCGAGCCGGATGAATCCGACCGTCTTGAACGAGTTTTTCAAGCGTCATCTTCGCGATTTCACGACGAACTGGGTCAAAACCTGACAAGATGACGGCTTCTGGTGTGTCATCGATGATGAGGTCAATCCCAGTCAACGTTTCGAGCGTTCGGATGTTGCGTCCTTCGCGCCCGATGATGCGACCTTTCATCTCATCACTCGGTAAGTTGACAACAGATACCGTTGTTTCGGCGACATGTTCAGCAGCATATCGTTGCATCGTGAGAGATAAGAGGTGTTTCGCTTTTTTATCCGCTTCTTGTTTTGCTTTTTGCTCGATTTCTTTTTGAAGGAGAGCAGCATCGTGAAGCGCTTCCTGCTTCGCTTCGTCCATGATGATGGTACGTGCTTCATCTTTCGAGAGGGATGCCACGCGTACAAGTTCTTGGCGTGCCTCTTCGTATAACTCCTCCACTTTGCTTTCGAGCATTTCTGCTTCACGCTTGCGTTTTTCGAGTCCTCGTTCCTGTTCATCTAGCGAGTCTTCTTTCCGCTCGAGCATGTCTGCTTTGCGGTCAAGAAGCTCTTCCTTTTGAACGAGGCGATTCTCTTTCACTTTCTGTTCTTCGCGACGTTCACGCAATTCTTGTTCCGTCTCATTACGAAGTTGAATCATCTCTTCTTTTACTTCAAGCCGTGCTTCTTTTTGCATCGCTTCCGATTGTTGTTTTGCTTGCTCTACAATCTTAGTCGCTTCCGTCTCGGCACCTTGAATCTTCGCTTCGGCGATCGATTTACGCACAAAAAAACCTGCAACAAAAGCTATCGGCAAAAGGAGGATCAGAATAAGCCAGTATAGCCATTCCATCATGTTCACCTCCCTTTCGCAAGGTTATTTTATTTTTTTAATAAGTGAGATACACGGGCAAGCCCGCGCATAACTTTATTGTACTTATTTAATAGGGAGAATGCAATGCACGGACAGGATAGAACTACCAATTGCCTAAAAAATTATACTAAAAAAATCTCACTCGAAAGAATTCGAGTGAGACGATGTGCTTATTCGTCATCGAGAAGTGAGAGGACTTCGTCGTCTTCGCCTTCGACCGTGACCGTTTTTTCTCCGTTCAATCCGTAGTGATCTCGAATCTGTTGTTCGACCTCAGCTGCGATCGCTGGATTTTCTTTCATGTATTGCTTGGCGTTTTCACGACCTTGACCAAGACGTTCTTCATTGAACGAGTACCAAGCTCCGCTCTTTTGAACGATGTCGAGGTCTGCACCGATATCGATGAGTTCCCCTTCACGCGAGATCCCCTCACCGTACATGATATCGACTTCCGCTGTTTTGAACGGAGGTGCAATCTTGTTTTTTACAATCTTGATCTTCGTACGGTTCCCGACCATATCTTGACCTTGTTTAAGTGTCTCCGCACGACGAACTTCAAGACGTACAGAAGAGTAGAATTTCAAGGCACGGCCCCCTGGAGTCGTTTCCGGGTTACCGAACATGATCCCGATCTTCTCGCGGATTTGGTTGATGAAGATGACAATCGTTTTCGACTTGTTCGTCGCACCAGACAACTTACGAAGTGCTTGAGACATCAAACGGGCTTGAAGACCGACGTGCGAGTCTCCCATTTCCCCTTCGATTTCGGCTTTCGGTACGAGTGCCGCAACCGAGTCGACGACGAGGATATCAACTGCTCCCGAGCGAACGAGCGCTTCAGCGATTTCGAGCGCTTGCTCCCCAGTATCCGGCTGTGAAAGGAGCAACTCATCGATGTTGACCCCAAGATTTTTAGCATACTTCGGATCGAGTGCGTGCTCGGCGTCAACGAATGCTGCTTGACCGCCACGCTTTTGGACTTCTGCAATCGCATGAAGGGCGACCGTCGTCTTACCTGAAGATTCTGGTCCGTATACTTCGATGACACGACCGCGTGGATATCCACCCGCACCGAGCGCGACGTCGAGGGCGATTGACCCTGAAGGGATGACCGATACTTGTTGGTCTGTATTTTCACCAAGGCGCATGATTGAGCCTTTACCGAATTGTTTTTCAATCTGGCGCAATGCCATTTCTAACGCTTGTTTACGATCACTCATAGGTAAATGAGCCTCCTTTAATTGATACTCTTATTATACGTGAACACTGTACGATACACAAGTTTTTTACGAACATTTATTCGCCTTTTTTGATTCGTTGAATGAGGGCCCATAATCCGTCCTTCGCGGCTCGCATGCGGATGATATTCCGTTCTTGATGGGGATACGTCCGCTCGATGACCTCTATTCCGTTTGGTGTTTTCACTCCGATATAGACCGTACCAATTGGACGACCCGAATTCGATGTCGGTCCTGCCTCTCCCGTGAAAGAGAGGGCATAGTCGGCATGGGTGGTCTTTGACAATCCGTCCACCATCTCATAGGCAACTTCTTTTGAGACGACTGAGTGCTGTTCAATTGTATCAAGCGAGACACCTAAATACCTATTTTTTAGCTCATCCGAATAGGTCACGACTCCACCTAGAAAGACGACTGAAGCGCCAGGTGTTGATGTAACCATCGATTGTACCTCACCGCCGGTCAACGACTCAGCAACAGCGAACGTACGATTCAATCTAGACAATGATTGGACAAGATGTGATGCAATTGTTTCATCGTCAGAGCCGAAGTAGTACGAACCGACCCGTTTCATAATCTCAGTCTTCACTTCTTGAATCATCTGACGCGCGGTCACCTCGTCCGTCGCACGGGCACTGATCCGAAGTCTTGCCTCTCCCGTCTCGGCGTAGGGGGCAACGGTCGGATTCGAGCCGTCCAATAAGTCCTTCACGGCATCGTCGAGAGCGGATTCCCCAATCTCATAAAACCGTAATGATTCTGAGACGAGCGTCGCTCCTGATAGTTTCTGCGGAAACGTCGCCTCGACCAAAGCTTTCATTTCACGTGGCACACCCGGTAAAAGCAACCATGTCGTATCTCCGGCGATCCACATGCCCGGGGCAAGCCCGACCGGATTTGGTAATACGTCTGCTCCGCTGAGCACGTCGGCTTGGCGAGCGTCCCCATCGTTCATCAATCGATTTCGTGACACGAGGAAACGTTGAATCGTCTCATACGCTTCCTCATCTCGCACAATCGGACGTTCGAGTAAGTCGGAAAGGACCGTCTTTGTGACATCATCCGCCGTCGGCCCGAGCCCACCCGTGACGATGACAAAGTCAGAACGACGACGGGCGATTTCAAATGTCTCTCGCATTCGTGCCGCGTTATCCCCGACAACTTGATGATACAAGACCGGCACACCGTACTTCGACAGTTGTTCTGATATGTAACTCGCATTCGTATTGACGATTTCCCCTAAGAGCAACTCACTTCCTACCGCAATGATTTCGGCTCGTTTCATCGTATTTCCTCCTCGACTTCAAAAAAAAGACGAGCTAGATCAACCAACTCGTCTCTGTCGACTCACATCGACTTCACAATAATCTTATAGTTTTGTGCGAAATATTCGGCGCCAGAATAAATTGTAAGCACGAGCGCCAACCACATCGCCCATTCGCCAAACGGAATCCCGACATAGCTAAAGATCGGGTTACCGAACAGTAAGAAGATGATGGCAAAGAGCTGCACCCACGTCTTCGCTTTTCCAGACTTCCCGGCCGCGACGACGATCCCTTCATCGGCAGCGACGAGGCGTAAGCCAGTGACCGCAAATTCACGCGATAGAATCACGACGACGACCCACGCCGCGACGAGATCCATCTCAACGAGCAACACAAGTGCTGCCGTGACGAGCAGTTTATCTGCGAGCGGGTCCATAAATTTACCAAAGTTCGTGACCAGGTTATGCTTACGGGCCAAATGTCCGTCTAACCAGTCCGTGATGGCCGCAATCGTAAATATCACACCAGCGATAAATTGGTGCATCGGGATTTCAGCGCCTAGAAAAGCGATGTTTCCCCAATCAAAATCAACAGCGAGTAAGACGACGAATACGGGGATCAAGACCACGCGTAGCATCGTCAATCGGTTAGGTAGGTTCATATAGAACGCCTCCTCTTAGAAGGAGAGTCGACTTATTCGGCGTCGACTCTCTTTACAAAAATATTTTGTGTGACCGGAGACTCTTGAAGCTCGAGCTCACGACCGTTGACGACGATTTTCTCAACGCCTGCGATGAGTCCGATTCGAATACGCAATGTGTCCGTCTCGGCATCTTCAATGACAATCGGATTCTGTTTCGACTGGTTCGGATACTCCGGTGCGAGGAATGCTCCCTCTAACGATGTGTCACGAACACCTACGTAAGAGGCAGGTGACTCCTTCACATAAATCTCGGTCGACAGTTTCTCGTTCGTCGCGAGTTCATAAGTGATGTCCGCCCCGTTTGACTCCTTCACCGCAATCGGACCAGATTCCGCTGGCGGTTCTTCTTCAGCCGGCTCCTCGTCAGCCGGTTCTTCCTCGGCCGGTTCATCAGTCGGGACATCCTCATTCTGGTCGACCGTGACGCCAGAACTTGGCGGTTCGGCAGGACTTGCATCCTGACCACCGAAGTCGATGCTTCTCACAGCGAAATAAATCGCGGTGATGAGCAAGAAGACCGTGAGAACGAGGAGAACTTTTGGAACCCATCTCGAGACCCGACTCGTCGACTCGGAAGCCTTCGAATATGTTTTCTTTCGAGAAAGTTGAACGGACGGCTGTGCCTCGATGACCGGTAAATCTTTTGCATACGTCTCATATAATTCATCCACATCTAGACCGAGCGACTCCGCATACGTCTTAATGAACGCCCGTGCATAGAAAGAGCCAGGGAGATTTTTGTAATCACCTTCCTCGATCGCGATGATATAGCGCTTTTGAATCTTCGTCGTCTGCTGGATTTGGTCGAGCGTCAATCCGCTCTCCTCACGCTTTTGTTTCAAAAAAGTCCCTAGTTCTGTCACAGGGGTCCACACCTTCCATTCACATAATTATTCAAACCATTCTGACTCACGATGTGTTTCTTGTGGGATGATGATCGTTTCATCCGGATTGTTTCTCAACTCAATAATATAATCAAAGTCTTCATACACGCAATCGGTGTTTCGGACATACAGGTCAGGGTGTTCGATAACTTTCACGGCCGGCAACCGCATGACTTCACGGATGAGCTGGCGATGTCGTTCATCCATCGTTCGAGTGGAGACGGCACCATCGATTATGTATACGTGATCGCCTTCCCGTTCTTCTTCAAATAATGAGGTCCGAACGGTCTGTTTCATCAGTGTCGAGGAAAGAAACAACCAACGTTTATTCGCACACACACTCGCTGCGACGATGGACTCCGTCTTTCCGACGCGTGGATTACCGCGTACGCCGATCAACAAATGGCGTTCTTCCTTCATCAGTTCCGCAACGAAATCGACGAGAATGCCCAAGTCTTCACGGACGAAGCGAAACGTTTTTTGTCATCACTATCATGGTCGATATAGCGACCGTGACGGATCGCAATCCGGTCCCGTAACTTCGGACGACGCAACTTGATGACGGCAATGGCTTCCATCCGCTTTAAAATATGCTCGAGTCGATGCACATGATCGGCGGCTGGTGCTTTGAGCAACATCCCCCGTCGCTGCAAATCGACCCCATTGATGGTGACGATGGAGATTTGAAGCATCCCCATGAGAGACGCGATGTCTCCCAGGATACCCGGTCGATTCTGACACAATTCATATTCGAGATACCACTCTTCGAATTTATGTTCCATCCCCAACCATCCTTTCGAGCGAGTTCGCTACCTTGCCTATTTTAAATTATTTTAGAAGAATTGAAAAGAACAGGTTTATCTACATGGATCGGATCATTGCCAACCGCCGTCGATGCGTAACACCGTGCCCGTCATATACGAGGCGTCCGGTGAACACAAGAAACGGATGGTGTTGGCCACGTCCTTTGCCGCACCGAGACGTCCTAGTGGAATGTCGTCGAGCACGGATTGTTTCGACTCTTCTACCGTATCATTCATTGGCGTATCAATCCACCCCGGTGTCACCGCATTGATTCGAACATTGAACGGGCCAGCCTCTCGAGCGAACGCTTTGACGAAGCCGAGCTGTGCCGCTTTGACGGTGGAATAAAACACCTCAGCCGCCGCACCGACCTCTCCCCATACACTTGAGACGATCACGATATCCAGATGATGATTGTAAGGCTTGCTCGCAACGACGGACTGGATGAGTCGGATCATCGCTCGAACATGTACATCATATAGCCGGTCGAGCTCGTCCATTGACTGGTCGACGACGAGACCATGGAGCGCATGTCCTGCCACGTATACCATTCGATCGACATCTGGCATATCCTGTACCCATGACTCAACAGCTTCACGGTCCGTTAGGTCACAAGGGAGCAGTGTTGCCGATAGATTTTCATCATCAATCAAATGACGAAGTCTTTCACGACCATCGTTCGCATGCAAAATTAGTTCATCTTCACGAAAAGCGAGCGAGACGGCACGTCCGATGGCACCGCTCGCTCCAACAATCAATGTCTTCATGGTTTTTTGACGACGCACACCGTTCGTTGTTCACGGCGGAACAAGCGCTCGTATGCTTCGTATAGTTCATCGAGCGTGATGGCATCAATCAAAGTCGGGATTTCAAACAAGTTCCCATCATTGAGCGCATAGCGGGAGAACTGATTGGCGATGAACTCAGGTGAGTTCAATGCTTTCAAGAACTGTCCTTGCATCATGCGTTTCTTCCGGTCGAGCGTCTCTTGACTCAACTGAAGTGGACGTTCTAACGCCTCCGTCACACGGCTGACAAACGCATCCACTTCCGACGTCTCCATCGACAAGGCGGCAAAAGCGAACGTCTCCTCTGACGTATAGTCAAACGAGAAGGCATCGTCAATCAATCCTTCAGCATAAAGTTCTGTATAAAGAGGTGCTGTCGTGTCGAAGAGCGCATGCATGAGCAGTTCTACTGTCAATTCTTGCTTCAGACCCGCTTCCCCAGCTTGCGGTATGTCCTTATACCCAATCATGACTTTCGGTACAGAGACGTCCATCTCGATGACCCGTTCTGACAGACGAACCGTGGTCGGCTCATCTACTGTCTCGCGAGCACTCAATCGTGGCGTTTCAAAAGATTTAGCTGCTTGATTATCTCGAATCAAGGCAAGCATCTCATCCGGTTCGATATTCCCGACGACGAACAATGCCATGTTGCTCGGATGATAGAACGCTTGATGACAGGTGTACAAGTCTTCCGCCGTGATCTTTGAAATCGATTCGATCGTACCTGCGATATCAATTTTGACGGGATGTGTCTCGTACATCGCCTCAATTAAACCAAAATACAAACGCCACCCCGGATTGTCTTGGTACATTTGAATTTCTTGACCGATGATTCCTTTCTCTTTCTCGACCGACTCTTTCGTGAAATAAGGGGTCTGGACGAAATCGAGCAGCGTCTGTACGTTTTCCGAGATCTTGGACGTGGCACCGAACAAATAAGCCGTCCGTGTGAATGACGTGAAAGCGTTCGCTGACGCTCCTTGACGACCAAATTGTTGGAAGACGTCACCATCTTCTTTCTCGAACATCTTATGTTCTAAGAAATGCGCGATACCATCGGGAACCTCGACCCAGTCTTCTAGTTTAAAGCGTCGGTCAATCGATCCATATTTGGTCGTGAACGTCGCGAATGTTTTTTCATATCCAGTCTTTTTCAATAAGTAAACGGAGAGGCCATTGTCGAGAACGTGATGATGTAACGTCTCTCCGACGTTAGGAAAGTCTAGTTTCATGCTTCTCCTCCTTTCAAGCAATAAACCGCTTCGAGTACCATTTCTTTCGCAAGCGCGACGACATGATCTCGCGTCGTGTTCTCAATGATCGCCATCTCTTCGTCTAACGAGAACGGACGAACGTCTGCCCCACTCATCCAAGCAATCAATTGACGTGGACTGTCTCCAAGTTGACGACGTTGATGGAACAACAACTCTTTCGTCTGTTGCAACGTCTCATCCTCAAACTCGCCCGCTTGTAAAGCGTTCAATTGCTCTTCGATGATCTGTTCGGTCTTTTGTTGGTTCGACGCATCGATACCGGCATAGACGAACAACTTCCGACTGAGGGAACTATATTGTGAGGCGGCATAGTACGCCAAGCTCTCCTTTTCACGCACGTTCATGAACAGCTTCGAGTGAGGGAATCCACCGAACAGTCCATTCACGACCTGCATGCGAATCGCCGCATCCGTTCGTGGGTCGACATCAAGCGAATAGGCGAGATGGAGCTTGCTTTGTTTAATGTCTTGATGTTCTTCTAAACGCTTGAACTCTCCTCGACTCGCTTCCGGTAACAGGCGTGGTCGACGTGTCCCAAGAGATTCCAACGGATTGAAAGCCTGTTCGACTTGCTCACGATTGACATCCCCGACGACATAGATGTCGACACGGTCATGTTGAATCATCGATTGATATGCCTCGTACAATGATTTCGGTGTGACATGGTCGAGTTGCTCGAGCGTACCGAGTGACGGAATCGCAAGTTCTCCTCCGAGCATTTCTTGGAGACGCTGTTGGGCGAAACGCATTTTGTCATCATAGACCGATTCGATACGCTGACGTTGCAATCGACGTTCCTGCTCGACGATGAGTGGTTGGAACGCCCCATCGTATGCGTTCGGACGAAGGAGAACGTCTTCGAGCAACTCGATTGCTTGACTCAATACGTCTTCCCCGACAAGATGATCGTTGACGACTTCGAGTTGGAATTGGATGACATGCTCCTTTCCGATCTTAGATGCACCAGCATATAAGTTTGTGTCATACAACTCCTCTAGCGGTGTGTGAAATAATTCAATGGACGGATACGTCGCCGTCGATTTCTCCATGATGAACGGGAGCAATGCCCGATCTGCGACCGTCTCCGCCGATAATGGAGCGGCGAATGACACGAGACAAGTCGTCGTTTTAAATTTCTTGGTCGGATAGACCGAGTAGTGCAATTGATGTTGGAACTGAACGATACCTTTCATCTGCCGATCACTCCTTTTTTCGTTTTGGTTGAAACACGGCAGCGCCGCGTGCATATTCTTGATCCGGCACCCCTGCCACGACGTTCGCGTAACGGGCAACCGTAAATAAATAATCACTCAAGCGGTTAAAGTAAGGCAACTGCCGGTCAGCGACACCGAGAGCCGCTAAGTCACGCTCGACCCGGCGACAGACGGCGCGAGCCACATGTAAGCTAGCTGCGGCAACACTGCCGCCCGGAAGGATGAAGCGCACAAGTTCCGGACAGGACTCCTCCCACTCATCCATCCATCGTTCAAGCTCCGTCACAATCGACAAATCGACCATTTTTGGCGGTGCCTCAGCATACATCAGTTCCGATCCAAGGTCGAACAAGTCGTGCTGAATCTTCGTCAGCTGTGTCCGGAGCGTCTCATCCTCTTGATGCGCGATGGCGAGTCCAATCTGACTGTTCAACTCATCGAGATGACCCATCGCTTCAATCTGAGGATGGGATTTCTCGACACGACTACCGATTAATGATGTTTCACCCTTGTCGCCCGTTCGTGTATAACGTTTCATTCGACTCCCCCCTTAAAATGCCACAAATGGTGACTCAAGCGAGTCACCATTACGAGTTGTGTGGTTGTTCAAATGGTAGGTAAATCTCGAAGGTGGTTCCGACCCCGAGTGTACTCGATACGCTCACTTTTCCGTGATGGGCATCGACCACATTCTTCACGATCGCGAGTCCGATGCCTGTCCCTGTCTTCGAACCACTGGTCCGGGCTTTATCGGCTTTATAGAATCGCTCGAAAACGAACGGCAAATCCTCTTTTGGAATTCCGTGACCTGTATCCGTCAACTGAATCCGTAGCCCGTCCGTCTCTTCTGTGGCCTCAATCCGAATTTCTCCAGAATCGGTATGCGCGATAGCATTGCCAATCAAGTTGGTGAACACTTGCTCGAGACGATCGCCATCCGCCTCGATGAGACGGTGCGGGGCGTCGGTCTGTAAACGAATCTCTTTTTCAGATGCCATTTGATTGAACTTTCGCATGACTCGGGGCAAGAAATCACCGATATCAAACGAAGTGAAATGCATCGTCTCTTTACCCGATTCGATGCGTGCCAAATCCAACAAATCATTGACGAGTCTTGCCAAGCGGAGCGATTCATCGTAGATGATAGAGGCGAACTCTTTCGTCGCCTCGTCGCTCTCAGTAATGCCATCGATGATTGCCTCTGAATACCCTTGAAGCGTCACGAGCGGTGTCCGGAGTTCATGGCTAATGTTCGCCACAAAATCGGTCCGCATCTTATCGAGTCGATGACTTTCTGACGTATCCCGGATGACCACGACAGCACCTTCGAAATCGTCTTCTCCGACGAGTGGTGTGACTGTCAGTGTATAGTACCGCTCATCCTGTTTCACTTCGATCGTCTTTTCAGACGTCCCCTCCATCACTTCCTCATAAAGAGACAATACGACTTCATGTGGTTGCCCA
Source organism: Exiguobacterium sp. PFWT01 (assembly GCF_018255795.1). Taxonomy (GTDB): domain Bacteria; phylum Bacillota; class Bacilli; order Exiguobacteriales; family Exiguobacteriaceae; genus Exiguobacterium. Next base: position 1,255,685 of record NZ_CP073755.1, on the reverse strand, counting down.
TCTTGAAGTAATGGACTCGCTTGCGGGTTCGTGACAATCACGTTCGCATGACGATCGAGTGTGATGACACCGTCTGCCATCGAACGAAGAATCGACGCAAGTTGCAGCCGTTCCCGGTCAAGGGCATTCACATATTTCGAAAGCTGACTGCTCATTGCGTTGAAAGAAGCAGCGAGTTCGCCAATCTCATCCCGTGTCTTCGTCTCCAAACGTAAATCAAATTGCCCCTCTCCCGTCTTATTGACTGCATCCCGCATCGCTCGGAGCGGTGCCGTGATTCGTGTCGACAAGAAGAAAGCGAAGACGGTCGTGACGATGATGGCCGAAGCGACGGTCCAAAGAATGATGGTCCGTGCTCCCGCGTTCGCACTCGAGATCGCATCGAGCGGTTCGAGCAGGTAGAGCGTATACTGTCCTGTCGATAAGGAGAAGGTCGTCCGATACGCTAGCGCGGCCTGGTCGTCAAAAGATGAGAAATTTCCGATGGCCGTCTCACCGACCGCCTGATAAGTTTCCCAATCCTGTCGTTCAAGTTCCACCATCAAGCCATCCACTTGATTTCCAAAATTCGATCGGGTCGTCCCGTTCTCTAAGATATAGTTAGCCCCGTACACTTCGATGATTTGATCAATCGTCTGGGACGTGTCACCTTCATTCAACAAAACCGATTGGACCTGTCCACCGAGCTTGGCAAGATGGCCTCGTTCCTGGTCGATATGAAAGGAATTAAAAAATTCAAGCATCAACACCGAGACGATGAATAAGATGACACTGACCAAAACGAGAATCGTCAGCCACAGTTTCGTGACGATGCTGTTTCGACGAATCATCATTCACTGGCAGCTTCGAACTTGTACCCGACACCCCATACGGTCGTGATCATATGCGCCGCGTCCGGTGAGACACGATTCAATTTCTCACGAAGACGTTTCACATGCGTATCGACGGTCCGAAGGTCTCCGAAAAATTCGTAGTTCCATACTTCTTTTAACAACTGCTCTCGTGAAAAGACTTTATCCACCTGCTTGGCGAGGAAGAACAATAACTCATATTCTTTTGGTGTGAGGGCGATTTCCTCGCCGTCCACCGTGACGCGGTGTGCATCATTATCGATTGTGAGATGTGGGAAGACGATCAAATCCTTCGACTTCTCACTCGTGTGCATGAACTTTGTCGAACCAGAGCGGCGAAGGAGTGCCTTGACGCGGAGCACGACTTCACGCGGACTGAACGGCTTGACGATATAATCATCCGCCCCGACTTCAAACCCTTGAACACGATCGATTTCCTCACCTTTCGCTGTGAGCATGATGACCGGAGTCGCTTTTGTCTTCCGGAGTTCTGTACATACTTCTACCCCATCCATCTTTGGCATCATCAAATCAAGTAAGATCACGTCGTATTCGTTATCAAGGGCAAGCGCGAGCGCCTCTTCGCCATTGACCGCTTCTTCAATCACATACTGTTCACGTTCTAAGTACATTTTCAAAAGTCGGCGAATTCTCTCCTCGTCGTCGACTACTAAAATCTTCGTTTTCTCAGCCATACCTGAAACCCTCCTAAGACCCATTACGAGTTGTAGCGAATGTTGCACAATTGTGAACATTCCACTCTCTGCCATAACTATACCACTCTATTATTTCGCTTCACAACGATGATTTGATGGACCAAATGAAAAAGAAGTCACAATTGTGACTTCAGGCTGTTGACGAACCAAATCGCATATGGCGATTTGGTTCGTCTTTTTTTATGTTCAACGAGCTTGAGGCGTTCTGCCCGACAAAAGATTGAAGAAATGTTATGTAGACGGTCCTTTCTGGCCAACAGGTTGGCCAGCTTCTTCATGTTTTGTGCGGTGGCTGCCACCAGATTGGCGCGTTGGACCTTCGCGGTCCCCCTGTAGAAGGTGAAACGGAGCCCGTGGAGCTCTTTCCCATCGGCGAACGAGCGCTCGACGGTCTGCGGCCGCAGTCGGTAGAGGGATTTCCCGGACGCGGACAGGCGGTTCTCGTTCACCTGCTCGCGGTAATGTTCATCGACGTGGCGTGTGATGTCCCTTCGGTGCGTCCGGCTGGACGTGCACTTCTCGAGGAGAGGGCAGTTCTGACAGATGGAGGGGTCGGAGACGTAATGGTGATAGCCGTGGCGGTCCGTCGTCTGATAGGTGAGGCGCTGTCGCGCCGGACAGAGATACGCATCTTCCTCGGGCAGGTACGTGTACCGGGTCTTGCGGAACATCCCCTTCTTCCCACCGAAACGCCTCCGGGCGATGACCCCGAAGATGCCCCGTTCGACGAGCGCCTTCGCGATCCCGGTCGTGAAGTAGCCTGCATCGAGTGCGACCGCCTCGAGCGGGAAATGGAAACGTTCGAGGACATGGTCTAGCCGATTGAGATAGACGGTGCTGTCCGAGACGTTCCCGGGTGTGACGTGTACATCGACGATGAAATTGTGCTTGGCGTCGACCGTCCGATGCGCCAGCCAGAAAAAGCCTTCCGGCTTCTGGTCACGATACATGTATCCCGCATCCGGGTCGGTCCGGCTCACCTTGACGAGCCGGCACTCCCTCTTCTCAGATGCCGGTTTCAGTTCTTTTTTCCGCGTTCGGCCCGTTCCTCGTTCACGCGGGTGAGAAGCTCGTCCTCGATCGCACCGACGACCCGTTCGACCTCGACCTTGTCGAATTTCTTCTTGTTCGCGTTCGCCCGGATGTGCGTGGAATCCGTGATCAGGATGCGCCCGGAGACGAGACCGTGAGATTCCGCCTGTCGGACGATGTCCTCGAAGATTTGTTGGAACACGTCGTTCCCCTGGAAGCGTCGGCGGTAGGCCTGGCTGATCGTCGAATGGTCGGGAACCTTCTCATCGATGCCGAGACCGAGGAACCAGCGATAGGCGAGGTTCGTCTGAACCTCCCTCACGGTCTGGCGCACGGAACGGATGTTGAACAGGGGTCCGAGTAGGATGATCTTGATGATGATCTCCGGATCGATGCCGGGCGTACCGGTGTTCGAATAGAGCGGGGCGCAGAGCCGGTGCACGATCGAGAAGTCGATGTGACGGTCGAGTCTCCGGACGAGATGATCCTGCGGGACCAGCTGGTCCAACGTGGTCTTGGACTGGATCGGTTCATGTCGTTTCTCAGAATGGGCGCGATACATATCGGGTTCCTCCTTTTGATGACGGGCGAACTTGGTATTTACCTTCTTCTTTCCCCGTTTGTAAGGGTTCGAAGTATGTATCGGGCTTTTTCTTCGGCCATCGAGGCCTCAGAAAAAGACAAATGGCCGCCAAAGGTGGCGACCATTCGTGTGACTCGTCCCACGGCGCCCCGACTCCTGCAGGAAAGCAATCCGACGGAGACCCAGCAGCGACCTGAGTCGCGATGCGGCTCCGGGATTGCCTGCGGAAAGCGTGGGCGCCGGAAGGACGAGTTCGAACATCTTATTTGTCAACAAGCTGAAGTCACAATTGTGACTTCTTTTATGTCAGGCATATGAATGAAGACCGGCGATAACCAAGTTGACGAAGACGAGGTTGAACATGATGATGGCAAATCCACCGACACATAACCATGCCGCTTTCGTTCCTGTCCAGCCACGCTGAATGCGCATATGCAAGTAATAGATATAGATCAGCATCGTGATGAGGGCCCAAACTTCTTTCGGGTCCCATCCCCAGAAACGGTTCCAGGCAATTTGTGCCCAAATCATCGCAAAAATCAGACCACCAAGGATAAAGACCGGTAATCCAATCGCGACCGAGCGATAGCTGATTTCATCAGCGAGGTCGAGGTCGACTTTTTTCGCAAGGGGTTGAAGCGCTTCAGCGACACGTTTGCGCAAGATGACAAAACGGAGCAACACGTAAATCACAATTCCGCCGATGACCGACCAGATGAGCGTGTTCAACTTGAGTGTATTGATCCAGTTCGGGAGCTCGAGTGACAAGCCACTCGCGCCAGACACGAGTTGTGCCCCTTCTGGGACGAACAAAATCGGCATGAAATATTCATACGTCTCTGCTTGACCGCGGTCGTTCGTGAACTCGACGACACCGCCGGCACCGATTCCCTTGAATAACATCGAAACGATGATGAAGCCGAGCGTGCACATGAGGACAAACATCGTCACTTCGAGCCACGTCCGTGACTTAGACTGTTCTTTCATCGATGTTTCGTTCAATAAGAAAATGAGACCCGATGCAAAACTGATTGCCAAAATCCCTTGTCCGAGCGCAGCCGTCGTAACGTGAATTTTCAACCATACACTGTTGAGTGCCGGGATGAGCGGTGCGACCTCACTTGAGAACATCGAGGCGAAGGCGATGACGAGTAACGCCACCGGCATCGCGAACAAGCCGAGTACATCATTTTTATAGATTCCATATACGACGAGGAACCCGAGCACCATCATCATACCGAAGAACGTCGTATATTCGTATAAGTTTGATACCGGCGCATAGCCGACACCTGCCCAACGCATAAAGAAATATGTCATTTGAGCGATAAAGCCAATGATTGCCAAGATAAAAGCGTATTTCCCATAGGCAACACGGTTGACGTTTCGATCTTTACGCATACCGCTGACGGCAATCGTAAAGAGAACCGTTGAGATTGCATATAGGAAGAACGCGATAAACAGCATTCGGCTGCTCCATTCAATCCATTCCATCAAGATTCCCCTCTTTCATCTGTTGACTCATTCTCCGACTTCTCTGTAAATCTCGCCTGGTCTTCCCACATCGGTAAGCCACTTTGTTCTAATAGCGGCGACACTTCACGACGGAGCGAGGACGGGTTTTTGTTCGTAAAACCAGCGACGAGCACACCCTCTTCATGGCGACGGATCCAAACGCGACGGTGTGGCCAGTACATGCCCATCGCAATACCGATCATAAAGATTGTGGCACCGACGATCAAAATCGGATAAGTGGAGTCACTCTTCACACGTAGACCACTCGTGCTCGCCATCTCCGTTCCCGCAAATTGCACTTCATAGCGGTTCTCTTCATCAGCGACATTCAGACGAATGCCAATCAAATTCGACTCCGTTTCGCCTTCAGGTGATTCGACGTTGAAGAAGAAGGCCGGATTCAGTGCACGTGGTGACTTCGTATTCGGTTGCCCATCTTTCACTTCGAAGTCTGGATACAAATCCTTCAACGTGACGGTGACCCCATCGAGTTCATAAGACTTCTCTGGATTCTCCAAATCGACTTTGAACGGACCATATTCGTCGCCGGTTTCTTTATCTGCCAACATGAACGACATCGATAAGAACTCTGGACGGCTTGAATATTGTTCCTGATACACTTCAAATTTATCGAACTTAAACGGGTGGTTGACTTTCGTCGAACCGACATCGACTTGTTCGAGTTGCGGCGATCCGTCCTCGTTCGTTCCCGTCTTTTTGAATAACGTCAACTCTGTCTCATAATTTTTCGGAACGGCCCCTGCTTTTTCAATGGCGGCCGCAAACTTCGCGTCCTCCTCATTGTTTTCAGGGTCGTACATTTCAAGAATGAACTGGTCGTTCCGTAAGTAGTACTCGCCGTCAGTCGCCTCTAGCGACACCGTGTCGCCTTCACGCACCCATTCGAGCGTATCCGTATGGAATGCAGGGAACACTCGCAGCATCGCCCCTAGGAAGAAGATGACAAGTCCGAGGTGGTTGACGTACGGACCCCAACGACCAAACCGGTGTTTCTCTGCTAACAGAGCATCACCGTCCCGTTTGACGGTATATCGTTTCTTTTTAAGTGCGACTGCGATCTCGTCAATTTGAGCCTCCGTCCCATCACCTTGTCCGAAGAGACGTTGCCCCTTCATAAAACGTTCTGTCCGTCTGACCGGTTGTTTTTTAAGCGCCTTATAGAGCGGAACCCCACGGTCAATCGACACGACGACGAGTGAGAGCGTCAACATGACAATCAGACCGATGTACCACCACGATGTGTATAGGTTATGGAATCCGAGGGCGTAATAAATAGAACCCGGTGTTCCATACTCCTCCATATAATATTGTTCAGGCGGTAACTGTTGTGGGATGTACATCTCTTGAGGAAAGATTGTTCCGATTGCCGAACCGACAATAATCAATGCAATTAACCACAACCCCACTTTGACCGATGCAAAGAAGTTCCACACACGGTCAATGATCGATTTCGGACGACGCTTCGACCGTAAATCAGCGCCTTCGTATTTCATATCTAGCATCTGTGCGTCCCCCGTTCGCTTACAATGACTTCTCGGCTAGCTCCATCAATTTCTCTTTCGTGAGTTCACCTTCATACTTTTCAATTACGTTCCCTTCACCATCGATGACGAATGTGACGGGTAGGTTATAAATGCCATACGCTCCTTCGACTTCGCTCTGGGTATCCATCAAAATCGGATAGTCGAGCCCGACACCGAGGTCGTTGATGAAATTATCGACACGAAGCGGTGTCTCTCCGACGTTCACGGCCCAAAAATCGACACCCATGTCTTGAAGTGTCGCATAGTTTTCTTGTACGACCGGCATCTCTTTCTTACACGGTTCACAGAACGTACCCCAGAAGTTCAAGAGCATCCCTTTCCCTTCGTAGTTGTCTCGCTCATACAAGGTCGAACCGTCGAGCGTGACGAGCTTGAAGTTCGGTGCCTCGTCGCCCGCCTCGATGCGTCCATCGTTACCCGCTTGATCGAATGTTTGCATGATCGTAACCGCTCCCGCGAAGAGAACGACCGTCATGATCATCATCCGCCAAAATGACCTCTTTTTCTTTTTTGCGACCGCTTGTTCCATCCGGTCGTCTTTTTGTTGATCTTTTGTCATCGTTTTCACACCATCCTTCAGTTGCTATTGTACTGAAAAAACATTAAAAACGCACATTAACAGACTTTTTTCATTTTTTTGTCACACAATCTACACAATCAAAAAAATCATCCTATTTCAGGACGATTTTTTGTTGTTATTTTTTCTTCTTTTTGCCTCGTGGTTTCGGTGGAACGGTAGGGTTCGCAAGTTCACGAAGCTTACTGATTTCTTTGTGTGAAAGTTCACGCCAGTCGCCCGTGTTCAGACCGTCGAGCGTCAAGAAACCGAACTGTTCACGCTTCAGTTTGATGACCTCTGAACCAATGGCTTCCACCATCCGACGGATTTGACGATTGTGACCTTCCGAGATGACGATTTCGAGGATGGCTGTGTTCTTCTTCTGGTCTACAGACTTCATCTTCACTTTCGCACTTCCCGTTTTGAATCCGTCATCGAGTTCGACGCCAGACTCAAGCTGTTTGATGGCCAAGTAAGATGGGATGTTCTTCACTTTTGCCACATAACGCTTTTGAATTTTATATTTCGGGTGTGTCATCATGTTCGAGAACTCACCATCGTTCGTCAAGATGATGAGACCCGTCGTGTTGTAGTCAAGACGACCGACCGGGAATACACGTGCTCCTGGCGGGACGAGGTCTGTGATGACTTTACGTCCTTTGTCGTCATCGACCGTCGAGACGTAGCCACTTGGTTTATAGAGTAAATAGTAGACATGCTCTTCTTGTTCGATTTTGACGCCATCGACTTCAATCTCTGACTTCGGTCCAACTTTCGTCCCGAGTTCACGGACGACTTTTCCGTTGACACGGACGCGACCATCCAAAATCATTTCTTCCGCTTTCCGACGCGAGGCGACCCCCGCTTGTGCGATTACTTTTTGCAAACGTTCCATATGATTAATCCTTCTCCAATCTCTCTTCTTGCTTCGGTGATTCCTGACCGAAGAACAAATCGCCTTCGTCTGTCAGTTCATCCTCAAATGTTAATGGTGGCAATTCTTCGAGCGAGTTGAACCCGAAATGGTCGAGGAAGTGCTCTGTCGTACGATACAGCTTGGCACGACCAATCGTCTTCGCACGACCAGCCGATTCGATCAATCCTTTTGATAACAACGTATGGATGACCCGTTCGACTTTGACCCCGCGAATCTCTTCGATATCCGCTCGTGTGACCGGCTGTTTGTAGGCGATGATAACAAGCGTCTCCATCGCTGCACGTGAGAGCGCCTGCTCAGCCATCGTCCCGACATATTTTTGAATGTACGGAGAGACGTCCGGAACGGTCACGAGCTTATAGACACCTGCCGATTCCATGAGCTGAAACGGCCGATTCGATGATTTGAACGATGTCTCTAGCTTACTGAGCTGTTCTCGTGCCGCAGCTTCTGAGATATCGAGCGTCTCGGCGAGCGCGCGTACTTCCATCCCTTCATCACCGACGACGAACAGCAATCCTTCAATAATCGTCTCATAAGACAGCAACCGCTTCATCCCCTTTCTTTGACGCTTCAATGAATGAGATTTGAATATCTTGGTCGAGTTGTTTCGTTTCGACGATTTGCAACTTGATCAGCTCCAAAAGCGCCATAAACGTCACGACGAGATCTGAGACGTTCGGTCGTTCAACAAAAAAGGCGAAAAACGATGTTTGTCTCGTCGACGACACATGTTCATGAAGACGCGTCATCTGTTCTTCAAGCGTACGCTCTTCCCGCTTGATCGTCTTTTTGCGTCGTTCTTTCCAACGTTTCCGTTCAATCATCTTCGAATAGGCGTGCAATAGATCGGAGAAGTTGAGTGGACCGTCATACTTAGACACCTCTTCAGACATATACGTCGTCAAATCTTCACCCGGTCGCGTATACAATTCAAGACGGTGTTCTTCTTGTTCACGCATGAAGACGACCGCTTCTTTATATGCTTTGTATTCAATCAATTGACGAATGAGTCCCTCACGTGTCGGTTCCTCACTGAAGTCTGGAACCTCTTCATCCTCGACCTGAACAGGCGGTAACAATTGCTTGCTCTTCAATTGGAGCAACGTCGCCGCCATGACCAAGTATTCACTGGCCACATCGAGTTCAAATTTTTGCATCGTGCGAATATAGCCGACATACTGGTCAGTGACTTCTGCCACGGAAATGTCGACGATATCAATCTCCATTTTTCCAATCAAATGGAGCAACAGGTCGAGTGGACCTTCGAACGTATCAATTTTAACGTTATAGGCTTCCATAGAGACACCTGCCATTTTACATTTTTGCGCTTTAGTATAACATGTTTTATAACACCGTGGACACGAAAGGAGAAAATTGATTCATGACCCCTTTTATTCATTATACGTTGCTTTTTGAATGTCATGCCGATTATTTCGAATGTCATGAGGTATTAGAAGAGGCGTGGCAGGCAGACGGACGTCGTCATCACGGCTATGCGGCACTCATCCAATACGCCGTCATCCACTATCATTTACGACGAGACAATCTCATCGGCGCGAAAAAGAGCTTGCGACTCTTACGCCGAAAGATCGACATCGCTTCCCCTTATTTAAATGAACTCGGTCTTGACGTCGACTCCTTCGTCGCACAGCTTGATGAATGGCCGTTACACACGAAGCTCCCCTTACAACAGGATGTTCGTGACACGGTCGAATCACTGAAATCGACGTTTCCTGCAACGGACCTGTCGTTCGAGGAACTCGTTCATAAGCATCTTCACCGTGATCGGAGTGAGGTCATCACGGAACGAGAGCTGGCACTTTTAGAACGGCAACGCACGAGGAATTCCGCCAGCCCCTCTTGAAGTACATGCAAAACCCCCGCAGTCCAAGATTGCGGGGGTTTTGTCATCAGACGACTAATTGGTTCCATTTATCCAATAAATCGCCCGTCTTGCCTGTACCGGTTAGCGTCAAATCAAGTGGAAGGACGTTTCTCACCTCGTCTAAAAGCTCGTAAGAACGTTTCTCGCCACGGAATGATGGCGACAAGGCGATATGGTCGATGACCATTGTCGTCCCTTGTTGCTCCATACCAATGATACCAACGAAGTCTTCACCGACTTTCCACAAATAGAGGAACTTCGACTCCTCCTCGTCATACGATCGGACGAGTTCAAGCAAGCTTAGCGGAGATTTGTCACTGCATGAGAATGCGAGTAGACCCATCGCCGTCTTTTCATAAGAACGTTTATATTTGACCAGCATCGCTGGGTTCACCACCTTTTGTCATTCAAGTTTCACGACGTGAACACGTGAGAGACATGGTTCATTGTGCCATACCCTTCAGGCAAAAATCAATTCTCGTCCCAAACCTTCACTTCTGCCATCTTCGTACCTTGACGAAGTTTGACGGCATGCTCAAGACCAGATGTCACTTTACCGAATACCGTATGGACACCATCCAAATGCGGTTGTGGCTCATGGACGATGAAGAACTGTGAAGACCCTGTGTTACGACCTGCGTGGGCCATTGAAAGAGAACCCGCTTCATGTTTGTGCGGGAACGATGTCGATGTCTCACAAGGAATCGTATAGCCTGCACCGCCCATTCCAGTTCCTTGTGGGCAACCACCTTGGCTGACGAAGCCAGGGATGACACGGTGGAACGTCAATCCGTTGTAAAACCCACTGTTCGCAAGTTTTTCGAAGTTTTCGACCGTGATCGGTGCTTCACCGTGGAATAAATCAAATTCAATCATTTCGCCATTTTCAAGTTTCATAGAACCTTTTTTCATGTTTCAAGCAACCCCTTTTTCATAATATGTATCCTGCTGTTTGACACTCACATTACCCATCTTATCAAAAAAACACGTCTGTCTCCACTTTTTTGTGGAAACAGACGTTCTGCCTTATTGAATCACTGCGTGAACGAGTGGACGTGCCTCTGGTTTCGTTGCACCGATCGTATAAGCATGGTCTAAACGCTCGATGGCTGAAGACATGTCTTCGATGTTCGAACGGAGTACCGCGATCACATCGCCTGCCTCGACACGGTCGCCGACTTTCTTCTCAAGCGTGATGCCTGCCGCGAAATCGATTTTGTCTTCTTTTGTCGCGCGTCCTGCACCGAGAAGCATCGCCGCAACACCTACTTCGTCTGCGATGATCGACTCGACATAACCTGCTTCTTTTGCGACGAATGTCGTCTCATATGAAGCTTGTGGTAATTTCGTCACATCATCTACGAGTGATGCGTCGCCACCTTGTGCTTCGACGAACTTGCGGAACACCTCGAGGGCGTGTCCATCGGCAATGCGCTTCTCAAGGTCGGCATACGCCTCTTCAAACGTCGGATAAAACTCACCGAGGACAGCCATATGTCCAGCAATCGTGAGCGCGATTGTTTTCAAATCTTCGACTTCTTTACCTGAGAGGACTTCAATCGCTTCTTTCACTTCGTTCGCGTTCCCGATTTCAAAACCGAGTGGTTGGTCCATGTCCGTGATGACCGCTACCGTCTTACGACCGACGTTTTTCCCGATCGCTACCATTTCTTCCGCGAGGGCTTTCGCATCATCAAACGATTTCATGAACGCACCAGAACCTGTCTTGACGTCGAGGACGATGCTGTCCGCTCCAGCTGCAATCTTCTTCGACATGATTGAACTTGCGATGAGCGGAATCGACTCGACCGTAGCCGTGACGTCGCGAAGTGCGTACAAGCGCTTATCCGCAGGTGTCAAGTTCCCTGTCTGACCGATGATCGACATCTTGATATCGTTTACTTGTTTCGTGAACTGCTCTTCCGTCAATTCTACGTTGAACCCTGGGAATGATTCGAGCTTATCGATCGTACCACCTGTGTGACCGAGACCGCGACCACTCATCTTCGCGACAGGGATGCCGATTGAAGCAACGAGTGGTGCCACAATCAAGCTGATCTTGTCACCGACGCCGCCCGTTGAGTGCTTGTCGACTTTTTTCCCTTCGATATTGGAAAGGTCGATCGTATCTCCCGACTTCACCATTTCCATCGTCAAGGCAGCCGTTTCGTTTTCAGTCATCCCGTTAAAATAGATGGCCATCGATAAGGCTGACATTTGATAGTCAGGGATTGATTCGTTCGTGAAACCTTCGACAACGAAGCGAATCTCCTCTTCGTTCAATTCTCCACCGTTACGTTTCTTTAAAATCAAATCGACCATACGCATAACTGTCGTCCTCCTAAAATTAAGTTACTTACATGCTTTTAATCGTGCCACGTACGAGAGAGAGGAAGTCTTGACGAACGCGCTCTGTCGTTTCGATGACTTCTTCATGGTTGAGTGGTTGATCTAAGATACCTGCTGCCATGTTCGAGACACACGAAATCCCGAGGACGCGCATATCCGAATGACGCGCGACGATGACTTCTGGAACAGTCGACATCCCGACGACGTCTCCCCCGAGAAGACGGGCCATTTTGACTTCAGCCGGTGTTTCGTACGTAGGACCTGTGTTTCCGAAGTAAACCCCTTTTTGTACAGAAAGTCCAAGGTCTGACGCGACGCGTTCTGTCAATTTCACGAGCTCTTTATCGTACGCTTCTGACATGTCAGGGAAACGTGTTCCGAATTCACTCGCGTTCTTCCCGATGAGCGGGCTCGTACCGAAGAAGTTGATATGATCTGTGATGATCATCAAGTCGCCTGGGTTGAATGACTCGTTACATGCGCCTGCCGCGTTCGTGACGATGAGAGTCTCGACACCAATCAGCTTGAGGACACGTACAGGGAACGTCACTTGTTCCATCGAGTATCCTTCATAGAAGTGGAACCGTCCTTGCATGGCGACGACCCGTTTCCCTTCGAGCTCACCGAACACGAGTTGCCCCGCATGTCCTTCAACTGTCGATACCGGGAAGTGCGGGATCTCCTCATATGGAATGGCGACCGGGTTCTCAATCTCGTCCGCGAGGACTCCGAGTCCTGACCCTAGAATGAGTCCGATTTCTGGTGTACTGCCCATACGCTCCTGCAAAAACGCTTTTGTTTCGTTCCAATTTACCATGAATATTGCCTCCTCAAATTTCGTTTAAGAAACTCTTTCCGTGTGATGGTGCCGCGACGTCAAAGTTGTCAGCGACGGTCGCCCCGATGTCCGCGAATGTTCCGCGAATACCCAAATCGACTGCCTTCGCTCCGTTGTGATGAACGATGAGCGGAACGTATTCACGCGTGTGGTCTGTCCCAGCATGAACAGGATCATTTCCGTGGTCAGCCGTGATGATGAGCAGGTCATCTTCACGAAGACGCTCCATCACTTCCGGTAGGCGAGCGTCGTACTCTTCAAGCGCGACCGCATAACCTTCCGGGTCACGGCGATGACCGAACAACGCGTCGAAGTCGACCAAGTTCAAGAAGCAAAGTCCTTCGAAGTCTTCCTCGAGCGACTCGACCAATTTGTCCATGCCGTCCATGTTCGATTTCGTGCGGACCGCTTTTGTCACGCCTTCACCATCGTAAATATCGCTGATCTTCCCTAATGCGATGACGTCTTTCCCAGCTTCCTCGAGCGTGTTCATGACGGTCTTGCCGAATGGTTTCAGTGCGTAGTCGTGACGGTTCGCCGTACGGACCCATGCTCCTGGTGTCCCAAGGAACGGGCGAGCAATGATTCGTCCGAGCATGTACGGGTCTTCACGTGTGATTTCACGTGCGTATTCGCAGATGCGATACAATTCATCAATTGGTACGATCTCTTCGTGTGCTGCGATTTGAAGAACCGAGTCGGCAGATGTATAAACGATGAGGGCTCCCGTCTTGACATGCTCTTCACCGAGTTCGTCCAAGATTTCTGTTCCGGACGCCGGTTTGTTTCCGATGATTTTACGTCCGCTGAACTCTTCAAGACGGTGAATCAAATCATCTGGAAACTCCTCAAACACGCGGAATGGTGTATCGATATGGAGTCCCATGATTTCCCAATGGCCCGTCATCGTATCCTTACCAGCTGAGATTTCTTCCATGCGACCATACGCACTCGGTGCGTCCGATGCATCGATGCCTTGAATCGGCTTGATGTTCGAAAGTCCGAGTTTACCCATGTTCGGCATGTTCAATCCGTTATGTTCACGCGCGATATGCCCAAGCGTGTCGGCCCCTTTGTCACCGAACTGTTCGGCATCTGGTGCTTCACCGATCCCGACCGAGTCCATGACGACTAAGAAAATACGTTTAAACTTCTTCACAAAAAATTCCTCCTTTTCGGTGTCTAGGCACGAGGGTGATGCTTACGATACACATCATGCAGACGCGATTTGTTGACGTGTGTATACACTTGCGTCGTCGCTAAATCCGCATGACCGAGCATCTGTTGAATGGCGCGTAAATCCGCACCGTTCTCGAGAAGGTGTGTCGCAAAGGAATGACGGAGTACGTGAGGTGTGATTTCTTTGTCAATTCCAGCAAGTTTGGCTCGTCGTTTGATCATCTTCCAAAATCCTTGACGACTGAGCCGTCCTCCTCGGCCGTTTAAAAAGAGCGCTTCGGTCTCTCTACCGCCAAGTCCGTTACGAGCTTGTTGGATATAACGCTCGACGAAACTTTGGGCGACCGAGGATACCGGGATGATTCGTGCGCGCTCACCTTTCCCTTCACATTGTAGATACCCCAATTCGAACTGCAAATCATCCAAATCCAAACCTAAAAGTTCACTGACCCGCATCCCCGTCCCGTAAAGCAACTCCAGCATAGCCCGGTCTCGTAGTGAGAGCGGGTCCGACGTCGGGACGCTGTCCAACAGTCGCTCGACTTCCGTTTGTGACCACGTGTCCGGAAGTTGCTTTTCTGCTTTTGGGGATTCTAGGTAAAGTGACGGATCAGTCGTCGTGACTCCGGTCATTTTGAGATGATGATGGAACATCCGGATTGAACTGACTGCTCGTCTCAATGAAGACGAGGCTCGCCCCGCTTGCGACAGCTCTTCGATATGTTTGACGATATGCGAACGTGTCACCTCATTCCACTCTTCTACCCCAAGTTGGGTCAAGGTCGATGCGTACTGCGTCAAATCGCTCGCATACGCCTGTCTCGTATTCGCGGACATCCGCTTTTCGACTGTCATATATTGAAGAAATGACTCGATATGCGAACGCATCATACCCTCCTCCTTCCTCGTTTCACCTGAATACGCTTACAGCATATCACTTATGTAAACTGTTGTGAAGATGTCTGACCTCATTTTTTATTCACTTTTTTGTGAACGTTCACGTGACAAAAATACATCTCAAATTTCTTATTTTTCTGGCATGTTCAAATGAGAAGCGATATACTACAAGCGACTTATTAAAATATTTTAAAAAGTAGATGGGAGCTCAATCGTGATGAAAGATCCACAGCATGAATTACTAGTCGACATTCGAAAGCAGATCGTCCTACACAACGTATCGACAATTTCCGAGTTGAGTATGGTCACGCACGTTTCATTCCCTACCGTCAAGAAGATAATCGATGACATGATCGAACACGGTGAAGTCATCGAACACGGTCAACATGCCTCAAAAGGAGGTAGGCCCGCAAAAAGTTATGGGTACAATCCCACCTTTCGTCATTGCCTGACCCTATACATCGAAGCGAGCGAGATTCACTATCGCTTAATTGACTGTCAAACTCAGATTCTTGAAGAAGGTGTAACATTAGTCAAAGGCACGCATTTAGAGACGTTAGGCAAACTCGTCGATACATTCGATGAGCACACAATAAAAATCGGTGCCATCTCTGTCGGTGTCGCCGCTGCAGTCGATACGGGTCGAATTGTTTTCGCCCCAGAATATCCATCACTGGCGCATTTAGATTTGAAGAACTGGTTGATGGAACGAACTGGACTTCCGGTCGTCATTGAAAATGATATGAATGCCGCCGTTTATGGATTTTCCATACGAGATGAGACCACAACACATCAGTCCATCGTCTATCTCGGCCTCGGAAAGAATGGTCCGGGTGCTGGTATCTTGCTCGATGGACATGTCGCTCGGGGACAATCCGGATTCAGTGGTGAAGTTTCATTTCTTCCGCTTTATAACGATGCATCATTTTATGACCGCATAAAAAATAAACCTTATGGACCATACCTTCTGAGAAAAGAAGAAATCGATGCATTGGGACGGCTCGTCGCTACATTTGCTGCGACACTCAACCCACACACCTTCATCTTTTCAGATGTCGACCTCCTTCTAGACGATCTGTCTCACATCGGCCGCGCATGCGAACGATATCTTCCCTCTCGTCACATTCCTCGTCTTCAAATCGGAGAATGGGAGGAAGATTACTTTTTCGGGTTGGCTCGACTCGGCATTGAATTGATGCTCGAAACGATTCCGCGAGGTGACGTATGACGATTGTATTGTTGGCCGTGATCTATCTCGCGTTTATCAGCCTCGGTCTTCCGGATGCCCTCATCGGTGTCGGGTGGCCACTTATGCATCAAGAATTCTCCGCACCCGTATCGATGGTCGGATGGATTTTCATGACGATTGCTGGGGGAACGATTCTTTCGAGTCTACTGAGCGGTAAACTATTGGAACGTTTTGACACGAAACAAGTCACGTTCGGTTCGACATTACTCACAGCGCTCTGTCTGTTCGGATTCTACTCTGCTCCTTCAATCGGTTGGCTATTCGTATTTGCCATCCCACTCGGTCTAGGCGCCGGTGCCGTCGATGCCGCTCTGAATCATTACGTTGCCGAACATTACGAAGCACATCATATGAACTGGCTACACTGCTTTTGGGGAATCGGCGCGACCGGGGGACCACTCGTCATGGCGGGTGTATTAACAGAGGATGGATGGCGTGACGGCTATTTGATTATCGCCGCCGTTCAGTTCAGTTTAGCTCTCGTATTGTGGTTGTCTTTCCCACTTTGGAAACAGAAAGAGGATTCCACTGCACATCCTCAAGAAACAGCCGTCACGACACTCGATCGCAAGCTACCGACCGGGGTGTCCTATGCATTGGCCACATTTCTACTTTACTGCGGGGTCGAAGCGTTGATTGGGTTATGGACGAGCAGTTATCTCGTGCAGATGAAACAGTTCTCCATCGCGACGGCTGCGGCATGGGTGTCCATCTACTATGGCAGTATCACAATCGGACGGTTCGTGAGCGGGTTCCTCTCATTCCGTTTTACGAACAAACAAATGATTCGGATGGGACAAATACTCGCCCTTGTCGGAAGCATCCTCTTCTTCATCCCAATTTCCGGAACGATGCTCGTCGGCTTGATGCTGATCGGCTTTGGATTGGCTCCGATTTATCCGAGCATGCTTCACGAAACGCCGAATCGATTCGGTTCGGCACAATCGAAACGTTTGATGGGGTTTCAAATGTCATTCGCCTACTCAGGGAGTACGTTTCTTCCCCCGTTATTCGGATTGATTGTATCTGTGACGTCACTCCGTTTTTTACCGCTTGTGATCATCCTGATTATGGCTGGCATGCTCTTCAATACAGAACGGCTGAATCAATTGATTAGACGAACATCATAGGAGGATTCTATATGAGAATCGAACATATCGCCCTGTGGGTAGACGACATCGAAAACATGCGCAGGTTTTACGAAATCTATTTTGATGCACAGTCCAATGCTAAATATGAAAACGAGAAGAAACAGTTCGAATCGTACTTTTTAACATTTCGAGGTTCGCGTTGCCGCCTAGAGCTGATGCACAGACCTGAACTTGAAAGGAATCCGAGAGAAGCGACCGGATATGCTCATCTCGCCTTCTCGCTCGAGAGTAAACAAGCGGTAGATGCCTTGACGGAACGCTTTCAGCTCGATGGATACACACACATGGACGGTCCACGGACGACCGGTGATGGTTATTACGAAAGCGTCATCCTCGACCCAGAAGGCAACATCATCGAATTGACAATCTAAGTAGATTCCTAAGCGATCTATCACACATTGAAAAAGGACAGATGACCTGTTGAGGCCGTCTGTCCTTTCTACATTAACCGTTGATGACTGCTTTATGACCTTCAAGCGTGACGCCTTTTGCTTGGCATACTTTACAAATCCCGTGAAACGTCAAGCGATGGTCTTTAATCAAAAATTCATATTTGCTCTCGACTTTTTTCTCAACATCGACGAGCAAGTCTTCCATGATCTCCTCGACCGAGCCGCATTCGACGCAGACGAGATGGTGGTGCGAATGGTTCGCCCCTTCTGGACGTAAGTCAAAGCGTGCAACCCCGTCACCGAAGTTGACTTTATCGACCACGCCGAGCTCTGTCAATAATTCTAATGTGCGATACACCGTTGCGAGTCCAATCTCTGGTGCGATGCTTTTCACGAGCATGAAGACGTTCTCCGCACTCAGATGGTCACTCTCATTCTCAAGTAAGATCCGTACCGTCGATTCACGTTGTGGTGTTAATTTATATCCTTTGGCGCTCAATTGCTGTTTAATTCGTTCAATTCGCGTTTCCATAAGGCGCCCCCTCTTTACATAGTTCACTACTGAAAGCATACCGAAGTTTTACTCAATTTTCAATTTAAAATCATTACTATGTAAGTTTATCATATAAGTACCTAGATTAGAATTATTTCAATCTAGACAATTGCCACCATTGGATTGCCATAATGGTCTTGGCGTCGGTAATGATGCCTCGGTCCAGTAAAGCGACCGCTTCGTCAAATGAGTATCGCTTCACATTTAAAAATTCATCTTCGTCTAAATTCATCTCACCGGCAGACAACCCTTTTGCAACAAAAACATCGACCCGCTCACTGCAGAACCCAGGTGCGCCGTAGAAAGAAAAAATCTTTTCAAGCGATTCCGCCGTATAACCTGTCTCTTCTTCGAGTTCGCGCTCAGCACTCGCCAACGGCTCTTCCCCTTTTTCCAACTTACCGGCAGGGATTTCAAGCGACATCGATTCAAAGGCTTTTCGGTACTGCTCCACCATGACGATGTTGTCCGATTCATCGATGACGAGTACCGCGACGGCTCCGTTATGATAGACGAGTTCACGTACGGACGTGTTTCCGTTCGGAAGGGAAACGACATGCTTTTCTACATCGAAGATTTTACCTTGATAAATGACTTCCCGCTCAATCGTTTTTTCTTCCATATGATTACTCCTCACTTTTCGATATACTCTGATTATGAGTCAAACCTACATTTCGAACAAGGAGGAATCCAAATGAGTGAACTCGGACTCGGAACGATGACGATTTTGAAACACGGGGAAAAAGAGGCGAAGAATATCTTAGATGCAGCTATTCAATCGGGGATTCGCCATATCGATACGGCAGACGTCTATGCGCGACAAGCTGTCGAGCGTGTGATTGGGGAAACGTTAGGTCAAGAACGACAACACCTATTTTTAGCGAGTAAGGGTGGGAATGAACTGACTGAGGATGGTATGCGTTGGAATCCTGAGCCGTCTTATTTAGAGAACGCCTTACACGGGTCGCTCGAGCGATTGAAAACCGATTATCTGGATCTATATTATATACATGGCGGCACGCTCGAGGATGACCTCGACGCAACGATCGAATGGGCACAAAAACAAAAACGAGACGGTCTGATTCGACAAATCGGACTCTCGTCGATTCGTCCGAACGTCATCAACCATTGGGTCAAATCCGGTGCACTCGATGTTCTCATGACGCCGTATTCACTACTCGACCGCCGGGCAGAGACGCTCGACGTTTCAATCCCCATCGTCGGCCGAGGCGTTCTTGCCAAAGGCCTATTAACGGATGATTGGGAGACGCGTCTTGGAGATAAGGGATTTGAGGCGTGGCGAAAAGAGGAACTCGCCAGTGAACTGGCGATGATGCCAACACCGATTCAAGCCTATGCACTCGAAGCCGCAAGTCGGTTCTGTGACGTCGTCTTACCCGGTGCATCTTCAGTCAAGCAATTGAACGAGACGATTCGCGCGTTCGAAACTGAAATCGATGATGAAGTGCTTGATCGCCTACTCGCTCGTTTACCGGTCCATCCATACACAAAACACGTGACCTGATCCGCTCAGGTCACGTGTTTTTCGTTGCGTGCTTGAATCTGTTCGATCGCCCAGTCCGCCCATCCGGCATAGTTCTCCATCATCCGGATCGCATATTCGCTAGTCAGTAAATAACCGAGTGTATCTTCGTCCGATTGATGTTCTTCTTGAAATAATCGAATCTGTTGTGCGACCTGCTCATGGTGCGCCTTTGTTTCTTCGATATACCGGACCGCTTCTTCAACCGGCAACAATTGAAGCAAACTGACCCGCAGGAGGTTTTCATCCTTCATTTTCGGTTGGAACGACGTTGGTTGACGTAACCAATTGATTAACTCCTCACGTCCTTGGTCCGTGATGGAGTAGATTTTTTTGTCTGGCAACTCTTGTTGTGAGACATGTTCCGCCGAAACGAGTGCTTCTTCTTCCATCTTTAACAGTTCCCGATAAATCTGTGTATGATGGGCGTTCCAAAAATGAATCATCTGTGCCTTGAACGTCGCGTTCAAGGCATACCCGGTCGCAGGCTGATGGGTCAATAACCCGAGCAATGCGTGACGTAACGCCATATCCATCACCTTTTCCTTCTCATGCTATTTTTATTAGTGTATCACATTCTCAAACGGTTTCGAGAATGCCAATCTGTTGACGACCCGTTAAAAACCCGACAAAATAGATAGAAGAAAGGAGAGTTGTCTATGCAACCGATTCATTCATCACAACAGTTTGACGAAGCCACAAAAGATCACGGAATGGTGGTCTTCACTACATCATGGTGCCCGGACTGTAAACGTCTGGACATGTATGTCGATGAGCTCGTCAAGGACTATCCACAATTTAACTGGCACGTCGTCGACCGCGACGAACTCCCAGAGCTATCTGATGCACAAGAAGTTCGCGGCATCCCTTCACTTCTATACTATAAAGACGGGGTAAAACAAGAACACCTCCACTCGGCAAACGCCAAGACGGAGATGCAAATTCGTTCATTCCTCGATACGATTCAAGCATGACCTGAATCCTGCAGCCCAATCGACTGCAGGATTTTTTTGTACACGCCTCTGTCATCCTCAATTATACTGTAAGAAATAACCAAATGAGAAAGGGGAATGAACATGATGCTTACACGCCTCTTCACCCCACTCTGTTTCACCATCATGATGTTGGTCGGCTGCATACAACCATCTACCTCACCATCCATACAATCTGATGACGAAACGGCAATCATCAAAAGTGCAGTGACCTATCTCAACAATATGGATTGGCTACCTACCGATGAAAACGGGCGACAGGCTATGATTCAATCCATCACAGTCGATAATCGTTATGACTTATTTAATTCACGTTTTGAAGGAACACGTGCCTGGCTCGTCACATTTCCGTCTGATTCACAGCGTACGGTCGAGATTCCACAAGTACTCGTTGAACCGAAATCGAACGAAGTGATTGGCCATCTTTTAAGCGAATAACAGTTCGAACCCCCAACTACTTGTAATGCCGAACATACCGCGAGTCAATCCAACGCTTCATATAATATGGAATCCGACCATGCCATGTAAACCGTCCATATGTCAGCAAGGCGTTACCTGGTGTCGTCAGTAAGATATTCATCGATTGACGTCTTCGAAATGGTCGCCTTGTTTCCTTAAGTAACCGTTTGCCGACATAGCGCCCTGATCTAACCGCATCGACGCCACCATTTAAGCAGGATGCCATATCGCCTGTTACATATATATTTGTGAATTGACGATGACGCAAAAATTCGTCTGTCTCTATAAATCTCTCAGGTTTTGCAAGCCCTGATTCGGCCCACCATTCCACGGGAACGACCCCCGTCGCATCCAATAAGAGCCCTTCCGATGCGTCTGCATGAAACGCCTGTTTGACGACCATGACCCCTGTTCTGACTAACAACCGCTCGGTGTGCTTTCTAGTATGGACCGAGACGTCTGGTAATATCTCTTTCGCATACAGCGTCACATTCTTTGTACGAGCACACGTGAACGCCAATTCTACGCCGGCCTTCCCGCCTCCGACGATGGTCACTCGTGAACTCGATTCGATTCGGTCGAGTAAAGCTTGTGACATCGGTTTAAGTGGCGTGCCGATCCCCCTACTTTTCGCACCGGTCGCTAGAACGAGTTGATCGTATTCAAACATTCCGTTCTCCGTCTGAACCGTCTGCTGAATCGGGTCAATCGAGAGCACCCGCTTTGCGACCGGTTCTAGTTGAGGTGATCGGACCGAAGCTGAATCCATGAGCCCGGCAATCACTTGTGGAAACGCGCCAGTATAAATCGTCTGACAGTCTCCAATGAAGCGAACATCATACTGTTCGCAAATCTCTTCAATACGATCGAGAATTTCGAGCTGTCCGTGCCCAAGTCCGGCCAACACCAACTTCGGCTTCATCGCAAAATTCTCCGCGCTTCAATGAATCGTTGTGTGATCGTCATGACTTCAAGCAATAAAAAGATAAGCGCAATCCCGCCGACCCAGTTCGGGAAGAGAATCATCAACGTGAACAAGATGAAGCACTCTGTTCGCTCGATAATTCCCGGCTGATAGTAAAACGTCTTCTCTGAGCGCTTCGAACTGCTCGCACCGACAGCTAGGAACAGTGTCATGGCGATCACAAATGAAGCAATCAGAATGAGAAAAATAGGCATATATTCTGGATAACGAAGGGCGAGGGCAATCACGACCGACAATTCGACGAATCGGTCCAGGACGAGATCAAGCACCGTTCCAAACCCACTCGTCTTCGATTTTCGAGCCATCGTCCCATCTAATACATCGAACAAGCCAGATAGCCACAGTAAGATGACGGCAGTCCAGTGCATATCATTATAGATAAAGATACCGGTCGAAATCCCGATAATGCCTCCTAGTACTGTCACTTCGTTCGGCGTGAAATTCCATTTGAGCAATCGATTCGCTCCTCGTTCGATGACGGGTTGCACGTAACGACTTCCGTACGTATCGAGCATATTATTCCTCCTTTCGTTTAATGCGATAAATCATTCCAGTTTGGTACGATTCACGCGTCGGTAACATGACGGATCGCCCATCTTCGAACTGATATTCTCCGAAACATTGACCGAATCGATAAATTTTCTTCATCAACTGAACCGATATACCAGTCGTCTCGGATACTTCCACTTCAGACAGCGGTCGCAGTTCTCCATCGAGCATGACAAAGTCACCGAATCCAGGGGCGGTATCGTATAAATCCGCTATCGTACCTGTACGCGTGACCTTGCCCCCTTCAATCAGCGTCACCTGGTCTGCCATGAGCATCGCTTCTTCCCGATCATGAGTGACCAATACCGCCGTCAGGTTGAGTTCTTTCACTAAATCCCGGATAAAACGTTGCAAGTCGAGCTTGAGTTTCGGATCAAGGTTCGTAAAGGGTTCATCTAACAACAGTAGTTCTGGTTCAGCCGCTAAAGCTCGGGCAAGACTGACCCGTTGCTGTTCGCCACCAGACAGTTCGTGTATCTCGGCATCATATCGATCACCGAGTTGAACGACTCGTAACCAATGCTCCGCCTGCTTACGAGAACGTTCTCGGGTCACGAGCGTGACATTCTCTCCGACTGTCAAATGCGGGAACAATAATGCCGTTTGCGATAGCATCGTCACGCGCCGTTTATGCGCAGGGATAGGGATTAAAGAACGGTGATTCCATTTCACGTCGCCGCTGTCAGTCGACTCAAGACCTGCGATGATTCGTAGAATCGTCGATTTCCCTGAACCACTCACACCGACGATTGCGTGGATGTTATGAGGTTTAACCTCGAAGTCGACCCCATTTAGTATTTGTTTCGTCCCAAATTGTTTCCATAGATTTTGTACATTCAAACTCATTGAAGACGTCCTTTCAGCATGCGCACCATATACCGATCCCATCCTGAGAGCAGGAAATAGAGGAGAACGGGGAATAGGATGAGCATCCATGTGTTCGAGAGAGCGAGACCACGATTGTTTCCCGCATAAGATTGATACAGTTCTGTCGTCACGGTCGGAATCAATCCTGCACCAATCAACTGGATCAGCGCGAATTGACTGAGCAAAATGACGGTCGTGAACAACGCGATGGTCCGCATCAATCTAGAAAAGAGCGGATACAACACGTAGATGACTCGCCGTCTCGATGGCAGAATCCGAGCTTGTTCCAAAAGTGGTCGACCGATGACCGCCATTCCGTTGTAGGCGAGGCGGATTGAGTATGGAATCGTCACGACGAGCAGGGCAAGGGTGACGCCGACATACGTCCCAATCAGACCAGCTTCCGCCAAGATCAGATAGAGGCCAAACAATGTGGCCAGCATCGGAATGAACAATGGTAAAAAGACGAGCCACTCGATGACATGTTTCCATTTGGAATCTGTCCACAGTAGCCACCACGCACACATCATTGCGAGCCACACATTGATCCCAGATAAAATCACAATCAATCCTATCGTATGAACGATTGCCAAGCTGTTCTCGATTTCGATTGTCGGGACTACGAAAAAGAGGCTGATAAACGGGATGAACGTCAAACAGATGAGAAGCCCCTGTCGAATCATCGTCTCACCCCACGTTCAATTCGTCGTCGTATAGATGCGGTCAATACGTAAGATAGGAATACACCGAATCCAACAAGACAGGTCCACATGAGGGCGACCGCATAAGGCTCTGTCGCCTCTAAATAGAGTCCAGTCGACAGTCGTTCATATGCGAGGACACCGATGAGTTTCGGGTATGTCACGCCGAGCAATGCCGGAACCTCGTATGCGAACGAGATAAAGGCGACTAGAATCCATGCCGAATCGAGTAATGGTTTCATCAAAAACGGCAACTCCCCATGTTTGAACTGGTCAAACGGAGAGAGTTGGAGCGTCTTCGCCATTTCGACGTAACCCCGATTCAATTGCTCATATGTCCCGAGCATCATTAAAAAGACGAACGGTGTCTCCTTCCATATGTAGGTCAGGATGACCGTGACATAGTCTCGTTCGTTCGCCTCAATCCATCCGATGCCGTTCGTCCCACTGAACAATAGCCAAAACAGATATGCAGCAGCGATGTGAGGAACAAACATCGGAAGTCGGAGTACAGATGATAGGAAACGCCAATCTTTTTTGACGACCGTTCTTGCAAGCCATGTCCCGATCACAAGCGATAACATGGTCGACACGCTAACGACATATAGCGTCGTGACGAAACTATCGCGCCACGTCTCATCTGTCAGAAGCGAGCCCCAATCCGTTCCCGTTGCCTCTATGCCGAGAAAGACGAGGGCAGCGAGCGGGAGAAGGGACACCATGATCGTCACCGCGACACTACTTCGCAACACGCGGCCACTCCTCGCGGACGATGTCAATCACATTCGGTCCATAATCCGGAATCGAACGTTCGAGCAACTGCTCCGAGTCCGGGTACGTGACACCCTCCCCTAGTTCTTCAAACGCGCGTTGGTCATTCACGTCAAGCTTCGTTAAGTCGAGTGATGTTCCGTCTCCCCAATAGTCTGGTCCTTGTTTGACGAGCTGTGCTTCAGGAGACAACAGTTCTTGGAGAAGAACGAGCGCCCCATCTGGATTCGGGGCATTGAACGGGACTGCTAAGAAGTGTGTCGAGGCAATGGAGTGATCGAGAACGAGCGCGCGTGTCTCTTTCGGGAAGATTCCTTCCGTCACTTCCGCCTCGGCTCGGCGTTCGTTGAATCCCATCGTCATCCAAACTTCTCCTGATGCATAGAGTTGATCGAGTTGTTCGAGCGTCTTTGGATACGTTTGTCCGTCTTTCCACAAATTCGGAGACCACGCTTTCAAGTCGTCCCAGAACGAATCCTCAATGGTCGCTTTTTGGTCCAACTCGTCACCATATCGTTCATATAATAGATGGCGGACGAAGGCATTCCCCGTGAAATCTGTGACTTCAGGATACGTGAAACGACCTGGATTGTCTTCAGTCCAGCGACGTAGTTCCTCAAACGATTGAGGAGGATTGTCCACTTTCGCTGCATCGTAATGCAAGATGAATTGTACATTCCCCCATGCGAGCTCCAAGTCCTCTGTCGGGGTGCCGGCATCTGATTGTTGGGCCGTTTCGTTTAATAACTCGGCGTTCGGGACACGCTCCATCAATCCGTCTCGAAGAAGACCTGCCTCTTTCGCATTTCGGAAATTGTCGCCATTGATCCAGACGGCATCGATCGTCCCGACTTGTCTGTCCGCTTTCTTATCGAGTGATAATTGTCGAATGAACTCGGCCGTATCCATCGCGACACGGTTCAATTCGATGTTGTAAGATTCCTCGAGGCGAGGTGCCACGTAGTCATCGATATAGCTGTTAATGCCCTCGTCCCCGCCCCACATATATAGGTTGACGGTCGACCCTTCTGCCGTCGTCGCTGCTTTTTCAAACGAGTCCGAAAACTCAACTGCCTGTTCATTCCCACACGCTGCTACGAATGTGAGCATGACGATTGCGAGCAGTACTCTCCATTTCCTCATCTTAATCCCCCTTTTTACTTTTTCTCAAATCCCCTTTTTGCGAGCATTTCGAACATGGTTGGGCAGATTGCGTACACATTCGCTCCTACATTCATCCACCACGGCGCACTGATTTCACGTTTTCCCTTACGACTTCCTCTGACAATCGCATCGGCCAACCGTTTCGGGTCAAGCATGATCCTTTGAACACTTTCAGCATATGTACCACTCTTATCAGCTCGATCAAAGAACGGTGTCGCAATCGGTCCAGGATTGACCGTCATGACGTGAATGCCACGGGGCTTCAACTCTAGCCTGAGTGCGTTCGAGAACTGTAGAAGCGCCGCCTTCGACCCTGCGTAGACGGCTGACTTCGGTGTCGGTACTTTTGCCGCCTGTGAACAGATGTTGACGATGATACCCTCTCGCTCCAGCACGCGGGCGACATCTCGCGATAACAGCATCGGCGCGACCGCGTTCACACGCATCGTTTCCTCCATCACTTCCGTCGACTGATCGGTCACCAAATCAAATTCGGCCATGCCTGCATTGTTGACCCATACGTCAAATTTCCCGAATCGCTCGGTCACATCGTGAACGAGAGTAGTTGACTTCGCGACATCCACGCTCATCCAATCCCCTTCACATGTTGCGGCAATCTTTTTTAATCGTTCTTCATTTCTTCCGATCAACAATACGTTGTATCCATGTTCATAAAAAGAATGCGCCAATGCGGCACCGAGCCCGCTTGACGCACCAGTAATGACTACCCGTTTCACGACATCACTTCTTTCTTCGTATAAATCCATTTTTGGTCATCTCGACGTCTCTCGATATCGCCACGTTCCTCGAGTAAACTGAGTCGTGCAAACACTTCACTGAAGACGAGCGGCATCCCACGTCGCATCTTTCTTCCATATAACTTCATCGACCAATCAAAAACGCTAAGTCCATCTTCCCATTCGGCAAGCAATTGTTCACTGCGCTCATACCGTTGGCGAATCCGACTCTCGATTAAATCATTCGGATGGTGAATCGGTTCACCGTGTCCACTGACGACGAGCTTTAAATCAATCCCACGTAATTTTTTAAGCGAATCGATATAGAGGATGACGGGTGAGGCGAACCCTTCGTCATCGTATGGTTGTTCGATGAGGGGGTTTGGTTCGACCTTGTCGATGAGGTGGTCTCCGGCAATCAAGACTCCTCCGGGACCAATCAAGCCGAGCTGGTCACTCGCATGTCCAGGCAGATGGATTGTCTGCCACGCCCCATCCGACGTCAAATCTTGCCCGTCATCGAACGTCATCGTGACAGTCGTCGGTCCAATCCAGCGAAGTGCTTCGCGATAGTCTGGTAATTTTTCCACAAGTGGAGCCGGTGCCCCGAACGAGACGGCCAATTCATGCAAAAAGTGGTTGCCCCGCTTCAAAAAGTTTGGGGTTTGCTCTAAGTAGCGAACGAGCTTTTCATGTCCGTATACAGGAATGGATGCGTCGCGAAGACGCCATGCTTGTCCGGCATGATCCGCATGATGATGCGTCAAGAATAAAAAGTCGATATCCGCCAATGAAAGTTCAAGTTCTTCAAGTTGACGGTTCAACGAGATCCACGCCTCTTCCGTGTCTGGTCCACAATCGACCATGAAGAAGCGGTTCATATGTTCAACGATATATACGTTCACGTTCCCGACTTCGAACGGTGTCGGAATATCGAGTCTTGCCAATTGGCTTGAAATCCAGTCTGCCACGTCATCACCACCCCTTCTTCCTGTCTTTCTCCATTATACCCGTCTGAAAGATGCGTTTTCAATCAAACAAAAAAGAGGGAGATGTCTCTCCCTCATGAATGATTCGTATTATAGGTTGATGACCGTTACTTTATCACGTGTCATCGTCTCGAGGCTACGTCCGATTCCTTGAACACCGAGTCCTGATTGTTTCACACCGATGAATGGGAAGTGGTCTGGTCCGCGTTCTGTTCGTCCGTTCACTTGAACCGTTCCGACTTCTAACTTGTCAGCGACTGTGAAGGCGCTATTGACGTTTTGTGTGAAGACGCTCGCCTGAAGACCGAACTCCGATTCATTCGTGAGTGCGATCATCTCGTCGAGTGATTTTACACGGATGACCGGGAGGACCGGTCCAAACGGTTCTTCCCATGCGACACGCATATCTGTCGTCACGTGATCAAGCAATGTCGGGTGAAGCAAGTTTCCTTCACGCTTATTGCCGTAAACGACCGTTGCTTTTTTAGTGACGGCGTCGTCAATCAATCCTTGTACGTAATCCGTCGTCTTCGCATCAACTAAAGGAACGATGAAGCTGTTCTCTTCCGGTGAACCGACTGAAAGTTTCGCGACACGTTCTTTCAACATATCGACGAGCTCATCCGCTTGATCTTCAAGGACGAAGACACGCTTGATTGCTGTACAACGTTGACCTGAATATGAGAACGCTCCGCTGACAATTTGGTCAGCTGCTAACGTCAAGTCTGCATCCTCTAAGACGAGGGCCGGGTCTTTTCCACCGAGTTCGAGTACGACCGGCACCATTGACGCTTGTTGTGACAAGTGTTGACCCGTACCCGTTCCACCTGTGAACGTGATCATGTCGATCCCTGGGTGTGAAGTCAAGTAGTCACCGATGACCGAACCGCGACCTGTCACGAGGTTCAAGAGGCCTTTTGGAAGACCTGCATCATGAAGGGCCTCGACCATCTTGATCCCGCTGATCGAACCTTGCGTCGCTGGTTTGAAAACGACCGCATTTCCTGTGACGAGCGCCGGCGCAATTTTAGCAGCTGCCAAGTTTACCGGGTAGTTAAATGGTGAAATCGCGAGGACGACACCAAGCGCTTCTTTCTTGATGATGGCCATCTTGTTTTTCGAGCCACCTGGGAATGAATCGCCTTGCATGAAGCCGCCATTGAAGCGAATTCCTTCTTCTGCCGTATAACGAATGATTTCCGCAGTCCGTACGACTTCCTTCTTCGCGTCGTTCAAGTTTTTCCCGACTTCTTGCATGATGATTTGACCAATCTCATCCACGCGTTCTTCGAGTTTTTCTGCCCATGCGTACAATAATTCAGCGCGCTTGTTGACCGGAAGCGCCGCCCATTCTTGTTGTGCACGTTTTGCGCCATGGATGGCTTCATCGACTTCATCGCGTGACATCGCTTGAACGCGACCTACGACTTCGTCTTTATATGGTGAAACGAGTTCAATCGTTTCGTTGCTTGAAGATTCCTGCCATTGACCATTCAATAAATATGGATATGTGTTCATACTCATCATCTCTATCTGCCTCCTGAGTAAGCTGTAATATCTCGTTGCCAACCCCATTGTATGCAGATTTTTTTCCATTGGACAACTATAACGATTCAGTTTATGAGATGTAAACGGTTACTATGAAACTTTTTGTGAATTCTGATGAGAGTTGACACTATTTTTACTGTAGATTTATCAATCGGATACCGATAGTAAAGATGAGAGTACGTGAAATAGGAGGGACTACCATTGAGCACTGATCATAATATTTTACTTGAAGCAGGAACGAACGAACTTGAAATCGTCATTTTCCAAGCTGGACCGTTCTTGTTCGGCATCAATGTCATGAAAGTACGTGAAATTATCACGATGCTTCCATTGACGCCACTCCCAGGTACACCGGAAGCCATCATGGGGTTAATCGAGTTGCGCGGTGAGGTCATGACCGTGATCGACCTTCCGATGGTCATCAGCCATCCTCGTGAAGTCGGAAGTGATGATCGTTTGATTGTCTGCGAGTTCAACGGTGAGAAGTCGGTTCTTCGTGTCGACCAGGTGACCGAGATCAAACGCATCTCTTGGGAGCAGATTGACACGCCGTCCGATCTCGCACGTGGCGTTCAAGGCATCACGAACGGTGTCGTCAAAACAGGTGACCAGATGATCATCTTGCTCGACTACGAGCGAATCGCGCTCGAATTGTCACGTAAAGACATCATGGCTCGCGAATCTGTGAAGCGACTCGGTGCTCGTGAGCGCTCGAACAAGAATATTTGGATTGCTGAAGATTCAGAGATGCTCCGCACACTGATTCTCGACACGTTGGATGACGCGGGATACTTCAATACAACAGTCTTCAATAATGGGAAAGAGGCACTCGATGCGTTTGAACAAGAAGGCGTCGAATGCGACCTCCTCATCACCGATATTGAGATGCCACAGATGGATGGACTTCATTTGACGAAGCGACTCCGTGAGATGGACCGCTATGCAACGCTTCCAATCATCATCTTCTCGTCACTCATCTCGGATGACTTGAAACATAAAGGGGAAGCCGTCGGTGCGAACGCTCAAATCACGAAACCGGAAATCGGAATGTTGATTGCGACGCTTGATGAATTTGTAGGATAATAAAAAAGTTTGCGACTTCTCGGTCGCAAACTTTTTTATGTGAGTTGTTCGAAATGCGTATTCCACTCGCTTAAAAATCGCTTACTATGCGATTCGATGGTTGCCAACGTTTCATTCGCTCCGTCTAGATGTGCGTTTTCTCCAGCCACTTCGAGGTCGTGGAAAAGAAGGGCCGTCTGTTCTAGACCAACTGAATAGGAGGCCCCTTTTAATAAATGGGCGAGTTGCTCGACACGAGAATAGTCTTTCGCCTCGACTGCCGATTGCAGTTCAGGATACTTCGCCTCGAACTGCTGGATATATGTGGTTGCAATTTTATTTAAAAAATCCATGTTTCCGTTTGCGATTTGGTGGAGCTCTGCTAGTTTTTCTTCATTGAACAGAGCGTCTTCGGGCATTCTAGTCAATATAACCCCTCCTCAATAAACGATATTCCAATCGTTCCCTCTCACTGTAACACGTTTTCGAGAGAAAACAAAAAATCTCCTGCTTTGGATTGCACTCTTCATTTTGGCTACCTATAATAAGATTGAGTTAAGGTAGGAGGAAGATGCATGCTGACGATTTACCGTACTGACGCATCAGGCCATGTGGATGAAATCGAAGACTTTGATAAAGGAAGCTGGATTCAACTCGTGAATCCGACAAAAGATGAGGCCGATCAAGTCATCGAGGCGTCCGGCATTCCAGAAGACTTTGTATATGACCCACTTGATATTGAAGAGAAACCACGTTTTGAAAAAGATGATGAAGGACTTCTCATGATCATCGACGTTCCGTATGTGGAGGAAGATGATACAGGTCGCACGTATAATACCATCCCGCTCGGTATCATCGTGACCGGACGACATTTCATCACCGTCTGCTCGCGAGATCTCGACGTGTTGAATTTGTTCGCTAACGGAAAGGCAAGACTATTCCGAACGAACTATCGAAGTCGCTTCGTCTTTCAGATTTTACATCGGGTGAGTATGACGTATTTGCGTTTCTTGCGCCAAATCGACCGAAGAATGGACGAACTCGAGCAAGAGTTGCAGCGTTCGATGCGAAACCAAGAGATTTTCCAGTTGATGAACCTTCAAAAATCTCTCGTCTACTTCATGACCTCTTTAAAAGCGAACGATAGCGTCTTAGACCGCATCGTCAAGACACCGAGTTTGGAGAAACATGAAGAGGACGAAGAATTACTCGAAGACGTTTTTGTCGAACACCGTCAAGCTATGGAAATGGCATCGATTTACAACGACATCATCAGCATCAAGATGGAGGCGTTCGGATCCATCATTTCAAACAACGTCAACTTCGTCATGAAATTCTTGGCATCCATCACGATTGTCCTCAGTATCCCGACAATGATATCTGGGATTTTCGGGATGAACGTTCAAGTTCCATGGGAAGGACAACCATTCGGATTTATCATGGCCATCACGATGATGATTGGATTTTCCGGTCTCGCCTTTTATATTCTTTGGCGAAAGCGATATTTTTAGCGACCAAGAGCCTGACGCATATTGCGTCAGGCTCTCTTCATGTGATTTTGACCGTGACGAGACACAGATCGTCTTCAATCTCAATCTTTGGCACAAGCTGTTCAGCGACGTGACGACTATAGTCCAAACCGTATGTGACAACGTCCTTCTCTAGCCAGCGAATCCCATCATCGATATCTTTGCTGTAACACTCCATGAGTCCATCTGTATACATGTGAAGCATCATATTCGGCGTGATGTCAATCTCTTTCGACTCATAATTCGGTTCCTCGAACATGCCGACTGGTACCCCTGTCGTCTCGAGACGACAGTTTCCTTCTTCTGACGTCACGATCACAGGGGGATGGCCTGCATTCACATATTCAATTCGACGCTTTGTCGTGTCGATGTAACAATAGACCGCCGTGAAATAGCTATGCATATCGTCACCCGAGAAGAGGAATGTCATCTGACGGTTCAACTCCGTCATGACGTCTACCGGATATTGCACGTTCCCGACAAGGCCCGGTAGGATGGAACGGATTCCCATCGTGATGAGCGCCGATGAGACCCCATGTCCCATGACGTCAAAGATGATGACCCCGTATCGGTCCGGTGCGACCTGAAACCACGCGTACATGTCTCCGGCTAGTTTTTTAGAAGGTAGATAGAGCGCTCGAACATCAATCTCTTCATTACTGATTGGTGGCGTAAGCGCGCTTTGTTGAATCTTCTGGGCGAGGTCTAAATCATACTGAAGACGGGCCTCATAAATTTTCCGTTCATCAACAGCCGCCTTATAACGGAGAGCAGAACGGATTCTTGCAAGTAATTCTGTTATTTTGATCGGTTTGGTCGTGTAATCTGACGCCTCCGCGTCGAGCCCCTCCGCAATCTGCTTCTCTTCCGTTCGTCCGGAAACCATGATGACCGGCAACTCTTCAAAGTCAGCCATCTGTCGAATCCGCTTGCACGTCTCGATTCCTGAAATTCCAGGCATTTCGACATCCAACAGGACGAGATCATACAGCGATGCAGCTTGTGGGGCCATCAGTAAGTCGAGCGCTTCTTCCCCGCTCGAGACCGATACCGTCTCATAGTCGTGCTGGTGAAGCAGTTGCTCGAGTACGAGCGTATTGACCGGTTCATCATCCACAATCAAAATCGCCATGACTATCCCTTCCTTCTCTACGTATTAATCTATATCGTATTGTACCATATCTTTTCATTCACACACGACATAACCGTCTGTTCATTCTAGTTGAAGAACCTGTCCATTGTTTGGCATACTGAAGAAAGAAAGTGAGGGGTTCATATGGCCTGGATATTTGCCGTCAGCGGTTTAATCATCTTACTCGTCCTCATCGCATCCATCGTCGTCATCCAAAAAGGATACGCCTATAAAGACAATAAAGATGACATCGTCCTCGACTATGACGAAATCAATCGTCGCATTGAAGACGACAAGAAAAGAGAAAAGACTGATAAGACAGAAGGGCCGCTCTAATGCGCGACCCTTTTTTATTTGAATTCAAATCGGAGTGTACCCTTCTCTAAATACAATGAGGCATTGAACGTCTTGTCTCCTTTTTTAAACGTATGGACGTTCGATTGCCCCCCATTGATCATTTGCTTCAACTCATCTTTGACGAGTCCGACGCCGAGCACCTGTTTGGATACGGTGAAGCGACATCCTTCATGATATCCACTACAGCCGATGAACTTCGGATGTTCGACGAGCCCTTTTCCACAATTCGGACAGATACCAAATGATGCCTTCGGTCGAGTCGTTCCTTTTTTTCCATAACGCTTCGCTTCAATCGTATAGCCCTCAGGATTAGCCGCTTCTATTCGCGATTTCGCTTCTTCAACCAAATGAACGGACATCTTCTTCGCTTGTTCAATGAATTCAGCAGCGGAGGCCGATGCTTGACCGATTTCATGGAGACGTTTCTCCCATTTCGCCGTCATGACGGGCGAGGCCAAAATACTGTCCCCGAGCACATCGATCAGCAGGCGCCCTTTGTCTGTAGGAACGAGCTCTTTTTTCTGAAGTTGGACATAGCCTCGCTTCTTTAATCCATCGATGATGTTGGCACGTGTCGCCTCGGTCCCGAGTCCCTCTACTTCTTTCATAATATGAATCAGCTCTTCGTCATCGAGTTGTTTCCCGGCGACTTTCATGGCCATAATGAGCGCGCCCTCCGTATATCGCTTCGGTGGCTCTGTCTGTTTCGACAACACTTCAACTTTCTTCTCTTTTAATTCTTCACCGACCGTCAGCGCGGGAAGCTCGACATCTTTTGATTTCATCTCCACGACTTGTCGATAGCCAGGACTCACAACGACGGTTCCTTTTGCGCGATACAAGTCACCTCCATCAATCAGATCGACCGTTGTCTTCTCGAGCATCGCTGCGGGTGCAAAGGCCGCAAGGAAACGTCGATTGATCAAATCATATAGCTTCGCCTCATCCCCACCGAGTCGAGTGACGTCACCACACGCCTCCGTCGGGATGATCGCGTAGTGGTCACTGACTTTCTTAGCATTGACATAGCGTCGATTTTTCGACGGGTCCTCAGTCAACAGGTCACGAAATCCTGCATAGGCGTCGGACTTTAGCAGTCTTGCCTTTGTCTGTGGAAATAGCGTCGCCTCATCGGGTGTGACAAATCCCGAATCGGTCCGAGGGTAACTGATCCACCCTTTCGTATATAACTTTTGAGCGATATCAAGCGTCTTTTTCGCCCCGAATCCGAATCGTTTCCCCGCCTCTGCCTGAAGTCCGGATAGACTGAACCAAAATGGGGGTTGCTCGATTTTTTCTTCCTTGTCGATTGTCTTCACAATCGCGGTTCCAGATGCACGTTTGACAACCACATCGGCTTCCTCACGCGTTTTGAGCTTCGTTGTCTTTCCAAACGTATACTTTGCTTTGAACGTGCCTCGACCTTTTGCAAGTGTCGCCTCGACTTCAAAGTATGGTTCTCGTACGAATTGTTTAATTTCTCGTTCGCGATTGACGATTAAGGCAAGCGTCGGGGTTTGCACACGACCGAGCGAGAAGACGTCTTCAATCCCAATCGTCTTCAACAATGTCGTATAGGCACGTGAGGCGTTCATCCCGACGAGCCAGTCCGCACAGGCGCGACTCATCGCCTCATGGTAGTATGGAATCGTCTGTTCACCTGGCAACAGTTGCGAGAATCCTCGATCGACTGCTTGCTCCGTCAGACTCGAAATCCATAGTCGAGCAAGCGGTTTTTTGTTACCTGCGAGTCGGAGGATTAGACGAACGATCGCTTCTCCTTCCCGTTCAGCATCCGATGCGATGATGACATCGGTAATCGAGCGGTCATGGAGCCATTTTTTGATGGCATAGAACGGTTTCGACTTCCCTTTTGAAATACGATAATCAAATCGTTCTGGGACGATCGGAAGTGCCTCGTACTTCCACGACTTCCATTCCGGACGATAGTGCGACGGTTCTTGAAGTTCACAAAGGTGACCGACGGCCCATACGACAATCGCCCCTTCCGGGAAACGGGGACAAGGTGAGATTTCAATCTCGTCTTTTCGCTTTTTAGATGGATAGGGAGCAGCCAACTTTTGAGCTTGTGATGGCTTTTCCGCAATGATTAGTCTCATAAGAACTCCTTACTTTGCCTCCTACATAATGGCAAGACGTACATGATTGGCTAGCTTCTACTATGTATTTTACTATATCAAGTCGAGGATGGACACATCGTGAGGGGAGCATTTGTTTGCTCTTTTTGAATCATGTCTTGCCTCGTGGCTGTTTTCCGATATCATTAACAGAGAAGTACAACTGTGAAGGAGTGTCGCCATGTCTTATCTTATCTTATTCGCCGCTGTCTTTTTCTTATCGACGAGTGTCCTCTTCGTCAAATGGACGTCAGCATCTGCCGAGACTGCCGCATTTTACCGAATGCTTTTCACGTGTCTCATGTTGCTACCGTTTGTCGATTTCAAATCACTGATCACCACGCGCCTTATGACACGTTATGCTCTACTCCTTAGCGGAACGTTACTGGCGTTTCACTTTTGGCTGTGGTTCTTGTCACTCGATTACACGACGGTCGCCAGCTCCACACTATTTGTCACATCGAGTCCAATTTTTGTGTTGATCGGGAATGCACTCATCTTTAAAAAGAATCCGACTCGAAAGGGACTGGCCTTCGCGCTCGTTGCTGTCCTCGGGGGCATGCTCGTCGCCGCGGGGGATATTCAACTCGGCCGTGAAGCCCTCTTCGGAGACCTACTCGCCTTGATTGCCGCCCTATTGATTGCAGGATATTGGCTCGTCGGACAGCATGTACGAGCCTCGATGAACACGAATACATACTCTTTTAGCGTATATCTCGTTGCGACGGTCGTGCTTTGCTTCATGTTGCTCGTTCGTGGCACGACGTTCACTGCCTTTGAATCCATCAACTGGTGGTACTTCCTTGCGCTCGCTTTCTTCCCGACAATCCTCGGGCACAACCTGTTCAACTATGCGCTTGCCCGTGTCAGTGCGACCGTCGTCAGTATCACGATTCTTGGAGAAGCATTGTGGGGAATGCTGTTTGGATACGCCTTCTTCGGAGAGCGACTTGGACCGTTCCAATGGGTCGGTGCCATCGTCCTCCTCGGCGGGATATACTTGTTCCTAAAAGAAGACGCCCGCTCGACAAGAGCGGACGTTTGATTATAAGTTTGTCGCTTTCGGATTTACATCATGTGCTTCTTTATCTTCTTCTGAAGGACGGAACAATAATTTACGGTCCCAGAATGCTAGGGCGACTGCCGTCAAAAATGTCATCGCATCAGCGATTGGGAATGCCAACCAGACGCCGAACACCCCGAGGAACGATGGGAGAATGAAGACGAGCGGTATCGTGTAAAGCGTCTGACGTGACAGGGACAAGAACATGGCGACTCGCGCTTTCCCGAGGGACTGATAGATTCCATTGACGAGCATCTGCACACTCGGAAGGAAAGAAACAGCGAACAGAATGTGAATCGCCGTCACACCTCCAGCAATGAGCGCCTCATCCGTCGAGAACCAGCCCATGAGCGTTTGCGGGAAAAGCTGTAGAATCAACCAAATGATGACAGCAATCGCAATCCCGGCACGCATCGCCGTCCAAATGGTTTCACGCATTCGGTCGAATCGCTCTGCGCCGTAGTTATATCCTACGATTGGTTGCATCCCTTGGACGATTCCCATGATCGGCATACCGACGAGCGCCATGAACTTGTTGATAATGGCGAAAATGGCCAATTCTTCGGTCCCGCCGTACGTACCGAGCATCACGTTGACACCAACGAATAAAATGGATTGGGACACCATCATGATGAACGAAGACGAACCGATTGCCATGATTTCTTTCATCTCATCGAATCGAATCCGGAACTGACGCCACTTGAAGCGCAGTTCCGTTTTTGGTTTTCGGGCGAAGAAGAATCGCAGCATCAATACGGAACCGATGACTTGGGCGAGTGCCGTCGAAGACGCTGCCCCATACATACCCCAGTCGAACGTAAAGATGAAGAGTGGGGTCGTCACGAGGTTGACGAGGACGGTCGTCAGCATGACCTTCATTTGATAAGGTGCCTGCCCTTCAGCACGAACCATCGCACTCGAAGCGAGTGTGAACATGAAGAATGGTGAACTGATTAATACAACTGATAAGTACTGTCGGCTGAGATCCATGATCTCGGTCGTCGCACCGAACACTTTTAAAATGTCATCTAACATAAAGAAAGCGGAACTGACCGCAAGTGCCGCAAACAGACCGACGAGGACAAGTACGTTCAAGAATGTAACGGCTGCACCGGCATCATCACCGCGTCCGAGCTTCCTCGAACTGATGGACGCCCCACCCAGTCCCACGGCACTCGACACAGCCATTAAAATCATCTGAATCGGGAACGCGATCCCGATGGCCGCGACTGCCGACGCACCAATCCCCCGGGCGACAAAAATCGTATCAATGATATTATAGAGCGCCGTCACGAGCATCCCAATCATCGCCGGAAGCGATAACTTGAAAAGGAGTCTGCCGATGGGCTCAGTCCGTAATTGCTCCGTATTTTGGTTCATTCTTCCATCCCTCCGTCTCTACTTCTTAGGGTAGCAGGATTGGACGGAACGGGCGACTATGTTGGCTCGGTGGATTTGTCAAACGAGCGCACGAGCACGCACGCCTTTTCGCTTACGCATAATGTAATCGGTCGCGACCGGCCGATCCACTTTGACACGAATCGTCATCATCGCTTGGTTAGCAGACTCGAGGAGGTGACCGTCCACATCTTCCATCGTTTCAATGACTTGTGAGAAACGAACAAATCCGGGTCCGAAAAATTCAACCTCTTCACCGATTGAAAAGTGATTCCGCTGCTCGAGCGTTGCCATACCCGTCACGGGGTCATAAGAGATGACACGAGCGGCAAACGCAAATTGCGGAATCGAACGAGGTTTCCCGAACAATTGCTCTTTCTCAGTCGGGATCCCGTAATAGAACCCGGTCGCGAGTTCACGTTGGGCCGCTTTCCAAATTTCCTCTTCCCATGCCGGGTCGAAGACGAAATGCTCTGGGTCTTCACAGTACGCATCAATCACTTGACGATAGACGTTACACACGGTCGCGACGTAATGAATCGATTTCATTCGTCCTTCAATCTTCAGACTATCCACTCCCGCCTCCACCAAGTCAGGAATGTGGCGGACCATCGATAAATCGACTGAACTCATCGAGAACGGCTCTTCGTCACGTGATTCCATCTCTTCTGTCAGAAGATCTCCCTCTTCAAAGAAACCATATTTCCAGCGGCATGATTGGGCACATCCCCCACGGTTGGCATCCCGTAATGTCATGTGATTCGATAACGTGCATCGACCGGAATAGGAGATACACATCGCCCCATGGACGAACGTCTCAATTTCGACATCGACTTCCTGTTTCATTTTGACGATTTCATCCATCGATACCTCACGTGCCAAGACGATCCGTTCGAGCCCTTCTTCCTTCCAGAAACGAAGGGTCTCATAGTTTGTCGCCGAAGCTTGGGTCGACAAATGGACGGGCAACCCTTCCGCTTCCGTGAGACACGTTTCAATCATCGCTGGATCCGAGACGATGACCGCGTCGATCCCGATATCTCGAAGTGTTCGGAAAAAGTCACCTGCCCCCTCGATATCGCCTTCATGCGTCACCATGTTCGCAGCGACGTATACTTTCGCACCGTTTGCATGTGCGAAGGCTACCCCTTCACGCATCTCGTCATAACTGAAATTACCGGCACGTGAACGTAACCCGAATTGCTGTCCGCCGATATAGACCGCATCGGCACCATAATGGATGGCCATCTTTAATTTCTCTAAGTTTCCTGCTGGCGCTAATAATTCTGGACGTCGTTTCATCTTGATCCCTCACTTAATCTCTTCTGGCTTGCGTAACCATAATCCCGTACCGAGACGGAACGCTTCCGGTTGTAGCTCATGAAGACGTTGTTCCATCTCCATGCGATCAAATCGACCGTTCAACAAATTCGTCCGGGCATAAGTAAACAACTGAACGATTTCAACAAACTGGGCCCCGGCGTGCCATCCATCTAGCTTCCACGTGTGAAGTCCATTTTTGACTAACGTCGGAAGTTGTCCCATGAGCGTCAAATCCTCAGAGAATATATGGGTACCGTTCTCGTCCTCGTAGATGGGATAACGACTCGTCGTATCTGCCGGTTCGCTCATATAAAATTCGCGTTGTTTTACTTCTTCAATCGGTCTTCCGAGTTCGTTAAAGTAATTCGTCACGAGTGGGCGTTTGGAATGATGGATGCACGTCGGACCATATACTTGTACTTCTACAGGAAGTCCGATTTGTTGTTGGATCAAGACGAGTTCTTCGATGGTCACTTCGCGCGCGACGACCGCTCCAATCGCTTCGCGTCTCCCCCAAAATTGAATTTGTTTGGCGGACGTGACGAGCGTTTGGGCATCATACCAATACGGAATCTTTGCCTGTCGGATCAAGCGAATGGCACCAGGGTCTCCAGCGGTGACATCATCGACTCCAATCGTTTTCAGCGTTTGCAAATAATCCGTCAACTCTTCAATGTGGTCATTGTGCATCAAATTGTTGACGGCTACTGTCACTTCTTTCCCATACCGATGGGCAAGTTGTGTGACTTCCCTCACAGCATCGATTGTCCAGTCACCTTTTTGTCTCAACCCAAACCTTGAATTTCCGATATACAGTCGGTCCGCACCGGCTTTGATTAACGCTTCTGCCTGATCGACGCTTTGCGCCGTAGTGACGAGCTGAATCATCATATTTATTCTACTCCCTACTTTGTGAGTCTAATCACATTTTCTTGCTATACTTTAGCATATGTTTCAATGTGCGAACGGAGCAGGATTTTAACAACTCGTGAAGAATTCAGTAACAATGTATGACTTTTCATCAAAGGAGTGGATCATGTTGTCAAAGACAGCTTTAATCACCGGCGCCTCGATGGGCATCGGTCTAGACTTGGCCGTACTCGCCGCTCGCGACGGCTACGACTGTATTTTAGTATCTCGGAACGAACCACGATTGCATGAACTAAAAAAAGTACTTGAGACACGTTATCGCATCAACGTCCATGTCTTTGCACTAGATTTAGCAAAACATGACGCAGCAGTCCGATTGACGACGATGATCGCCGAAGCTGGCCTCACTGTCGACTTTTTAATCAACAATGCCGGGTTCGGCACGTCCGGCGCATTCGCCGACCTCGATGCCGAGACGGAGGCCGACGAGGTCCGATTGAATGTCAATACGTTAACCGAACTGACGAAAGCCTATTTGCCTGGCATGCTCGAACGTGACCACGGATATGTGTTGAACGTTGCATCCGTCGCTGCCTTCCAACCTGGTCCATACATGGCCGTCTATTATGCGACGAAAGCCTATGTCCTTTCATTCACTGAAGCGATTCATGCCGAAGTGAAAGGTAGCGGTGTGCATGTGAGTGTATTATGCCCTGGCCCGACGGATACAAATTTCTTTAATCGTGCCGGGAGTGAATTGTCATTCTCGAAAATGCCTTCTCATCTCGTCGCCTTCTTTGGATACAAAGGGGTGATGAATAACAAGCGTGTGATCATCCCTGGACTCTCGAATCAGCTGTTGGTCGGGTTCGCCAAATTGATGCCGAGAGCTCTCAGTTTAGAAGTATTGCGCCGCGTCCAGAAACCGGCTGATGGAACACCTGCTGAATCGACCACATGAAAAGGAGCGACCGCATCGGGTCGCTCCTTTTATGGTTCAGAGTGTAAGCGAGAGACGTTTACAAGCCGATATAGAAACACACCTGCCGGAAT
The DNA here is from genome assembly GCF_018255795.1 of Exiguobacterium sp. PFWT01. Classification (GTDB taxonomy): domain Bacteria; phylum Bacillota; class Bacilli; order Exiguobacteriales; family Exiguobacteriaceae; genus Exiguobacterium. The sequence continues at coordinate 1,214,204 of NZ_CP073755.1, read as the reverse complement.
CATGGTCATCAGCGCCGTGGCGATGACGACTCCCCACGCCATGACGGCATCGAGCGTCAGGTCTCCCGACGTGAGCTGGTCCATGATACTCAGTTGTTCTACTGAAAGCACAATCATAAGTGCTGGCCACACGCTCGCAGCAAGGATGCTGATCATGGCAAAACGGGCTCTCGTGTAACGTTTTGCCAATAGAATCAGGTTTAACAAGATAAACAATAATCCTACGAGTAAAAACATACCGACTTCAGTGAGATTGATATATGCACCCATCCGTCGTTCACCTCACTCAAAATGATTTGACTATTGTATATTTACCCGAGTTGACGAAGGAATATGCGCTCGAATAGCGGACGGATTAAAATGAGGAAGACGACGTTCGATAACCCATGTGCCAAGTCAAACGGGACGCTGAGTAGAAGTAGTTTCCAAAAGTCAGCTCCAATCACTTCTATGAACGCCAGATTTGTCGTCCATCCATATAAAAATCCAGAGAAAAAACCGAGCGTAAGGAAAAGGATGCTCGACTTCATCCATATCGTTCGAAAACTGCTGACGAGCGTCACGACAATGAGCCACCCTAAAAATTGATAGAAGACGAATGGTCCGATCCCGAGCAACAGACCCGACAAGATGGGTACGAAGAGTGCCAGCACCGCTGCAGCATTCAACCCAATACATAATGCGGTCAGCATCAAAATGGCTGTCGTCGGCTGTACGTTTGGAATCGTCATAAAGAGCCAACGCCCGATGACTGCGAGTGCCAAGAGCTGCACGAGCGGTTGAATCGGGAGGTCGGATTTCTCAAATCGATACAGGACCAGGATGGCAATCAGAATGGCGAGGACGTATGTGACCATAGCGTACTCCGTTCTTGGAAGATTGAGCGTTCACCTTGAAAGACCACGCGACCACTTGCAAGGTAAATCACGTCCGTCGCTTGGTCGACTAACGCCAAATCATGGGTCGCACAAAGCACGCGTGCTGATTCTGATTTTTTCAAGACCGCTTCAAGGAACGCCGTTCGCTCCCCATTCGTTAAATCCACCGTCGGTTCATCGAGCAAAAGGACGCTTGCCGGGTCGTTCAAGACGGCTTGTAGTTGAGCGATCCTCCGATTCGATTCTTTCGGAAACGGACCGTATTCCGTTTCGGCAGGAAGATAGGCAGCTCGCTCCCCCCGCTTCACCCGTCCACGAAGAGGGCGTCTGCTTCTTGCTAAAAGTTCGAGCAACGTCGATTTTCCACTTCCATTCGTCCCGATACAGACGGTGAGACCCGGTTCAGTCATTTGGACGGTCGCTTCTTCAATGGCATAAGTCGCCTGAAGCGGGTGTCGATAGGATACATCGGTCGCATCAATCCTCGGTATCGTCTCCGATTGTCGGAAAGTGATTTGTATGTCTTCAGACGACTCTTGCGCCCGTTCCGTATAACCGATTGGAACACCGAGATCGGTTATACGACGGAATAGCATCTCTAGATGTTCTCGACGAAATTGATCGAGGTGGCGAAACGGTTCGATGAGCACAAGTGATTCAGGTTGATTTAACAGTGCATGAGCGACTTGGACGATTTGTTGTTCTCCGCTTGAACAGGCGTCAAACGCTTTTGGATATAGTGCATCGATTTGTAAGAGTGAGGCAAGTTCCGCTCCCCGAAGCGGGTCAACACCAGATAATAAATGACCAACTTTTCCTGAGAATGGTTGATTCATTCTGATGACTTGAGGACGATACCGCTCGATATATGCCTCGAACGAACCGTCAACGGTAGAAAGCCATTGCATCACGAACACCTCCCTTTGTGATGTATGGATAGATGAGCCATGGAATGATGGTCCATTCGATTGATACATAACCAATCAAGCCAATCGCAAGGAGTTGCAGAACATCCTCGACTCGGAAGCGACGCATCGGCTCGACTGCAAATCTTGGCTCATGCCTTTGGCTCTCAATGCCATTCTCGATCGCTTCTTGCCAGGCTCCTTTCGGGTGACTTCTGAGCGACTGACGTACCGCCCGTTCCATCGAAGGAATAAGTGCCCACGCCCCGTACAAGAGGGAAGTTGAACGGGGCCATTTGGAGAGGAGTGGCAGCAATCGTTCCAATCGAACAATCCGAGAAATCCACAGCATGCCAAGTAAAAAAGTAGCCAGCCTCAACAGTTGACGCCATATGTAAGAGAGCGATAACTCCCACCCGAACAATGCAGGGAAGACCGAGACGACAGCAAACGCAATCAAAACGATGAGCATCGTCCACGGAAACCGACGTTCAAGCATGAGCAATAGGACAAGACCGATGACCAATACCGTGACATCTTGGATATACGTCAGGATGAATAGATGGCTGAATAGAAAGAAAAGGAGCGTGACAGGATGTCGCCGCTCCCAATCTGCCTCATTCGAAGAAAGCAATCGCATCTTCTTCAAACCGCCACTGAATGACGTCCGTCGATTCTACTTCTTTAGCACCGGCCCCTTCATCTCCGGGCGCACCGTTAAAAGCAAATACCCAGCCTGACGATTGTCCTTCTGATTTTTCTTCGATGCCTTCTATTGCCGTCACGTACGACATGTCTCCGCTTCCTGTCACTTCGAGGTCAAGCCCTGTCGCTTTCAATGCGTCGAGCACGGTCGCATCCTCTTCCAAACAGACGCTCTTCTCTTGATAGAGCGTCTCTTCCGTCGCCGCATTGTATACGGAAATGGTCGGACTTACATCGCACGCCTCTTGTTGGACTTCTTCTCCGCCACATCCGACAAGAAGTGCGGTCGCTAATAGGGAAATACTCAAATACGGTTTGATCATTCTGTCAAATCCTCTCGTTGGTGTATCGAATAATTATATAGTATCGCAAAACGTTCGCCTGAACTTCGTCCTTCCCGTGTCAGTCCGACGAGTTGGATGCTGTTTGCGAGGACTGGTTCGCGCTGGAGCCAGAACTTGACCAGTTCATTGTCCCGATTGATCATGAGCATCGATTCGTTTTCGAACGTGTACATATCATACAGCCCATCATAGGAAAGTTGTAACACTGGGGCAGAAACGACGTCAGTATACTCATCCCATGAAGGACTTCGTAACGTCGACAGCATGTGGTCGAATTCGACAAGCTTTTCAAAAAAGGCCTGTCCAGATTCTTTACGCAGTTCATCGACTTGCTCATACGAAAGTTGTCCTGAGCCATATGTCACACGAATCTGTTGGAAGGATTCGGCTCGCTCCACCATGAGTAAATACTCAATGGATTGAACGTTCCCTTCCCGGTCGATCTGTAATTTCCCACGATCTAATTTGATCGATTCACTATTGATTCGTTGTAACAATTTTTCGGTCATGTCATCAAACGATTCATCCGTGACCGAAACGGCGCCGATTTGTTGCGACTCGGAACGAAAGCCGGACTGGTCGAACAACGGGACAAAAAGCAAGACGAGAAAAAAGAAGAATCCTAACAGTGCCCCGTACCATTTATACCGGCTGTTCTGTTTCGGAAAGAACAAAAATGACAACAGAAAGCCAATCGGAATGTGAAACCCGCCGATAGGAAATGACACGATTCCAAGTAGGGAATAAAATAAGAACTTTGGAAAGAAGTTCGCTTCCGGCTCTTTCAATTGATTTAATCGAATCCCTAATAGAACGCTAATCACTAAAAAGGCTGCCCATACATAGAGTTGAATGGTCACATCAATCCCCCACTGTATATTCTAAAAAGTCCGTCGCAACAAGACTCGATGGAAAATCCGACACGACTTCTTGAACAAATTCTTCCTCTCGTCCGACATAGCGCGCTGAGATGTGTGTCACAATCAGCTTGCCGACGGCACATGCATTCGCTAGCGCGGTCGCTTCACGTGTCGTCGAGTGACCATACTTCCGAGCGAGCGCTTGTTCCGCCTCCATAAACGTTGCCTCGTGAACGAGGAGGTCCGCTCCATCCGCCAACTTCCGCGCGTTCTCACAAGGGATTGTATCTCCTAAAATCGCTACGATTTTTCCCGGAATCGGTTCAGTGACGTATTCTTTAGAGTCATACCATTTTCCTTCAAATTCAAATCGGTCTGATTCTTTGATGGTTCGATAAATCGGTCCACTTGGAATACCGAGTTCTCTTACAAGATCGACGCGTAGCATGCCCGGTTTTTCTGGACCATCGATTCGGAAACCGAATGAAGGGAACCGATGCTCTAATTTTCGCACAGTGACGAGATGGTCGTCTTGTATGAATGTGTCCCCGTCCGAGTACTCGATCACGGTCAGCTCGTATCCTAGATGTGAGCCTGTGACACGCAAAGTAGCTTCAAGCCATTTTTTCAATCCTTTTGGTCCATAGACGGTCAAGGGGGCGGTTCCATCGAGTGCCGAACGAGTCGATAAGAATCCGGGCAATCCGAAGACATGGTCACCATGAAGATGCGTCACCCATACCGCTGTCACTTTTCTCGGTTTGATTTTCGTATAGAGCATTTGGTGTTGCGTGCCCTCGCCACAATCAATCAGCCAGGTCACGTTCGATAAATCGAGTGCAAGCCCCGATACGTTGCGCTGTTTCGAAGGCATCCCCGACCCAGTTCCTAAAAACTGTAACTTCATAAATATTTAATTCCTTTCTTCAAGCCGTTCCATGCTATACTTGACGTAATCGCTGAAAAGGATGTGATTTGTGATGACCAAGGCAGAACAACCCGAATCGATTTATGAGACGATTCGAGAACGCGCAGCTTTGATGAATCGCTTGCACCAACAGGAACAAGGCACCTCTATCCGCATTCACGACATAGCGATCGAACTTCATTGCACAGACGAGTTGATTTTAGAATCACTGGAGTTCGCAGCATAACGAGTACGAACACATACGAAGAGCCGACGAATGGTCGGCTCTTTTTTTATTGCTTAGGTGATGCGACTTCTTCGACGATCGTCACGACATACTCGACGAGTTTGTATAACTCTTCAAGTGGCATCCGTTCGTTCGTCGTATGAATCTCTTCATAGCCGACCGCCAAGTTGACTGTCGGGATTCCCCCACCGGCGATGACGTTCGCATCCGAACCGCCCCCTGAGTGTAAGATTCGAGTCGGACGTCCGATTGTCTGAGCCGCACGTTTCGCCACCTCAACGACTTCGTCCCCTTCCTCAAACTTGAATCCAGGATACATGATGTCGATGTCCACTTCGGCACGACCACCGAACGACTCAGCGACCTCGATGTACGCTTGTTTCATCGTTTCTGCCTGCTTCTCCATCTTCTCATGGATGAGCGAACGGGCCTCAGCAAGAACTTCGACATAGTCACACACGATGTTTGTCGCGCGGCCCCCTTCGAAGCGTCCGATGTTGGCTGTCGTTTCTTCATCGATACGACCGAGTGGCATCTTCGCGATCGCTTTCGCTGCGATTTGAATCGCCGAGATTCCTTTTTCCGGTGCGACACCAGCATGAGCCGTTTTCCCGTAAATCTTCGCGTTCACTTTTGCTTGTGTCGGAGCGGCGACAATAATGTCTCCAACAGGTCCATCCGAATCAAGGGCAAAACCGAACTTCGCATCGATTTTCGATAAATCCAATACTTTCGCACCGACGAGACCTGATTCTTCCCCGACCGTGATCACGAACTGGATTTGACCATGTGGAATTTGCTTTTCTTTCAATACACGCACGAGTTCGATCATCGCCGTGAGGCCCGTCTTGTCGTCTGCCCCGAGAATCGTCGTACCATCCGTGACGACATATCCGTCTTTGATGCTCGTCTTGATTCCTTTACCTGGAGTGACCGTATCCATGTGAGCCGTAAAGTAAATCGGATCAACATTTTCTTTCGTTGCAGGCAACGTGATGATCAAGTTGTTACCAGAGTGTGCCGTCTTCGTTGATGCGTCGTCCTCATAGACGTCGCAGCCAAGCTCTGTGAATACACCTTTCAAATGTTCACAGATGACCGCTTCTTCCTTCGTTTCTGAATCGATGCCGACCAATCCTAAAAATGTGTCGAGCACGCGTGTCTCGTTTACCATAAACAACATCCCTCCATCCAAACATTTCTTGACCATTATATCAAACTCCCCTGGATTGCACGAATCTTTTCCATTCTGTACAATGATGGCAAACACGTATATGGAGGCAGACCATGAAGAAAAAACAAAAAAGACGACAACGCATCATTCAAATCGGCGTCGTCGTCATCGTCTCAATCTTTTTAATCAGCACGTTTCTCTCGAGCATGACCATGTTCTTTTAAGAGCAAGATGTATCGCTCTTTCAAGATCAAGTAACTTTTTACATCAGATAAAATATTTAATAAGGATGAGCGTACCTCGAATTCCTCACGCGTCGTGGGGAGAGGTACGTTTTTTCGATAATGCTCAATCATCTCTTCAAGCTCCTGTAAAAAGACGGAGGCATCGGCCTGCTCGTTCACATGGTCCCCGACTCGACGTAAGAACGTCGCGACCGGTTTCGCTTCATTGACGACCATCGTGATTTCTCTGGCGTTATCCGCGACTCGTTTGAGAATATCATACTGCCGTTCACGCATCCGGAAGTATAGATAGTCCATGTCTTCGTTCCGCTTTCCGATTGAGTTTCCCATACGGCGAAGAGCCAAATCTTTCCCCTCTTTCAGATAGTCCCGTGTCTTGATGAGCATCATCGAGTGGTTGTTATAGACGCCCGTCTCGACACATGCCGCCACGTCATAAAACAGTACTGCGAGCGAGCGGTCGATATTCTCTTTAATCCGTTCAATCTCACGGTCAAGCGTCGGCATGTACATGTTGACGACAAGCCCGACACCGACACCGATCGCAATGAGCAATAGCTCATTGATAAATAACTCCAGTGAAAACTGTGCCTCGGTGTAGAGGTGGGTCAAGATGACGACACTCGTAATGAGCCCGTCTTGCAGTTTCAATTGTTGTACGAGTGGAATGAAAATGACAAAATAAAGTGTGAGCGTCACCGGTGAATAGCCGAGTAGCGTGAACATCGCCGCACCCATTCCGATGGCGAGAAGACTTGCCATGACTCGTTCATAGGAGGCGCGAATCGATTTTTTACGCGTCTCTTGAATACTTAAAATGGCGATAATGGCTGCAAATACAAAATAATCGAGATGAATTGTTTCGGAAATGAGCATCGCGATACCTGCTGCGACCGCGGTCTTTAACGTCCGCGTTCCAATTTTCATACTAATTTCCCCCTTCTCCATCAAATTGTTGACTAAATCAACTCGTTTGGCAATTCAAAAGTTTGGAAGTGATTTGATTGAAACGAAAGAAAAGACTTAAGGTTTGGCCGATGATTGCGACACTTAGTCTCGCCATCGCAGCCTTTTTATGGATTCAATCTTCCCGTGAAGACACCTATACCGTCGAAACGGTGACGAATGGCGACCGTGTCACGAGGTCGTTCGAATCTCTCACAGAAGCAAAACGATACATGACAGCCGGTAAGAACCGGACATTGTTCTCCCCCTCTGGAGAAGTACTCGATTTTACAGGTACTGGAGTCGTCGTCACTCCGAGTGATGCTATCACAAACTTATATAAAGATGCATCATTTAAAACACGACAATCCTATGTCGCTGGTGGCACGAGACTTCAGCTACTTGAACGTGGAGAGGGTCACCTCAAAGTACGAATCTCCGGGGCAGATGTGTATGTCAAACCGGATCAAATGGCGTTATTCCCTGAAGCGGTTGTGAAGAGACGTGGATATTACGAGATTCGGGATGGTGACGTCTACCATACGGTGGAAGCGAACGCCAATCTCGCTGGTACATTCCTTGTAGGCCCGACCGAGAAACGCTCGGATGACCGTTTTTACACAGAACGTGTCCAAGACGTCTTTGATTCTCCTTATCAATTTGCATCGATTCGGACGTCGTCTCCATATTCGGCTGAAGAATTCGATCAATATTTAACGTCGATCGATTCACCGCTCGCTGGGGAAGGAAAGTCCTTTAAACGGGCAGAAGACACGTATAACATCAATGGCCTATTCCTGCTTGCGGTCGCCGGACATGAGTCCCGCTTTGGAACATCCGATATCGCTCGAGAAAAGCGTAACCTGTTTGGATTCCGCGCGACAGATGACGATCCGAGCGGGAATGCGACATCCTTTAAAACAATTGACGCTAGCGTACAGGCTGCTGCCAAACTGTTTGCGACTAAATATGTCACTGGGCCATATGCTCGTGGCGATTATCCTGGGAACAAGCAGGAAGGCATCAATATTTTCTATGCCTCCGATCCATACTGGGGTGAGAAAGTTGCCGGTACGATGTACACGATCGACCGTGAACTCGGTTTGAAGTACTTGAAAAAAATCCAATGACATGACAAGTAGCCCGGCTCATACGAGTCGGGCTGCTTGACGTCTGTATACGTTTCAGGACGAAGAAATGATTCAACATGAATCAATATCTTATTAGAGGATTTTCGCATCGCAAGACGAATACTATAAATGAACGACCATTCATTTTTGAGGGGGAATTAAGATGAAAACGATTTGGATTACCGGGGGATCGTCCGGCATGGGGAAAGCGATGGCATTAAAATTTAAACAGGAAGGATGGAACGTCGCTATCAGCGGTCGAAACGAGGAACGACTACTTGAAGCGATGAACGAATTGAATTCAATCGATGCAGGTCAGGCGATGAGTGTGCAACATGACGTTCGTGATTATGAAGGATGCGCTCAGGCACTCGCTGACATCGTATCTGCTTACGGTCCGGTTCACGCACTCGTCAACAACGCCGCTGGTAATTTCGTCTGTCCGACGCTTGATTTATCTCCTAATGGTTGGGCAAGTGTCATTGACATCGTCTTGAACGGGACATTCAACTGCACCCACGTTCTCGGGAAACATTGGGAAGCAGATGAAATCCGAGGCGGTTCCATCATCAATATGGTCGCATCCTATGCGTGGCAGGCTGGTCCCGGTGTCGCACCGAGTGCGGCAGCGAAAGCAGGCGTCTTGAACTTGACGCGAACACTTGCCGTTGAATGGGGCTATCAATTCGGCGCGCGGGTCAATGCCATCAGTCCTGGACCGATTGAACGGACAGGCGGCGCTGAAAAGCTCGTCTCCCACGTAAAAGAAGTGGAGCGTATTCGCCGCAACGTCCCACTTGGACGTTTTGGGACACCGGAAGAGATCGCGGACCTCGCTTACTGGATGGCATCAGACGAGATGCGCTATTTAAACGGGGATTGCATCTCTCTTGACGGTGGTCATTGGTTGAACAAGCATCCATTCTAATCAAAAGGACGACCGAATATACTCGGTCGTCCTTTTATATGTCCACCCCATCCCATTCTTCATGAAACTGTTCTAGGAACTGCTGCATGAAAGCATGACGTGACATCGCTAGTTGTTTTGCTTTTGCGGTATGCATCATCAACGCTAACTTCAATAACTTATCTTGAAAATGTTGAATCGCACTATCCTCTGACAAATCAAGAGGTGTACCGCGAGAACCCGCGAATTGGAACGTTCGCGCAATACCGATGGCGCCAATCGCATCAAGGCGGTCGGCATCTTGTAGGATTTCACTTTCGCGAGTCGTTGGTGTCATGCCTTTTGAAAAAGAAACCTCATCAATCAACGCTTCCACGAAACTCGCTCGCTCCTCTGTGATGTCGAGAGAAGCCAAATGTTGTTTGACGAGCCCTTTTGGACGACCGAGCTTATGGTCTTCGACGTCATGTAAATAAGCGGCTAGCAGAAGTCCCGTTCGATCGACCGGTTCATTTTCCATCAAGCGCTCTACGAGTCGAACGACCCGCTCGATGTGGGCAATATCATGACCCGTCTGATCATCTGCATGAATCGTTTCGACGAACTTTCTCGTCGCTTGTATCACGTCCACACTCAAATCTCGATTGTCGTATTCGGTTCAATCAAGAGACCTCGACGGTGCAATTGGTCACAAAATGCCTGAGCATCTTGTTTAATCGGCGGGAACGTATCAAAGTGAATCGGAACGACACGTTTCGCTTGTAGCCACTGCGCCGCATCTAATGCGTCTGTCGGTCCCATCGTGAAGTTGTCTCCGATCGGAAGGAAAGCGACATCGATTTCAAAACGTTCTCCGTACATCTTCATATCTGAAAAGAGACTCGTGTCTCCAGCGTGATAGAGCGTCAACTCATTTGTCTCAATGATGAAGCCAGCCGGCATCCCCATGTAGACCGGCGTGTCTCCCATGTCAAAGCTCGAACTGTGAAACGCTTGCGTCATCGTGACACGTCCGAACGGGAAAGCGTTTCCGCCACCGATGTTCATTCCGTGTACTGAAAATCCTTTCTTCTCATAGTAGGTCGCGAGCTCATGCGTCGCCACAATCGTCGCACCCGTCTCTTTCGCGATCAATTCGACATCTTCGATATGATCAAAGTGAGCATGGGTGAGCAACAAATAGTCTGGGCGTAGTGTAGAAGGGTCTACTTCCGTATGAGGGTTACTCGTTAAAAATGGATCGATCAACACGTTTACGCCATCGATCTCAAATCCTACTGTTGCGTGTCCATAATAAGTGATTTTCATGTGCATTCATCCTTCCTTCGTAAGTTCAGATTACAACACTTTTTCTAAGAATCGTTTCGCGCGGTCTGTTTGCGGATTTAATAACAGGTCAGCCGGCTTACCTTCTTCCATCAGGATGCCTTCGTCGAGGAAGAGGACACGGTCTGCCACTTCACGGGCAAAGCCCATCTCGTGTGTGACGACGACCATCGTCATTCCCGTTTCGGCCAATCCTTTCATAACATCAAGTACTTCATTGACCATCTCCGGGTCAAGTGCCGATGTCGGTTCATCGAATAACATGACGTTCGGTTCCATCGCCAAGGCACGCGCGATGGCGACACGTTGTTTTTGTCCACCTGAAAGTTGGCTCGGATAGGCGTCGATTTTCTCAGAGAGGCCGACACGTTCCAGTAATTTTTTCGCACGTTCTAGCGCTTCCGTCTTGCTGACTTTCAAGACGTTGATCGGTGCATAAGTCAAATTGTCCAATACGCTCATGTGCGGGAACAAGTTGAACTGTTGGAATACCATCCCGATGTTTTGACGCGCCTTCGCGACGTTCGCCCCTTTTTTCGTGAGTTCGAATCCGTCAACACTGACCGTCCCACTCGTCGGAATCTCAAGCATGTTTAAACAGCGTAGAAAAGTCGATTTACCAGACCCGGACGGTCCGATGACAGCGACCACTTCACCACGTTCGATCGTCGTCGTGATTCCTTTCAACACTTCTAAGTCACCAAATTGTTTGTGTAGGTCTTTTACTTCGATCATCTTCCATCACTCTTTCTTAACCGTTTTTCTAGACGTTGTCCAAGATACGTCAAGATCATCACTATCGTAAAGTATATCACACCGGCGAATAGAAGCGGTTCGAAGTAGATTGCCTTCTGCCCACCGACGATTTGCGCACGACGCATGATATCAAGCACCCCGACCGTCGAGACGAGGGCAGACTCTTTCGTTAACGTGATCATCTCGTTCACAAGAGCAGGCAAGATGTTCTTGAACGCCTGTGGCAGGATGATGGAACGTAACTGTTTGACATAAGGGACACCGAGAGCATCCGAAGCTTCCCACTGTCCTTTATCTACCGCTTGAATACCCGCTCGAATAATCTCTGAAATATACGCCCCCGAGTTGAGCGAGAAGGCGATGACCGCTGACTGGTACGGTGTCGTGATGTATCCGGTCAGTTGCGGCAATCCGAAGTGGATGATGGCGAGTTGCAAAATGAGTGGCGTCCCACGGAACACCGCCGTATAAGCATGCCCGATAAAGTTAATCAGACGATTCGGGACAATTTTTAATGTAGCGACAACAATCCCAAGTGAGATTCCGATCAATGCCGAGACGATGACCACTTGGAACATGACTGGAATCCCTTCAAGTATGTACGGGATCGAATCATAAATCCGGCTAAAATCCATAGTAAGTTCCTCCTAAAAAAGGCTGACCGATTCATCTTCAGTCAGCCTCGTACGATTCATTATTCGGCTGGTGCAGCCTCTTCTTCAAACCATTTCTGTGCTAACTCTTCGATTTCTCCACTGTCGATCATCTTTTTCAACTCTTCGTTGAATCGATCGCGGAGTTCATCATCTTTACGGAAGGCAGCAGCAGAACCCGCTTCTTCTTCGTCCACGATCTCAAATGTCGTCAATTCACTGTCTTGCTCGAGGTATTTTTTCGCGACCGTATCTTCGATGACCATCGCGTCAATACGTCCTGTCTTGATTTCTTGAATGATCTCAGGAATCTTGTTCAACGAGACGATCTCAGCATCTGCGATTTGATCCTTTGCGATTCCTTCTTGAATCGAACCGAGCTGGACTCCGATCTTTTTGCCTTTCAAATCTTCAAGTGATTGAAGTGAATCATCTTTAGACAAGATCAAGTTCACTGCCGTGAAATAAATGTCCGAGAAATCGGCATTTTCTTTACGCTCTTCTGTCGGTGTCATCCCCGCCATAACGAAGTCGACACGACCCGCATTAAGGGCCCCAAGTAAACTTCCAAAATCCATATCTTCAATCTTCAATTCATATCCCATGTTTTCTGCCACTTTTTTGGCGATATCGATATCAAATCCGACAATCTCGTCGCCATTCGCTGTATCGACGAACTCATATGGGAAGTAATCGGCACTCGTACCCATGACGATGACTTTGTCATCCTCACCATCGGTCGATGTCGATCCTCCTTCGTTCACGTCTGCCCCACATGCGACTGAGAACGCGGCTAGTCCTGCTAAACATAATGCTAGAAAACCTTTTTTCATCTTCATCTCCCTTTCATAGTAGAATGATAATTATCAGAACTTTAACAAAATTATGACATATGTGTGAACGTAGCTCAACTGTTCTATGACACATCAGTTGTCCGACTTGTGTCTTCAACCACTATATACACATAATTATTACTTGTAAAGTATATTCATGCAATTCATACAAAAAAAGAAGGTCACATTCGCTCGAAAGCGAAATATGTGACCGTTCCATTGTCGCGCGACCCATACGGTTGCACCTGTTTGACAGAAGTCATGGGGATAGCACTGTATACATGCGGGTAACGTTCTCCATCCTCATCCAGCTCATAATGTAACAGCTGTCCGAGACGATTGACGTGCAACGAAACGAGAACGACCGCTTCTCCCGGATACGATTTTTTGACGACCTTTCCAATCTGTTGCGGCGTACAACATTTAATCGTCCCTTCCGATTGAAGTGACGGTTCATTGATTTCACCGCATGACAGGGCAATCATATATTCTGCCTCCGTCATGATTTTGATGACTGGTTCCATATACCCTGCCCCTTTTCACAAAAGCGCAAAGGCAATGCCTTTGCGCCGATGCTTGATTATGCGAAGTAGATGTCGAACAATGTTTGCAATTGGTCAACGAGTTCTTCGGCAGTCGATGACTCGATTTCACTACGCTCTACCATCGTCACGATGTTGCCATCCTCAAGAAGCGCGATTGACGGTGAAGACGGTGCATATCCTTCGAAATACTCACGTGCGCGATCTGTCGCTTCACGGTCTTGACCAGCAAATACGGTCACGAAATGATCAGGCTTCACACCTTCCATTTTGTTCACATATGCAGCAGCTGGACGCGCAATCCCGCCTGCACACCCACAAACCGAGTTGACGAGGACGAGTGTCTTCCCTTCTTTTTTCAGTGCCCCGTCTACTTCTTCCGGTGTCGTGAGCTCTGTGTATCCTGCAGCACGTACTTCGTTACGCGCTTGTTCGACTACATCTTGAAAATATAATTGAAAATCCATGTTGTTTCCCCTTTCGACATTTCGTCTGTACTCCCTTATTTTACGTCTTGTTCTACCTCGAGGACAAGTCTATCGCTCAATTCACGTTCTAAGAACGGGTCTGCCCCTAACATCTGTTTGAAAGCAAGGTAACGTGTCTTCGTCTCAGCAGTCGCCTGGCGGTTCGTCAAGTAGGCACGAATCATGATATTTTTCGGCGTATGCTCGAGGTCGATAAATTCGAGCAGCTGGGCATCATACCCGACAAGTCCAAGCAGTTCAGCCCGAATGGAATCGGTCGCGAGCGAGGCGAACCGTTCTTTGATCAATCCGTGCTGGAGCATCACATCCAGATTCGGTGCTTGAATTTGACGATTCAATTCCTTTTGACAACACGGGACGCTTAAGATGACTTTCGCGCCCCAACGGACAGCACGTGCCAATGCCATATCGGTCGCCACGTCACATGCATGAAGAGTCACGACCATGTCAACAGCTGTTTCCCCTTCATATTCATTAATGTCTCCGACTAAGAATTCGAGTCGTTCATATCCAAGATCTTTCGCAATCGATGCACACTCTTCGATGACCTCTTTCTTCAAATCGAGCCCTGTGATATGCACGTCATATCCTTTCATCTCATGAAGGAAATGATAGAGCGCAAACGTCAAATACGACTTCCCTGACCCGAAATCCAAGATTCGAACGGTACGGTCTGCCGGCAAGTATTTCAGTGAATCCTCAATAAACTCGAGGAAACGATTGATCTGTTTGAACTTGTCGTACTTTTGACGCTTCACTTTCCCGTCCGCTGACTGAATGCCGAGTCGAATGAGAAACGGAACTGGCTCGTCGAGCGGGAGCACATATTGTTTTTCACGATTGTGACTCAGTTGAACTTCTTTTTGAGCCGTCTGCTTTTCTTTCAATGTCACTTTGAACTTTTTCGATAATTGGAACTGGAGGTCGGAATCTTTTAACTGAAACTGTCCTTGTCGGAACGTTTCGAGAAGCTCATTCACTTCCGTGACGGCCTCATCTGGTGTCAAATTTTTATGGTTCATCACCCGCTCATACTGATACTCGAACTGGATATGATACGCATTTCGTAACATGACCGGTTTCAATTTGACCCGTCTGAGATCGCTAGATTTTTGACGGGGTTGACTGATGGTCGCCGACACGAGATGATTTGATTGTAAGACGTCTGCGAGACGTTCTTGTAACGCTTTATATTCCAATGGATTCAATCCTTTTTTAGAAATTTTGAAACATATCGTTTCACCTATCCGTACATACTATTACACGAAGACGACGTTACGTCAAAGGAGGATACACATATGTTTAAAAAGATTTTATCATCGATCGGAATCGGTGCTGCAAAAGTCGACACACGTTTGAATGAAAGCCACTGTACACCGGGTGGAGAACTCACTGGAGTCGTCCATATCGAAGGTGGTTCGGTCGAACAATCCGTCGATAGCATCTATCTCTTCTTCAACACGTTGTATAAACACGAGGTGAACGATAAATCGACATACTCGACGTTCACGATTGAAAAAATTTTATTGAATGAGGCACCGTTTATGATTGGTCCTGGAGAAGTGAAAGAGATCCCGTTCACAGTCAACGTCCCATTCAATACGCCACTCTCTGTGAGCCAATCGAAATCATGGATTGAGACGGGGCTCGACATCGCCCAAGCCGTCGATCCGAAAGATGAGGATGCGATCACCGTACAACCGAATGCGGCTCAACAAGTCATTTTAGATGCGATGGACGAGCTCGGATTCCGTTTGAAGAAAGCCGACACGGAAATGCTTCCGGCACGCCATCGTTCAGGCCGCCTCCCGATTGCACAAGAACTCGAGTATTCAGCGAACGGTTCGCGATTCGGTCGCCAGTTAGACGAGGTAGAAGTTGTGATTCTACAAGACGAGGATGCCATCGAATTGCTCATTCAAGTCGACCGCAGTGTCCACGACCTCGGAAGTCTCTTTGCTGACTTGACGGGAACGGACGAGTCGACTCATCGTGTACGCTATGACGCCGCACATTTATCAGTAGCTGAAGTTCGTCGCGACATCGAATCGATGATTGAACAATCGATTTAAGGAAATCACCAACACGCCATTTCTATGAATGGCGTGTTTTTCTGAGGTATTGAATTTAAGCATCCATTTTTTTACAATGAACATATGGAATAAACCCTTTTCTGGAGGTGACTACATCTTGTTTGCTTTAATAATGATTGGGAGCCTTGGTCTTGCAACGCTTGCCTTACCGATTCTAGAGACTAGTCTCTCTGATTCACTCGCTTTCTTCACGCTTGGTGGGATCGAAGTGCTGATTGGTTTGATTGCGATGTCTCTCATGCGAAATCCGTCGACAAACGCCTTATTCTACATGAAGTTCATGCCCCATCTTGTACTATTGATTCATTTCCCTGCCTCACTCCTATTGCTTTGGATTTCTTCGGTCAGACATGATGGGGTTTCTGCATTTTCATTAAACTATATTTTTATATACTGGATGTTCCTGCTCGTGTTCGTCGCAGTCAGCAGATTGACGTACCGTGTCCATCAACGACGATTCGAAGGTGCATGATTAGAAAGGATGATTCTACATTGGGTCTACTTCAATTTCTTTACGACCGAGCAATTCCGCTCACATTATTCACGACGCTCGGCCTATTCAGTCTCATGTTTGCGTTCGCACTGTACAAATCCAAAACACGACTCTCCAAAGGACTCGTCACAATGGGCATGTCTTTCTCGTTCCTTCTCTTACTGATCTCAGCCGTAAGCTTCGTCTTTACGGTATTCCTTGGCTATAACTCATAAAAAATGGAGGCACTCGATCGAGAGCGCCTCCATTTTTTAATCAATATACGGTATATGTGTTCGGGTCAATCGACTCGAGCGACTGTTTGATCGCTTGCAAGAACTGACCTGCGACGAGACCGTCGAGGACACGGTGGTCGACCGACATACAAAGGTTGACCATATCGCGTGCCGCGAACATCCCGTTCATCCATACCGGGCGCTTCACGATCGACTCAACTGATAGGATTGCCGCTTGTGGGTAGTTCAGAATCGGTGCCGATTGAATCGAACCAAATGCACCTGTGTTGTTGATGGTGAACGTCCCACCACGCATCTCTTCTGCCTTCAAACGGTTCTCACGCGCACGTGACGCCACGTCTTGAAGGGCCACGGCGAGGCCTTTAATGTTCTTCTCATCCGCTTGGCGAATGACCGGTACGTAAAGGGCGTCGTTTGCCGCGACGGCTACCGAGAGATGGATGTCTTGGTGAACTTTGATGTGATCTCCTGCCCACTCCGAGTTCATCATCGGATACTTCTTCAATGCTTCGATGGCAGCCTTCATGAAGAACGGCATGAACGTCAATTTGACGCCTTCCCGTTTCATGAACTCGTCTTTCAATTTCGCACGGGCTTCAACGAGGTTCGTCACATCCACTTCAATCATGAGCCATGCGTGTGGCGCCTCATGCTTCGAGCGGACCATATTGTTCGCAATCGCTTGACGTACCCCGGCTGTCGGAATCGATTCATAACGTCCAGATGACGTCGATGATGATGCGACCGGTTGTGACGGTTCAACGACAGGACGTGGCGCTTCAGTCGGAACGTCCATCTTTGTTTGTACCATCGTCTCTTGGACAGGTGCTTGTGTCGCTTTATCAGGAGTCGATGCCGGACGTCCTTCTGATAAGTAACGAAGAATATCTTTCCGCGTGATCCGACCGCCTAGACCGCTTCCGCTCAGTTCATTCAAATCGATATCATTCTCATTGGCGAGTCGGATGACAGCAGGTGAGTATCGACCGTTTCCACTCTGTTTTTTCGGAGTAGTGGCGGCCGCTTGCTTAGAGACGGGTTCTGCAGGTGTCGTTTCTGCAATCGGTTCGGTCTTCGTCTCAACTGCAGCTTCCTCCGCACTTTCAACTTCCATCGTCAATACCGGTGTCCCGACGCTGACGGTCTCCCCTTCTGGAATGAGAAACTCTTTGACGACTCCAGCGCTAGTCGCCGGAATCTCGGCCGTCACTTTATCCGTCATGACTTCCGCGAGTGGTTCATACTCTTCCACACGGTCGCCCGGTTTGACGAGATAGGTCGTGATCGTGCCTTCTGTCACACTCTCCCCAAGTTGGGGCATGGTAATCGTTTGTTCCATGGAGATGCCTCCTTAAAACGCCGCGAGCTGACGCGCCCGCTCGGCAATTTTTTCTGGGGATACGATAAAGAATTTTTCCATCGGTGGCGCATACGGCATAGCCGGCACATCAGGACCTGCTAAACGTTCAATCGGCGCATCGAGTTCGAAGAGTGCCTTCTCCGCGATAATCGCCGCTACTTCTCCGATGATACTTCCTTCTTTGTTGTCCTCTGTCACGAGTAGCACTTTACCCGTCTTCTTGACTGATTCGATGATCGCTTCTTGGTCGAGCGGGTAGACGGTACGAAGATCGAGGATGTGCGTGCTGATCCCTTCTTCTTCGAGCGTTTTCGCTGCCTCTTGTGCCATATGCACGCAAAGACCGTACGTGATGATTGTGATATCGTCACCTTCCCGTTTAACCGCAGCCTTACCGATTTCAACCGTATATTCGTCCGTCGGCAAGTCTGCCTTCAAAAGACGATAGGCGCGCTTATGTTCAAAGAAAAGAACAGGGTCGTTCGAACGGATTGCTGCTTTCAACAACCCCTTCGCATCGACTGGGTCTGATGGAATGACGACTTTCAGACCAGGCGTCGAACTGAACATCGCCTCAACCGATTGCGAGTGATAGAGTGCCCCGTGAATGCCACCACCGAAAGGAGCTCGGATGACCATCGGACATGTCCAATCGTTGTTTGAACGGTATCGAATTTTTGCCGCTTCTGAAACGATTTGGTTCACTGCTGGCATGATAAAGTCTGCGAATTGCATTTCTGCGATCGGTCGCATGCCGTACATGGCAGCTCCAACTCCCACTCCGGCAATCGCACTCTCAGCGAGCGGTGCGTCGATGACACGATCCTCTCCGTATTTTTCAATCAACCCTTGAGTGGCACGGAATACACCACCACGAACGCCGACGTCTTCCCCGACGACGAAGACGTTTTCGTCGCGCTCCATTTCCTCATGAATCGCTTCATTGATCGCTTCGATAAACGTTTTCATCATTTTTCCTCCTCATAGACGTAATCCAGTGCAGATTCAGGCGATGCATACGGTGCTTTGTCCGCATATGTGGTCGCTTCATTCACTTCAGCATCGATTTGTGCATCGATTACAGCAAGTGTCTCCGCCGTTGCGATTCCGTCGTTCACAAGTCGTTGACGGAACAATTGAATCCCATCCCGCTCTTTTAACCCAGCCAATTCTTCAGCTGAACGGTACGCTTTGTCATCGTCATCCGATGAGTGTGGCACGAGGCGTTCAACTTCTGCTTCGATTAATGTCGGTCCTTCTCCGCGAAGTGCACGTTCACGCGCTTCCTTCACGACCGCATAGACGGCAATCGGGTCTGTCCCGTCGACTGTCACACCTGGCATACCGTAACCTTTTGCACGGTCTGATACGCGCTCACATGCCAACTGTTTCGTAAGCGGAACCGAAATCGCATACTTGTTGTTCTCACAGAACAAGATGACCGGCAACTTGTGGACACCTGCAAAGTTTGCCCCTTCATGGAAGTCTCCTTGGTTCGAAGACCCTTCTCCGAACGAAACGAACGTGACGAGTTCTTCTTTTTTCATCTTCGCCGCAAGTGCGATCCCGACTGCATGAGGTACTTGTGTCGTGACCGGAGATGAACCCGTTACGATGCGATGTGCTTTCGATCCGAAGTGACCAGGCATCTGACGACCACCTGAGTTCGGGTCTTCCGCTTTCGCGAATGCCGACAACATCAAGTCTCTTGACGTTTGACCGAAGTGAAGGACGACCGCCACATCACGATAATAAGGCAAGACGTAGTCGATTCCTTTTTCGAGTGCGAACGCCGCACCGACTTGCGCCGCTTCTTGTCCTTGACATGAGACGACGAATGGGATTTTCCCGGCGCGGTTCAACTTCCACATCCGTTCATCGATTTTGCGGGCACGTACCATCGTTTCGTACATCGCCAATAAATCTTGTTTTGTTAAACCAAGCTCTTCATATGAGTTTACAGTCATCTGTTCCATCCTTGTTCCTCCTTAGGCGTGAATCGGTAATCCATCGACGGCAAGAGCCGCTTCTTGGAAGGCTTCGCTCAGTGCAGGATGCGGGTGCACAAGTTGTCCCATCTCCCAAGCCGTCGCGTTCAAGACGAGCGCGAGTCCACCTTCTGTGATGAGTTCGGTCGCTTTCGGTCCGACGATATGAACACCGAGAAGGTCGTCTGTTTCTTTGTCCGAGACGAGTTTGACGAATCCGTCGGCTTGTCCTTCAATCCGCGCTTTCCCGAGTCCGTTGAATCGATACGTCCCCGTCTTCACATCATGTCCGGCCTCTTTTGCCGCCTCTTCTGTCAAGCCGACCGAAGCGACTTCAGGGACACTGTATACACAGCGTGGGATGAGCGCATAATCGAGCGGTGTTGGTTCAAGACCAAGAATCGTCTCGACCGCTTTCACACCTTCTGCCGACGCGACGTGGGCGAGTTGTAACTTTCCGATGCAATCCCCGATTGCGAAGATATGACGTTCTTTCGTCCGATACTGACTATCGACTTGAATGATCCCGTTCTCTACGACGATAGAAGTGTTCTGAAGTCCTAAGTCTTCCGTGTTGGCAACTCGGCCAACCGAGACGAGGACACAGTCTACCTGTAACATCTCTTCCCCGACAGCAAGCTCCACTGCATTTTCGTGAATCAATGTTCGTTCAGCGTCGACCGTCACGCTCTTCTTCACACGGACGCCACGCTTCTTCAATAGACGCTCCACTTCACGGGAGACCGCCTTGTCCTCGAGTGGGAGTAATCGATCTCCTACTTCGATCAACGTCACGTTCACATCTAAATCGACGAGCATGGACGCCCATTCAACTCCGATGACCCCGCCACCGACAATCGCAATCGATTCAGGAAGCGTTTCATAATTGAGGAGGTCGTCTGAATTCAAAATCCGCTTGTGATCGAACGGCAATCCAGGAAGTTCACGAGGAATCGACCCTGTCGCGATAATCAATTGATTCGGCAAGATCAGTTCTGATTCACCGCTTTCATCTTCAACGGATACAGTCCCTGGTTGAGGTGAGAAGATGCTTGGTCCAAGGATCGAGGCTTTTCCGCGAAACACTTCGATTTTCCCTTGTTTCATCAAATGCTCGATTCCCTTTTCAAGACCAGCCACAAGATCACGTTTATACGTTTGAGCGCGTTCCATATTGAACGTCACATCTCCCGTCTCCACGCCATACGTCGCACTTTGCTTCGCCGTTTGATAGACATGGGCAGCTTTTAAAAGTGCCTTCGTCGGGATGCATCCTCTATGTAAGCAGGTGCCGCCTAACTTTCTCGCCTCGACGATTGCGACAGATTTTCCTGCCTGGGCCGCCTTGATTGCAGCCACATATCCTCCTGGTCCTCCACCGATGACGACAACATCAAATTCTCGTGCCATGTGTATCCCCCTCATAAACTCGTGCGGTCTCTTCCTTCTCGATGACGCGAAGTGCACCTTCAGCCAACGCTTTAAGCTCATCTTCACCCGGATATACGTGTACCGGCGCGAGATAAGTGACACGCTCCTTGATTTTTTCAGTCAGCCACTCGGAATATGCGATCCCGCCCGTCAGTAAGATGGCATCCACACGACCGCATAATGTCGCGCCGTGTTTTGAAATCTCTTGAGCGACACGATAAGCCATCGTCTCATACAACAGTCTCGCCTCATCATCACCTGATTCGACCCGCTGCTCGATCTCAATGGCATCGAACGTACCGAGATGAGCAAATAGGCCGCCCTGACCGACAATTTTCTTTTTCATTTCCGATTCTTTATACCTGGTACTATAACATAGTTCTACTACCTGTCCAACAGGAATCGAGCCTGCCCGCTCCGGCGCAAGCGGTCCATCTCCGTCGAGACCATTATTCACGTCGATGACTCGACCTGCCGCATGGGCACCGACTGTGATTCCTCCACCAAGATGCGCAACGATAAGATTCAGCTCATTGTAATCGCTTCCATTTTCAGCCGCGAATCGTTTCGCGACAGCCTTTTGATTGAGGGCATGGAAAATGCTACGACGATTGATTTCTGGCATGCCGGTCTTTCGGGCCAACTCGTCCATCTCATCGACGACGACCGGATCCACTATGAAACTAGGAATCCCTTCAGCCCCACCGATCTTCGAAGCGATTAGACCACCGAGATTCGATGCATGCATCCCGAAACGTCCGCTCGTCAAATCTTCACGCATGAGATCGTTGACTGTATACGTTCCTGACGTCATCGGTGCAAGCAAGCCACCACGACCGACGATCGCGGTCAAATCATTGACCGCGATGCCCGTCTCTTCTAACAAGGCGCGTACTTCTTGCTCACGATGAGGCAACTGCTCTGGAAGTGTGAGACCCGTCACATCGATTGAATGTCGGACCGTACGTGTCATCACTTCTTCCTTCCCATCAAACAATCCAACTTTCGTCGAGGTCGACCCTGGGTTGATTGCAAGAATTAGCCGTTTTGTCATCTTAGCGTCTCCCTAGAATGCTTTTTTCAACTTTAAGGAACTGGCTGCGTGAACGCGACATCATGTGAATCCGCTCTTCCGCCATCTTATCGGCCGCTACATGCGTTGGTACACCATCACGTTCTGCGATCTCAAAGACGCGCATCATGTTGTCATAAATGAGTTCGACTTTCTTCATTGCCCGTTCACGGTTGTAGCCTTCAAGTTCGTCCGCGACGTTGATGACACCACCTGCATTAATGACGAAGTCTGGTGCATAAAGGATTCCGTTCTCGTCGAGCACGTCTCCGTGACGATCTTCTGCCAATTGGTTATTGGCAGCGCCTGCGACGATTTGTGCTTTCAATTGCGGAATCGTTTTGTCGTTGATGACGGCACCGAGAGCACATGGTGCAAAAATATCACATTCGACCGCATAAATCTCATCTGGTTTGACGACCGTCGCACCAAAGTCTGCTTCGGCACGTTTGAGTGCTTCCTCATTAATGTCGGTCACAATCAAATGAGCACCCTCTTCGTGGAGGTGACGGCACAAGTTGTAGGCCACGTTACCAACACCTTGAACAGCGACGGTCTTTCCTGCGAGCGACTCAGTCCCGAATTTCCATTTCGCAGCAGCCTTCATTCCACGATACACACCATATGCCGTGACCGGTGAAGGGTTACCACTTGAACCGAATGCAGGACTGACGCCCGTGACGTAATCCGTTTCCATGTGAATGAAGTCCATGTCGGCAACTGTTGTATTTACATCTTCAGCCGTGATGTAACGACCACTAAGAGATTGAACATATCGTCCGAATGCACGGAAGAGCGCCTCTGATTTATCTGTCTTCGCATTTCCGATGATGACGGCCTTCCCGCCCCCAAGGTTGAGACCCGCTGCAGCATTTTTATATGTCATTCCTTTTGCGAGACGCAATACATCCGTGAGTGCCTCTTGTTCTGATTCATAGTTCCACATACGTAGTCCACCGAGAGCTGGCCCGAGCGTCGTGTCATGGATGGCGATGATCGCCTTTAGTCCAGACGCTTGGTCTTGGCAAAATACGATTTGCTCATAGTCCTCAGATTGTAAGACATCAAAAATACGGAAGCGTGGCTCTGTGTTTGTTTCCATCATGATTAATTCCTCCTGTTAAGTACGATTAATGTTTAGCATGTAACAAAGCGAATGCGAGCGAATATAGCTTCGCTTCGGCAGTATCGGCACGACTTGTCAATACAACAGGGGCAGATGCGCCGACGACAATCGCCGCTACGCTCGCCTCTGCGAAATACATGATTGATTTATAAAGGACGTTGCCGACCTCTATGTAAGGTACGACTAATAAATCGGCTTGACCGGCAACTTCACTGTTGATTCCTTTTTGCTTTGCTGCGACCATGTCGACAGCGTTGTCGAGCGCGAGCGGTCCATCTACGACACAGCCCTTGATTTGTCCACGTCGATTCATTTGGCTAAGTAGTGCCGCATCGAGAGTCGCATTCATTTGTGGATTGACTACCTCGACTGCTCCAATGGCTGCGACTTTCGGCGATTCGTAACCGATGTCATGCATCGCTTCTACCGCATTGTGAATAATTTCGACCTTCTCTTCGAGTGTTGGTGCGATATGAATCGCCGCATCCGTCACTCCAATCAACTTTTCACGATTCGGAATTTGGAATAGTGCGATGTGGCTGAGCGTCCGCTTCGTACGGAGTCCAGCTTCACGATTAAGGACGGCTTTCATAAATGTCGATGTCGACACCATCCCCTTCATGAGGACGTCCGCCTCTTTATTTTTCACAGCTAATGCGGCACGTCGCGCAATCTCAACGTCACCTTTCGCATGTAAAATATCGACGGCTGACTCATCGATTCCATGCTGTTCACATAACTTTCGGATCTCTCGAGCTTCACCGAACAAAATGAAGCGTGACAGTCCATGATCCGTAGCGAGTTTTACGGCCCGGATGACTTCTTCGTCCGCCGCCCCCGCAATGGACACGGTACAGCCTTCTAACTCTTTTGCGTTCGTCAGCATCCGTTCAAAATTCATCATTGTCCCCCCTTGCTCTCTACACTATATCATAAGCAAGTTTGTTTCCTAAATTGTAAGCGCTTTATAATGCAGATGACCATGCAAATTAATGCTTACCATGCAGTAATGTTCATGCAAATTATTGCGTGGTTCCGAGTTTATTGTATAATGTTCGGATCGAAATCTTTAATCGGCGGGCCGCTTCTGATTTGTTACCGCCTGCCTCTTCAATTGTTCGTTCAATCAAATCGCGTTCATATTTTGCAACGGCCTCGTGAAACGTTCCAGATTCGACTACTTTTTGACTCGTGGAACGATTGGATAACTGCAGGTGATGTGGGGCAATCCACTGTTCGGAACTTGCCATATAAATCATCGCTCGCCCAATCACATTCTCAAGTTCTCGCACATTCCCTTTCCAATGTTGGCTCTTCAGTAATGATAAGGCATCTTCGTCAACGCCGCGTACACTACGACCGTACTCTTGATTCAGTTTACGGATCATCCGTTCACATAGTGCCTCGAGTTCATTCAGTCGCTCACGTAATGGTGGGATATGGATCGGCATCCGATTGATTCGGTAATACAAATCTTCCCGGAATGTTCCGTCTGCTACTTTTTGTTCGAGATCGGCATTCGTTGCGGCAATGATTCGGACATCGATTGGGATTGCCGTCGTCCCTCCGACACGGACAATTTCATTTTCTTGGAGGACACGTAAGAGCTTCACTTGGACATCAAGGGGGAGCTCCCCGATTTCGTCTAGAAAGAGTGAACCGCCATCCGCTTCTTCGAAATATCCTGTTTTCCCACCACGTTTAGCCCCACTGAAGGCTCCATCTTCATAACCGAATAGCTCACTTTCAAGTAGCGTCGGTGAAATCGCCGCACAGTTCACGCGAATGAACTTTTTATATTTTCGAGGAGATTCTCCATGAATGGCGTGGGCGAACAGTTCCTTTCCTGTTCCCGATTCTCCGCGAATCAATACCGTCACGGGGGTCACAGCCGCAAGTTTCGCCTGTTCGATGACAAATCGCATGGCATCACTCGTCGCAATGATATCGGCAAACTGATATTTCGCTTCTAGATTCCGGATGCGTGTCTTTGCCTCCTGCAATTCATCACGCAGTGCACGAATCTGAGATACGTCACGAATGACCCCGACCGATCCTCGCAACTTCCCTTCGACGATGATCGGTTCCGCATTCACAAGAATATCTCGTCGTGTCGCCCCAATTTGCATCCGGATGTCCCGAACGCCTTGCCCGGTCGATAGTACTTTTAAATGGACGCTTTCCTGCATCCCGATATCTGCCGTCGCTGGTTTGTCGACCACATCTTCTTTTTTGAATCCGGTCAACCGTGTATAAGACGGATTGATCAAAATCGTGTTACCGTGATGATCTGCGACCGAGATGGCCTCACTCGTACATTCAATGATGGCCTCGAGCATTTGTTGATTCTGTTTCAATCGTTCGACCACAATCCGAATAAATTCCCCTGGTAAGACGACTGCATCTTTGAAATGATCCTTTAATTGTTCAAACGTTTGATGCTTCCCCGTCGTTTCGATGACAAAATCTAGAGTCGCATCCGCATACTGTTTCCAATCGTCCGCCACAGATATGCCATAACTTTTAGCAAAGGCTATTCCTTCGGCAGATGCATCAGAATCTACAACCGCGATAATGGTCGCCAATGGTGAATCCATCAACATATTTAATACCTCAGTCCCGCCTTTACCAGCTCCGACAATCATCAGTCGTTTATTCATACCGATTCCCCCATCAACTCTCTTCTCTATTTCATGCTACTGAATCCTCACCTGATTCGCAAGCTGCCCAAAAATAGACCGTGTCGAACAGATCGATTTCTGTTAAAATAATGTATGGTAAAGGAGGAGATTGCATGCGTTTTATCGCGCTTCTAATCTTAATCGTCCCTGGGTTATTAGGTGTTTACGGAATCAAATTGCTACGCGATAGCTTCTTTTTGAAGACGAGCGCACCGTTTTCATGGTTCGATTCACTCGCTGCCGCCTCCATGTTGCAGGGCACCTTTGGGCTTCTGCTCGCCATGGGCGGGATCGGATTTGTAGCTGGCTATATTTTTAACCGCGACAAAAAAACAGGAAAAGTACAACGCCTCGACTCATAAGCACACAAAAAAAGGTTCCCTAACTTGACTTCATTTCAAGTGCGGAACCTTTTATTCATATTGAATTGTGATCACTACGGATGATCTCCTTTCAAACTACGTTACTTACTTTGACATGAAATCCAACGTCTTCTTAATGAAGAAGTATGAAAGAACTTTAGTAACTGCCGTCTTGCGTGAACGGAATCTTACCATTCGAGTTACTAACTGATTTACTTATCGGATCATGTCGAACCATCCATCGTGAAGTCGAACGCTTGCCATAAACTGTTCAACGGTTGACAACACTCCTTTTGGTTAACTGAACGATTATTTTTTCCTATACCAACCCCTAGCTTCGAGTTGATAATAGAATCGCCTCGCGAATGAGCGACTGTCGCGACCTCACGTCGGGACATTAACGACTTGAGGTGTCGTTCCCACCTCTGAGCTATAATCGGATAGCGAACCGAGATGATTTTGGTTTCTTCAAACGTTGCTCCGGAACAAGTTTGAAAAGCGTTCATCTGACGCTTGTCCAAGTAACTTGGTACACCTTTATTATAACAAAGGTCCATCATTTTGCAAGCGCTTTCTTTCATAAAGTAAATAAATCTAAAAGTGATTGTTTCATCAAAAAAGACTAAGTCCCATCACGACTTAGTCTTCATGAAATGATTCAATTATTTTTAAACGATACGTAGGTGACAAAGTACGAGATGAACTCCGAGTTTTTCGGGCTTCGTTCACGCTCTGGTCGCCCTTCGAACATCTCATGATCACGCATGCCGTTCTCCCATGCCGTCTTGATTGCATGACGCATTGCTCGTTCTACACGAGAGGATGTCGTCTCATGCTCTTTTGCGACCATCGGGTACAATTCTTTCGTGATGAGTCCGAGTAAATCTTGCCGTTCTCGCACGTAGATGACGGCTTGACGAATATACTTGAACCCTTTGATGCGCGGAGAGATTCCGAGTTGCTGAAGCAGGAGTGAGATTTCAATTTCTTCTGGCGTCATTCCGTCAAATTCTCGATTTGTCCCTTCTGACAATTCACGAATTTTCGTTAATAACTGTTGGATATTGAACGGTTTGACGAGGAAATAAGAGGCCCCGAGTTGCACGGCCTGTTTCGTCACTTCATCTTTTCCAAACGCACTCAACATGATCACTTCCGGCTTGTCATCACCTAATTCTTCATTTAGGCGTTGCAATACTCCGATCCCATCCAAATGCGGCATGATAATATCGAGTAAGAGTACATCCGGTTGGTGTGTCTTGACGACATCCAAGCATGTTTCTCCATCGTGTGCCGTACCTACGACACGAAGATCAGGCTCGGATTCTAGTTGTCGGCTCAACAAATCGACGATTTCTCGATTGTCGTCCGCAATACATAATGTAATCACTTATGACACTCCTTTGATGAACTTCTGTTTTACTTGTTGTGACATCTCAAGTAATTCTTCGACGTGTTGCTTCGTCAAGTCTGTCATTTGAGCGCCAGCAATCATGCGACCCAATTCGTCGATTCGACTTTCACGGTCGAGGGACGTCACATTTGTTTTCGTCCGTTCATTCGTTTCGGTTTTCGTAATGTAAAGATGTTGGTCTGCCATCGCAGCAACTTGTGCCAAGTGCGTGATACAGAGGACTTGAGAGCCGACAGAAAGTCGGAAGATTTTTTCACCCATCGCCTGCGCGACACGTCCAGAGACTCCTGTGTCGACCTCGTCAAAAATAATGGAGGCCACGCCGACCGTTCTTGAAAAGATGGACTTGAGTGCGAGCATGACACGGGAAAGCTCCCCTCCTGAAGCGACTTTTGCGAGCGGCTTGAACGGTTCTCCAACGTTCGTCATCATGTAAAACTCCACATCATCTAAACCATCTTGTTTAAGCGATGTGGTTTTGAAACGGACCTCGAACGCTGTTTTTTCCATGTATAGTTCTTTCAGTTCTCGATGAATCGCATGCTGAAGCGACTCCGCAGCCACCTTACGCGCTGAAGAGAGTCTCATACCAGCATCTCTTGCAATCTGCTCTAATCGAATGAGCTCATCTGAGAGCGTCTGTAAATGCTCCTCCCGGTTCGTCATCGACTTCAATTCATCCGATACTTGTTCGCCATAGGTGATGACTTCTTCAATCGTCGTCCCATACTTTCGTTTCAGTTGCTGGAAAAGAGCCAATCTTGACTCGATCTCATCCAATCGAATCGGGTCGAATTCGAGCGAATCCAACTGGTCGCGCAGTTGGAACTTGGCATCTTCCAACAAATAATAAGCGTTAGAGATGGTTTCCGATACAGATGACAAAGACGATGAGAGCTGTGACGCTTCTTCCATCTCACGCATCGCCACTCCAATTTGATCGAGTCCATTTGACTCCTCGGCAACCGCCTCATAGGAGAGACGAATGTGTTGATGAATACGTTCAAAGTTGGCCAATTCATCTCGCTCTTCTGTCAACGCCTGTTCTTCACCAACTTTTAATTCAGCCGCTTCGATTTCTTTCGTTTGAAACGACAAAAGATCCATTCGTTGAGCAAGCTCCTGCTCACTTTGACTGAGACGCTTCAATTCATCTGCGACTTGTTTCCAGGCAGCATATGCTGTTTGATATTCCTCTACTAACGGACCGATTTCTTTTTCGGCGAAATGGTCTAATATACCAAGGTGAAATTCTGCATCCATTAAATGTTGATGTTCATGTTGACCGTGAATATCGACAAGGAGCCGCCCGAACTCCCGTAACGTCGAGAGCGGCATCATTTTTCCGTTCACACGGCAGACGCTCTTCCCGCTACTATGTAGGTCTCGACGTAAGATGACTGTCCCATCTTCAACATCGATGCCATATTGTTCGGCCGCTTCGATGACCGGGTGATCCGGTTCAATCATGAACAGACCTTCGATTTCAGCTTTATCTTGACCATATCGCACGAACTCACTTGAGCCACGTCCTCCAACAAGCAATCCAATCGCATCCAACAAGATCGATTTACCGGCACCTGTCTCACCCGTGAGCACAGTCATACCTCGATTAAACGGAATGTTTAATTCGTCAATAATCGCAAACTGTTTGATTGATAGTTCTGCTAACATACGTACGTTCACCTCATAACATTCCGAGTAGTCGATCGATGATTTGCTTCGCTTTCTCTTCGTCGCGTGCAATCATTAAAATCGTATCATCTCCACACACCGTCCCAATCAATTCATCCCATGATAGATGATCAATCAAGACGCCGATTGCATCAGCATTTCCCGGAAGCACTTTCATGACGACCAAATTTTGAGCAGAATCGACCGAGACGAAACTGTCACTAAGGATTCGCTTCATTTTACCGTATGGATTAAATCGTTGATCGGCAGGTAGACTATACTTATACCGTCCATCGTTCAATGGGACTTTGACCAGATGTAACTCTTTAATATCCCGAGACACGGTTGCCTGTGTGACCGGATACCCCGAGCGACGTAGCTCATCCACTAACTCATCTTGCGTCTCGATTTCTCGATTCGTCACGATGTCTCGAATTTTAATCAATCGCTGTCCTTTGTTCATAAGCGCTGACACCTCATTTTTCGTTTCACATACACATTATCATTCTAAAGTATTGTCGAAAAAAGGTCTAGCATTCCAGGTGGGATTTCCACCATTCCCCATCTAGTAGACGAGTAAAGGAAAAAGCTACAGACGACGAGGTCTGTAGCATCATTTTATCCCTTAAGTTTGGCATGGGCCGCGTTTACGACCTCTTCGACTTGTAGCGATGGCGAGACGCCACCTACTCCTGTGTACCGAGCGAAGAGAAGAAACTCGATGTTCCCATCCCCTCCAGTGATCGGAGAGTAATCCAAAGCTTCGACAAAGAAGCCTTCCGATGCGAAGTATCGGACCATATCGCTTGCGACTCGTTCATGGACGTTACGGTCCCGAACAATTCCTTTTTTCCCTACATCGGCCTTCCCTGCTTCAAATTGAGGTTTGACGAGCGCCATGACGACACCGTCTTGCTTCAAAATTTGTTTCAACGGTGGCACCATCAGACGAAGCGAGATAAAAGAGACGTCAATCGTTGCGAAATCTGGTTGAATCGGGAACTGATCGGCCGTCGCGTGGCGGAAGTTCATCCGCTCCATGACGACGACGCGATCATCGCTCCGTAGTTTCCAGGCAAGCTGATTATAGCCGACATCGACCGCGTACATTTGAGTCGCGCCGTTTTGAAGCGCACAGTCCGTGAACCCACCCGTCGATGAGCCGATGTCGATTCCGACTCGTCCAAAGACATCGAGCGGGAAGACGTCGAGCGCTTTCTCGAGTTTCAAGCCGCCACGTCCAACATAAGGAAGAACTTGACCCTTCACTTCGAGAGGGATATCATCAAACACTTTATCGCCCGCCTTGTCTAAACGTTCTGTCCCACTATAGACGAGACCGGCCATGACCGACCGTTTTGCCTTTTCCCGTGTTTCAGCAAGTCCACGTTCGACGAGCAATACATCTAATCTAGTTTTCTT
Source organism: Exiguobacterium sp. PFWT01 (assembly GCF_018255795.1). Classification (GTDB taxonomy): domain Bacteria; phylum Bacillota; class Bacilli; order Exiguobacteriales; family Exiguobacteriaceae; genus Exiguobacterium. The sequence goes on along the minus strand of NZ_CP073755.1, from coordinate 1,183,007 downwards.
TCTTTTTTCCATAATCCCTCACACATTCTGTCGATTTGTCTCCATGACGAACCGTTCAATCGATTCCGCCATTTGGGCTGGTCGAAGTCCAATCTCTTCTAGGAGCTGGTTGACACCGCCATGCTCGATATAACGATCCGGAATACCGAGACGTTGAATCCGCGGGAACGCTCCGGCTTCATTCGCGTGCTCGAGCACGCTACTTCCAAAGCCACCGGCGAGAGCAGCCTCTTCTAATGTCACGAGCGGAATCCCCTCTGCGTAAAGTGAAGTCAGCATCGCATCGTCGAGCGGCTTGATGGTACGACAGTTGATAACGCGCACACTGAGCTTCCCTTCCAATAGTGCTCGGACTTCGAGGGCGTCTTGCACTTGAGGACCGAACGTCAAGATGGCAACATCCGTCCCTTCTGCCTCAACTTCCCAATCATCGAGTGAAATTTCTTGAAGTGTCTCACTCATCGGCACACCGATTCCTTCACCGCGCGGGAAGCGAATCGCAATCGGTCCACCATCGTAACGAAGCGCAGAATAGACGAGTTGTTGTAATTCTTCTTCATCTTTCGCCATCAAGATTCGAATGTTTGGCACGTGACGCATGAAGGCGATATCGAACACACCTTGGTGCGTCTCTCCATCCGCTCCGACAAGTCCAGATCGGTCAATCGTGAACACGACGTTCAAGTTTTGACGACAAATGTCATGGACCAGTTGATCGTACGCGCGTTGGAAGAACGTCGAGTAAATCGAGACGATCGGTTTCAATCCTTGTGTCGCCTGACCACCAGCGAGGGTGACCGCATGTTGTTCGGCAATACCGACATCAAACATGCGTTCCGGGAATTTCTTCGTAAAGCAATCGAGTTTCGAACCGACACTCATCGCTGGTGTGATCAACGTCACCCGTTCGTCTGACTCCGCCACTTTTGTAATCGTCTCTGCGACGACTTTCGAATAGCTCGGTCCTTTCGGCTTCCCTTTGATGACTTCACCGGATTCAATTTTATAAGGTCCAAGGCCGTGCCACGTTCCGACACCGTCCAATTCAGCCGGACGATAACCTTTTCCTTTTTTCGTGATGACGTGGACGAGAACCGGACCGTCGATTTTCTTCGCGTACTCGAGCGTTTCGAGCAAATCTTTCAAATCGTGCCCATCTGTCGGACCAAAGTAAGTGAAGCCAAGTTCTTCAAAGAACGTTCCCGGGATAAGAGCAGATTTTAAGAGGTCCTTCACCCGTTCCCCGCTCCGTTCAAGTGAACTCCCGACGAGCGGGATGTGTTTGATGAGCGACTCCATTTCTTCACGAGCATGTTTCAGCTTGCGCGATGCCCGAATACGACCAAGCATATTATGCATCGCTCCAACGTTCGGCGCAATTGACATCTCGTTATCATTTAAAATGACAATCACGTTCTGTTTCTCGGCACCAATGTGATTGAGGGCTTCGAGTGCCATTCCCCCAGTCAATGCTCCGTCGCCGATGATCGCGATGGCACGATCGTTGGCGCGCCCTTTCAATTCGTTCGCAATCGCAATCCCCATGGCTGCCGAGAGGGAAGTCGAACTGTGACCTGTTTCCCACACATCATGCTCGCTCTCACAACGTTTCGGGAAACCACATAACCCATTGTATTGTCGGAGAGTATCAAACTGGTTCGTACGCCCTGTCAAAATTTTATGAACGTATGCTTGATGACCGACGTCCCATACGAGTTGGTCTTTCGGACTGTCAAATACACGGTGCAAGGCAAGCGTCAACTCTACAACTCCCAAGTTCGGCGCCAAATGCCCTCCCGTCACTGCCAATTTTTCAATCAAGAATCGTCTAATGTCTGAACCGAGCGATTCGAGCTCTGATACAGACATCCGTTTCAGGAACGACGGGTCTTGAATGGATGTCAAGTCCATAATGACCATCCTTTCTCCTCACATTTTACTGATTCGTACCTTACATTTTACAAGAATGTGACGGCATATGCCACACATTCCCCAAAACAAAGGTGACACGATGTGCTCATCGTGTCACCGAGGTCAATGATTTCGTTTCACTACAAATGATAGCATCTCAAGAAGCAACGGCGCTGGAACGGAAAGTGATTCGATTGCAGCGTGTGCCGCTTCCACTTCTTGGTCAAGAGCTTGCTTCGCTCCCTCTAAGCCGAGAAGCTTCGGATAAGTCGTCTTGTCATTCAACTCATCTGAGCCGACGCGTTTTCCGATCGTTTCTTCATCACCGACGACATCGAGAATATCGTCTTGAATCTGAAAAGCGATGCCGAGATGACGTCCGAACTGTTTGAGGTGCATGCGGTCTTCCGCGGAAGCGCCTGCCAAAATCGCACCGGCTTCAAGAGCATAGACGAGTAGCGCACCTGTCTTCCGTTCATGAATGGATTGAAGCTCTTCAAGTGTGACGTCGTTTCGTTTTTCAGCCAGCATATCATCCAACTGCCCACCAACCATGCCTGAGCTACCGGCCGCCAACCCGAAAATACGAATGATCTCGACGATATCTAGTGGAGAGAGTGGCATCTGTGTGAGAATACGGAATGCATCCGTCAACAAAGCGTCCCCTGCTAAAATAGCGGTCGCTTCATCAAACTGACGATGGTTGGTCGGACGCCCACGACGAAGGTCGTCATCATCCATGGCCGGCAAATCATCATGGATAAGTGAGTATGTATGTACCATCTCTAAACTCGCCGCCACTTCTCGTCCACGCTCGAGTGACATGCCATACGTTTCAAGGACGGCATAGACGAGAGCCGGACGAATGCGTTTCCCGCCAGCCTCTAAAGAATACGCCATTGCGTCTCGTAGACGTTTCGGCATCTCACTTGAATCAATGAGTTCCTGCATCGCCAGTTCGACGGCCCGTTTCCACTTGTTCAAGTCATCGGTGCGGTTCATGCGGATCCTCCTTTTTCACGAAGCGTCCCATCAAGCTCTAAAATTTCATCCATTTTCTTCTCGGCGGCAGAGAGTTTTGTCTGGCACAATGCAGACAAGCGGACACCTTCCTCATAAAGGGTCATCGCTTCCTCTAATGGGACATCACCGCTCTCGAGTTGCGCGACGATCTGTTCGAGGCGCTCAAGTGCTGCCTCAAATGTCTGTTCTTTCTTCGTCACCGACAATCCTCTCCTTCACCTCAGCGATCGCATGACCATCTCGAAAACGAATCGAGATATCACCGTCACGTAATTGTTTCACGTTCTGCACATAGGCCCCATCTTGTTCGATGAACGTATATCCACGTGACAAGACGGCGAGTGGACTGACTGCATGCAATCGTCCAACCTGTTGTGCAAATTGTAGCGTTGCTTGTTCTAATGGTCTCGTTCGACGGAGTCGCTCGACCATATGATTGACTTCTTCCCCTTGCTTGGACAACGTTTTTGAAAATCGCTTTACATCTAGCTGCTGTGACAACTGACGGAGCTGATGAGTGGCTTGGCTGAGATGTCGCCTCATCCCTTGCTCGAGACGGATTTCTGACTGGGCGAATCGTTCCCGCTTTTGAGAAATCGTGAACCTCGGCGATTTTAATCCATAACTATTGATCTTCCGTTCCACGCGGCTCCGTGACTCGTCCAACTGACTTCTGACAGCTTTGTGTAGATGGTTGTCTAAACGTTCTACATCTTTTCGCTGCGCATCAATCATCGCCGTAGCGAGTTCAGCCGCCGCTGTCGGAGTCGCAGCTCGAACATCGGCGACGAAATCAGAAAGCGTAAAGTCCGTCTCGTGACCGACCGCAGAAATGATGGGAATCGTGGACGCATAAATCGCCTCTACCACAACATCTTCATTGAAAGCCCAAAGCTCTTCGATGGAACCGCCACCGCGACCGACGATGAGTACATCACAATCGGTGCGTTCGTTCATCCAGCGAATGGCCGACGCGACTTGTGGTGCCGCCATCTCTCCCTGTACAGCTACAGGTGCGAACGTGATGGCCACATGTGGCGCACGACGACGAAGTGTGGTCGCGATATCGTGTAGCGCCGCCCCTTTTGGAGACGTCACGATCCCAACGCGCTCTGGAAACATCGGGAGCGGTTGCTTCCGCTCCTCATCGAACCAGCCTATTTCCTCTAGTTCACGCTTTCTCGCTTCATATCGCTCAAACAATAGACCGATTCCGTCTTGACGCATCAATTCGACGTACAGTTGTACATCTCCCGTCGCTTCATACATCGTCACCTTCGAGACGGCGATGACTTTCATTCCATCTTTCGGTTCGAATTGAAGTTGTTTGGCATCGCGAGAAAACATGACGGCTTTCATCCGTGACGCGTCATCTTTCAACGTGAAATAACAATGACCGGATGAATACCGTTTAAAATTTGAGATTTCACCGATGACCGCGACTTGTCGAAGCAATATATCATCATCAAGTTGTCGCTTCACATATCGAACAACTTCAGAAACCGGAAGTGGATTAGCCACGTGATGCAACCTCGACTGTATTATGCATGAGCATCGTGATGGTCATCGGACCGACACCACCCGGAACCGGGGTGATGGCACTTGCCTTTTCCTTAACAGCTTCATAGTCCACGTCACCGACTAGACGACCTTCGACCCGATTGACTCCGACATCGATGACAAGCGCGCCTGGTTTGACCATGTCTGCTGTGACTAGACCAGCACGACCGACCGCGACAATCAAAATATCCGCTTGTCGCGTCATCTCACCGAGGTCAGCTGTTTTCGAATGACAATACGTGACCGTTGCTGATTCATTCAAGAACAACATGCCTACCGGTTTACCGACGATTTGACTACGACCGACGACGACAACGTGCTTTCCGGCGATCTCGGTTTGTGTTTTTGCGAGATGTAAGATACCGTGCGGCGTGCACGGAAGTAACGTATCGAGACCGAGCATCATCTTACCGACATTCTCAGGATGAAAGCCATCGACGTCCTTTTCAGGGGAGATACGCATGATGACTCGTGATTCGTCGATGTGTTTTGGCAAAGGAAGTTGCACGAGAATCCCATGAACTTCCTCATCCGCATTCATCAAATCAATCAAGTCGAGCAATTCCTTCTCGCTAATCGTTTCATCAAAACGGAGGACTTGTGAATCGATTCCGATTTCTTCTGCCGCCCGTTCCTTCCCGCGTACATAGCTATGACTCGCTGGGTCATCCCCAATCAACACTACTTTTAATTTCGGTACGATGCCACGTGCGCGAAGTTCCGCCACACGCTCTTTTAACGTTTCTCGATATGATGCTGCCACTTGTTTCCCGTCGATCACTACTGCCATCTCTCTCATCCCCCGTTGTCTTTAGGTTTTTCTGTAGTTGGTCTGGTGTCTTATCTCTATTTTTTAGTCTTCTTTAATGATATTTCCGAGTACGCCATTCACGAGTTTACCGGCCTCTTCGTCTCCGAACGATTTCGCGAGTTCGACCGCCTCGTTAATAGTGACGTTCTCTGGAATCGTCTCGACGTATAACAATTCGAATGTTGCCATTCGAAGAATCGTACGCTCGACGTTTCCTAGGCGATCCAAGCGCCAGTTTTTCAAATTTTCAACTAGTAATGCGTCGATATCTTCAATATGTTCTAGCGTCCCTGTGACGAGTTGTTCGTAAAACGGATCAGACTCTTCTCCATCCAATGCGAACTCGATTGCTTCGTCCACCTCTAATTTAGATACTTCGATTTGAAAAAGCGTTTGAATCGCTTTCTCTCGTGCTTCATGACGTTTCATTCAGTTACTCTCCTTTTACATGCTTTCATTGTGATAGTTTAGCATAAAGCACTCATAAATTCAGTACAAAAAACCAGGAAACCGAAATAATGTTCGGGCTTCCTGGTTCATGTTATTTTGCCAATGACATTTCTTTTTCAACGAATTTCGTATCGAACGTCCCGATGCGGAACTGCTCATGTGCCATGACTTGTTGATGGAATGGAATCGTCGTTTTAATCCCCGAAACCGTAAACTCATCTAAAGCACGCAACATTTTCAGAATGGCCTCATCACGCGTTGGCGCATGGACAATCAATTTCGCAACCATCGAGTCATAGAACGGCGGAATCATCGCTCCTGCATAGAGTCCACTATCGACACGGACACCCATACCACCTGGAACAATATATTGGTCAATCTTCCCTGCCATCGGACGGAAGTCCATAAATGGGTCTTCTGCGTTGATTCGACACTCGATGGAATGTCCTGAGAACGTAATGTCCTCTTGTGAGATGGCAAGCGGATGTCCGAGCGCCACTTCAAGCTGCGCTTGAACGAGATCGAATCCTGTGATCATCTCGGTGACGGGATGCTCGACTTGGATCCGGGTATTCATCTCCATGAAATAAAACTCGTTTGATTCTGGAACGTAAATGAACTCGATTGTTCCCGCTCCCGAGTACTGAATGGCTTTTGCCGCTTTGACGGCCGCATCCCCCATCAATTGACGTGTCGTTTCATCAATCGCAGGTGATGGCGCCTCTTCGACTAGTTTCTGCATGCGTCGTTGGATCGTACAATCACGTTCACCTAAGTGAATGACATTGCCGAATTGATCAGCGAGAACCTGCACTTCGACATGACGGAACGACTCGATGAACTTCTCAAGATACACGTCACCATTCCCAAACGCCTGCTTCGCTTCTTTACGTGTCGCGACCAACCCTGAAACGAGTTCATCCTCGTCTCGAGCGACGCGAATGCCACGTCCTCCACCACCGGCTGTCGCCTTGATGATGACCGGATAGCCCATCTCACGTGCGAGTTCCATCGCTTCTTCGTCGGTGACGACCCCACTTGAACCCGGAACGACAGGAACCCCTGACTCGATCATCGTTCGTTTGGCCTCATCCTTGATTCCCATTTTGCGAATCGCATAGCTGCTCGGGCCGACAAATTGAATCCCGCACGCCTCGCACATCTCGGCGAATTCGGCATTTTCAGCCAAAAAGCCGTAACCCGGGTGTACCATCGTCGCATCCACGGCGCAGGCGACTGATAAGATATTTGGGATATTCAAATAGGAGTCCTTCGACGGATTCGGACCGATGCAATAGGCCTCGTCAGCCAAATGAACATGTAACGCTTCACGATCTGCCTCAGAAAAGACAGCGACCGTCGGAATATTCAATTCTTTTGCTGCACGTATGATTCGAACCGCGATTTCCCCGCGGTTAGCAATTAATAATTTCATAACGACCTCACTTCACGCTGAAGAGCGGTTGACCGAATTCGACGAGATCGCCATCGGCGACTAACACTTCTACGATTTCGCCACTGATTTCCGCTTCAACATCGTTAAACAGTTTCATCGCCTCTAGAATACAAACGATTTGTCCTGACTCGACACGGTCGCCGACGTTCACGAACGCTTCTTTATCCGGGGCCGGACGTGAATAGAACGTTCCGACCATCGGCGAGGTGATTGTACGATAAGACGCCTTTTCTTGCGTCGGTTCTTCTGTTTGTTCATTCACTTGAGGAGCAGGCGCAGGCGGTGCGAATGCTTGTGTCTGCATGATCGGCGCGCTCACTGTTTGTTGCGCTTCTTTCTTTAATGACAGTTTGAAATCAGATGTTTCAAGCTCCATTTCATGGACTGATGATTGGTCCAATAATTGAATAAGCTCTTTAATTTGATCGATTTGCATCTTTCTTACCCCCTGTTTATACCTGGTACTAATCTCTCCTTCACTATAACTGGTCAGACCAATGAATGCAACGAGAAAAAAAGAGCGCCCATTCATTCGAATGAGCACTCGTAAGGATTAACCGTTATAACGACCCATGAACTCTCCAGTACGTGTATCGACTGTCACTTTTTCACCTGGTTCGATGAAAAGTGGCACTTGAATGACGTGTCCTGTTTCCACTGTCGCGTTTTTCTTCACGTTCGAGGCCGTGTCACCTTTTACGCCTGGGTCTGCTTCGACGATTGTTAAAACAACACTCGTTGGAAGCTCGATTCCAAGAATCTCCCCTTCGTAGTCCGCGATGCTGACTTCCATGTTCTCAAGCAAATATGGAAGTGCTGATTTGACTTGAGCGCTTGTCAATTCAAGTTGCTCGTATGATTCATTGTCCATGAAGACATAGGTGTCGCCCATTGGATAGAGATATTGCATGCGTTTACGCTCGATGTGTGCGCGTTCGATTTTTTCTCCACCACGGAACGTCGTTTCTTGGATTGCCCCGTTACGCAAGTTACGCATTTTCGTACGAACGAATGCCGCGCCTTTACCCGGTTTTACGTGTTGGAACTCGATGACTTGCCAAATCGAACCGTCAGACGTTTTAACCGTCAATCCTGTTTTTAAATCGTTAACTGATACCATGTTGATTTCCTCCTAAATTCAGATGAGACTTATGCCTCGATCGTAATTAACTCTTTTGGCGACTGTGTCAGACGGTAGCATCCGTCTTCTGTGATGACGACATCGTCTTCAATTCGGCAACCACCGACGCCATTGATGTAAATACCCGGCTCGATCGTCACGACCATACCAGGCTCAAGCACCGTGTCCGAACGGAACGATAATCCTGGGGCCTCATGCACTTCCATTCCGAGACCATGTCCTGTCGAGTGGCCGAAGTACTCGCCATATCCAGCTTCTTTAATAATATCGCGTGTCAACGCATCAGCCTCAATGCCAGTGATTCCGGCTCGTGTGCCTTCTACGCCAGCAAGTTGAGCACGGAGTACCGTATCGTAGATTTGACGCAACTCATCCGAAATCGGACCGATTGCAAGCGTACGCGTGATATCTGAGCAGTACCCTTTATAGTAAGCCCCGAAATCAAGCGTAACCAATTCTCCAGCTTCGATGACTTTATCGCTTGCCACACCGTGCGGTAGCGCCGAACGGAGACCCGAGGCGACAATCATGTCGAACGATGACGAGTCGGCACCTTTTGAACGCATGAACATTTCGAGTTCGTTCGCGACTTCTCTTTCGGTACGACCAGGACGGATGAACGTCTGGATATGGGCGTACGCCGCATCAGCGATTGCCGCAGCTTCCTTCATAATCTTAATCTCTGATTCATCCTTAATCAAGCGCAGTTTTTCTACGATTCCAGACGTTTCAATAAGTTGAGCGTCCACTTCTTTTTCATAGGCACGATATTGCCCCACTGTCATCGCATCCTGCTCAATGCCAAGGCGCTTGATGGATTCACGTGACACGACATCTGCTACCGACTTGATGAGTGACGTATCAAGTTCGATGATGTCATACCCTTTCACTTGATCGTTCGCCTGTTCCGTGTAACGGAAGTCCGTGATAAAACTTGCCGAATTCGACGTGATGACGATGACACCGCTCGATCCTGTGAAACCAGATAAGTAGCGGATATTCTCACGTTTTGTGACGAGCAACGCATCAATTTTGTTTTCTTCTAACTGTGCTTGCAGTTTGTTTACGCGTTCAATCATGTCGATTCCTCCAATGTTCGATTAGTGCATGCATCGCTAACGTATAGCTCGTGAGTCCAAAACCGGTAATGACACCGATACAGACGGCAGCAAGTTTTGACTCATGCCGAAAGGTCTCGCGTGCATGCACGTTCGAGATATGTACTTCAACGACCGGGGCAGCGATAGCGGATATGGCATCCCGGATCGCAATCGATGTATGCGTATAGGCACCCGCATTCAATATGACACCCTCATAATCAAAAGCGTCATGTAGCGCATCAATTAAATCTCCCTCATGATTCGATTGTTTAAAGGTGAGTTCAACGTCTTCTGGAGCGCGCAGCATCAGTTCTGCCGCCAATCCTTTCAACGACACCTCGCCATATACATCCGGTTCACGACGACCCAGTAGATTTAAATTCGGTCCATTTAAAACTAAAATCCGCAACCTTCTTCCCCCTCGTTCGTCAAGTCTTATCTATTGTAACAAATTTATCGAAAGAACGTGAATCGAGCCTTCTGCCCTTTCGTTTTTTTTACAAATCACGGTATAATTCAAGTACAACATTTGAAGAATCGAGGAAAGTGAATGAATTCTAAACCAACCATCCCAGTCGGGGGACAGGCGCTTGTGGAAGGTGTCATGTTTCAAGGCCGCTCTGAAAGCGCATCTGCCATCCGGCGAAAAGATGGCTCGATCGAAACATTCGAGCAAGCGCGCATTCTTGTCCCTTGGGTCCAATCGTTAAAAAAAGTACCGTTCTTGAGAGGGATTATCGCGCTTTACGAATCGTTAAAGAACGGTTCTGCACATATGAACTTTGCGAGCGATCGATATGATGTCGACCCGAGTGAAGATACGAATACGAGCGAAGACCAAAAACAGAGCATATGGATGATTGCCTTCATCGCAATCGTCGGTGTCATCTCATACGTGTTTGGTAAATTGATTTTCAATGTGACGCCTGCACTGCTCGCGGCTATGTTTCAAGACGTGCCTTTATTTTCCGGACATGTGATTCAAAACCTCCTTGAAGGGGGAATAAAATTAGTATTGTTACTCAGCTACCTCTACTTGATATCATTGACGCCACTCATTAAGCGCGTCTTCCAATATCACGGCGCTGAGCATAAAGTCATCAATTGCTATGAGTCCGGGCGTCCGGTCACGGTTGAACAAGTACGCCAAAGCTCGCGATTGCATTATCGTTGTGGCTCGAGCTTCATTTTATTCACCGTCTTCGTCGGGATTGGCGTTTATATGATTGTGCCAATCGACCCGCTCTGGTTGCGACTCGTCAGCCGAATCGCGCTATTGCCGGTCGTCATCGGAATCTCATTTGAAGTCCTTCAGTTTACCAATCGTTTCCGCGACCATCGCTTTCTGTCATTCCTCGGCAAACCGGGCCTCTCGCTCCAATTATTGACGACACGAGAGCCAAATGATGAGCAGATTCAAGTCGCGATTGAAGCATTTGAGACATGGGAACGAAAAGAGTTAGGAGAATCGGTCATTCATAGAGAGGGATAAGAGGAGGAAGCACCATGATCAGACAAAGAGTCGGTTCGATCGCTGCAACAATCGTGTTTATCCTTGGCTTCATCGGGGTCGGGCATATGCTTGCCACCGATCCGGGTCGCCTGTTTAGACAATTGTTGTTCATCGGGATATTCGGGTTAGTCTTTTATGTGATCTATCGCGTCTTCATGGCACCACGTATGTCTGCAGAAGATGCACGCTATCGTAAAACCGCGCAAGCCTCAAAAAAACGAATGCAGGGAAGTCGTGGTCCTCAAGTCAAACCTTCCGCTTCCGCTAAAAACCGGAAAGCGAAGAAACCTGGTTCGAACGTCACCAAGTTATCTAAACGTTCAACCGTACATCGTAGCAATCCTCCACACTTAACAGTGATTGAAGGAAAAAAAGGCAAGAAGAAAAAGAAAGCAAACATGTAAAAGGAGCGCCGCGGCGCTCCTTTTTATGTCGTCTCTACATATCCGATATACGGAAGATTCCGATATTGCTCCGCATAATCGATTCCATATCCGATGACAAACTCATCAGGAATTTCGAACCCGACATAGTCTGCGTCCAATTGAACGAGTCGTCGCGCCGGCTTGTCGAGAAGCGTACAAATTTTCAACTGCTTCGGTTGATGGAGCTCCATATGTTTACACAAGAATTTCAACGTCTGTCCCGTGTCGATGATGTCCTCGATAATGACGACATACTTTCCTTCCACATCTAAATCCAAGTCCTTCCGAAGCTGCACACTCCCACTCGAGACCGTCTTTTTCCCGTAAGAAGACGTCGCGACCGTATCGAGCTGAATGCTACCTTTCATATATCGCATCAAGTCTGCCGCAAAGACCATCGAGCCTTTTAACACGGCGACGATCACGATCGGTGTTCCCTCTGCATCGTTCTCAATTTCTTCAGCCAACTCTTTCACACGTGTTTGAATCTGCTGTTCATCAAACAGTTTTCCTTTGATTTGAATCTCCATTTATCCGGCGAATGTTCGCCGTCACCCCCAATCTATTCAATCCACGATTCATCTTAACATAATGACGACTAAAAAATATACATTCTACAATAAATATGAATGATTCGTTCGTATTTTAGCGATGATGAACCAAATAAAAAGCGCCAATCGAGTTCGATTGTCGCTTTTCACATATTATTCCTCTGAAGCTCGCTCTTGTTCCCGAAATTCTCTAAATTGATCCATGAGCTCAGGCTTATCTTCAAAAAATTCCACGAACTGTGTCATACAGTCAAGTGTGTTCGAGCTGAGATGGTGTTCGATTCCCTCGACATCCTCGTACACATCTGCTTCATCCACTCCGATTAGACGTAAAAAAGACTCGAGCATCGCATGACGCTCGACCAATCGCTTCCCTACTTTTTGACCTTTTTTTGTAAGCATGAGACCACGATATTTTTCATACACCAGATATTCTTCACGGTCCAGCTTTTGAACCATTTTGGTGACAGAGGAGGGATGGACCCCTAAATGTTCCGCAATATCAGATACACGCGCATAGCCTTTCTCTGACATCAACAAATAAATACGTTCTAAATAATCTTCCATACTCGGTGTCGGCATGGGCACGACCTCCCCTTATGTTCCGGTTTCCATTCTTTATTTTATCCTAACTAGAGTGAAATCGAAAGGGAAAGCCCCGATTGATTGAGTCAATCATTGTCTCATGACCTTAAATTCATTATAATGAGATATGGTAACTTTGAAAGAGAAGGGAAGAACATCTATGGGACTCGAAACAATCCTCGTCATCCTCCTATGGGTTGCCTTGATCGCCTACATCGTATGGCGTTTCATGCCAGCTCGCGGGTTGAAAAAAATGAAACAAGAAGAATTCCGCGCCTCACTCCGTAAAGGTCAGTTGATTGACGTGCGTGAACCGAACGAATACAAAGGTGGACATATCGTTGGTGCTCGGAATATCCCGGTCGGCCAAATGAAACTACGCATGAAAGAACTGCGCAAAGATCAGCCGATTTTGATTTACTGCCAAGGTAGTTCACGTTCAAACCAGGCGGCTAAACTCCTGATGAAGAACGGATACAACAACATCTACATGCTCGAAGGCGGCTTCAAGAACTGGAAGGGTAAGATTAAAAAAGCATAAAAAACGGGCGGGTCGATTCAATCATCGACTCGCCCATTTTTCATTTTACAGATGACGCCTCACGACGCTCATACTTTAAGACCGGTTTACGGGCAGCGAGTGTCTCGTCCATCCGTTTGACGACCGTCGTATGAGGAGCCGTCTGAACGATTTCCGGATTCTCTTCCGCCTCTTTCGCAATCTGGAGCATCGCATCACAGAACGCATCAAGTGTTTCTTTTGATTCTGTCTCTGTTGGTTCCACCATGATACATTCCTCGACATTTAACGGGAAATAGATTGTCGGTGGGTGGTAACCGAAGTCAAGAAGACGTTTAGCGATGTCGAGAGTACGAACACCAAGGGCTTTTTGACGTTTCCCTGACAAGACAAACTCATGTTTGCAATACGTATCATATGGCACGTCGAACGCATCTTTTAGTCGCGCGAACATATAGTTTGCGTTGAGGACCGCTTCACGTGATACCCGCGTCAATCCTTCTGCGCCCATCGTCTTGATATAGCTGTAAGCTCGGACGTTGATCCCGAAGTTTCCATAGAATGGTTTGATTCGACCGATTGAATGTGGACGGTCGTAATCGAGACCATATCCATCATCTGTCTTCGTCACGATCGGAGTCGGTAGGAATGGGATCAAGTCACGTTTTACCCCGACTGGACCTGAACCTGGACCTCCACCGCCGTGAGGACCCGTGAACGTCTTATGCAGGTTCAAGTGAACGACGTCAAAGCCCATATCCCCCGGACGTGCGATCCCGAGAATCGCGTTTGAGTTCGCGCCATCATAATAAAGCTTCCCGCCAGCTTCATGAACGACTTTTGAGATTTCAAGGATATCCGCTTCGAATAGTCCAAGCGTATTCGGGTTTGTCAGCATGAGCGCAGCTGTATCCGCTCCAACTTTTGCCTTCAAATCATCCAAATCGACGAGACCGCGCTCATCCGACTTGACGGTTACCGTCTCGAATCCAGCTACGACTGCGGACGCCGGGTTCGTTCCGTGCGCCGAGTCTGGAACGAGTACTTTCGTACGAGCCGTATCCCCATTACGTTCATGGAACGCTTTGATCAACATGAGTCCCGTCCATTCCCCATGCGCCCCTGCCGCTGGTTGGAGTGTGACTTCGTCCATTCCTGTAATTTCAGCGAGTTGCTCCTGTAAGTCCACCATGAGTTCGAGCGCACCTTGAATCGTCTCAACCGGTTGCAATGGGTGAATATGTGCAAAGCCAGGAAGACGAGCCATATCTTCGTTCACTTTCGGATTATATTTCATCGTACACGAACCGAGCGGATAGAAGCCTGAATCGACCCCATGGTTTCGTGTAGATAGAGACGTGTAATGGCGAACGACATCGAGTTCAGATACTTCAGGAAGTTCCGCCGCCTCTTTTCGAATCATCATAGCCGGTAACAACGTCTCAAGGTCAACCTCTGGGACAGTCGGTGTCGGCAAATTATATCCAGTCCGTCCTTCACGTGATACTTCAAAAATTAGCGTTTGCTCGTGTTGCATTATTTCATCCCCCCAACCACTTCGACAAACTGATCAATCTCTTCTTTCGTGCGCAATTCCGTCGCGCAAATCAACATCTGTGTCTGACGCTCCCCTTCATACGTACCAAGCGGTAGACCACCGATTATGCCATGCTCGAGTAGATGGCGCGATACTTCTTCTGCATCACGTCCAAAATCCACCGCAAACTCATTGAACATCGGTCCTTCGTCCACGATGTTGAATCCTGCAGCTTTTAACGCTTCTTTCATATAATGAGCGGTTTGAATATTCCGAACGGCCATATCACGAATTCCGTATTTTCCTAAAGCGGACATCGTGATCGAAGCAGCCAATGCGTTAAGCGCTTGGTTCGAACAGATATTGGATGTCGCTTTATCACGACGAATGTGCTGTTCACGCGCCTGGAGCGTCAACACGAATCCGCGTTTGCCGTCCTCATCGACCGTTTGACCAACAAGTCGTCCCGGTAGTTTACGCATCAAAGATTTTTTGACCGCGAAATATCCACATGACGGTCCACCAAAACTTTGCGGAATACCGAATGGCTGTGCATCTCCGACCGTGATGTCCGCACCGAGAGCTCCTGGTGACTCAAGAATTCCGAGGGCGAGCGGGTTGCTCGAAACGACGAAGAGCGCACCCGCTTCATGAGCCAATTCTGCCAATGTTTCTAAGTCTTCAATACGACCGTAGAAGTTTGGATATTGTACGACAAGACACGACGCATCCGTCAAATCAAGGTCTGACACGTCCGTCACCCCGTTCACCACATCTGTGTAGTCAACGGATAGCCCCGGTCCGTCAGCATACGTACGGATTACGTCCTTCGCTTCAGGATGCACTGCACCAGAGACGACGACACGTTTTTTCTTCGTCTGTGCGCTCGCTAGGTAAGTCGCCTCAGCGAGAGCCGTGATTCCGTCGTACATCGAAGAGTTCGCGACGTCCATCCCTGTCAATTCACAAATCATTGTTTGGAATTCGAACATCGCCTGAAGTTCACCTTGTGAAATCTCAGGTTGATATGGCGTATACGCCGTATAGAATTCAGAACGCAAAAGCATATGGTTCATCACACTTGGCGAAAGATGATCGTACATCCCTGCTCCAAGGAAGCTCGGGTATGATTTCGTATGTTTGTTTTTATCAGCCAACTTTGTCATATGACGAACGAGATCGACTTCCGGAAGCGGAGCCCCAATCGCCGCCAATGATGCTTGTTCGCGAAGTGTTTCTGGAATATCTGAAAGAAGCGCTTCGATTGAATCGACGCCGATTGTCTCTAACATGTCTCGTTCATCTTGCTCGGTCATCGGTAAATAACGAAATTCCATTCTGTTCATTCTGAATCCCCCTGTTTCATTTCGTTCGTTTATAGAAAGGTGTCGGTACGCGTTCGGCTTCAATCTTTTTACCACGGATGTCGATGACAAAACGATCTTCATCTTTGTAACGTGCATCGACTCGTGCCCATGCGATTGATTCATTTACAGTCGGAGGCATCGTACCGGTCGTGACAACGCCGATTACATTCCCATCCAATTCAACTTGCGCCCCTTGGCGGGCAATCCCACGACCGAGCAATTTCAATCCAATCAATCGATTCGGAATATTCTCTTTTTGAGTGACGAGTGCTTTCTTACCAACAAAATCAGTATCTAGCTTAACTGCAAAATTGAGATTCGCTTCGAATGGCGTGACCGACTCATCCAACTCATGACCGTAAAGCGGCAAGCACGCTTCGAAACGTAATGTATCGCGTGCGCCCAGCCCACATGGGGTAACACCCTCGGTTTCAAGCGCTTCCCAAATGGCAGAAATCGCTTCGGATCGAGCATAAATCTCGAAACCATCTTCCCCAGTATACCCACTTCTAGAGATGATCGATGGTACACCCGCCACGTCCCCATTCATGAATTTGAAGAACCCGATTTCGTCGAGTGCCACATTTGTGATAGTTTGAAGTACGGATTGTGCATTCGGTCCTTGAATCGCAATCTGACCATATTCATCAGATTCATTTGTCACAACCACGTCACCCTTAACGTATCGACGAATGTGGGCTTCGTCCTTTTCAATATTTGAAGCATTGACGACGAGCCAATAAGCGTCCTCATCTAATCGATAGACAAGCAAATCGTCCACCACACCGCCGTCTTCAAGACAGAGAAGGTTATACTGGGCTTGACCAACTTTAATCTTCGAGATATCATTCGTCACCAAGTTTTGAACTTGCTCAAGCGCATCCGGCCCTTCGATTCGAATTTCTCCCATGTGAGATACATCAAACATCCCCACGTTTTGACGTACAGCCAAATGCTCTTCTTTAATCGAAGAGAACATAATCGGCATTTCAAATCCCGCAAAATCAACCATCTTCGCCTTCGGTTCAATCAAATCGAACAAAGGCGTACGTTTCAAAGTAACCTTTTCCATAATATCCCCCAATCCCGAACATAAAATGCTTTTGTTTTTGAAATCTTTCGTTTTCCATTCCACTTTAACAATTTTTATTCCTTCTGCATAGGTAAAAAAGCGAAAAAGAAAAAGGATGAAAAACGAAAACGTTTTCATCCTCATTATTTCATATTTTCGACTCGGTGGAAACGTCAGAACGTTCAATTCCCGCTGTCCGTTTGATTTCATGAGTTAGCTCAACGGCGGCTTGCTTTAATTCAATCGATTCATTCTTCGCATTGACTCCGAACTCTTTTATTTGAGTAACGGATCGATTAACCGCATCCACGTGTCCTTTGATTTCATTGACCTGTTGACCAATCACATCCGCCCGAATTTTAAAACGTTCCGTCAGACGATTCAAACGACCAAATTCTGGTTTCATTTTGTTTTTGAACAAGAGATAACCATATATCCCAAGTCCGATTAATGAAAATACGATGATGGCAAAATTAATCCAAATCATACTTTTTCCCCCTTTATACGGATGATTTGCTTGGCGATGTCTTCAGGCGATTGAGATGCATCGATGGATACACTCGCTTTTCGATATAATTGATCACGTCGTTGAAACAACGCATGAACATCCTCCCGTCCTCTTTTAACAAGTGGCCGCGCAGAATCTTTGATTCGTTCCCAACACATGTCGAACGGAAGATTTAAATGGATCATCGTACCACGTTCTCGCATCCAACATATATTTTCAGAGCGTTCCACCACTCCGCCACCGGTCAGGATATAGTCAGCAGTGACTTGTTGCAGTACTTTTGACTCAACATCACGAAACGCAGACTCACCATAGCGGTCAAAATATGTAGCGATCTCCATCCCAGTCATGGACTCAATGACTAAATCAAGATCGATGACCTCCCCATATTCTCTCAGAAACGAGAATAAGGTAGATTTACCTGTACCCATAAACCCCACGATATAAAACGGGTTATCATTCATAAACAATCACCTCTTTATGCCGTTCACCGGATGTTAGCACGATATTCACTTCAGTACGATTCGGTGCAATCGGACGACACGTCAGAGTTCCCGTTGGTTTATGCAGCGTTAACGGTCGATCACCGCAACGCTCTTTCGCCAATAAGAGATGCGATTCGAAGCGAATCGCTAAGATTTCCTCTGACAGTCGCCTCGTCGTTCGTTCCACATCAGTATACCAAAATAACGCGGCCCCGAGTAACCAAACAACGATGGTCAAGGTGATGACGAGAAAGAATCCTGTTTCATGCACATGACGTGCCGCTCTCTTCTGAACGATGAATCGGTCCATGCGATTCGAAAACCCTTTCCGACCGTTTCGACATGATACTGCTCGATTCCTCTTAAAAAGAGTAAGTTTCCTCCTCCATCTCCGACCATGACCAAATTGCCATTTACTTGTTTGATTGTCCATGACCACCGCTCCTCATCCGATTTGACGAAATCACCTCGTAACCGCCCTTCGTCAACACGACAGTTCTCGCTATCCATCAGACGGCGCACAATCAGTTGAGGCGTCGTATGATGATTCCATTTAGGCTGTTCATAAAGATGTTGACCGAGCGTGAGCAGTTCAACCAAAAGGAAAAGAAATATGGGAAGGATCAGCAAAACGACCGTCATTTCAATCATCGTAAACCCATTTTCATAATGTCGGTAAACAAAATCCTTTCTCACACACTTGCTCACGCCCTGTTGGTTCAGTGGCTTCAAGCAGAACCTCTCCTTGTAATCGTTCATAGATGAAGAGCGTGTCACTCAACCGTTGGATTCGTTCGTTCCCTTGCACGACAAAGGATGCCAGTATGAAAATCCATCCCATGATGACCGCAAGACTGACAGTCAGCTCCCATAACGAGAAACCCGATTCATCTACTTTCACGAGTAATCACCTCCGGCTCATACGTCCCGATTCGAAATTTGAGCGTCACCGATGTCTTTCCACTGACGAATTTCCATTGTCCCGCATAAGAGGCGGTCGCTTGTGAAAAGGTCAACGTGTTGTACGTCGGAAGATATACATCCACCCCATCAGGAACATCAACCTCCCTGACGATCTCTCTCCCACACACAATCAGATAAGTTTGTTGTTTCGAAATCCAAATCAATCGCGGCACACAATCTCCCTCTTCTGAAATATAGGGAAATTGCCCAGCTTCTTGAATATTCGCTACCAATGAATCCGAAAAATTGTAGAGTTCCATTCGTTCGAACGGTCTCGTAATCGGTGCACTCATCAATACTAAGAACGACAATACGAGAAGTACCCATGTCATTTCGACCAAGGTGTAGCCTTTCATTGTTTTTTTAAGGAGCCATCAGTCGGAGAATACGTATAGGTCGAGGATTGACAGCTATAAACGAGTGGATCTGCAGCCGATGCACGCTTAATCACTTCTAACGTTTCAGGATAGGCTTTATGTTCCGCGTAGTGCAAATTGATTTCAGATTCAACGATTCGAACGCTACCTTCGCAACTCACTTGGTCAGCACGAGATTTCCCGTCCGACAAAGAAGGGACAAGTAACAGAAGAAGAACTGATATAATGAGTAATACTGCCGCCATCTCAACTAATGTGAACCCACGCTCTTCCTTCATTTCATCTTTCTCCTTTCACAATTGAGCCATAATGAGTTTGACCGGTAAATAGAGTGTGTAAAAAAGAACACCGATCATGACACTGAGGATGCCGTATAAAGACGGTTCAATTTTCTCAATCAAACCCCGACTGTATTGCTCCATCTCTTCGAATACAAGATCGCGATGAAGAGACATCAATTTACCAAGTTCCCCACTCATCGAACCCACACCTAATAGACTCACAACCTCATGATCGATAAACGGTTCACACCTCGTCGCCGCTTCAATTCCTTCACCTTCAGACATGCGATGGTGAATTCGCTTGGCCATCTCTGCCATTTCCCCCTCTTCCTCGGCTAGCCGACTGATAATCTGCCTGATATTCGTTTCAGTATGTTGGAGCAAGGATAATTCACTGACAAATACATAGGTCATATAGAGTGTTTTCCCACGTCTCCATACGTAAAAAGGGAGCTCTCCTCCTCGACGATGAAATTCATATATGAGAACCGAGATTGCCACGAATATAGAAAACAGTACAGGAAAGAACCAATTCGACAATAGAATCGACCCCACACCGCCATGCGACGAGACATCTACCATCCCCATTAATTTCGGGAAAATGTATAAGGCATAAATCATGCCTAATGCAAGTAGGATGAAGAAGATAATCAACGGATAGCGAATTAGCCTCCGCAGCTCCTGCTTTAACCGTTGTCGCATCTCGAGCACCATCGCCACTTGCGACAATCCATCCATAAATCGTCCGTTGTGGTCCGCCGTATGTAAAATCTCTTGCATCTGCCGATTCGTGATCAAGATGGAAAATACCTCAGGCAAACTCACACCCGCTTCTAGACGAATCCTCATCTCTCGAATACAGTCTTTCATTTTTCCCTTCTCATGAAGTTCAAGCGTCTCCATGGTCACTTTCAATGACACACCTCGTGATTGTAGACGAAGAAATCGATGAATCAGTCGGATCGATGGGATTACCGGAACGTCGACCATTCGCAAGTCACCTCCTGATTTCGAGTCAGTACACACCAATGTCTTTCCACGGTCGCCTTACCAAGAAGTTGCATCAGCCGCTTTTCCCCATCCTGAATCGATGCGGTATGAAAGGTTGTAATCGTCAAATGACCACTGAGCGCCGCATCGTATGCGACCATCAATTCTTCATCGGTCCGTACCTCGCCAATCACGATGATATCCGGGTCGGCGCGAAGCGTCTCTTTCAACAAGTGTCGATGGCTGAGTCCAGCCTTAGCATTCACTTCCAGCTGAATGACACCATCGACCATTTGTTCAGGAGGATTTTCAATCGTCACAATTCGCTCATGCTTCAGCTGATTCAACAGAGCATACAGTACCGTCGTCTTGCCTGCTCCGGTAGAACCCCCTATAAAGAAAAGACCATGATGTGATGCCACGACTTTTTGAAATCGTTCCACATCGTGTGATCGTAACAGGTGCTGGAGTTCAAACGTGTCATGGGGAACGCGCCAAGACATTGACGTCTGGGCGAACGACGGGAGAAAGGTCACCCGGATGACATCTTGGTTCAATTCATAGACACCTGATTGTGGGATTCGTTGATTAGATTCAGGTAGTGAACACCAATATCGCATATGATATGTAAGGCGATCATACAGCTCGGCATCCATCGATTGAAGCGCAGCAAGCTTACTAGCAGAACGGACTTGAACCTTTACTTGGTTTGCATCGGGTATAAAATGAAGATCACTCGCACCGATTTGACGTGCTGCATCTAATAAATCCTCAATGAGTTCCTTCATCTCGTTCACCTCGATACAAGCATAAAAAAAAGCCCACTATGTTGAAAGTGGACTTGTTTTATGAAACTTGAACCGCTGCAGTGTTGTGGCGACGTGCATATGTTTCGATTGAAACCTTGTCATATCCGACAATCACTTCTTTTCCATCAGTTAAGATCGGACGCTTCAAAAGTTTTGGGTTTTCGCTCATCAGCTTCAGAAGCTCGCTTAATTTCAAATCCTCCACGTCAACATCAAGTTGTTTGAAGGCCTGGCTTCGTGTCGCAAGGAGAGAGTCGACTCCTTCCTCACTGATTGCAAGGAGTTGCAACAATTCATCAACTGTTGGTGCATCTCTGAAAATGTGACGCTCACTCACTTGAAGTTCTTGTTCCTGTAAAAACGCTTTCGTCTTCCGACAAGAAGTACAGCTTGGATACGTGTAAAACATTAGTTCTGATGCCATTTTTATGTTCCTCCCTCATTCAACTTTCACTTCGCTCATTTTGTATAAGTTGATTATACATCTCTATACCCCGTTTGTACATGTTTTGTGCAACTTTTTTATAAATTTTGTACAACTTTATTTACCGAAATGATTTCACATATTTTTCACGATTATTTTGTTCAATTATCACGTTTCCATAGCATTTTTTCGAATGTGTTGGTAAAATAGTGAATGAGAATGGAATAATGCACGTATGGGGGGATTAACATGGCAAGAATGTTTCGTGTCCTAGGCTTTTGGACTGGACTAGTGGCGGCACTTGCTTTCGTAGGCGCACTAGGCGGCGACCAAAGTAGTAGTGAACATACTGGCGACTTTATCGTTATGGGACTTGTCTTCTTAGCACAAACGATTTTCTTCGTCGCTCTTGGTTACTTAAAGTTAACTGAAAAAACGTATGTATATGTCTTTGGTGCGTATTTGACAATTTTCTTCGTTGTCTTTACGTATTGGAGCAACTTCCAAATGTAAAAAAAGATTGTCTCGCCGGAGACAATCTTTTTTTATGTGAAGAACGGATTTGTCCGCTTTTCTTCTTCTAGTGTCGTCTGAGGACCGTGCCCCGAGTACAGTGTCGTCTCATCAGGAAGGAGCTGCTTCATCCGATCGATGGATCCCATTAATGTCGACTGGTCTCCACCAAACAGGTCTGTCCGTCCGACGGATTGCTTAAAGATCAAGTCGCCACAAAAGGCGATTCTTTCATCATCCATAAACAATACGACACTCCCTGGGGAATGACCCGGTGTATGATAGATTCGAAATACGATGCTCCCAATTTCCAATACATCGCCTTCGTATGTTTTTTCTGCCGGTTTCATTGAAGGCATCGGCAAGTTGAACGCAGAAGCGCCATTCTTTTCGCCATCTGTCAGCCAATCTGCTTCTAAGCGGTGTACATAGACTGGCACCTGGTAACGTTCACGGAGCGCATCAATTCCTCCGATATGATCGAAGTGCGCATGAGTTAACAGGACGGCGGATAGTGTACCGAAACGTTCGATCGTGTCGAAGAACCTCGGGTCATCCGTTCCGGGGTCAATGACGACGACTGTGCCGTCTTTTTCAATGACATAGCCGTTCTCTTGTGCCAAGCCAGACGTAATCTTTTTGATTTGCATTGGATTCATCCCCTTCTTATTCAAAACAATATTGTGGCAAAATTGTTTCGATGTCAACCTTTGCTCGACAGCGACTCTATAATCGGATAAAATAATAATGATATTTCAGTGAAATTTTTATGAATTTCATGACGTATAATTAAAGGGGGAACTCGTCATGCATTTGTATGAACCGTTCGGATGGATTTCCGTCATCGTCGCGATTGTGGCTATTTGGGGAATGCTTCGTTCATTCCAAAAGCGCCAATTCTTTCCGCTCGTATTTGCAGGTTTAACTGTACTCGTATTCGGATTCTTTGGTGTCGCCACGTTGATCTACGGTGGAATTCCAGGTTAATGATTCGCATACGCAATCATCAAGCGACTTCGGTCGCTTTTTTTATGCCTTTCTACACGTTCCTTCCCTCTATATAAAACGGACCAAATCACTATGTGACTTGGTCCGTACTTATTATTCTTCAGTTTGTTCTTTGAAACGGAGTAGATCGGAGTAAATCAAATCATCGTTCATTTGCAAGATTTTTTCCGCTTCTTCCGTCATCGGACCACATAACGATGTGTCTTCGACTACTTCACCAGAAGTCGCGTTATAACATGTCGACTGTGTCCAAACATATTCATCCGTCACGACCGTTCCGTCGCGGAAAATCGCGCGACTGTTTCGATTTTCAGAGAATAAGTCGTTTCCGAATCCAATCGTATCTGACGTGTCGATTCCGAGTAAGTGCAAGATGGTCGGTTTCATGTCGACATGACTACCGATCGTCTCATGCACTTCCCCTTCTTTCTGGTCAGGTAAGTGAATGGCAAACGGAACTTGTTGCAACTTCGCCACGTCAAATGGTGTCAACTCATCTTTGCCGAGTAGCTCTGCCATCGCACTGTTGTGGTTCGTCGAAATACCGTAATGGTCACCGTAGACGACAAAGATTGTATCTTCCCACATTCCGTTCTCTTTCAACTGGTCGATGAAGAGACCGAGTGCGTAATCTTGATAAGCTAGTGCTTGCGGGAAGTTGTTCAACGTAGTTGAGCTCGTTTCAAATTTCGGTACAAGCTCATAGTCTTCACTTGGCATCGTGTACGGGAAGTGGTTCGTCAATGTGATGAACTTCGCGTAGTACGGTTCAGGCAATTCTTGAAGCATTGGAATGGATTGTTCGAAGAAACTATCATCTAGGAGACCCCATTCTGTCATGTCTTCAGGATTCCCGAGGTCATAACTCTTTTCATCAAAGAATTGATCGACGCCAATGTTCTTGTACATTTGATCGCGGTTCCAGAACGATTTGTTATTCGCATGGAACACGGCTGAGTAATAATTTTCGTCCTTGACCAACTCAGGGAGCGCTTGAAATTCATTATCGGCGTTCGTAAAGTATACAGCACCACGTGGGAGTCCATATAGTGAGTTATCGAGTGCGAACTCAGCATCAGAAGTCTTCCCTTGACCGACTGTATGGTAGTAGTTCGGCCAGTAGTGAGACTCTTCAATCAGTTTGTTCAAGTTCGGCGTGATGTACTCTCCATTCGGCGCCTTCATGTTGTGAGTAAAATTCTGCGCAGATTCGAATGAAACCACGATGACATTTTTCCCTTTATATTTTCCGAACAAATCCGGATTCGGCGCCGCATAGTTTTGACGGGTGAATTGTTCAATCGTTGCGAGTTCTGATTCATCCGCCATCGCTTTTTGAGCCGATGTTTTCGTTTGGAGCATGGCATCATACACATGGAAGTTAAATGTTCCGATGTTTTTCACCAACAGCTCACGGTCAAATGAACGAGTCAACAATTCAGGTCGTTCCGTTTCTGCTAACGAAAGGTTGAACAAGAAGACAGAGACCGCTACGACGAATGTGACGAGCGCACGTCGATGTGAAGCTACATTCTCTTTCATGTTCATTCGCCATAAGATAAACGGAAGGACAAACACGTCACCAAGAATGATTAAATCTTTCCATTCAAGAAGCGAAGTGAATGATGTCGATAACGTTTCCATGTTCGATGGTTGCATGATGACAGGCATTGTCAAATAGTCCGTGAATTCCCGATAATACACGGCGTCCGCAAACAAGATAAACGATGCAATCGCATAGAGCGTGTAGAGCACCCATTTTTGTTTGTTACCTTTAAAGAAGAAATGGAAGGCAAACAAGAATAATGTCGAACTGATTGGGCTAATCAGTAAGATAAAAGCTTGTGCGGTGTTTTCAATCGGAATGTTGAAGAAAAATTGATAGACGATATACGTCTTCGTCCAAAGCAATAACGTAAAAATCCAAAATAGACGATATTCTTGAAACGAAGCGCGGACCGTGTCGTTCAGTCTCGTCGATAACTTCGAAAAGCGTTGAGATGAATTCATCTGACGGTCTCCTCCTCTTTTCAGTTTTCGGCATGTTTTAGTTGCCATTCTTTATTTATATTTGTTCATTCATTGTACAATTCGGATTGAATAGTACACGTCCAGTATCAAGTCCAAATCTTACCCCTTTTTTAATAAAAAATCAACTGTGACGTTACAAATTTTACAATATCCCATACCCTTTCCCACAAAAAAACACGCCTGCAATGTGCAGACGCGTCCGTTTCATACTCGTGTCGGAAGGAAGTGTTTCCGTGCCAGCCAAGCACATCCAATCACACCGGCATCATTCTCGAGTTCAGCGATTTTGAATGTTGTCGACTCGTATACCCGCTCGAGCGCAAACCGTTTGAACTGTGCATCAAGCGGCTCCAATAATGCGTCACCAGCTTTTGAGACACCTCCACCGATGACAATCATTTTCGGATTGAGCGTGTTCGCGATGTTTGAGATGGTCAAGCCGAGGTATTCCGTCATTTCTTCAATGACTTCTGTCGCGATCGAGTCACCCGCTTTATATGCTTCAAACACGTCACGTGCAGTCACTTCTTTTAACTCGTTTAATGAAGTATCTTGATTCTTACGCTTCTGTAACGCCAAACGCGAGATGCCGGTCGCTGAAGCAATTGTCTCAATACACCCGAGGCGACCACAACCACACTTCACAGCTTTCGTTTCGTCTCGTTCCACGGTAATATGCCCGATTTCTCCGGCCATTCCTGCCGTCCCATGAACGATATTTCCGTTTGTGATCACGCCACCACCGACACCTGTACCGAGCGTGATCGCCAATAATTCTGACGCCCCTTCGCCGGCACCTTTCCACATCTCACCAAGGGCCGCAGCGTTCGCATCATTTTCGAGCACGGCCGGAAGACCGACTGCTTTTTCGAACTCACTCACGAGTGCAAAATCTTTCCACCCGATGTTCGGAGAATATTCGACAACGCCTTCTGAGAAGTTGACGAAACCTGGTGCCCCGATTCCCGCACCCGCAAAATCTTCTTTCTTCTTACCCGATGTCTGTAAGTACGTATCAAAAGAAGCTGCGATGTCTTTTGGAATATGTACACCATTCTCTCGAATATCCGTTTTGACTTCCCACTTATCCGAAATGATGCCGTTCATGTCTAAAACGGCCATCTTCACCGTCGTACCACCGATGTCGATACCTAATAACCATTTCATACCGTTCACTCCTCATCTCAACTAAATCGCTTTCATTGAATAGTGTACACTATTATCCCCTTAGTGCAACCCTTTGCACTAAGGGGATTTCTGTCAATCTGTTGAATTTTTTAATTCGTGGGTCAAAATGATTTTGGCCGTATCGTACACACGTTGTTCGATGATGCCCCCTTCATACAATTCGTCGAGTTCCATCATCATGAGTGAGATTTCAGCATCCCGTTCTCCGATGTAAATAATGGTACCGAACGATTTTAAAAACTGTTGGACATCATAAAAGTTTTTCATGCTTCTTCCTCCATCGTCGATTGTACATAACGATTTAACAACTCTCGCGTTGCTTCCATTGATGACAGATGCGTTCGCTCATAACTATGGCTCGATTCGATTCCTGGCCCAATCAAGGCATGTCGCACATCATACCCTGCTCGAATCGCCGCCGACGCATCTGACCCATAGTACGGATAAATATCTACCTTATACGCGATCTCATGAGCTTTACACAACGCCGTGAACTTCCGTCGTAACCCGATATCATACGGTCCAGATGAATCCTTGGCACAAATCGAGACTGTATACTCATCGGAATGCTGTCCATCCCCGAGCGCGCCCATATCAACGGCAATGTATTCCACGACGTCTTCCGGAATACCCGCGTTCCCTCCAAATCCGACCTCTTCATAATTCGAAATCAAGAAGTGAACGGTATGCGGCAAGTCATAACGGATTAAGTCTTTCGCAAGGTCCAATAGAATGGCGACCGACGCCTTATCATCCAAGTGGCGTGATTTCACGTATCCTGAAGAGGTCACTTGAAAGCGTGGATCGAATGAAACGAAGTCCCCGATTTCAATCCCAAGCGCCGTCACATCTTCACGAGAATGCACTTTTTCATCCAATCGGACTTCAATGTTTGATGCAGATCGCTCGGCAGAGTTCGTGTCCTTATAGACGTGAACACTCGACTGATGGATCAAGATCGTCCCTTCAATCGCCTCTCCTTCTTCACGGTGGACGAGGCAGTTCTCTCCCTCAATTGCCGTCCATGCGTATCCTCCCACTTGAGTCAAACGAAGACGCCCGCTCGGCAAGATGTCTTTGACCATCGCACCGAGTGTGTCCACGTGTGCCGTCAACAGACGCGCCTTGCCAGAACGACCTGAAAATGTGGCCAGCAGTGCCCCTTTATGTAGACGTGACGTCTTGACACCCAGTTCATTCAATTCTTGCTCCGCGAAGCGGATGGCCTCTTCCGTCATCCCGGAAGGACTCGGGATGTTAACGAGTGTTTTTAATGTTTCAATCATTGAATTCTCCCCTTACCAAAATCCGTACCCGACGAGTAGTCCAAACATCGAGATGGTGAGTACGGAAAATAAGATTCGTTGTATACGGTTCTTCTCATCCGGTAGCCCGACGACCCCCGAGACGACAAAACCACCAATCAGACCTCCCGCATGCGCGAAATGGTCAAGACCTGCACCTAATACAAACGCAAGTCCTACGTTTAATCCTAACATAATAAAGAGCGGAGGTCCGAGCGTCTTCATGAAGAGAGAACGATCCCGCAACCCAAAGTACAAGAGCGCACCGACCAATCCAAATAGCGCTCCTGAAGCGCCTGCTGATATCGATTCGCTGAATGCAAACGATGCGGATGTCGCTAATACTCCACTGAGCAAGTAGATGATTAAAAATCGTATGGAGCCGTACATCCGTTCGACGAGCGGACCGAGCGACCAGAGTGCAAACATATTAATCGCAAAGTGGAACCAACCGATATGCAGGAACATCGGTGTAATCAAACGCCACCATTCCCCTTGTTCTATAAGCGGGTTCACTTTTGCACCAAACGCAATCAGCGTATTCGGGTCGAAGGTCGAGCCGACCGACTCCGCTAACCACATCACTACAAATGTGAGTAGCATGAGACCATATACGACTTTCGGTTGACCGAACGAGAATCGCTTCTTCAGCTCTGCTTTTTTCTGGCGATCGAGGGAGACCGCTAGCAGTCGGAACCGGTCTTCTTCCATAGTCGGTGTGCAAATCGAACGGGACAATGTCACTTTCGCAGGGATTTGGAACGTCAACGAGTCCACACGCTCTTCATCCACGAGACGCTCACCATAGATATGAATGGTCAATCGTTTCCGCCCGATGCGAGATAAGCGAAATGCGTTCAAAATCGCATGAATATCCATCCCAAGGTGATTCGCCCATGCTTTTTCAGTCTGAATGAACAAATCATACCGATCACCTGCTTTCGTATCGAACAAGATGACCGCACGGGAGGGTTCGAGTATGCCTTCAATTCGCCCACCGTTTTCGACTCTTCGATAAATATCTTCCCAAAAACAAGTTGTCGCCAACGAAACCCCTCCTCTCTCTCAATTCTATTGTAAATCACGACACGACCCACGACCAAACGATGATTCGTTCTATATGTATAAAAACCCGTAACCATATGGCTACGGGTTTCCAAAGGATGGAGATTACAAGACAGGTTCCATCGTTTTCATGAGTACGTTCGCAGAATGTTGCATTTTCTCATGCTCTTCTTGTGACAACTCAATCTCTACGACTTCACGCACACCTTGACGGTTGATGATTGCTGGCACACCGATATGGATATCGTGTAACCCATACTCCCCATCAAGATGGGCACCGACTGTCAACAACGTGTTCTCGTTACGAAGGACAGCCTTGACCAACCGAAGGAGGCCGAGTCCAATCGCATAGTACGTCGCACCTTTACGTTCGATGATATGATATGCTGCGTCACGAACATTGACATAAATATCCTCAAGGTCTTCCCAGCTGTACTCATCGTGCTCGTCTAGTAATTGTTCAACTGATTTTCCATAAATACGCGCGTTGCTCCAGGCAGCAAACTCCGTATCGCCATGCTCCCCCATGATGTAGGCATGACAGTTGCGCGGGTCGACGTTGAAATAGTCACCGAGCATGTATCGCAAGCGAGACGTATCTAACACGGTTCCTGAACCGAAGACACGATGTTTCGGAAGACCAGAATATTTCCATGCGAGATGAGTCATGATGTCGACCGGGTTTGAAGCAATGATGATAATTCCGTCAAAACCAGAGTCCATAATGTCTGAAATCATGGATTTCATGATCTTTGCATTCTTTTCAACGAGGTCAAGACGCGTTTCACCTGGACGCTGTGGTGCACCAGCCGTGATGACCACGATGTCAGCGACGCCACAATCCGAGTAATCCCCTGCCCAGACGCGCATCGGTGATGAAGCGAATGAAACCCCATGGTTCAAGTCCATCGCTTCTCCTTCTGCCTTGGCTTTATTAATATCGATGATGACAAGTTCTTCACATAGACTAGCTGTCGTCAATTGATAAGCGAAACTCGCACCTACTGCCCCTGCCCCTACAAGTGCGACTCGTGTTACTTTAGCATGATTTAATGTTTCCATAATGATTCTCCACCCTTCGAACAATCTGTTTCATGTTTTTGTTATCTCTGTTACAAATAGATTGTAACATCATTCACAAACTCTAACTACAGCAGAAACCGTTTTCACTTTGGCGATATTGTGACAATATTCACATTCATTTGGAACACCTTCATTTTCTGTACTACCCTCATCCAAACACTAAAAAACAAATCAACGTCGCTCCACAAACTGAAAGAAAATTAACCGCATCGTTTCCGAGAAAACGCCACCCTGACACATAAGTCGTCGGCACGTCGTGATGTAATTTTTGCTCCGTCAATTTTCCGCAGACTGTACAACGAAACGTTCGTTGGACGGTCGCGCCGAGAAGCGTGTCAATGATGCTACCAGTTAATCCAATCACCCATAATAAAAAGAGATGTGTGATCTTTAAGTCGATGAACACAAGAGAGGATACGACAATCAACAGTGCACCGAACATCGACATGACGGTACCGAACGTCGAGACGGCGCCACTCGTCCCCGGTTCGACTCGTTTAAAGGTAAACATGAACCGAGGTTTCTGTTTCGATAGGACACCGAATTCAGATCCCCACGTGTCGCTCGTCGCCGCCGCGATGGAAACGACATACATATAGAGGTAGACCGGGTCATTCGTCAATTGATAACCAAGTGCACATAAAATCCCGACCCCACCGTTAGCCAACACTTGCATGGCATCGCGAGCCCCCGTCTTCTCGACGATCTCATCGACCCCTTTTTTATCGTGAGAGCGATATTTCGAAGCAAGAGAAGAAGTCGAAAAAAACACGCCAAGCAAGTATAGACCGAACCACCCGAACGAGAATCCGATCACCGTACCGGTCACGACTGTCAACAGCGCCCCAGAGCGAGTCAACGACCGTAACCGATAGCCGAGATAGGCGACGAAACATGTTACAGCGAATATGGCGAACACTGAATCATCTCCTTTTCTGTTACGATCCATTGAACGGGTAGGTCGTGTGGCTCAGTTGGTACATGATCGACAAGCTGAACGGTATATGCCAAAGCAAGTGTTGTACCGTTATAGGTTTCTAAAAAGCGATCATAATAGCCCCCACCCCAACCGATGCGATAACCGGTTCGATCGAAAACACGCCCCGGGACGAGACAAAGGTCAATCACTTGCGTCGTCGATGGAGTGGTCGGCTCTAAAATATTCATGACGCCCGTTTCTAAATCATCAAATGAATGAATGATGTGAAACGTAAGTCCCTGCTCCGTTACTTTCGGGACGCAGACCGTTTTTCCTTCTTTAAAGGCCATATGAATAATCGGAGACGTATTGATTTCTAGCGGGAGTGACAACGTCAGCGCGATCGTTTGACTTTCGACCCATAAATCCGAGGCAAACAATGTTTGGTGAATGGCTTCGTCCGCATGATGTCGCTCCGACATTTGTTTGATGTATTGATGAATCGTGCGCCGGAGCGCTGCTTTTTCTTCCACAACGCATTCCTCCTTACAAAAAAAGCCGCCACATATGTGACGGCCGGTCCCTTATTACTTCACTTCGCGGTAAAGCGTGTGACGACGGAGACGTGGGTTGTATTTGCGCAACTCGAGGCGCTCAGGGTTGTTACGTTTGTTTTTCTTCGTGATGTACGTGCGATCGCCTGTTTCTGTGCAAGCTAATGTAATTTTAACGCGCATTTCTTTCACTCCCATCTTAATGATGTTGTATCAAGTGCTTTTGCTTTACAGTCTAAGCATACTCAATTATCCTACCAAGTTTCTTATGAAAAAGCAAGGTTATTTCACGTTCTTTTTCATTGATTCCTGTCCATATGGAGAAGTCTCTATAGGTAGGCATGTGTTGACGTTCTCGCTCACCTTATACCATTGTTTTAGGTCGTGAATCGAGATCTCTTCACCGACATATACGCGTTCTGATGCAGGAAACACGCTGTTTTCGATTCGATGGATTGCATCGAATAAACCACCGTGACCATGCGGATTGCGAGTCGCTTCAAAGGACAACATAGTTGAGTATAACGGAAGCGCAAGGGATTGCGCAAGTTCTCTTGCAGCAGGAATCGTCATCCAATCGAAGTGGTGAACCACTTTGAAGGAGACACGTTTCGAAAGTTCATGAACCAGTTTTACATAGGCAATATTTTGTGTTGCCACCTGGTTCATGACATGCTCTAAAAATGGACTAGTTGGACGAACACGATACACATGTATGTTTCCTTGTCGCTCATACTCAGGCAACTCGTCATGATATGGCGTTAACACGTAGACGATTTCCCCATCGTTCGCTCTCGCCTCGATTTCTTCGACGACCCGTCTTCCGAGTCCTCCGACGATATGACCATGATACTCAGGCGTGAGCACCAAAATAGCTGGTTTCTCGTCTTCCCGCTCAGTTGTCACATAGTAATCGTGAGGAGATAAGAACGAATCAATATCGATGTCTTCGTCTTGAAGGAATGGATATGCAGCATAATGGTCATGTAGCAACTGTTCCGATACTCCATCCTGATAGAGTGCCGTTTCAAGTTCTGCAAAGAGTCTTGAGTGTTCACGGAACCGTTCGGCGGCATACTGTGCCGTCGTTTGTCCGTCCAAGATGAAGGCCCAGTCACTCGACACAGCCAGTACATAATGACGGATCAATTGTTTCAAGGCACGATTTGTCAATTCCGATTGATTCCGATAGTCCGCCACATCTTTCACAAGTTGCATCTCCATCATGTGCAAATGACGAAGCATCCACTCATTTCTCTCGTTGATCCAAACTTCACCATAACCTTTACGTCCCCATGTATTCATCGACACGTGGACCGTCTGTAAATCTTTAAAGTGGCGTTCAAGGAAAAGCGCTGGCGTGATGGTTTCAATCCCAAACTCAGCAAGTCTCTCTGCTACTTTCCCAAGAAACTCTGGCCCCTCAAACCACCAGTGACCGAACAGCTCCGCATCGAACGGAGCTGTGACTAAAAATGGCGGGAATGTCTGAGCACCGTGCGCTTCGAGATGTGATTCTAACGTTTTTGCAAAATCGGTCGCATGGTTCTCAATTTGATGTTCCGCCCATTCGCGCACGTAAAAATCCTTTTGATCCGTATCACCCGTAATTCGGTGCATTTTTAAACCCGTATCAAAACGAATTCCTTCCGGGTGCATGAAGGATTGGATATAGTCCCAGTCCCGATCGTATGCCAAATCGCGGTAAAACTCACGATAATCCGGATGGCCTGGATATCCGATCATCGAACTCCAGATTTTACCTGAGATGATTTGATCCCGTGGGAATAACGCGACTCCATGTGGTGAATACACAGGGGCTCCAATTCCTTTCTCAGGTGTCGGATCTGCGTCAAGAAGAGCATGTTCATCGACAAATGTGTAGCGAATTCCCTCTTCGTAAAGAATCCGGTCGACCCCTGGTGTATAAGCACACTCTGGTAACCATATGCCTGTTGGACGGAACCCATAGTGACGTTCGAAACAGTTCAAACCCGTCCGAATCTCGGCACGTGCCGCCTGTTCCGTGAAGAGGTGTGGATTAAAGCCATGGGTCGCCGTACATGTCACCATATCAATATAACCTGCCTCACGATATGTACGGAACGCCTCGTTCAAATTTTTATTCCAATGAAGGAACGTATTTTTTAAATCGTGGTATCGCTGACGATAAAAATGTAACGTCGCTGTTTCTTCGTCTGTTCGGTCCTCAGATAGTTCGAGGGCAATCAATTCGAGCATGTCATCCAAGTGTTCTACGTAGCGATCCTGAATGAGTGGATCGGCAAGCATTTCAACGACAGGCGGGGAAATACTAACCGTCCAATGTAAGGGACGCTTCAAGCGATCGACTTGCCAAAGAATCGGGATATATGTCTCAGAGATGGCCTCATAAACCCATCTTTCTTCTAATCGGTGTTTCTCTTCATGCCTAACGTACGGTAAATGAGCATGAAGGACGAGTGAAAAGTACCCAGGTTTCATAATAAAAAGTCCTCCTTAACGCACGAGTCGGTATGCTGCATATTTTGGTAACGTATCAAGTAGTTCTGGAGAATCAACTTCCCCGTATTGCCAACGTCGGACCGGTTCTGCGAATCGTCCGACTCCTACTGGTTCTGCCCGCGGCGTGTCAAGCGGATTTGAGGCGACAATTGGGAGAAACTCTCCTTCCATCGTCCGAATCCCAAATTCAAACACATATGTCGTATTCGGGTCGAGAGGGCGAACGAACCAGCTGTTCGTCATTTCAGGAAGATCGAATGTATAGGAGCGATTTGCGTGACCGCTATTGTAATCAAGTAACGTAACATCAAGGATGCGGAACGCCTTCGGCAGATCTTCCCATCGTCGCATGAATTGAAGCGCTAACGTTTCTTTCACGAGATCAGATACTTCCCAGCATACATACACTGCGTTTGGAGACTGTACGACCGCATGCATGAAGTCCACGTTGTACCGATCGGGTAGCTTCCAATATCCCTCCGGACCCTTTTCAAGAAGTGGAGAAGTCGACACGTTAGCCGTCTCTTTCGTCGATGCCACTTGTTTGCGTGAGGTCGTCACCGACGTCTTTGCTTTTTTCGTTTCACGCTTTTGTTTCACAGGGGCAACCGCCTCCACTTCCTGTTGCTGATTTCTCCATTTCCGCCATGCGTATTGGACTTTGCCAATCGGGACGTCTAATTCTGCCGCAATCTGTTTTAACGTAAGACCTTGTTGTTTCAAGGATACGATTTTCTCTTCCATCTCTATATGGCTCCCTTCATGTAAAAATCCATGTAGACTATTATTCGCTCCTTGAGTTTGTATTCCTGCCCCAAAAAAATAAAGAACAACAGCACTGTTGTTCTTTACCACTAATCTTATTGATTCAAATCATAATGTTTCCCTTTTTCAAGGAAAATTAAATGTTCTCCGAAATTCGTCACATGATCGCCCATCCGCTCGAGGTATCGAGCGATGTTCGAGAATTCGTATACATCGTTCGTCCCAACCGTCATGGCTGGAAGAGAACCGATATATTGTTTAATCACCGTTAGATTGATGTCATCAATCACGCGGTCCATCTCATTGAGTTCACGAACACGGCTCACTTCACCTTTACGATAGGCACGTGTTGCCAGTTCAAGCATGTCAATCAACTGCTCGGCCATCTTCTTGAGCGGTTGGATATCAAGTACATAAGGAACGTGCTCGATTCGTGTCACTGCTTTTGCGATGTTTGTCGCATAGTCCGCAATGCGTTCAAGATCTGTCGCTGATTTCATCGTCACAATCAGACGTCGTAAGTCAGTCGCGACTGGTTGCTGTTTTGCAATCAATAGAATCGCTTCGTCATTGATAGTCAACTCCAACTCGTCTAACTCGTTATCGTTATCAATCACGGTTTTAGCCAATTCGAGATCATGTTTTTCCAACACTTCGATTGCCGTCGCCGTTTGGCGCATCGTCAAGTTTGCCAATCGTACAACTTTATCTTCTAATTCAGTCAACTTCGTATCAAAAAATGTGCGGTTTTGTGCCATCAATCCAGTCTCCTCCTTAACCGAAACGGCCAGAAATATAGTCTTCCGTCCGTTTGTCAGATGGATTCGAGAAAATCTTATCTGTTACATCGAACTCGACAACTTCTCCATTTAAGAAGAATGCCGTTTTATCCGAAACACGGGCAGCTTGTTGCATGTTATGTGTCACGATGATGATTGAATATTGTTCTTTCAACTCTTGTACCAATTCTTCCACTTTCAATGTAGAGATCGGATCAAGGGCAGACGTCGGCTCGTCCATTAAGATGACATCCGGTTCAATCGCTAACGTACGCGCGATACAGAGACGTTGTTGTTGTCCACCTGAAAGTCCGTACGCATTCTCATTCAATCGATCTTTTACTTCATCCCAGATTGCCGCACCACGTAATGAACGCTCGACAATTTCATCGAGTACTTTCTTATTTTTGATTCCGTGCGTCCGCGGTCCGTATGCCACGTTGTCATAGACCGATTTTGGGAACGGGTTCGGTTGTTGAAATACCATCCCGACCGACGTACGTAAGTCTTCTACTTTATATCCACGGTCGAAGATGTTACGACCATGATACAAGATTTCACCGTTCGTCCGAACCGATGGAACGAGTTCGACCATACGGTTTAGAGTCTTAATGAACGTCGATTTCCCGCACCCAGATGGTCCGATGATTGCCGTGACTTCATTCTTTTTAATATCGAGGTTGACGTCAATCAAAGCCTGGTCTTCTCCATACCACAAGTTCAAATTGTTGACGACATAGGCGCTATCTTTTTTCATCTCAGTCGTTGTCGGTTCTGTCGTAGTTGTATTCACGTTTTGATCTCCTTTGTTGAGCTCTTGTTGTTTCATCATCTCGAGCTTCCTCCTCATTCATCTGCAAAAAAGACTTAGTGTCGATTTGTATATTTGTTTCGAATATAGATTGCAACCGAGTTCATCGCGATGAGCATCGTCATGAGTACGATGATTCCTGCTGCTGCTAAGTTTTGGAACTCTGCTTGTGGTCGGCTCGTCCAGTTGTAAATCTGGATCGGGAGGGCCGTGAAGTCAGAGAAAATGTTACTCGGTGTCGTTGAAATGAATGTTGCCGCTCCGACCATGATGAGTGGAGCCGTTTCACCAATTGCACGAGAAACCGCTAGGATAATCCCCGTAATGATCCCTGGTAACGCCGAAGGTAACACGACGTTAAATGTCGTCTGCCACTTCGATGCCCCAAGCGCTAGCGAAGCGTGTCGTAATTCCATTTTGACTGCTCGTAGCGCTTCCTGTGAGGCCACGATGACAATTGGCAAACTCATGAGACCGAGCGTCAAGGCACCGGCCATAATCGAGTTCCCTAATTCCATGACTCGAACGAAAATTGTCAATCCAAGCAATCCGAATACGATTGACGGAACGCCAGCCAAGTTCGAAATATTGACTTCAATAAATGAAGTCATGCGATTTTTCGGAGCATATTCCTCCAAGTAAATCGCCGCTCCAACACCGATGACGAACACCATCGGCACGATCAATAGCATGAGCCATAATGACCCAATCAACGCAGGATATAATCCAGCCTGTTCAGGACGGCGCGACGGGAAGTTGCGCAAGAAATCGAGGTCGACCCATCCTGCACCTTTTGACACGATGTCATAAATCAACGTCGATAAGACGACGAGTGCAAAGACGAGTCCCGCCAAAAAGATGTACTTAAATATTTCATTCAATTGTAAACGTCGTTTAATTCGTT
This sequence comes from Exiguobacterium sp. PFWT01, assembly GCF_018255795.1. GTDB lineage: Bacteria > Bacillota > Bacilli > Exiguobacteriales > Exiguobacteriaceae > Exiguobacterium. The sequence continues at coordinate 1,145,719 of NZ_CP073755.1, read as the reverse complement.
GAGACACGGTCTCACGATTCATCAAGTTCTTCGTATTCTTGAACTCACTGTTCGGTAAAGCCATATTAGTACTCCTCTCTGAAGCGGCGCGTCACCCAGTTTGCGAATAGGTTCATCAATAGGGTAAAGACGAACAACAACGCACCGACCGCATAGATACTGTAATATTCGATTGTGCCGTAACCTGCATCACCTTTTGCGATTTGAACGATATATGCTGTCATCGTCTGAATCGCATTGAGCGGATTGAACTCGAAGTTCGGCTGTGAACCACCAGCGATGGTTACAATCATCGTCTCACCAATCGCACGGCTCATACCGAGAACGATGGAGGCAATAATTCCAGACGTCGCTGCAGGCATGACAACTTTCGTCGCCACTTCAAGACGTGTCGCACCTAAACCGAGCGCACCGTCCCGAATTTTCTTCGGAACAGCACTCATTGCATCCTCTGAAATCGAGGCAATCATCGGAATAATCATAATCCCGACGACAATCCCTGGGCTGAGTGCATTGTAAATTTGAAGTCCTGGGATGAGTGCTTGCAGAATCGGTGTAATGAATGACAAGGCGAAGAAACCGAATACGATTGTCGGCACACCGGCCAACACTTCTAGAATTGGTTTCAACACACGTCGTGCCCGTTCAGAGGCGTATTCACTTAAATAAATCGCAGACGCCAAACCGAGTGGGACGGCTACAATCATCGCAATCACAGTAATTTGGAGTGTTCCCATCACAAGGGCCCATACCCCGAAGCGCTGATCTGCACTAAGCGGGTACCATTCTGTCGATCCTAAAAATTCTGCGACAGGGACTCGTTCAAAGAACTTGAATAGCTCAAAGCCTAATGTGAACGCAATACCAATGGTCGTGACGACCGATACGAATGCGCTCAAGAATAATAAGAACGGCATGATTTTATCAAACACGTTCGTCGCACTATATTTCTTTTGTTTATTTTGTTGAATCATCTCTCGAATCGAAAGCTTATTGTTCGGTTCATTCATCTCGTGTATCGCTCCCTACCTCTTCATACTAGAAAGCATGGCGAGAAGGCGAGACCGTGTCTCACCTTCTGCCACCTATCATCTTATTCTCCAGCGATTTCGTCGATCATTTTCGTGTTTTCGTCGTAACGGCCTTGTTCCATTTTCACGTAACCGACTTCTTCAGAAAGATCGGCTGCATTTTCGTTCATGAAGCGTGCGAAGTCCGCAACTTGCTCTTTGTCTTTCAACGAAGCGTTGTTAACGTACGTGAAGATTTCACGTGAGAGCGGATAAGACAAATCGTTAATCGTATCATGTGTCGGCTCAACGCCCTCAACATTTAATGCACGAATTGTGTCTTTGTTCTCAAGGTAATATGCGAATCCAAAGAATCCGATTGCTCCTTCTGTTCCGGCTACACCTGTGACGAGGACGTTGTCATCCTCTGACAATTGTGCATCTTGACGAATATCTGTTTCATTCAATACTTTTTCGTCGAAGAAATCGTAAGTTCCTGAGTCTTTACCTGGTGCGAAGAATGAAATCTCCTCATCTGGCCAGTCTGAGCGAACGTCTTTCCATGTCTTAATGCTTGTGTCCGTCCACATCTTATTCAATTCTTCAATCGTGATATCTTGTGCCCAATCGTTCGCTGGGTTTACAACGAGCGAAAGTCCATCAAGTGCAACCGAGAGTTGCGTGAATTCCACACCGTTTTTCTCAGCTTCGGCTGCTTCTTCTTCTTTGATTTCACGTGATGCGTTTGAGAAGTCTGTCTCTCCCGTCACGAAACGTTTGAAGCCACCACCCGTACCAGAGACACCGACGGTCACTTCAACTTCTGGTTGTTCAGCTGAATATTCTTCTGCGACTGCTTCCATGATTGGGAATACAGTTGATGATCCGTCCATGACGACTTTTCCCGAGAGCGCATCGCCGCCTTCAGCAGCGCCACCTTCTTCATTGTTCCCACAAGCAGCACCTACGAGTGCGACTGAAGTGATTGAAGCGAGTAAAGCTGATTTTTTCATCCAAGACATTTGTGACGTCCTCCTTGAGTTTGCTTTGATTTTTGTTGTGGATTTGTTGTTCTGTCCTACAATTAATATCCTAATGAACTTCTATTAACGAGAAATAAACGGAACGTAAAAGAATTGTAAAGACAAAAAAAGAAGTCACCGAAGTGACCTCTTTTACTGAAGCATTGCATTGACATCTTCTAAATTAAAGTAAGCTTTCATGATGTCGTGTGCGACCCGCGTGTTGATTCCTTCCGCCTCAAGTCCAGGCATGATAATCGCCCAGGCGATTTCCGGGTCATCGAACGGTGCCCAACCGACATGGTTTGAGTTCAATGTCTTGATCGGTTCTCCGTTCGCATTTCGTTTCGCCTGACCGTCCGCGCCCTCCGCAATCGCTTGGGCAGTTCCGGTTTTACCTGCAGCCGTCATACCGGTTTCCTGTAGAATGCGAGACGAACCGGAAGAAGATTCAACCCCTTGACGATACCCTTCACGGACCCGTTGAATGTATTCATCCTGGATATCGACTTTATTCAACGCATTCGGTTGGAACGTGCTCACGACTTGCTTGTTGTTCTCATCAAGCGAACCTGGCTCAATGATTTCTTTTAGCAAGTGTGGTTGTACACGATAGCCACCGTTCGCCAATGCTGACGTATATTGCGCCAATTGAATCGGAGTATATGAAATATACTGTCCAATCGACATATCCATCAGAAGTGTGACACGGTCCGGGATACTCCGGAATCCGGTCGACTCGAACGGCAAGTCAATTCCTGTCTCGATTCCGAGACCGAATTGTTTATAGTAGTGTTCCATCGTTTCAAACGCTTGCGTGACATTTTCTCCGACAATTTGACCTGTCGAGTAATAATCAGCCAGACGCAACGCAATTTGGAACATATAGATGTTCGATGACATTGCGAGTGCATCTAAGTCGTTGATGTTCCCCATATTTCGGTAGGAAGCTTTCACTGACGAACCGATTCGAATCGGTGCATCATAAATATATTCTCCCGGTTTAACGACGCCTTCTTCAAATCCATAGGCGACCGTCGCCCCTTTGATGGTTGATCCGATTTGGCTGGCACGAAGCACCGTACCGGTCGACACATCTTTGAATTCGTTCGTTTCCAAATCGAGTTCTTGTCCGGACAGAGCGAGCAATTCACCCGTTTGCGGATTCATGACGACCGCAAACGCTCGGTCGAAATGAGGACTTCCAGAGCGTCCTGCGCGAATCGCCTTTTTCAAGATTTCATCGACTTCTTTTTGGAACTCGATGTCGGTCGATAAGACGATATCTTTCCCTGGATTCCCACTCACTCGTGTCGGTTCACCGACCGGTTCCCCTTTGTACGTGGTGAATACATCATAGGCCGGCGTTCCACGAAGGACGTCTTCATACTGTTGTTCCAAGTATGAGGTACCGACCCGGTCGTTCAACCCGTAACCCTTCGCCTGATAAGACGCACGTTGTTCCGCCGGGATTTGACGATAACTTCCTAGGAAACTTTTGAACGTCTCATCATACGGATAGTCCCGTTGATAGTACGGTTCCACACTCACCCCAGGCAACTGCTCTAAGTTTTCTTCGATGACCGCCATCTCTTTCGGGCTCGCACCGATTTTGATGACCTGTGGGTCGAGTGCATAGCCGCTCTCCATGTTGTGTTTAATGGCGATGATTTCTTCTGTCGCATCATCAAACGTGATCTCTTCTTCTGTGATCGAGTCAAGCAAGAGTCGGTCCACGTCTTGGTTAGACAATGCGGCCCGCTCCTCTTCCGATAATTCTTCTAATAGCGCTTGAGTCCGTTCTTGCGCCAATTCCGGATTCGTTGCAATCCAGTAATCCTTCCGGTCTCGCTCCGTCATTTTACGGTCTTCTTTCGGAATGTCGACGATTTCCGCCAACTTTTTCGCGACGTCCAACCGTTCATCCGTCTTTGTCACTTGAGAGCGACGATACATGACCGAGTAGTTTGAAATCGTATCCGCCAGTACTTGACCATTCCGGTCGTAAATTTTCCCTCGCGGCACTTCATATTTGATTTTACTCGACTCCGTTTTCTGTACTTCCCGAGCAATCAATTCACCATTCACGATTTGGACGACACCTAACCTAAAAATGAGGGTCGCAAATAGAATGAAGACGATGAAAAATAGTAAATTCAAGCGTAACGGTAAGTGGTTTCGCCGTTTTTTCGGCACTTTCACCCGATTTTTAGCCAAGTCCGTTTACTCCCTCCACGTTCATTTCCTTCTATATTATAGAGGACAGGAATCCCTGTCTTTTTGTCCGATTTTCACTATATCATAATTTGTTTACAAATTAATGAAAACCACAAAAAAACCCGAGATTCGTATCAGAACCTCGGGTAAGACAAACTTATTTTGCGTCAGCGTACAATGTCGCCACATAATCCCAATCGATGACATGGAAGAATGCGTTGATATAGTCAGGACGACGGTTTTGGTAGTTCAAGTAGTAAGCATGCTCCCACACATCAAGACCGAGGATCGGTGTAATACCTTCCATGATTGGTGAGTCTTGGTTTGGAGTAGACGTGACTTCGAGTTTACCATTTTTCACAACGAGCCAAGCCCAGCCTGAACCGAAGCGAGTTGTTGCAGCTTTCGTGAATTCGTCTTTAAACCCATCGAAGCTACCGAACGACTCATCGATTGCAGCAGCGAGGTCGCCAGACGGTGTACCGTTCTCATTTTTCTTCAAGAGCTTCCAGAAGAACGAGTGGTTCCAATGACCGCCACCGTTGTTGCGGACAGCTGTTTGAATGTCAGCAGGAAGCGAATCGATTTTTTGAAGCAAGTCTTCGAGTGAAGAGTACTCCACATCTTTTCCTTCGAGTGCATTGTTTACGTTCGTGACGTAAGTGTTGTGGTGTTTCGTGTGGTGGATTTCCATCGTGCGTGCATCAATGTGTGGTTCGAGTGCATCATATGCGTAATCAAGTTGTGGTAATTCAAATTTAGCCATTACTAAAATCCCCCTTAAAAGTGTTTTGAACAACGTTCGTCTTAAATGTAACAGATATGTGACGGTCGACTCAATTGTAATGCTTTATTCGACATCTTCTTCTGGCAATGCCCAGACTGAAATCGACCCCGCCGACACTTTAAATACCCCAAATCCTTCTTCATCAATCTCAATTCGATCATCCAACGTATTCGTTAAATCGACCCATGTTTCACCAGCACGTTCTTCCCCGACAAACATTCTCTTTTCAGCTTCATCAGAAGTTGAAATGAGAACGGCACATCCAGAACGTTCGATTTCCTCCACACCTTTTCGTACCCACCCGATGACGTTTGCATCATCAAAGTAATCATCCTGCTCCCCATACGCTTTCTCTCGGCGCGCATACAGAAGCGTATCAATGGCGAGCTTCATCCCATCCGTCGGGTGAGGACCGTCTATACCGTAGTAATCGCCATAGAAGACACATGGATAACCATCTTTACGAAGTAAGACGAGACCATAGGCGATTTGCTTGAACCAATCTTTCACCCATGACTCAAGCGCCTCTTCAGGTTGTGAATCGTGATTATCTACGAACGTCACGGAATGAAGCGGGTGTGACTGAACGAGCGTATCATCAAAGATGGTTCGCATGTCAAACGCGGCCCCTTCCTCTGAGGCTTGATGTAATTTGTAGTGGAGCGGGACATCGAATAAATCGACATGGTAATCGATGTTATCGAGAAATTCACGACAGGCATCAAGGTCAGATTTCCAAAACTCGCCGACAAAATAGAATTGGTCACCTTTCTCTTCCCGCATCGTCTGACTGAACTCTTTTACAAAGTCATAGTTGATGTGTTTAATGGCGTCAAGACGGAATCCATCACATTTCGTCTCTTCGATGAACCATTTCCCCCAATTCAACACTTCTTCGCGCACATCGGGATGGTGGTAGTCGATGTTCGCAAACATTAAATAGTCATAGACACCGAATTCATCGTCGACATTATCGTTCCATCTTTTGTTTTCTCCAACGATAAAGAAAATACCGGAACGATCAGTCGCCGCATCATAATCCGTTCCGTTAAAATGTGTGAAGTCCCATTTAAATGAAGAATATTTCCCATCACGAGCTTCATAATCAAATTTTGTCCACCCTTCGATTTCAAACGCTTCATCCGAGAGGACTTTCGTACGGTCGTCGGGATCGACTTCTAACACTTCAAACTTCTCGGTCGCATCCGCCCCAGCTTTATGATTCATAACGACATCCATATAAATCTGCATCCCGAGTTCTTGTTGACAATAGGTCGTTGCTTCAAGTAGTTCTTTTTTCGTTCCATATTTTGTGGCAATCGACCCTTTTTGATCGAACTCGCCCAAATCATATAAGTCATAGATTCCATATCCGGTATCTTGATCACTTTGCCCTTTTGTGACAGGTGGTAGCCATAGCGCAGTGATTCCTGCTTTATTTAAGTCGGCTGCTCTCTCTTTCAGTCGCTTCCAATGCTTTTGGTCTGCCTCGACATGCCATTCAAAAAATTGCATCATGGTGTGGTTTCGTTCCATTTTGTCCGCCTCATTTCATATTTTTCAAAAAACAAAATGCTAACGAGTATTTACCCAGCAATTTTAGATTGAAAACAAAAATGCGACGTTCACAATGTGACGTCGCTTACAATGGACCCTGTAGGACTTGAACCTACGACCGGACGGTTATGAGCCGTCTGCTCTAACCAGCTGAGCTAAGGGTCCTTATAAATAGCGGCGGAGGGAGTCGAACCCACGACCTCACGGGTATGAACCGTACGCTCTAGCCAGCTGAGCTACACCGCCATGTTGTTATACAGTAATAATATACTGAATATGTCTTAGAGTGTCAAGGAGTATTCCTTGCCAAATGAGAAAAAGCACCCCAAATTTCATTTGGAGTGCTCCTGATTTATACGGTTACTTCGTTTGCATCTTCAAGCGTGATTTCCGTGATGTTCATGGCATGGTCACCGATTCGCTCCAAGTTCGAGAGCATATCGACGAAGAACATACCCGCTTGCCCATCACAAGCACCTGTGTTCAAACGAACGACGTGGTTCTTACGGAATTGACGCTCGAGCATGTCGAGTTTCGCTTCCATTTCAATGACTTTACGTGCTTCAATCATGTCGCCGCTCGCCAACGTCTGAAGAGATTTCTCTAACGTCGCACGTGTGAGGTCGTACATTTCAGTCAATTCTTTTTGTGCATCTACCGAAAGTGTCACTTTCGTAGCTGTCTTATAATCAATCAACTCAATGATGTTCTCAACGTGATCACCGATTCGCTCGATATCGTTGATGGCATGCATGAGTGTTTTGTGTTCCTGTGATTCTTGTTCTGTCAAATCAACGGCAGCCAATTTCACGAGGTAATCTGTAATTTTCGCATTCAACGAGTTCAATGCTTCTTCGATATGTGCCGACTTTTCAGCGTGCTTCTTGTCGCCAGTCGTCAAATAGTTGCGTGCTTCATCAAGACCAAGTTTTGCGAAATCTCCCATACGGATGACTTCATATTTCGCCTGCTCGACTGCAATCGAAGGCGACTGTTGAATGAAGATCGGGTCTAAATGTTGTGCTTTCGTATCGACGATCGAGTCTTCACCTGGGACCAACTTCGTCACAATCCAAGCAATCGTTCCGATGAACCAGAACTGGATCAATGTGTTGACGACGTTAAACGTACCGTGTGCGAATGCGATTTGCATCTTATCTTCGATTACTAAGAGTTCTGTGATCCAATAGATGTATTTCGTGAATGGAATCAACAAAATCATAAAGATTGTCGTACCAATCAAGTTAAAGATGACGTGAGCAGCTGCTGCACGACGTGCGGCAACTGATGCACCAATTGAAGCAAGTACTGCAGTAATGGTTGTTCCGATGTTATCGCCGAACAATACTGGAAGAGCAGCATCCAAATCAATCGATCCACCAGCATATAGTTCTTGCAAGATTCCAATCGTCGCAGACGATGATTGAACAATCACGGTAAATACTGTACCAACGATGACACCGAGGAACGGATTGTCACTCATTGATTGCGTCAAGTCGATGAAATATTCGCTTGAACGAAGTGGTTTCATCCCACTTCCCATCAATTCAAGTCCATAGAACAACATCCCGAAGCCAAAGAAGATTTGACCGAGGTGTTGTAATTTTTCTTTTTTAAAGAAGAACAATAGTACCGCACCGATTGCAATAATCGGGAGCGCATACTCACCGACATCGAATCCGATGATGAACGCCGTCACCGTCGTACCGATGTTAGCCCCCATGATGACCCCGATCGCTTGACGGAGTGTCATGAACCCGGCGCTAACAAGTCCGACCGTAATGACGGTTGTACCTGAAGATGATTGAATCAATACTGTCACGATAATCCCGGCGAGTACACCGAGGAAAGGATTCGTTGTATACTTATCGAGGATGTCGCGCAGGCGATTCCCTGCAGACTTTTGGAGTCCGTCTCCCATCGATTTGATCCCGAAGAGGAAGATCCCTAGACCTCCAAAAAACATGAATAACATTTCTTGCAAATTGTATTCCACGATTTTTGTACTCCTTTTAATTAAGAATTGGTTGGATTTGCTTGGTTTTTAAAGCCCTACTCATTATGCCTTCATCGGTAGTATCATGTAAATACGTTTAATGTAAAAGTTTTATTAAAACACTGTACCATTATTTAAGATTATCGACTTACTGTAATATAACAGATTGGAGTTTTTAGTATGCTCTCTACCATTTTGACGTTTCTTCAAACGAGCCTAGTCCCATCGAAACGTGCACTTCGACTTCGTCTAGCTCCGCTCCATGCCTACATGGGCGCCACATTCATCTTAACTCTCGTCATTACCATACTAGACTTTTTCGTGATTCGTCCTGACTTTTTCATCCCGATGTGGCTATTCTTGCACGGCTTCGCCATCTTATTCTTCTATTTGATTTGGGTTGCACTCATGGCATTGTATGTCCAACTGTTTACGAAAATCTATTCAAAGAACAAATGGGCTTATCGTCAAGCCTGGCCATATGCTGTGGCGATGACACTCATCCCAACTTTGTTATTGGTCATCTTCTATCATTTGAATCCCGATTTCCTGACCCTCGGCTTCATAATCGGTCTCGGCTATATCAGTTTTCCGCTAACAAAAGTACCACAACCAAAACAACGTCGGGCCTCTTGAGCCCGACGTTGTTTTATGTTGGTGACAGTTCCTTTAGCGTCTGATTCAATGCTTCACTTTGGTCTCCAAGATTCGTTCCCGCGTCTTGAAGGGCAAGCTGAACATCTGACCAGCGATCGACACCTGTATTCAGTTCAATCAATTTTCGTTCAAGCAATGAACTGATTTCGCGCAATTGTTCATTCGATTCCATTAAATGAACCAGCTGCTGGCCCGTACTCGATGTATGGACCGTAATCGCTTGAAATTCGTCAAGCTGTACTTTTATCTCACGATCGATGGTTTCAATTCCTGACTCGACACGACTAACGGCATCTTTTAAATGGTGAACTTCTTGAATGAAGTCATTGACTTCAGATAGCAGTTCCGTTCGCTCTGTGTTTAATGCTTCGATGGCACTGACCGCTAAGAGCGTCGATTCGTTTGTCATCTTCGCTAAATTCCCTACTTCGCTGGCAACGACAGCAAATCCTTTGCCGTGCTCTCCTGCTCGTGCCGCTTCAATCGATGCGTTTAACGATAACATCTTTGTTGCCGCCGATACGGATAAGATACTTTTCAGCGCAACATCTGCCTTCGAAGAATTCGTCTCACTCTCAAGAAGTCGTCTCTGAATCGACTCCACTTGTTTCTCGACGTAATCACTCACGTCTCTTACGGAAGAGAACGTCTCAAGTTCTTCATGTAAAATAGACTTCAATTGATTCCCTCGCTCGTCCACACTCGTGATTTGCTGTTCAAGCGCTTCGATTTGTCGCGTCACATCTTTCATTTTAGATGTAGAGCCATTTGTCACCGATTGATATGAATAGCTCGTCGATTCAACCGTTGCCGCCACTTCCCGAAACTGCTCCACCTGTTCGTGACTGTTACGTAATTCTTGTTTAAAGACAGGTAAGCTTTGATTGAACGCCGTTGCCGTTTTTCCCATCATGGACATCGATTGATTCCAAAGCGTGATGAACGCATTGAACTCTGTTTCTAACATATGAATCTCTTTTGACTTCGATCCAAGTGTGACATCATCGAATCGGCGTGATGCCACGGCACTTCGTAACGAATCAGCCAACACACTGAGTGGTTTCACTTCACGGTGAATCAACCGTGTGAAGAGGACCATCACGCCAACCATCGCAATTAATACGATGAAGGCGATATGTTGGCGTAGCGAACTCATCGGACCCAAAACTGATTCCTTCGTAACGACAAGGACGTAATCGGCTTTTAGTTCAGGTATCGGGACAGAAGCCACTAGTAACGTTTCAGTTTCTTTCACTTCCGCTTCAGAACTGTTCGACATCTTGCCGATCAATTTCTCTGTCACTATGCTTTCCTTCCCAGTCAGCTGTTCAATTACTTGATCACGCACTAAAAATTGTGCCGCATCAAACTCATCTCCCGATAAGATTGAAGCCTGTTGCATATAGGCTGACTTCAGCGAGCGTGCCAACTGTTTCTCATTCGCAACGTAGGCACTATATGACGTTTTAATTGATTCACGCATGACAGTGACTTCTCGCATGAGCCGTTGCTCGATTTCTGATGCCAAGAGTTGCTCAGATTTGATTGCGAACCACCCGAATGTGAGCGCGAAGACGAATAAGACAATCGGCATGAGTGTCCACTGGAGTCGGTGGGCCAATTTAGGATACTGACGTGCCTCGTTCAACGGTCTCTTCCTCTTGATTCGATTTCGTTTAAAGTTCCACTTCACAGATGCCACCTCTTTTTCTAATCTCGCCTATATATCGGTCTTGAGACGGTGGAAAATTATGAAGTAGATGTTAAGATAGCGTTAGAGTTTGTAAAGAGCACACATCCGTCACGCATCCTAGATGCTTTTTCACATTCTTTTCGTTATGATAATGAAGAAACCTTATCATCTTAAATCGATTGGATTCTTTCCAAAAGAAGGAGATTACGTATATGTCAGAAATTTTGCATCGTTCATTAACACGTCCGGTCCGCGTCGGTAACTTGATTATCGGAGGATCGAACGAAGTCATTATTCAATCTATGACCACTACGAAAACGCATGACGTCGAGGCGACAGTCGCCGAGATCAAACGTCTTGAAGAAGCTGGTTGCCAAGTCGTTCGCGTGGCTTGTCCAGACGAACGTGCAGCTGACGCACTTGCAGAAATTAAGAGCCGCATCAACATCCCGCTCGTCGTCGACATTCATTTCGACTACAAGCTTGCTTTAAAAGCCATCGAAAGTGGCGTCGATAAAATCCGGATCAACCCGGGTAACATCGGCCGCCGTGAGAAAGTAGAGGCCGTCGTCAACGCGGCGAAAGCAAAAGGGATCCCAATTCGAATCGGGGTCAACGCCGGTTCATTAGAAAAACAATTCCTTGAAAAGTATGGATATCCGACCGCGCAAGGTATGGTCGAGAGTGCGATGCACCACGTGAAGATTCTCGAGGACCTCGGCTTCTACAACACGATCATCTCGCTCAAAGCTTCAGACGTAAACCTTGCTCTTGAAGCCTACACACTCGCTGCGAAGACGTTTGATTATCCTCTTCACGTCGGCATCACAGAGTCAGGTCCACTCTTCTCCGGTTCACTCAAGTCGGCTGCGGGACTCGGTGCGATTCTCTCTCTTGGAATCGGTTCAACAGTTCGAGTTTCACTTTCAGACGACCCGGTTGAGGAAGTAAAAGTTGCGAAAGAAGTGCTCAAGTCATTTGGACTTGCAGCAAATGCCGCGACTTTGATCTCTTGTCCAACATGTGGACGAATTGAAATCGATTTGATTTCCATTGCAAAAGAGGTAGAAGAATACATCCAAAACATCAACGTCAACATTAAAGTCGCCGTTCTCGGATGTGCGGTAAACGGACCAGGTGAGGCTCGTGAAGCAGACATCGGAATCGCTGGCGCACGTAACGAAGGACTTCTCTTCCGTCACGGAAAGATTATCCGCAAAGTGCCTGAAGCGACGATGGTCGAAGAATTGAAAAAAGAAATCGATGCGATCGCCGCTGAAAAAATGGCGGAACGTGAGCGCGAAGAACAAGAGCTCGCAAACCAATCAAATTAATGAAGATCATGCCCGTACGGTTGCAACCGTACGGGTTTTTGATAGAATAGAGGGCATGTGAGGAGGAGTGATGAGATGCGAATCGGCATTGATTTGGATGGAACCGTTACAGATCCTAAAAGTTGTTTTCTATATATGAATGAATCACTGGGCTATTCAATTGACTATCATCGTGCGACCGAGTACGAGTTACACACGTACACGACGATGGAGCAACATGAATTTTGGAAGTTTATGATTGAAGAGGGGCATGAAGAAGCGATTTATCGTCGTTCTCTTCCGCACTCTGATGTGTTGGATGTGTTATGGGAATTAAAGCAGCAACATCACCTGCACTACGTCACCGCCCGAAGTGAGGCGGTTCGACCGGTTACGGAAGAATGGATCAAACAGCATCGTTTGCCGCTCGATTCGTTGGTCATGACCGGTTCTCACGATAAAATCAATGTCGTCAAAGACTTGTCACTCGAACTGTTTATGGAAGACCGGTATGAGAATGCCATCTCGATTCATGAAGAAACGTCAATTCCCGTACTCCTATTCGACGCACCCTACAATCGTAAGACGTTACCAGAGGGCGTAACTCGCATTTCGACATGGCGTGAGGCGCATCACCATGTCGCGCAATTAGAGAAACAAATCGTTATACAGCAACGTTAAAAGGCAAGCCCGACACAATCGGGCTTGCCTTTTATATTCGTCCGAGCTCTTCGATTAAATCGCTTGCGAGTACACTTGCGGGGTGTATCGTCTGGCTAATGGACTTGGCAGCGAGCGCATGCCATAGCACCGCTTGCTCGTTCGGTGACGAAGGTTTTTCTTTTCTAGCCCATAGCGCCAGAAGGATGCCAGTCAACACGTCCCCACTTCCACCTTTCGCTAACGCCGATGCTTCAACAGTATTGACGGCACCTGTTCCGTCAGGTGTGACGATGAGCGTATACGTGCCTTTTAAAATCAAATGGACTCGGTGTCGTTTCGCGAAGTCACAAGCGATGGAGAAGCGGTCTGCCTCAATCTCTTCGACCGATTTACCGGTCAATCTTGAAAATTCACCTGGATGCGGTGTGAGCGTAAGCGGTCCCCGGGTTTCCAGTCGTTTCGTCGACAATGCCCCAGCGTCCAAAATGACAGGACAGGTCTGCTGTTTCGCGTATTGCCAGATGAGATTCAACGCCTCCCCTTCGACCATTCCGGGACCGATGGCCAGTGCATCGTACGATTGTTCCACCACATCGGTGTGTTGCTGATACATCGCTTCAGGTAATGTTGAGATGAGCGGGCTCGCTTCGCGTGGAATGGATAGACGCAATAAGCCAATGCCAGAACGAGTTGCAGCACGACCACCCAAGAATGGTGCACCGAGAAAATGACGACTCCCTCCGATGAACATCCCATGTCCATATGTCGTCTTATGGCTGAATTGATTGCGCTCCAAAAGAGATCGGTCAAAGTCAGCGTCGGTCAACACCTTCCAATCGGATGTATGCGGGAGTCCGATATCAACCCGTTCCACTTTTCCATAGAATGGAGCCGTCCGATTTAAGAATGTCGAACGCTTGAAACCGTGTAACGAATACGTAGACGTCGCCCGAATTGCCATGTCATTAAAGTCTCGAGTGTGATCACTCGGTATGCCTGACGGTACGTCTATCGAGATGACCGTCGTCGATTGACGATTCACCCATTCAATCACTTCCCGCGCGTGACCAGTCACGGGACCGGACAATCCGACACCGAACAAGGCATCAATGATGACATCTGTTTCAATCGGCCGCTCCACAAGGTGAACAAATGCGGAGGCGTAGGAAGCGTGTATTGCAGCCGCCTCAGACTTACTTTTCCCTAACGGTGACCATACGCTGACCTCATGCCCTCTCATAGCAAGTTCTCGAGCGACGACCCAACCGTCCCCACCGTTGTTGCCCGTCCCACAAATCACCAAAACGGTAGCCTGCGATTCGATTCGAATGTGAGGCACAATCGCCGAGGCCGCTCGCTCCATCAACATCTCTTCGGGCATCCCATTTTGGATTGCTGTGCGATCAATCTGCTTGATTTCAGCAGCTGTATAGATCATCTGACCTCCCCCTTCGATACAAAAAAGGGATTGAATCAAATCAATCCCTTTTGCTTACATTCTTTACAATACCCATATATCTCAAATTTATGATCGACCACTTCAAATTCAGGGTCGAGCGCCTCTACGAAGCGCATCGGACATAAATCGAGCAGTTTCGTCTTTCCGCAGCTCCGACAGATCAAATGATGATGGTGATGTGCCGCACTACAGGTGACTCGAAAGGATTTCTCACCATCGAGTTCCGTCGCTTCAAGTAATCCTTCCTCCGCAAACGACTTCAAATTTCGATACACCGTGTCATAACTCATCGTCGGATGTTTGTCTCGCATGTACTCGAGTACTTCCTTCGCACTGATATATCGATCTTCTTCAGAGAGATAAGCATACATTTCAAGACGTTTCGGCGTCACTTTTAAAGAAGATGCACGAAGACGATTTAATTGTTCAGTCTCATTCATGTTGTACCTCCTTTTTCTTGAAACTCATGACTTTCTCAAGTGCCATGACGATTGCTAAAATACCGACCGCAATCAATACGATGACACCGCCTGGAGCGACATCGAGATCATATGCAAGGACGAGCCCACCGATTGTCGCGACCTCTCCGAAGATGATGGACCAGAGAATGGTCTGTTTGAAGCTCGATGTAAAGCGTAGCGCCGCTGCGACGGGTAACGTAATCAAGCTAGATACGAGAAGCGTTCCGACTATTCGCATGCTGACGGCAATCACAAGCGCTACGATGAACATGAATAACAGATGAAGCATCGTACTCGGTAATCCCGACACTTTTGCCTGCTCTTCATCAAACGATAAGAACAACAACTGCTTATAGAAGATAAAGATCACAAGAAATGTCAAGACGGCCACACTGACAATCAATGTGATGTCCGATTGACTCACAGCAGAGATCGATCCGAACAAGAGTGTGGACAAGTCGACCGAGAATCCTCGCGATAGCGAGATAAAGATGGCACTAAGTCCCATTCCTGCGGACATCATGATCGGAATGGATAGTTCCTGGAAGTGCACATATTTCCCTCGAAGCCAATTGAGTCCTAATGCCGCCAATACAGAGATGAGCGTTCCCATATATAAGGGGTTCAGGTCAGCGAATAGAGCGATATATTGTCCGAGAAATAAACTGAACGAAATTCCGGCAAGCGTCATGTGTGACAATGCATCGGCAATCAAGCTCATCCGTCTCACCACGATAAATGAACCGATGAGCGGAGCGGTAAACCCAATCACAAGTGCTGCAATGAACGCATAACGTAAAAAACTATATGTCCAAAGATCTGTGATCATGTCGTTCCCTCGTGAACAAGTACTTTAACAGGATAAGGTTTGATGGACGATGCGAGTTCTCCGAGCTCGCTGTATTCTCTCAGTCCACAATTACATGCCAATCGTCCGCGGTCGAGATGGACGACTTTTGTGACGAGGTCGGTCACCACGTTTAAATCGTGGGTGACGAGGACGAACGTACAAGTCGTATGTTCACGAAGCATATGCAAGACTTCATAAAAATCTTGTAAGTGCTTTTGGTCCACACCGACGGTCGGCTCATCGAGAATCAATAGATCAGGTTGGTTAACCATCGCTCGGGCGATAAAGACGCGCTGTTGTTGTCCTCCGGATAGATCTCCAATTTTCCGATGACGATACTGCCACATGTTGACCGTTTGTAACGCATTTTGAATCGCTGCCTGGTCTTCCATCTTCAAACGTTTGAATAAACCGAGACGTCCATATCTACCCATCGCGACTACTTCTTCGACGGTAACCGGGAATCCCGAGTTAAAGGAAGCCGCTTTTTGGGAAACGTAACTGATACGAGACTTATCTTTAAACTGCGAAATGGGCTTGCCGAACAATTCGACCGACCCTTGCTGTGGGTTCAGTAATCCAAGAATGGTTCGAATCAAAGTCGACTTCCCAGAACCGTTTTCTCCGACGATTGCGACAAAGTCCCCTTGCCGAATATCAATCGATACGTTTTGTAAGGCCGGTGTCCCATCATAGAAATAAGACACCTCGTTTAATTTGACGACAGTTGTAGTCATCTAATCCCTTCTCTCATATGTTAAATCGTAATCATTTCTACTTTCTAGGCGTTTGTATTATACAGAATATCAAGAACACCTTCAAGCAAGACCGGTTTCATCTAGCCAAAAGTTAAAATTCACGTAAATCGTATGTTCGTTCAAAACCTTGTCGATTAAACTAGTATTATGAAGGGAATGGTTTTATGGAAAAGAAACTGGCAGTTATTGATATCGGATCCAACTCGATTCGAAACGTCATCTTCGAAGTGAACGAGGAAGGACAATACTTCGAACGGTTAAATGTGAAAGAAGTCGCGCGATTGTCTAGCCATATTAGTGATGCGAATGAAATGACTGAAGAAGGAATCACTTCACTCATCGATACGTTACGTCACTTTAAAGAGCTGAACGACCATCATCACGTAACCGATATACTCCCTGTGGCGACGGCAGCCATTCGAAACGCGAATAACTCAGATGAGATTTTGCAGAACGTCAAACAATCTACAGGGATGACAATCCGCCTGTTGAGCGATTACGAAGAAGCATTTTACGGATATTCGGCCATCGTCAACTCTACCTACGTGGAAGATGGATATTCCGTCGATATTGGTGGGGGATCAATGGAAGTCACATATTTTCAAAACCGCGAACTCGTCTTCTATCATAGTTTCCCTTTCGGTGCCGTGACGTTAACGAAAGAATTCATGAAAGATGAGACGATGACGAAAGACGAGCGGAAAGCGTTGACCGCATACTTAAAGAAGGCATTCAAGGAAATTGAATGGCTCGAACCACACGGTGTCCCTCTTGTCGGTGTCGGTGGGACGGCTCGTAACTTAGTCCGGGTCGAACAGACCATATCGAACTTCCCGCTTGAAGGAATCCATCAGTATACGATTTCTGCTGAACAGTTAGAGGGCGTCATAGATGAACTCGTCGGAATGTCGAGCAAACAACTCGGACGTTTGGATGGGCTGTCAAAAGACCGGGTCGACATCATCGCGCCTGCCGTGACAGCAATCGGCGAACTCGCTAAATATTTGAAAGTACCTGAGTTCACGATGAGTAACAATGGACTCCGTGAAGGTCTCTTCTATGAAAACTATTTACATGAGCATGATAAAGTTCGTTTTGCCGATGTGAAGGAAGAAAGTTTTCGTCATTTTGAAAAACAATACGACGTGAACCCGACTCGTCATCAACATCTCATCCGATTAGCTCGACAGTTGTATAACGGATTAATTGAAGTGAAAGCGATTAAACCGAAACCATTTGAGCCTGGTCTCCTCGAAGGTGCCTGTCGCCTTGCCTATGTCGGTGAATATATCGATCACAACAATAAGAGTGACCACACGTTCCATTTAATCACCACAAACGATTTCAAAGGACTAAACAACGAGGATCGACTCGCCCTTGCCCTCGTCACATCCTTCAAATCAAAACGAGTATTGGAACAACATATCGAGGCTTTCCCGAAATGGTTTGATCAAAAGTTATTGAAGAGTTTGGAGTTGCTCGGGTCGATTGTGAAACTCGTCGATGCCCTCGACTTGACGGAGCGTCAGATCGTGACGGACATCCATGTTGCTAGTACAAAGGACGGTCTCACACTTACGCTAGATACGAATGGTTCCGCACGTTTTGAGTTGCAGCGAAGCACTCGCCATAAAAAGCATTTAGAACGCGCAATTGATCAATCGATTGAGATTGTCTTGAGCGAGGAGGAGTAACCATGTCCGAATATACGAATGAACATTTTAACAACCGTGAGCTCAGCTGGCTCGACTTCAACGAGCGTGTCCTCGAGGAGGCGATGGATGAACGAAATCCATTGATGGAACGATTGAAATTTTTAGCGATTTTCAGTTCTAACCTTGATGAATTTTATATGGTACGAGTCGGTGGATTGAAAGATGAGGTCCTCGCCGGGTTCAATCGTCCGGAAGACAAGACGGGCCTCACTCCAAAACAGCAGATCAAGTCCATTTCGATGCGAGCGCAAGAACTCGTCGAGACGCAATATGCGACATATAAAAAAATCACGAAACAGCTATCGAATCAGCACGTCCGCTTCTTACGGACGAAACATTTGAACAAGACCCAACAAGACTTCGTGAAAGAGTATTTTCGAACGCACGTATTCCCTGTCCTGACACCGATTGCAGTCGATGCCTATCGTCCGTTCCCAATGCTCTTATCCAAGTCACTGAACATTGCTGTCGAGATTGCCTCGAATGACGAAGGAAAAAAGCGACTCGCCCTCGTTCAAGTGCCATCCGTTCTTCCGCGTTATCTGGAACTACCTACCGATGATGAAGAACATACCGATTTGATTTTACTTGAGGATTTGATCATTCAATTCATCGACTCACTCTTCAAAGGATTTGTCGTCGAGTCCACGATGCCATTCCGAATTACGCGGAACGCGGACATGCCGTTTCACGAAGAGGGCAGTCGTGACGTCTTGAAACAAATCGAAAAAGAATTGAAGAAGAGAAGATATGGGGTTGCCATCCGACTCGAGGTACAGCAACGATCGTTACGAAAAGAACTGTTGTTCATGCTACAAGACGTCCTTGATTTACATGACCGGGATATCTTTATTGTCGACGGTCCGATCGACTTGACCTTCCTGTTTGGGATCTACAATCAGATCGGGATGGAATATGATGACATGATCAATGAAACGTTGATCCCATTTATCCCAGAAGGTCTTGAATCGGGTAAAGATTTATTCCAAAGTATCGCTAAACAGGATTATCTGCTACATCACCCGTATCATTCATTCGATCCAATCGTCCGTTTTATCGTTCAAGCCGCCAAAGACCCGAACGTCTTGGCAATCAAGCAGACACTCTATCGCGTCTCTGGGGACTCTCCTATCATCAAAGCCTTGACTGATGCAGCCGAGAGCGGAAAACAAGTCACTGTCCTCGTCGAACTAAAAGCACGTTTTGATGAAGAAAAAAACATTCAATGGGCAAAGCAACTTGAGAAAGCCGGAGCTCACGTCATCTACGGCTATAAAGAACTGAAGACACACTCAAAAATCACCCTCGTCGTTCGCATTCTAGAAGGTGGTGTGTTGCAACGGTTCATTCATCTCGGAACCGGTAACTATAACGATTCGACCGCCAAGCTATACACAGACATTGGGCTCCTCACCACAAATGAAGAACTCGCTGAAGATGCAACGAACTTTTTCAACTGGTTATCCGGTTATGGGGAACGACCATCTTGGCATCAGTTCGAGACGTCGCCTGACGACATGAAAGACTTCTTCTTGAATAAAATTGATGATGAAATCAAACTGCATGATAAGTACGGCAACGGTCGCATCGTCGCTAAGATGAACTCGATCACGGACCGGGCCATCATCACAAAATTGTATGATGCTTCGTCCGCGGGGGTGAAAATCGATTTGATTGTCCGAGGCATTTGTTGCTTACGACCGGGAATTAAAGGGGTCTCTGAAAACATCAAAGTTATCTCGATCATCGACCGATATCTCGAACATTCCCGAATCTTTTATTTTTACCAAAATGGAAAAGAAGACTTATACTGTTCTTCTGCGGACTGGATGACACGAAATATGAAAAAACGGATCGAGATACTCTTCCCCATCTTGAACGCATCACATAAAACATACATCAAAGATATGATGGCCCTTCAACTCGTCGATAATGTGAAAGCAAGAAGGCAACGTTCTGACGGCCGCTATGTATACGTGAAACGTGAGACCAACGAGGAAGAGATTCAATCACAAATTATCATCCATCAATATACGGGTGGTCGATGGAACAACATACCTAGCGTATTCGAACGAGAACCGTCAAATTGGGCGGAACGCGAAGTGCTCCGCCTTCGGGCCGAGAACGAGAAAATGACAGATGACTGATGTTAGACTTCTCAAATAAGAAAACTCGTTGTATAATAAATTCGATTCAGTTATTATGAAGCGCTTTCATTTAGAGACGGAGGAATTATTTATGCAGGAGATTTTATTATCATTACTCGCCGGCTTGATTTGTGGTGCCATCTTCACCGCACTCAAACTACCACTGCCTGCCCCACCGGTATTGCCAGGAGTTGTTGGGATTTTCGGGGTATTCCTCGGAATGAAGGTTTATCAATTTGCTGTAGCGAACTGGCCATTCTAATAAAAGATGCCCTCGAAAAAGGGCATCTTTTATTATTTAGTCTAATGTATGAATGGCTTTATGACAGGTCGGACAAACCCAGATGCCACGTTCCTCTGTCAAGTGATACTCAATCAAGTGATACGCCTCTTGCCCAAAGCGTTCAGCTAGGTCTTCATGACAGTTCGTACAAGTCGTCACGTTCGACTTTGGTGCTAAAAGTTTTTCTCGAAACAAGTGCGCCTCATATGACGCTTTCGTCCACTTAGACGATGGTACATGATAGCCGTCATTCCATTTTGTTCGAATTGACTCGTACGGTTCATCCCCCTCATACATTCCCACTTGCAAGAGCGGATGATGAAAATGAAGTTGTAACAGGTCGACCAAGGAATACAGCGCCACCCCTCCCGGACTCTCTCCGAGCCAATACGGATCGTCTGGTCGCTCAATCGTCTCTTCAAGTAACACCTCTGCTTCCGCCACGATGCCATGCCCCATCACTTCGATAAATGCTGTCGGTGTCGTCACGGACCCCTTTACATAAACCGGACTTTGTTCAAGAAAATAAGTCGGGAATGCGTTCCAGACATCATATCGCTTTGGATCGACCTGTAGGACGTTCATCGCTTATTGATGAGCGAGCGTGAATCGTTCACGCCACTCGGCATCAAATTGATTGGCACGGAACATTTCAATCTCTTGTTTATATGGAGCGACTTTTGTTTTTTCGCTAATCGGGATATATGGCGTTTCTAGAATTTTCGGTAGATGCGCAAATGCCTCGTGATGAATAATACGATTTAGCGTATCAAATCCAATCTCTCCGTAGCCAATGTTTTCATGACGGTCTTTTTTTGCACCGCGCACATTCTTCGAATCATTTACATGAATCACTCCGAGACGGTCGAGTCCGACGATGCGATCGAATTGTTCAATGACGCCGTCTAAGTCACCAACTAAGTCATATCCTGCATCATGGACGTGACACGTATCAAAGCAAACCGAGAGTCGATCATTGTGCGTCACGCCATCAATGATGGTCGCAAGTTCTTCAAACGTCTTACCAAGTTCGCTTCCCTTCCCTGCCATCGTCTCAAGCGCAATCTTTACTTGTTCGTCGCCAGTCAACACTTCATTCAATCCTTCGATGATTCGAGCGAGACCGACTTCTTCTCCGGCTCCGACATGCGCGCCTGGGTGAAGAACGACGTGACGAGCCACTTGGAGTGCTTCTGCCCGTTTTAATTCCTGAGTCAAGAATGAAACAGCCAATTCAAACGTCTCTGGTTTCGTCGTATTCCCGAGATTGATGATATATGGTGCGTGAACAACAATCTCTTCGATGTCATGTGCGGCCATATGTTTCAGTGCTGCCTCAATATTTAAATCTTCAATGGGTTTACGGCGTGTGTTTTGGGGCGCACCTGTATACACCATCATCGTATTCGCCCCGTAAGAGACTGCCTCTTCACTCCCTGCTAACAACATCTTTTTACCTGATACCGAAACGTGTGAACCTATTTTTAACATCCTCATCTTCCCTTCATTTGCTTCTCTCTTTAGTTTACACAAAAAGAAGAACCGACTCCAAGAAGTCGATTCTCTCAAAAAATTAACGTTTGTTTTTCTTACGTGCTGCACGACGATCCGAGCGTTGTTGTTGCATATGCTCGCGTGATGCCGTCTCTTTCAACTTATACTTGAATTTCTTCTTATAGCCAGGCTTCACTTTCTTCTTCGCCTTCTTGATTTCACCGGCCATGCGACTATGTGCCGTATGCGAGACTTTCATCTTCCGGTCTGTTTGACGACGACGACGTGTCTTGATCGGTTGAATCGAACCGTTGCGCAAGTCCACATGAGTGAATTCGAACCCACGTTCTTCAAGTCTGTTGATCGGTCCATTCTCATGGTCCTCATATAGTGTGTACGCCTCACCTGATGCGCCCGCACGTCCCGTACGACCGACACGGTGCGTATAGAAATCAAGGTCTTTCGGAATCCCATGGTTGATGACGTGAGAGACTCCTGAAATATCGATTCCGCGTGCCGCCAAGTCAGTGGCAATCACGTATTGGTATTTCGCGTCGTTAATATCTTTAATCGCTTGTTTGCGGCGACGTGCCTGCATATCTCCGTGCAATGTACCGACGTTTAGACCCGCTTCGCGGAATGACGTCTCCAACTCATCTGCCTCTTGTTTCGTATTGGTGAACACGAGACAAACGAACGGGTTGATTGCTTTCGCAATCTCGACAGTCAATTCTTTACGGTCACGGTGACGAACCGGGATCACGTGGTGCTTGATTTTTGGTGCGACGCGATGCTCGGGGCTCGCCTCTGCAAAGCGTGGGTCATGAAGGTATTTCTTCAAGAACGGTTCAAGGTTCTCAGGAATCGTCGCTGAGAAGACCATTGTTTGCAGTTTTTCAGGAAGCGCCTGTGCGATGCGGTCGACCTCCGGCAAGAATCCCATATCGAGCATTTGATCGGCTTCATCGACGACAAAGTGTGTCACTTTATGCGGGAATAACGCCTGTGCTTTCATGAGATCAAGGATTCGTCCCGGTGTCCCGATGATCAATTGTGGTGGATTTTTCATCTTATCGATTTGACGTTCGCGGTCTGTCCCTCCGACAATCAAACTCGATTTGATGTAATCTGGGTTTTTAATAAGAATCGATTTCAATTCTTCATGAATCTGCCAAGCGAGTTCGCGTGTCGGTGCGACGACGATTGCTTGAACTGAAGCATCTTCTGGGTTGATCGCTTCAACGATCGGTAACAAGAACGCAAGTGTTTTACCCGTTCCTGTCTGTGATTTTCCAATAATATCTCGACCATTCAAGGCAGCCGGAATAATCCGGGCTTGAATATCGGTCGGTTTTGTAATGCGCTTTTCTGTTAACGCATCAACCATAAACGGTAGCAATTTGAACTGTTGGAAGCTGTTCAATCGATACACCTCCTGTTTCTTTCCACTTTTCCTAGCATAGCGGAATCAAATGATTTGTCAATCAATCTTTTGCCACACCTTCATATAAATAACTCGATGAATAATAGTGTTTGGCAATTTTCTTTCCATTTAAATGTTGTTCGAGTGCTTTGAAGCCGACTTCCATCATCTCGTTCGGTGACTGCACGACAGTGGCATTGACCTTCCCGTTTTGAATGAGCGGATAGATATCTGAAATCCCGTCGACCGACACGATCGTCTTGTCCGTCAAACCGTGACTTTCTAAAGCCCGGACGACACCGAACGTATTATCATCGTTATGTGAAAAGACTGCATCAAACGGAATCTCTTCTTCTAACCAACGTGACATCTCGATTTCGGCTTGGAATGTGTCATAGTTCCCGGTGATGGATGCGATGATCTGAAAATCGTCGCCATGTTGCTTTTCGTACTCTCGAATGCCGAGACTCCGGTCCATCGTGGAACGAACTTTCGGGGTTCCCCTCACTTCGACCACGCGAATCGGACGATCGAGCTCATTATACTTGGCAGCAATTTGTTCGGCCGCCATCCTACCGATGTCGACATTGTCGGATACGACAGATGTGAGCACACTCGGATGATCAATCATACGGTCAATCGCAATAATCGGGATGTTTTTGCGTTTTGCGCGTTCTAATGAAGGTTGAATGAACGTGTCATCGAGAGTCGTCAAAAAGATAGCCTCGACACCCCGGTCAATCAACGAATCTAATTTTTCTTTTTCAAGGACACGCGAATCTTCACTCGTGGTCGGAATCGGGATGAACCCTTTTTGGTTTGCTGTATGCACGAACGAGTCCAGTAGTTTATTCGCATGTTCGTGTTTATCACTGACAAATACGAACCCTACTTCTTTTTCATTCGTCTTTTGCTCTGGGAGTTGAATCGAGGTGATAAGGAGAATCGTCATGGCCCACACGACCGGTAACCAAAGCCAATAATGTTTTAGTCCTTTCATGACGGTTGTCTCCTTGGGATTTTGATTAAAATCGCGGTCCCTTTGTTCATCACACTATCAATCTCCATCGCACCGTTAACGCTCTTCAAGTACTCTTGAATCATATAGATTCCTAGACCGTTTCCACTTTCCTTCGTCGTATTGAAGGCGGAACCGACTGTCTTGAGTTGTTCCTCACTCATGCCAATTCCGTTATCTTCAATCAAAAAGCGATATTCCTGCTCCGTAAAGAGTACCGTCACGACGACACTCCCGTCGGCGCCTTTTGATTCGACGGCATCGACCGCATTTTTGAAGAGGTTGTAGATAATTTGAACGAGCATATCAAAGGATGCATAAAATGGAGGCATGTCGTTCGGTACAAGTAACTCCCATTTTGTCGGTCGTTTGTAACATTCGGCATCCATTAAAAATTCAAGTCGTTTCGCAAAGTCTAACATGTTGATCCAATCTTCGTTTTTACCAGCCTGATCGGGTTTGGCGAGCGTCAGCATCGTTGAAATCAAATCATTCGCCCGCTCCAGTTCTTTGATGGCAACATCCACCATATCTGAACTACCTTGACCCTCGCGCACCATCTGCAACGTGATATGGACGGGAGTCAGAGGATTTCGAATTTCATGGGCAATCCCGGCGGCCAATTGACCGAGCGAGGCTAATTTTTCTTGATGCAAAATCAACTGTTGCTGACTCAACTGTTCACGTCGTGACGTTTCCATCCGCTGTGCATAATCGTTATACGTATCGAGTAGCGTCTCCACTTCTTTCGAACCCGTTCGTTCCAATGAAATCGTTCCGAGCGATTGTTGTTGTTTAATCTGGTTGACCAGCTCGACAAGCGGATTCGTCAACGTCCGTGAAAGCAACAATCCAACGAGAATGCTCAGGAAGAACGTGACGAGCGCAATCATCAAATACTGCCAACGCGTGTCGTAGACCGTTTCATAGACGGAGTCATTTTGATGTTTTGCGAGCATGCTCCATCCACTGACTCGTGCATCCGGTTCAAACATCACCG
Source organism: Exiguobacterium sp. PFWT01 (assembly GCF_018255795.1). Taxonomy (GTDB): domain Bacteria; phylum Bacillota; class Bacilli; order Exiguobacteriales; family Exiguobacteriaceae; genus Exiguobacterium. The sequence goes on along the minus strand of NZ_CP073755.1, from coordinate 1,120,196 downwards.
TATCTTCATCCGTACTCAAGATTGTCCGTTCGCTTCGATCTAATGCTTCGTCGATGACTTCACGCGATATCCGACGTTCCGCATCTGTGACCAAGTTGAACGAAGTCGTCAACACTTCGCCTTGCTCATCTAACAAGTATAGAATCATGTCATCATTCGCAGATTCCAACGAACGACGATACAAGTCAGAGTTCAAGACGCTAATGCTTCCCCCAAAAATACCGATTGGTCGATTTTCTTCGATGACCGGAACGTATAGGAAAGTTCCCATGTCCCCACTGATCATCACAGGGTCACTCATATATAGTTCTTTTCCACTGGCAGTCAATACTTCCGTGAACTTCGGATCCCGCTTCAGAACAGAAGAGGCGACTTGTCGCTCCGAGTACCATTTAAATGAGTCTTGATTGACATCATAATAAAAGATGGATGTAAAACTCGTGCGTTGATTCAAATATCCTGTTCGGATCCGTTCTTCGATCCATGGCTCATTTCCAACGTAAGCGCCTAAGTAAACTAAATCCTCATACAATTTCCCAAGTCGGGACTCCACATTCTCAATACTGTCATCGATGGCGTAATCAAATTGCTCTTTCGCCAATTCTTCTGCTCGAGACACCGTGACGCGGTCAGCAGAGAAGGCAAGTGATGAAATGACAAGTGCTAAAATAATGATGATGATGAACGTAATTTGGAAAAAGTACGATTTTCTTAGTTCACGCAATGGTTTCATGCGATTCACGGCGTCCCTCCTCTCTAACCTAAAAATTATAGCATGAATACACGCAAATCTTTTCGTATTTTCGAAACAATGTTAGACTAATACGTATGAAAGCACTTCGAAAGGAGCCTTCGTCTTCATATGAAAGTTAAAAAAATTAGCCCACGCGGATATTGTTATGGTGTCGTAGATGCCATGAAGCTCGCAAATGAGGCGGTCGCAAATCCTGATTTGCCACGCCCGATTCATATACTTGGAATGATTGTCCACAACCGTCACGTCACACAGGCGTTTGAGGATCTCGGTGTCAAAACCGTTGATGGAGAAGACCGCATGCAAGCGCTCGAAACCATCGATCGAGGAACAGTCGTCTTCACGGCGCACGGCATTTCACCACTCGTCCGGAAACGTGCCATCGAGAAAGGATTGACAATTGTAGATGCCTCTTGTCCTGACGTCTTGGTCACTCACGATTTGATTCGTGAGAAAACGGCAGAAGGATATGATGTCATCTATATCGGAAAACACGGGCATCCGGAACCGGAGGGTGCAATCGGGGTTGCACCAGACCATGTTCATTTGATTCAATATGAACATGAAATCGATCAGTTGCCGAGTCGCTTGTTCGAACGAAAAATTTTGGTGACGAACCAGACGACGATGAGTCAATGGGACGTTTCCGCATTAATTGAAACGATTCAAGCCCGTTATCCTCACGTGGAAGTGCATAATGAAATCTGTAACGCGACGCAAGTTCGTCAAGAAGCCGTCGCTGAACAAGCGGGAGACTGCGAATTGTTGATTGTCGTCGGAGATCCCAAATCCAACAACTCCAATCGTTTAGCACAAGTTTCAAAAGAGATTGCCGGAACGAATGCATATCGGATCGGTGACTTGAGTGAACTTGACTTGAATTGGCTTGAAGGCGTGGAGACCGTCGCAGTGACGTCGGGCGCCTCTACCCCGACACCGATCACAAAAAAAGTCATCGACTTTTTATCGCAATATGACCCAGACGACTTAAGCACGCACGATAAAACGCCATTTCTTGAACTTCGGAGTATCTTACCGAAAGTGAAAGCATTGCGTAAGTGAAGGAATCCCCCATTCTCTCAGAGGATGGGGGATTTTTAGGATTTACTTGAATTGAAACGGGTTCGTGTTGGCAACAGATTGAATCAAGTCGACATTGATTTTCGCTTTTTCAAACTTTTTGCTGAGCACATCGATTACACCTTGTTTCATGATACTCTCGACATGATGCCCTGGGTCTACGACTGCAAGCCCAAGCGCCATCGCATCATGAGCCACGTGGAAATATAAATCACCCGTCACATATGCATCTGCACCTTTGAAATGCGCAGTAGACACATATTTATTCCCGTCTCCACCTAATACGGCAACTTTTTCAATCGAACGCCTCGGGTCTCCGACGACTCGCACGCCCTCAACCCCAAAGCTTGTTTTCACGTGTTCGGCAAACTGTTCAAGTGTCATGGCCTGTTCAAGTCGACCGATTCGCCCTAGCCCAAATACATGACCCTCGATTTCATCGCGCATGAGGTCATACGCCACTTCCTCATATGGATGGGCGTCTTTCATTGCTTTTAGTACACGTTTCTTCTGACTCTCCCGAACGACCGTTTCGATTTTCACCTCGTCCACTTGTTCCGTTTCATGCGGGCGACCGATGAAGGGATCTGTCCCCTCGAGCGGAGTGAATTGCCCCGTTCCGGAAACACGGAACTGACAGTCCGCATAGTCACCAATATGTCCTGCACCCGCTTTTCCTAGAGCCCGGGATACGTCATGCGCATGCGTGGATGGAACGAATACACTTAGTTTATAGACCGGCTCCTCATAGGTCGGGACGAGTACTTTCGTATCTCGGAGACCAATCGCCTCACTCATCCAATCGTTCACACCACCGCTGCATACGTCTAAATTCGTATGAGCGACATAGACCGCGATATCGTGCTGAATACATTTCATCGTAATCTTCCCAGCCGTGGAACGGTCATTGACTTGAGCTAACGGACTAAAGATGGGCGGATGATGCGCGATAATCAAATCGATTTGTTTCTCAATCGCTTCATCCACAACCGATTCAAGTACATCAAGCGTGACCATGACCCGTTTGACTTCTTTGTTGAGCGATCCAATCTGCAAGCCGATTTTATCCCCTTCGACCGCCAAATGTTTAGGTGCAAATTCCTCAAACAATTGAATCACTTGATTGCCGTTCGCCATTACTGACTCACCTCTCTCATCTTGTCACGCATCCGTTTGAACTCCACTTGTTTTTGAATCAAGGCTTCCGATTGAATGCCAGCTGCCATCTGTCCAAGCACATAATCGAGCTTATCAGCTTCACGACTCCACTTGAGTTTAAATGGTTCTGGTCGCTCTTGAATGAGATATGGACCGAATAACAACTGCCACATCCGCTCGTCCGACTCGTCGCTATAAATGGACTCAGTACCTTTTTCTCCGACCAGGATTTCGTAAACCTTATCATTTTCTTCCACAATTGCCTCTTCGACAAGGACATATCCATGTTCAAGGAGCCAACTTCGTACGTGTTGCCCATCAACGTTCGGTTGAAGGACGAGCCGTTCGACCGCACCGAGCTTATCTTGACCCGCTTCGAGAATGGAGCGAATCAAACTGCCGCCCATCCCGCAGATCGAGATGCACGTCGCTTCATTGGGCTGTAAGACAGCAAGACCATCGCCAAGGCGTACATCAATGGCATCACCGGCCCCAATCAAATCGACTTGTGCCCTTGCAGCTTCCATCGGCCCAACGTTCACTTCACCCGCGATTCCTTTTGAAATGATTCCTTGCTGAAAGGCATAGCATGGGACATACGCATGATCCGAACCGATATCGGCGAGCACACTTCCTTTTGGGATATAATCGACGACCTGCTTCAATCGTCGGTCTAACATGACACGTTCTTGCATACAGACAACTCCTTTGTTCTACTTCTTCCCTAGCGTATCGAATTCTCCACAGTTCGACAACAAAAAACGCACCCCATCACGGAGTGCGTCACCTCTTATTGTTCAATCAACCAGTTCGCAAGCACTTCTGCTTCTTCAGCTGATGCAAGACCTGCTGGCATCGCACCTTGACCGTTGACGATGATGTTTGCGATTTCTTCTGGTGAAAGACGATCGCCGACACCTGTAAGTGCTGGACCGACGCCACCTTCAAGGTTTCCGCCGTGGCAACCTGTGCAACCCTTCGCAGCATACAACTCTTCTGGGTTCATTTCAGTGACTGCTGGACCTTCAGCCGCTTGTTGCGCCTGATTCACCCCAAAATACGATAATGATACCATGGCAATAATTGCGACGATTGCGATTGCCGCAAACGGTAACAATGGATTACGCATTGTAGTTCCCCCTCATGTTCATTCCAAATTTCTATCCAACACTATTTTACTCAAAAAATAATAAAGAAGGAAGGAAAATCACTCATTTTCCTTCCTTTCTTCTAAAACTTCACACTTTATTCAAATATTGAATTAATCGAGGAAGTCTTTCAAGCGTTTGGAACGACTCGGGTGACGCAATTTACGAAGGGCTTTCGCTTCGATTTGACGAATCCGCTCACGTGTGACACCGAATACTTTACCAACTTCTTCGAGTGTGCGTGTGCGGCCGTCATCTAAACCGAAACGAAGGCGAAGGACGTTCTCTTCACGGTCTGTCAACGTATCCAGAACGTCTTCTAATTGCTCTTTCAACAATTCATAGGCTGCCGCATCTTGAGGAGCCATCGCATCTTGGTCTTCGATGAAGTCACCGAGATGTGAATCGTCTTCTTCCCCGATCGGTGTTTCTAAAGAAACAGGTTCTTGGGCAATCTTTAAAATTTCACGGACTTTCTCAGGTGTGAGTTCCATCTCTTTGGCAATCTCTTCCGGAGAAGGTTCACGACCGAGGTCTTGAAGCAATTGACGTTGGACACGAATCAATTTGTTGATTGTTTCCACCATGTGTACAGGAATACGAATCGTACGGGCTTGGTCGGCAATCGCACGTGTGATCGCTTGACGAATCCACCACGTCGCATACGTCGAGAACTTGAACCCTTTCATGTAGTCGAATTTTTCGACCGCTTTGATGAGTCCCATGTTCCCTTCTTGAATCAAATCAAGGAAGAGCATCCCACGACCGACATAACGCTTCGCAATCGACACGACGAGACGTAGGTTCGCTTCTGCGAGACGTTTCTTCGCTTCCTCGTCCCCTTGCTCGATTCGTTTAGCGAGCTCTGTCTCATCTTTCGCACTGAGGAGATCGACTCGTCCGATTTCTTTCAAATACATCCGAACCGGGTCGTTGATTTTGATTCCGGGAGGTACTGATAAGTCGTTCAAATCGACTTCTTCATCCTCTTTTTTCGCAGGTGTTTCTTCTGCGTCCGCTGCATCTTCTGTGACACGGATGTCTTTAGCCTCTAAATCTTCGATGAAGTTATCGATGAAATCCGAATCCACCTCGAAGTGACTGAGGCGATCTTGGATTGCTTGCATTGAGACGACGCCTTTTTTCTTACCTAACTTTTCAAGTTCCTCTATGGCGTTAAATAAATCCTCTTTCTTCTTCTCTGCCATCTAGCAGTTCAACTCCTTCCAAACTTCATCCACGATCATCGTTCTCGAAGACGACGACTACGGGCAATCAATTCTTGTAGCTTGGACGCCTGGTCTACAATACTTTCGGCGTCTTGAGCGATTTCCCTTTTTGCACGCTCGATTTGACGTTGCTCCTCATAACTGTTTATGACCCGAATGTATTCGTCTAAAACATCTTCAGACAGTTCATCCGGTCCAGCCATCAGACGAATCTCTGCAAAGCGCATCGCATAATCAGGACGTTGATCGCAATAACGCTCCATGAACGGAAGCGTGACCTGATCAAACTCGTCCTGTGTCATCGTTTCGGACACGATTTCATACAATGCTGAACCTAACATACGATGGGTTTCATCTTGATAACGAAGCCCTAAACGGTCGCGTACGAAACGGACTTGCTCCGGCCCCGTCAACATCGCACGCAACAAGTACTTCTCGGCTTTCATCCAACGTGGCTCACCTGCTTTACTCGAGCGTTTTCGTACCGGCTCTACAGGTTCCATCGCGCGTGTGGGAGTTGATTCGCTTGACGTCGGACGAGGGATTCTCGAACGGAGCGTCTCTAGCGGGATCTCAAACTCATCCGATAATTTCTTCACATATAAATCTCTTCGAATCGAATCATTTGTCTTACCGATCTCTTCAAGCATAGATTCAATAAAGCGAATCCGTTCTCCTTCTCGGTTCAAGTTTTTTCCACGTCGGTACATACGATTCATAAAATCGAGAACACTCAACTGCTCAGTTTCAATAAACTGCTGCCAGTGAGTTGCCCCATGCTGACGGATATAATCATCTGGGTCCGTCTTTTCCGGTAGTGGCAAAACTTGGACATCGAGTGGAGACGCTTCTAAGAGGCGAATGACTTTTTGTGTCGCTTCTTGTCCCGCGTGGTCTCCGTCATAACAGATGATGACTTCTTCCACGATGCGGGATAGCGCCCTTGCGTGTTGAGGGGAGAACGCGGTCCCGAGCGATGCCACAACTTCTTGTGTGCCCGCTTGCGCGACTTGCAGGACGTCGACGTTCCCTTCAACGAGGAAGACACGTTTTTTCTTACGCATCGTCGCTCGGGCTTGGGAGAAACCGAACAACAACTCGCTCTTATTGAAGAGTGGCGTCTCAGCCGTATTCACATACTTGGGTTGTCGGTCGTCAATCGCTCGTCCACTGAAGCCAACGATGGTGCCGTCTCGATCCGCAATCGGAAAGACGACCCGTCCTTCAAATCGGTCAAAATATTCACCGGACTTCGACTTTGAGATCAAACCTGCCTCAACCATTACTTCTAAATCAAACCCGCGCCGCTCCAACAGCTCGACAGTAAAGCGTCGTTGGTCTGGGGCAAACCCGATCTTGTATTGCGCAATCGTCTCTTCAGCTAGGTCACGATTCCGTAAATACGTTAAGCCCACTTCTCCAGCCTCTGTTTTCATCAACACTTCATGATACAAGTCGGCGACAAGGCGATGCGCATCACGCATCTGTTTGCGCCATACCTGTTCACGCGTCAATTCCTCGTCTCCTTGAATGCCGTCTACTGAAATGTTCGCCCGTGTTGCCAAGCGTTCGACCGTCTCAGGAAACGACAATCCCTCGGTTTCCATCACGAACGTAAATACATTTCCGCCGGCGCCACAACCGAAACAGTGATACATCCCTTTTTCAGGCGAGACGGAGAAAGATGGTGAGTTTTCGGAATGAAACGGACATAATCCGACAAGGCGGTGTCCTTGTTTCTTTAGTTCGACACGTTCGCCAATCAATTCTACGATATCGGTCGCTTGTTTCACTTCTGCGATGACTTCATCTGGTATTCGTGGCATGTTGACCACTCCCTGTTTCCAATCTCGCAACGAAACGGAACGCTCATCACGTTCCGTTTCACTGTACTGTCAATACTCTATTATACCCTCTTGAAGCAATGATTACTAATTGAAACACTTACTCGTTCAATCATCTTTAGACTGTTCGAGATGACGCAAGATGATCCCTGCCGTTTCTTCAACTGCTTTGTTCGTCACATCGATGACATCGCAACCGATTCGTTCATAAATACCACGCGCATACTCGAGTTCACGATTGATTCGCTCGAGCTGCGCATAATCGGCTTCCGGCTTCAAACCGAGCGATTTGAGACGTTCCATCCGAATTGAAATCAGCTTTTCCGGAGAGATGATCAGCCCGACACATCGTTCAGCAGGCAAATCAAACAACTCCTCAGGCGGTCTCGATTCTGGAACGAGCGGCACGTTCGCGACTTTATATCGTTTCAGTGCCAAATATTGAGATAGCGGCGTCTTTGACGTTCGAGAAACACCGACCAACACGATATCGGCTTTTTTCAGCCCACGCGGGTCCCGACCATCGTCATACTTGACGGCAAACTCCATCGCCTCGATTTTTCGGAAGTAATCATCATCCAATCGATAGATGAGCCCTGGCTTTTCACGTGGCGCTTCTTTCAATTGACCAGATAACACATCGAGCAAATCTCCGAGCAAATCAACCGTCTTCACTTGATGTTCTTCACCGAGTCGCATGAGAAGGGCGCGATGTTCCTCATTAACGAGCGTGAACGCAATGATGGCCTGTTGTGCTTTCGCTTGCGTGACGACATCGATAATCGTCTGCTCATCTTCGACGAACGGGATGCGAAGGGTATCAATCGCATTCTCGTGGAATTGGATACTCGCTGCCCGGACGACGAGTTCGCATGTCTCCCCGACCGAGTCACTTACAACGAACACGAGTTGTTTCGTAGTCAATTCGGTTTCCTCCTCAGATCGACTCATCGTTCGCTAGCGCAATGAGCACCTTCGTCATATTGGTCTTCGTCATACGTCCGAGCACAATCAGTTTCCCATCCTTTTCTTCTACGACGGGCATGGCATCGATTTGTTTCTCGATCAATTTCATCCCAGCCCGAATCAACGTTTCTGTTTTCTCACATACCGTGATGTTCGGCATGCGGGTCATGATGACGTTGACGGGTAACTGGTCTAAGTCTTGATTTCCGATGGCCGCGCGCAGGAGGTCTTTGCGAGATAAAACTCCGACTAACTCCCGGTCACGCCCGACAACAAACAACGAGCCGACATCTTCTAAGAATAACGTGACGATCGCATCATATACCGTCATCTCATCCCGTACGACTTTCGCAGAAGACATGAAGTCCCCCACGGTCAGCGAATCTAATTTTTCTCGGAGCATCGACGAATTCCGTTTGCCAACGAACGTGTAGCCGACACGAGGTCTAGCTTCAAGTATTCCTGTCATCGTCAAAATGGCGAGGTCAGGCCGCAAGGTCGCACGTGTCAATGAGAGCTCTTGTGCGATTTGTTCCCCTGTGATCGGCCCGTTCTCCTTCACGATCTCGACGATTTTTTGTTGGCGTTCATTCAGTTGCATAGCCAACCCCCTCTAGTTTGTTTAGAGTACGAGCGCGTTGAAATCTGCGACACGCTTAATCGTCGTTGCAAGCCGGTTCATTTCATGGAGACGGTTTTGGCGGACCGCCTCGTCATCACTCATAACCATTGTATGTTCGAAATACATCATAATCGGTGATTCGAGTTGTTGTAGAAGGTCGAGCGCTTTCTTGTAATCTCCCATCTCGACAGCATCGGCTGTTGCAGGAGCGGTCTGTTCAATCGCATCATGCAACGCAATCTCATGATCGTTCTCAAACAAGGAAGGATCGACGTCTCCCGCTTCACCTTTTTTCGAGATGTTCACGACACGCGACAATTGCTCAATCAACGCCTTCGCATCCGTTGATACAAATTCTTGAATCGCGTCTGCGCGGGCATCGAGTCGCACAACCGTCAATGAGGTCGTCAATACGGCGTCAATCACATCATAACGAACCTGCTGTTCTTGCAGGCGATATTTCAAGCGCAATTTGAAGAACTCATCTAGTTGTGCCTTAACTTGTTCTTTATCGGCTTCATAGAGTCCTGCTTCCAGTTGCAATTCGACAACTTTTGAAAGCAACGTGTCGATTGAGAGGTCAATCTTCCAATCTCCAAGAATTTGAACAACACCTTGGGCCTGGCGACGAAGCGCGAACGGGTCTTGTGAACCGCTCGGAATCATCCCGATACCAAAGAATGCTGCAATCGAGTCTAATTTGTCGGCAAGGGCAAGAACGGCACCTGTTGCCGTCTCTGGAGAAGCGTCCCCAGCAAAGCGTGGCATGTAATGCTCACGGATCGCCGCAGCCACTTCCTTGTCTTCGCCTTGTTGGAGTGCATACTTCTCACCCATGATCCCTTGAAGTTCTGTGAACTCGTATACCATCTGGCTCACGAGGTCGAATTTATGAATGGCACCGGCACGGCTTACTTTTTCAAGGTCTGCCTCAAACAACGGCGCAAGTTCTTGGGCGATTTTCGTCACGCGACGTGCTTTCGCACCAGTCGTTCCCAATTTTTCATGGAAGACGATGCGGTCGAGACGTCCGAGTTGATCATCGATTTTCGTCTTTTTGTCTTCTTCATAGAAGAACACGGCATCCGCAAGACGGGCCCGAATAACTTTCTCGTTACCGCGCGCTACATTTTCAAGGTGCTCGGCATTCCCGTTTCGTACCGTCACAAAATAGTTTTTCAACGTTCCGTCGAGATAGACCGGGAAATAACGTTGATGCTCTTTCATCGTTGTGATCAATACTTCCTCAGGCAAGTCGAGGTACGCTTCATCAAATTCCCCGAAGAGAGCGGTCGGCCATTCGACTAAGTTTGTCACTTCTTCGAGCAAGTCGGCATCGAGTGGAATCGTCCATCCTTGTTTCGTGGCAAGCTCTTGAATCTGACGTTCGATTTCAGCTTTACGCATCTCGTAGTTCGCCATGACAAAAGCAGACTCTAATGTCTGGACATATTCGGCAGGTGATGAAATGACTACGTCCCCTTTACTGAGGAAACGATGCCCACGCGTCACGTTATTCGTTTTCACGCCTTCGATTGTGAAGTCGATGATGTCTTGACCGAAGAGGGCAATTAACCAACGAATCGGACGCATATACCGTAGGCTGCTCGTTCCCCATTTCATGTTTTTCGGGAACGTCAAGCTACGGACCACATCTTCAAGACCGTTCAATAGCGAGAGCGTCTCCTGTCCTTTTTCATGGCGTTCCGCGAAGACGTACTCGACTCCTTTTTCTTCTGCGAAATAGAGATCTTCCACTGTCAATCCGCGGCCACGCGCAAAACCTTGTGCCGCCTTCGACCAGTTACCTTCCGCATCTTGTGCAATCTTTTTGGCAGGTCCACGAAGAGTTTCTGTCAAATCTTGTTGCGTTTCAGCCACATCCCGAACGATGACAGCCAAACGACGTGGTGTCGAGTACACTTCGATTGAGCCAAAATTAACACGCGCCTCTTTTAAGAACGCGTCAACACGTTCCGCCAACTGTTTCTCTGAACGCAAGACATATTGAGCCGGCAGTTCCTCTAATCCAATCTCTAACAGAAGGTCACGCATTCAAGTCACCTGCTTTCTCTTGTTTCAAAAGTGGGAATCCAAGGCGTTCCCGTTCTTCAATAAATTTAGCGGCACACGCACGCGACATGTTCCGGACACGCTGGATGAAGCCTGTACGTTCCGTCACAGAAATAGCGCCTTTCGCGTCCAACAAGTTGAACGTGTGCGAACATTTTAGAATGTAATCGTATGCAGGGAAGACAAGGTTCTCTTCAAGCGCACGCTTCGCTTCTTTCTCATACGTATCAAATAACGTGAACAACATGTCGACGTCAGACAGTTCGAACGTATATTTCGAATGTTCAAATTCTGGTTGATAGAAGATGTCGCCGTATTTGAATCCGTCCGTCCAGACAAGGTCGAATACACTTTCTACTTTTTGAATGTATGAAGCGAGACGTTCAAGTCCGTATGTGATTTCCACGGCAATCGGGTCACACTCGATTCCACCGACTTGTTGGAAGTACGTGAACTGCGTGATTTCCATTCCGTTCAACCAAACTTCCCAACCGAGACCTGCTGCTCCGAACGTCGGGTTTTCCCAGTTATCTTCGACGAAACGGATGTCATGCTCAAGCGGATTGATGCCAATCAATTCAAGGCTCTCCAAGTACAACTCTTGAATGTTGTTTGGTGACGGCTTCATGATGACCTGGAATTGATGATGCTGGTATAGACGGTTCGGGTTTTCCCCGTAACGACCGTCAGCAGGACGGCGTGACGGCTCGGTATAACAGACGTTCCACGGTTCTGGCCCAAGGCTTCTGAGGAATGTCATCGGGTTCATCGTCCCGGCTCCTTTTTCCACATCGTACGCCTGCATCGTCAAACAACCTTTTGACGCCCAAAAGTTTTGTAGCGTGAGAATGATTTCTTGCACTGTCATGTGCTTCATTAATGACACCTCCAATAGTATTGAAACGACAAAAAACGCCCCTATGTGCCTAGCACATAGGGACGGGATTGATTCCCGCGGTTCCACCCTACTTGCCCCAATTATGGGACCACTCTTAAAAGATGTGGGCGCTCTGGAATCGCCATTCGCTCTTCTCATGACACCCGGCTCACACCACCCCGGACTCGCTTCATTCATGACAGGAAGAGTTACTTTTTTCCTTCATCGCGCACGCTATTTCATTTGTCTAATCGTACATCATCGTATCGAATTCACTATGAAAAGTCAATCCTCATTCAGATGAAGTCGAATCATTTGATCGAGTACCCGCTTCGTCTTCAATCGTAGTCCACTATACGATTCCATATATGCATCAAAAAGCTGACGCAAAAGGACTCTGGACTCATCCGATAACGGGACGTTACGAAACTCAGACAATTCATGCTTACTCATCAAGTAAAGTAGTTTCGCCAATCGTTCGGACAGCAGGATCACACCTTCTTCTGGATGGCGCGCACATAAAAAGCCACCGGACGCGACAGAGAAGTACATGGGATCCGTCACATCTCCGCAGCGCACACACCCCGTCAAGACTGGGGCGACGCCTAATAGATGCAAAATACGTAATTCAACATAGTGCGTGATGACATCTGCGTCCATGCCTGCATTCAGTGCCTGCAAGGCATCCCGTAATATTCGAAACAATGGACGATTTTGGACACGATCCTCGACAGACCGATCAACGAGTTCTAACCAATACATCGCATATGCCATCCGTTCGACATCTTTTCGGATTTCAGGATAAGACGTCATGACATCAGATGATTTCAACTGAGCGAGTCCTCGGCTAGACGGAAAGATATAGACACCTTCCACAAACGGCTGACTCGAGGCGTGAAACCGGCTACCCGGTTTCTTTGCGCCCCGTGCCATGATCGCGACTTTGCCAAGTTCCTCTGTAAACAATGTCACGACTTTATTCGATTCCCCATAATTGACGGTACGAACGACGATTCCCGTGACTTTTTGTAACATGGCTCAATACTCGTCGTCGCGGAAACCGAGGTCACGAAGCTGACCCATCTTGTTACGCCAGTCTTTCTGCACTTTTACCCATAGGTTCAAATAAACTTTAGTCCCGAGAAGCGCTTCGATATCATGGCGCGCGTCTGTTCCGATTTCACGAAGCATGGCGCCTTTTTTCCCGATGATGATTCCTTTTTGCGAATCACGCTCCACCATGATCACCGCTTCGACATCGATCATCTCAGAGTTCTCGCGTTTCTTGATCGATTCGATGGCTACAGCAATCGAGTGAGGGACTTCATCGCGTGTCTTATGCAACACTTTTTCACGAATCATCTCCGAAATGATGAATCGCTCCGGGTGGTCCGTCACTTGATCGGCCGGATAATACATCGGTCCTTCCGGCAACAGTTTCTTGATCTCACCTAAGAGCGGTTCGACGTTGTTGCCTTGTAGCGCCGAAATCGGGACGTACGCAGCGAAATCCAATTCGTTCGTATATTGTTCGATCACTTTCGGAAGTTCATCCGGATGAATCAAATCAATCTTGTTCATAACGAGGATAATCGGTGTGTCGAGCCCTTTGAGTTTCTCAATAATGAAGTCATCACCGGCTCCACGCGGTTCCGTCACGTTCACCATGAAGAGAATCGCATCGACTTCGCGTAGTGCGTTCGTCGCCACTTTCATCATGAAGTCGCCAAGGCGGTGTTTCGGTTTATGAATCCCTGGTGTATCGATGAAGATGATTTGGGAATCATCGGTTGTGTACACACCTTGCACCTTATTTCGTGTCGTTTGAGGTTTATCCGACATGATGGCAATTTTTTGTCCGATCACACGGTTTAAGAATGTCGATTTTCCAACGTTCGGTCGCCCGATAATCGAGACGAATCCGGATTTAAAATCTTCTTGATACATATTGCACCTGCTTTCTCAATTTCAGAACTATTAGTATAGCATGTTCCATAGCCGTGGACCGAATATTATGAGCGCCGTTACGGCAGCACCAAATGAAGCGACTAAAACGGCTCCTGCGGCAACATCTTTCGCTTGCTTCGCGAGCGGATGGACGTCCTTCGTCACGAGGTCTACCGTTCGTTCGATTGCCGTATTCATCAATTCCATGCTAATGACGGCAATCACCCACCCGAACAAGATGACGGTCTCGAGCCTTGTCGGCTGTAACCAGATTGAAAAGATGAATACAAGAAGAGCCGATAGGAGATGGAGACGCATGTTTCGTTCCGAACAAACGGCATGGAGGATCCCCTCACATGCCACACGGAACGGTCTCACACGTTGCCTCGCTTCAACTCAAAATGAGTGAGCACTTCTTCTTGCCTTGCCGTCATCTCCGCTTCTTCCTCGGGTGTCATATGATCATACCCAAGCAAATGGAGGAATCCATGAATTGCTAAAAAGCCGAGCTCCCGCTCAAACGAATGACCATAGTCAGCCGCCTGTTCTCGGCAACGTTCTACCGAGATGACGAGGTCACCGAGAAGATGTGGTTCATCTTCATCGAGCATGAAATCCATCTCCTCATCCCCCATCTCATCAAATGCGAAACTGATGACATCGGTCGGGGCATCCTTGCCACGCCATTCTCGGTTCACTTCATGGATTTCCGCATTTGTTAAATACGTGACCGACAATTCGCTTGGTTCTTCCACCCCTTCTAATTGAGCGGCATGTTGTAAAATCGACTCGACGAGCTCGATTTGAGATGTTGTTAACAATTCATGTTCATCGTTCGAGATGATTTGCATGTAATTCTCCCTCTTTCTTTAATTCTGGGTATTCGATTCGTTCGTGGAACAAGCCGGTCAGTGTCTCACACGCACTCTCTCCGACGCGCCAAATTTCTTTCGTCGTCAATTCACATTCTTCGAACTGCCCATCCGCCAACTTGTCACGAATGATCGTTCGAACGAGCATTCGGATTTTTTCTGGCGTCGGTTGTTTTTGCGAGCGGACGGCCGCTTCGATTGAGTCGACAATCATGACAACGGCCGCCTCGCGCGATTGTGGCTTTGGACCAGGGTAGCGGAAACGAGACTCTAACACCTCTTTATCAGGATCTTCTTTCGCTTTCACGTAGAAATATTTTAATAAAGACGTACCGTGATGCTGTTCTGCGATATCGATGATTTCTTTCGGTAACTTATAACGTCGCAACAGATCCGCTCCGTCATAAGGATGAGCCATGATGATGTCTGCCGATTCTTCAGGCGTCAAGCGATCGTGGGGATTCCCTCCACCTTGCTGATTTTCAATGAAATGCAGGGGACGTTCCGTCTTCCCAAGATCGTGATAGTAGCTCGCAACACGCGCGAGGAGACCATCTGCGCCAATCGCCTCACATGCGGACTCCGCCAAATTCGCCACCATCATACTATGATGATACGTACCAGGTGCCTCCATTAAAAGTTTCCGCAGCAATGGATGCGTCGGACTCATCAATTCAACGAGTCGACCAGAAGACAAGACACCAAACCACGGTTCCAAAAATGGCAGGAATCCGAACGTCAACACAATGGAGAGCAAGGCGCTAATGACGGCAAATCCAGAAAGATACATCGCCATTTCCCAGGAAACTTGCACGTTCCGAAGTAAGAGTAAGGCGATGACCATGATGATGTTGACGAAACCGAGCAACACCCCTGATAAGAATAGTCGCTTCCGCTGAATTTTCGGTTCAACTAAAAAGACAGCTAGAAAACTACCCGTCGCCACATACACGAGCGTCATGAAATTCGTGCTCTGTCCGAATGTGACGACGACACTCCCGGCAATCATCGTAATGAAAGCCGAGGCGAGCGCAACTCGTTCATCGATCAAGATACGTAGAAGCAATACGACGAACGCTGTCGGCGCTAAAATATAAGCATATGTCGTAAAATCGACACCGATGTATCCGACACCAAAAAAGATGCCGAGTTGTAAGAGTAGCAAGCCATAGACCGTCACTAGGATTTTCGGACTCAGTAACAGGTCTTTGATTTTCGAGCGGATGAGCATGAATAGAAACCCACCGGTCAACAATGCGCTGAGCAAGAATGACCCGAATAATGGTGCAAGGGAACGATTCGGATCGATGGCACCGGATAGCTCTAATTTCCGGTATATCTCTCGAGTCACCACCTCGCCTTGGCTGACGAGTAACTGTCCTTCTTGAATGATGACAGGATCGACAGCATCGACGGCCTCTTGTTCTTTTTGACGGGTCGCCTCAGAGTCAAATACATAGTTCGGTACGATGAGTTCATCGCTTAACGTTTTCGAGATGGCACGGAACTCAAACGAAAGCGGCGATTGATCAATAATCGCGGCAGCTCGGTCTCGAGCCGCAGCGACCGCTTCATTACTCGTCTCGATCCGATCGTCCATCACTTGTTGTAATGCAGTGACTGTGACATCTTCTACCGTTTGTCGGGTGTCCTCACTCGCTTCAAGAAGCGAATTCAACTCTTCATCAGCTAATACCCCGTTCGCCTCTGTAGAATTTAGACGGTTTTTAATGTCCGCCAGTTCAGTCTCCTCATCCGTCTGGTCGAATGCCGCGAACAACTGCTCGACTTTAGCGATTTGTTGGTCTGCAAATTCTTTTCTCAATGAGAATTGACTACCGACACCATTTGTTACTTCTTGTTTCAATCGTTCGGTCGCAACACGGTCCTCAACCGTGATTGGAGACCGGATATCCTGTTCGGCAATCCCGAGCGGCTCCACACTGATGATAGATGGGCGCACGGTAAAGTATAGAATGGCGCCTAATAAGAGAAAGAAAATCAACGAGATGGTCGCAACTGTCCAGTTTTTTGCTTGCTGCATTCGTGCCCCCCCTTTCACGATCTTGTGACCTCACCCGTACATTTAAGTGAGATCCGTACTATAGGCGTTGATGATTTTCTTGACGAGCGGATGACGGACGACGTCAGACGCGCTGAAGTGTTCAAAGTGAATACCATCCACACCCTCTAACAAGTGTAATGCTTCCTGCAACCCCGATGCCTTGCCTTTCGGTAAATCGACTTGGGTCAAATCCCCTGTGACCACCATTTTCGATCCAAAACCGAGTCGCGTCAAAAACATCTTCATCTGTTCTTTTGTTGTATTCTGGGCTTCATCCAAGATGACGAACGCATCTTCTAACGTTCGTCCACGCATATAAGCGAGCGGAGCCACTTCAATCGTGCCTCGTTCTAACAAACGGTTCGTCTGTTCCACCCCATACACATCAAATAGCGCATCGTACAATGGGCGAAGATAAGGATCCACTTTTTCTTTTAGATCTCCCGGTAAAAATCCAAGGTTCTCTCCCGCTTCAACGGCAGGACGCGTCAAGATGATTCGTTTGACTTGCCCCTCTTTTAAGGCGCGTGCCGCAAGCACGACAGCCAGGTACGTTTTCCCTGTTCCGGCCGGTCCAATCCCAAAGACGAGATCACGTCGTTCAATCGCACGAACATACCGACTCTGCCCTACTGTCTTGGCACGGATCGGTTTCCCCTTATTCGTCGTGAAAACGACTCGTTCATAATGTTCGAGCAGTTCATCGCCCTTTCCGACTTGAATGTGCTGGATGACGCTGATGGCATCACTTTCATTTAGACGTGCACCTTTCTTCACTAACGTCTGCAAGGTGATGATCACTTGTTTCGTTAATTCAAGAGCCTCAAGTGTATCGGCTTGAATAATCAACTCCTCACCCCTTGGGATGAGTGCCACTTTCAATTCTGTTTCAATCGCCTGGAACACTTCATCTTTCGGTCCGAGTAAAGCTTGTGCCTCGTTCGCATGTTCCATGACGAATGGTATTTTATCAGTCATAATCAATGGATGCATTGCCCCCTCATTAAAATCGGTTATTCCTCTTTTACTTTAGCACTATCACGCCTATCGTGAAAGAAAGACCGCGTAATTTCCACGCGCAAAAGGCAGTAACATGACGTCACTGCCTTCCGTTCACTTCTTCCGTTTTGAGATGGGAGGTT
Source organism: Exiguobacterium sp. PFWT01 (assembly GCF_018255795.1). GTDB lineage: Bacteria > Bacillota > Bacilli > Exiguobacteriales > Exiguobacteriaceae > Exiguobacterium. The sequence continues at coordinate 1,102,419 of NZ_CP073755.1, read as the reverse complement.
GTAATACCTCACTCCAAATGACAGCTTCCCGCATTCGTTTTTGTGAAACGTTCAGTTGTCTCGGTTTCTTTTCCTGTTGAATCGGTGGAATTTTAACCGCTTGTTCGAATTGCGCGCTCACTTTCGGCATCTCGACTTGACGTTCACGTGGAGCCGGTCGCTCTTCTACCTTTCGAGCGACTCGGCGCCTCACCTTTTGTGGTGCCGGTTTTTCGTCCGAGTCATCGAATGCCGTTTCAATCTCCTTCATGACGTCCCCTACCGAATCCAAATAGCGTTTCAGCTCACTGCTTTGAGGACGGTCTCCAGAGGACGATGACTTTTCGAGCCGCTTCATCACTGCCGAGGCAATTCCGAAGGCGGCTAACAAGAGTACCCATAGTCCATCCATATCAATCACTCATTATCTGATTCAGAATCGACAGGTGCCCCAATCGCTTTTCGCATTTCTGTATCCGCTTGAACGTTCAAGTAGTTCACGTAATCCATGACACCAAGCTTTCCGTTTCGTAATGCTTCTGCCATCGCGAGCGGGACTTCCGCTTCGGCACCGACAACTTTTGCACGCATTTCTTCTACTGAAGATTTCATTTCTTGTTCGCGGGCAATCGCCATCGCGCGACGTTCTTCCGCCTTCGCTTGAGCGATTTTCTTATCCGCTTCTGCTTGGTCCGTCTGCAAGACCGCGCCGATGTTCTTACCGATATCGATGTCGGCAATATCGATTGAAAGAATCTCAAACGCTGTTCCTGAATCTAATCCTTTTGTGAGGACAGTCCGTGAAATCATATCCGGATTCTCTAGTACGTGCTTGTGGTTGTTTTGTGAACCGATTGTCGACACGACCCCTTCACCGACACGGGCGATAATCGTTTCTTCCCCCGCACCACCGACGAGACGATCGATATTCGCACGTACGGTAATACGTGCTTTCGCCTTCACTTCAATCCCATCCATCGCGACACCCGCAATAAATGGCGTTTCAATGACTTTCGGGTTAACTGACATCTGTACAGCCTCGAGCACGTTACGTCCTGCCAAATCGATGGCAGCAGCCCGTTCAAATGACAATTCAATATTCGCACGGTGCGCCGCAATCAATGCGTTCACAACGCGGTCTACGTTACCACCAGCCAAGAAGTGACTCTCAAGTTGGTTCGTGTTTAATTCAATTCCTGCTTTAACCGCTTTAATCAACGGGTTCACAATTTTCGAAGGAATAACGCGACGAAGGCGCATTCCAATCAATGTGAAGATCGAGACGTGGACGCCCGCTGCAAACGAACTGATCCATAGTCCGACTGGTACGAACGTGAAGAATACGGCAAGTGCAATCAATCCTCCACCTGTAATGAGTAACGTTGTCAGTAATTCTGGTGTCATTCTGTTACATCCTCCTTCGGTTCTACAAAGCTTCGAACGACAATCCGTCCAGAATTCACTTTATAAACCTGAATTTTTGTCTGCTGATCGAGATAGCCACCTTCCGTCACGACATCAAGTCGTTCTCCGTCGATTTCGGCAGTACCGGCTGGGCGAAGTGGTGTCAAGGTGACTCCCACTTTCCCGAGAAGCTGTTTTCGATCTTCGTGGGACAAGTAGCCTTTTTCAGTCGATGTCGAATCCGTCAAAATCAACCCTTTATAAATGAGCGGACGATTCGTACTCAAGCGACGGTATGCCCAAAAGCCGAGACCTGTTAGCACCGCTGCCGCTAGACCAATCGATAGCCACAGTTGACCGATCGTCGCACCAGCCATAATCAAACTCGCAACGACGGCTCCGATCCCAAGCAAACCGAACAATCCAAACCCTGCTACGAACACTTCAATTCCAAGAAGGACGACTCCGACAAAAAAGACTGTCAGAATCACTCCGAGACCAAATGTCATCGTCTTGCTACCCCCTTCCAAATTCAAAGCTATCTCCTATCTCTAGTGTATACGAAACAAGATTGAATGTGGTTTCAGAATACGCAAAAAAAAGCAGAAACTTTCGGTTTCCCGGAAAGTTTCTGCTTTTTCATCAATTCGTCAATTGTTGTTTGACGATTCGGTTCACAAGACCACCGTCTGCCTTGCCTTTGACTTGCGGCATGACGACGCCCATCACCTTACCCATATCTGATGGAGCGGCTGCGTTCGTTTGAGCAATTGCTGCTTGGACGATGGCAGTCACTTCATCTTCTGAAAGTTGTTCAGGCATATAGGCTTCTAGGACGACAATCTCTTCTGCTACTTTGGAAGCAAGGTCTTCACGACCAGCGCTTTCGAATTCTCGGAGGGAGTCTCTGCGCTGTTTCATCTCTCGGTTGAGCACCGTGAGTTCCTCTTCCTCGGTAAGATCTTGACGACCTAGTTTGATAGCCTCATTTTGGAGCGACGCTTTGACCATCCGGATTGTCGTAAGACGATCCTTTTGTTTCGCGCGCATGGCTTGCTTCATGTCGTCCGTCAAGCGTTCTTGAAGACTCATGAGCCAACACCCTCTCTACAAATGAAACTGGAATCAGAATTTCTTACGCTTACGCGCAGCTTCTGATTTCAATTTACGTTTTACGCTTGGCTTTTCGTAGTGACGACGTTTACGAACTTCGGCAAGTGTGCCATCTTTCGAAACACCGCGTTTGAAACGACGAAGAGCGTCTTCAAGCGATTCGTTTTTACGGACACGAGTTTCCACTAGTTTTCCCTCCCTCCGAATTACACGACTAAGGAAACGTGTTTCACACGTCATATCATATTATAGTGAAATTAAGTCGTGTGGTCAACCACTTATTAATAGTCGCTGTCTGAACGTCCACCAGTGACAATCGCGATACCCGCTGAAGCACCGATACGTGTCGCACCGGCATCGATCATCGCTTTCGCACCCTCGAAGTCACGGACACCACCTGAAGCTTTTACGCCGATGTCAGGTCCGACCGTCTCGCGCATGAGGCGAATGTCTTCGACTGTCGCGCCACCTGTCGAGAAACCAGTCGAAGTTTTGACGAAGTCTGCTCCAGCTTTCACTGAAAGTTCGGCAGCTTTCTTGATTTCTTCTTTTGTAAGCATGCATGTTTCAAAGATGACTTTGACGAGTGTACCGTTTGCCGCTTCGACAACCGCACGGATGTCACGTTCTACGAGATCGTAGTCAGCATCTTTGAGTGCTGCGATGTTGATGACCATATCTACTTCATCTGCGCCATTGGCAATCGCATCTTTTGTTTCGAATGCTTTTACCTCAGGTGTGTTTGCTCCAAGTGGGAAACCGATGACAGTACATACTTTGACATCATCATCGGACTTCAGTTGTTCTGCTGCATATTTGACCCATGTCGGGTTGACACAAACGCTTGCGAATTTGTATTCGAGCGCCTCTGCACAAAGTGTTGTAATTTGATCTTTTGTTGTTTCAGCCTTTAAAGCTGTGTGGTCGATATAACGGGCTAATTCCATTATTCATTTCCTCCTCTGACAAATAAGTCTGACATCTAACATATTACCATGTTTTTTCGAGATGTAACAGCTTTCAAACCTAAATCAACTGACGACGTTTACGAGCGACGACCCAACTGTTCCAACTAAAGAAGAAAATAGCGAGCCAAATGCAGGTGAAGGCAAAGACATGATATGCCGTGAACGGTTCATGGTACATGACAACCCCGATGATCAAGCTAAGTGTCGGTGCGATGAATTGAAGAAACCCGACAAGCGTGAACGGGATATGTTGTGCCCCGTATCCGAACAGGAGAAGAGGTAACGCCGTGACCACACCCGTTCCAAGAAGGGCGATCCAAATGACAGGCGACATGTTATACGCAATATTGTCGGTGACAACTTGATTTCCGAGGAAGAGCAATGCCACCGGGACCACTGCTAGCGTTTCGATTCCTAGGCTGATCGTTGAAGCAAGGGGACGGCGCTTCTTCACCATTCCATAAAATCCAAAGGTACTCGCCAAGACGAATGAAATCCATGGGAACGTACCATACCCTAACGTCAAGACGAGGACGCCGATTGACGCGATCCCAACGGCCATCCATTGGACTCGATTTAATGATTCCCGAAAGACAAGCACCCCTAACACCATACTGACAAGAGGATTGATGTAATATCCGAGAGAAGCTTCAATAATATATCCGTGATTGACAGCCCATATGTATACAAACCAGTTCGCACTGACGATGAATCCGTTCAACATGAATGCGTTTCGCGTAGCACGGTGTCGCAGGGCGTAACCGAATTCTTTCCACTGATTTGTCCATCTTAGAACGAGCAGAATAAATAAAAATGACCAAACGATTCGATGCGCCAAAATTTGACCACTCGGCACCTCTTGTAAAAATTTCCAATAAATCGGAAGGACGCCCCACATGACGTAGGCCCCGATTGTCGTCCATACTCCCTTATTCACACGTTCACCCGCTCTCTTACAAGTTAAAGACAGTTTAGTCGATGAAAGACTCCCGATACAAGACTTTTGTTTCATGAAAAAAAGGCGCGAAATCGCGCCCTGACCGTTTATTGTTTCACTTGTTCAATTGCTGTTAATGCTTGTGCCAAGTCTTCGATCAAGTCATCAATGTCCTCAAGTCCGACCGAAATACGGACGAGCCCATCGGTGATGCCAAGTTCCGCTCTGCGTTCGGCTGGAATCGAGGCATGTGTCATGCGTGCCGGAACACTGATCAAACTCTCAACCGCTCCTAAACTTTCTGCGAGCGTGAAGTATTTCGTCTTCGCGACCATCATTTCTGCCGCTTCCGCTGAACCGACATCAAATGCGATCATCCCACCGAATCCACGTGCCTGCGATAAATGAATCCGCTTCGCTTCCTCACTGGATACACTTGGATGGAGCACGCGTGATACAGACTCGTTCGACTGAAGGAATTCAACCAATGCTCGTGCATTCGATTCAATCTCTTCCATCCGAACAGCCAACGTCTTGATTCCCCGTACAACAAGGAAGCTATCTTGTGGTCCAAGGACTGCGCCAACAGAGTTTTGAAGGAACGCCAAGGCCTCGCCCTGCTCTTCCGTACGTGCGACAACAAGTCCCGCTACGACGTCACTATGTCCACCTAAGTACTTCGTGGCACTGTGAAGGACGTAGTCTGCACCAAGATCAATCGGATTTTGGAAGTAAGGGGTCATAAACGTATTGTCCACGACGAGTAACACATCTGCTTCATCGGCAATCGTACGCATCGCCCGAATGTCCGTCACGTTCAAGAGAGGATTTGTCGGGGTCTCGACATAAATCATTTTCGTGTTCGCTTGAAGCGCATCCCGAACCGCTGCTTCATCGGATGTATCGACAAAAGTTGCTTCCAAGCCTCGTGACTGAAATACTCGATTGAATACACGGTACGTTCCTCCATATACATCAGACCCGACGATGACGTGGTCTCCAGATTTCAATAACATAAGCACCGTCGAGATGGCTGCCATGCCAGATCCGAATGCAAATCCTTGCACGCCGCCTTCGATGTCGGCAATCAATGTCTCTAATGCCGTCCGAGTCGGGTTTGCTGATCGTGAGTACTCGTACCCTTCTCGCAAGTTGCCAATCCCGTCTTGCTTATACGTGCTCGTTTGATAAATCGGTGGCGTGACGGCCCCTGTCAACGGGTCCGTCGTTTTACCGCCGTGAATGAGTGCTGTCTTTGTACGCATGTTCTGCCTCCTTGACAATTCCTTGACTTAAATATCGTTCTGCACTATCAGGCAAGATGGTGACAATCGTGCCTTCCGTCAATTGATTCGCTTCTTTTACACATGCTGCAATGGCAGCGCCTGAAGAACTACCGATGAGCAAACCTTCCTGTTTCGCTAAATGTGCCACGTAGTAGAAGGCTTCCTCATCTGTAATGGTATGAATCGCATCGACGTAAGCCCTCTCCAAAAAGGGTGGCCATTTTTCGACGCCGATTCCTTCTGTTTTATGTGGTCCTGGTTCACCGCCATTCAAAATGGAACCGACCGGCTCTACGACGACAGTTTTCGTTCCAAGTGGCTTTAATGATTTGGCGACACCGGTGAATGTTCCACCTGATCCCGCTCCCGCTACAAATACATCAATTTGTGGCACATCTTTCAACAACTCATGGGAAAGGATGTCGACATAAGCATCCGGGTTATCCGGGTTCGAGAACTGTTCTGGGACATAGGCGTCATGTTCTTTGGCCAACTCAATAGCATGTGCGATCGCACCTTTCATGCCGAGTTCCGTCGGCGTGTTGACGACGGTTGCTCCGAGCAGTCGCATCAATGCCTGCTTCTCTTGACTGAATTTTTCAGGAGTGACCGTCATGAGTCGAATCCCGAATCGTTGGCAAGCGAGCGCAAGCCCGATCCCCGTATTACCTGCTGTCGGTTCGATCACCGTTCCACCGGGTGCCACATCGCCACGTTCGATCGCCCGTTCAATCAAATTCATCCCGAGTCGGTCTTTAACACTCCCACCTGGATTCATCATCTCGAGCTTCCCGTACACTTTGACATTTGCTGGTACAGGAAGCGTTCGAAGTTCAATGAGCGGTGTGTCTCCGATGAGTTCATAGACGTCACGGACAATCATCTTATGCCTCGTCCTTGAAGACGATATGCCATTCATCGCGTTTTGCGAGCATGTCTGCCGCTAATTTTTTGGCACCTTCGAAATCATGATGGTTCGCATTCCCACATTGAACAGGGTTTTGCGCAGGCAATTCCTCAGCGTTCATCGCATCACGCAACGTCGCTTCCACGAGGTCAAGCATTCGTTCGTAGTTCCCATCATTGAGCATTGTCCAATAGAAACCTGTCTGGCAACCCATCGGTGAGATATCGACAATGTCTTCGGAATGATTGCGACTGTTCTCGGCAATCAAATGCTCAAGTGAATGAACCGCGCGCATCGGCATGAGTCCTTCGTTCGGTTGAATGAAACGAATATCGTATTTATAAATCGTGTCAGCCGTCCCTTCTTTCACACCAGCTAAACGGACAAACGGCGCCTGTACTTTCGTATGATCCAAGTTAAAACTTTCAACATTATATGTTTTCATGAGTAATTCCTCCTCGTTATTTAGTGGCTATTACGAGCCAGACAAACTTGTTTTTCTGCGTCATCGTCACGTTGTATCCGTTCGCTTCTAACATGGAACGAATCGTTGACGTAAATGGATAGTATTCACGATTTAAATCTTCGACGAGGTCCGAGTACCCTTTCGCAGTCGCCCAATCGATGATGTCCTGACGAGCTGCTGGTGACTCAAACATCGTATCAAGCAACACGAACTTCGGGTGTTCCCAGTCTTCGACGTATCGACCAATGGCCGTGGCCTTTTCAGAATCTGTCAAGTGGTGAAAAGCATATGACGATACGATCGTATCTACATGTGATAACTTCGGATATCGGAGAAAATCACCTTCGAGTACTTCAATCCCCAACTTTTCAACAGCAATTTGTCGCATTTCCGGCGACGGTTCAATCGCAATCAACGGATGCCCTTTCAAGATCCGGCTACTCAAGTTCCCTGTTCCGACACCAAACTCAAGCACCGTTCCTTCGACGTGTAGGGCAACCTCATCGAGCATTTGCTCATATCCGATGAACACTTCGTGATATTGCTCATCATGCCCCTCGACCGTCGTATCATAATCCTTTGCCCAATCCTTAAAGATGTCCATGAATGGTAAGTTCATATCGCTACCCCAATCTTAATTCTTACTAATTTGATATGTTTTATTGGTATTTAACTTTAACGTTACATTAACAGGTTTTTTTATTCATTTCAAGTCATTCGCTAGATTCACGCATCATATGCAATTGGATATAGGTCTTATGTGTTAGGTCTTTAGTAATTGTCAGAACATTAAAATTTGTGCAAAAACACTTACCTGTTTTACAAATAAACCCACTCTTTTTCATCTGATTAACGATATGATAGTTCTCAATGTGAGTTTATGCTTTAAATTTTACAGGTACTAACAAATTTTAGGGGGGGTCTATACGTTGTCACGAAAAAAAATCTATTTAAACGCTTCACTCGCCACATGTATCGCCTTGTCACCTGCACTGATTCAAGCTGGAACAACCTCTGTTTCAGCAGAAGCTTCCGTTAAACCAAAACTGGTTATAGAGAAGAAACAGAAAAAAGTTCGGGTCGTCGTTGAGCTCGTCGGGGATCCTGCCATTGCCGAAGCCGCTCAAAAAGGAAAGAAATTTAATGAATTGTCGAAATCAGAGCAAAATAAGGCACAACAATCTGTTCAATCAGAACAAAAACGTGCCAAGTCCGCCTTGAAGAAACAAGGCGTAACGGCTACACCGATTGAAGAATTCACGACCGTCTTCAATGGTTTCTCTACATTCTTGTCTACAAGTGAAATCGCCAAAGTCGAAGCATTACCTGAAGTGGCGACCGTTCACATTGTCAACGAGTATGAGCGCCCAGAAGTCAAACCGGATATGATCACAAGTAATGGCATGGTTCAAGCCGAACAAACGTGGGGAGATTACGGGTTTGCCGGAGAAGGTACTGTCGTCGCCGTCATCGATTCTGGAATCGACCCTGAGCACCGGGATTATAAGATCACCGACGCCAAAACGGCAGAGTTGACTCAATCTGAAGTCAATCAAGCCATCACATCGTTCGGTCTTCCAGGCGAATACGTGAACGAGAAAGTTCCATACGCATATAACTACTACGATGAAAACGATGACATCAAAGACGATTCACCTGGTGCTTCCATGCATGGACAACACGTTTCTGGAACGGTTGCCGCTAACGGTGATTTAGAAAACGGTGGAATCAAAGGGGTCGCACCGGAAGCACAAATTTTAGGTTTAAAAGTATTCAGTAACGATCCGAACTATGCATCTACATATGGAGACATCTATATCAAAGCGATTGATGATGCCATTAAGCTCGGTGCTGACGTCATCAACATGAGCCTCGGATCAACAGCCGGTTTCGTCGATGCCGATTCTCCAGAACAACAAGCCGTTCAACGTGCTGTCGACAACGGCATCTTTATGTCGATTTCTGCTGGGAACTCCGCATACTTCGGTCACGGATTTGACTTGCCGACTGCTTCAAACCCAGATACGGGCGTCGTTGGGTCACCGAGTGTCAGCCCGGGTTCGACATCTGTCGCATCGCTCGAAAATAATCAAATTCAAGTTGATGCGTTCCGGCTAGGCACTCAAAAGATTGGCTGGAAAAAACAAGATGGCCCTCAGTTCAAAGATGGAACGTATGACATTGTCTTTGTAGGAGACGGTCAACCGGAGAATTATGAAGGGAAAGACGTAAAAGGAAAACTCGTCCTTGCTGTCCGTGACGACGCCTACTACTATGCGAACATTCAAAAGACTGCTGAAACACAAGGGGCAGCTGGCGTTCTCATCCGTCCACGTATCGACCATGGAGATTACACGTCGATGGCACTAAATAACCCGATAATCCCAATTGCTTCACTCAGTATTAAAGATGGAAACGACTTAAGAGATCGACTCCTCAAAGACGGAGCAGCATCGGTCACATTTGCGAGCGAGCGGATGAGTGTCAACAACCGTTCAGCCGGTGCGATGTCTGATTTTACATCGTGGGGCGTCACACCGAACCTTGACTTCAAGCCGGAACTTTCTGCTCCAGGCGGACAAATTTTCTCTACGTTAAACGATAACCAATATGGGTTGATGAGCGGAACGTCAATGGCAGCACCACATGTTGCCGGAGGAGCGGCACTCGTTCTCGAACGTGTAGACCGCGACTTCAAGTTGAGTGGGAAAGCACGCGTCACGATGGCGAAAAACTTGTTACTCAACACATCGAAACCTGTCACCGATATCGGACCATATAACCAGGAATTGAAGCAGTCGCTTCCATACTCTCCTCGTCGTGCCGGAGCCGGTCTCATGCAGTTGCATGCAGCCGTCACCTCTCCTGCTGTCGCCTATGAGAAGTCGACAAAAGAGGCAAAAGTCGCTTTAAAAGAGTTGTCGAAGAGTAAAGCATCGTTCACGGTCGTCGTCGAGAACATGTCGAACGAAGCGTTGACTTATGATGTGGCCGCATCGTTGCAAACGGACCTCGCTGTCAAAAACAAAGACGGTATCGTTCAAAATGCGATGGAAGCTCAAGCACTCGAGCAAGCCATCGTTAAAATCAACGGATCGAACACAAGTAAAGTCACGTTGAAAGCAAAACAGAAGAAAGAAATCACAGTTTCCATCGATGTCTCGAAAGCAAAAGTGTTGAACCCAGAAACGTTAGAAGGCACTGTATCTGCCAAATCTGTCTTTGAGAACGGCTACTTCGTCGACGGGTTCCTTCGTTTGACTGATCCAAACGGCACAGACGGTCATCCATCTCTCGTCGTTCCATTCGTCGGTTTTGAAGGAGACTGGGGCAAAGCACCAATCTTTGATGAGACGATTTACGGAGAAGGAGCATTCTATGGTGTTTCTGGATTGGTCGATGCCAACAGAAACTACTTAGGTGAAAAGTTAGATGAATCCGTAGCTAGTGAGGCGGTTGCCATCTCTCCGGATGGAGACGGATCGAAAGATACGGCAACTCCAGTCTTCTCTCTATTACGTAACGCAAAAGATGTCAAATACCGGATTGTAGATGAGAAAGGTAATGTCCTCCGTACCCTCAAAATGGAAGACGAATTGAGAAAGAATTATTTCGACGGAGGAAAAGGCGATTATTACTATTACGCAGCGGATAACGCCTGGGATGGGCAATTGAATGGTAAGTTGGCGCCTAAAGGCACATATTACTATGAGATCGAAGCAAGCATCGACTACATGAAGAAGCAAGCTCAAACGATGCGCATCCCTGTCAAAGTAGATTACACAGACCCGCGCTTCACGCTTCGTTGGAACGATAACGTGGCGAGCGTCAAGGCATCGGATGACTTTGCTGGAATCAACGGAATCGAGTTCCTCCTGAATGGAGAAGTGGTTGCAAAAGAAGCGAAGGATGCAGCAAACTTTACGCTTGAACAACCACTCGCCTCTACGGATCAGCTCTCGGTTCGTGTATCAGACAACGCTGGGAACGTGATCACTCGAAACGTATCGACAGAAAATGATGTGGCCAAGCCTGGCATCTTCGTAGATGCGCCACTCGCCTTCTCTCCTTACGGTACATCGATTGTTCCGTTGATCGGTCAAGTCAAAGATGACTCTGAGATTGCATCGTTCACTGTGGACGGGGTCGAAGTACCGCTCACATACGACGCGACAGCGAAACAATATACGTTCAATACGACGCGGACATTTAAAGACGGGTATCACAAAGTGCGCTTTGTCGCAGAAGACACAGCCGGAAACGTGACGAACTTCGTCCGCCCAGTCTTTGTCGACTCGACGAAAGCTAAATTGTCGGTGACAAATGTTCCGAAGAACGTATCATCTAAACAGAATTCTGTAAAAGTGAAAGTTCAAGTAACGGATAACTTCGATGAGATCAAGCTTCGTGTCAACGGGGACTTGAAATGGAGCAATACGTTGAAAGAACCATATGCGATGCGTGCTTTCTCACGCACGGGGACGATCACACTTCCAGTGACAGCGAAAGGGAAAAATACCTTCACATTCGAAGTGACCGACCTTGGTGGAAACGTCACGAAGAAAGTGATTACAATCAACAAAAAATAAATATGAAAAACGGATGACCTCGATCGGGTCATCCGTTTTTCATATTATCTGTTCAGCTCAAGCGCGAAAGAGATTGCAGATAATGCATAAAGCGGCGCCGTCTCAGACCGAAGAATTCGTGGTCCAAATGCACATGCAGTCGCTCCTGCCTGAATCCATTGATTGATTTCGTTCACATCGAATCCACCTTCAGGTCCCGTGATGACGAGAACGCGTTGTTTCGGTTTCAGTTGAGTCAACAGTTGCGCGAAAGCAGACTGCTCCCCTTCTTTTGCCGACTCTTCATATGCGATGACGACGGCATCATAGCCATCTATTTTCTGTTGGAGCTCTTTCGGAGAAATATATGTGCAAGTCGGTACCACGGCACGATAGGATTGTTCAGCCGCTTCTTGCATAATCTTTTGAATCCGCTCCACTTTTTTCGGAGCTTTCTTTCCATCCCATTTGGCAACGGAGCGCGTCGATTCGAACAGCAACAGATGGTGGACGCCAAGCTCCGTCGCTTTTTGGGCGACGAGCTCGACTTTGTCTCCTTTCGGGAGTGCATACGCCAAAGTCACCTCGATCGGCAATTCCGTCGTCGCCTGGCGCGATGACATGACTTTCGCTTCCCCGCTCTTTTTCTCAAGTGATGTCACGACACAGGCATACTCAACACCTGTACCATCCAATAGGACCATCTCATATCCAGGACCTTGTCGTAAGACTGTACCGATGTGATGGACCACGTCGGAAGGAAGGGTCACCGTTTCGCCTTTAAAGGCTTCTCTAGTCAAAAAATAACGTTGCATAACTTACCCTTTCTTGGCGATAATCGCGACCCAATCTTCCATCACGCGCGTCTCTTCGATCTCAAATCCAGCAGCGACCAAAGCATTCGTCACTTCAGCCCGCTTCTCTCCGATAATTCCAGAGGTGATGAAGCGACCACCTGACTTCGTACGTGCATAGGCGTCTTCGATGAACAGGAGAATGACGTCAGCGAGAATGTTCGCCACGACTAAATCATACTCCCCTTCCACTCCTTTCAGAAGATCACCTGTGTCCACTTGAACGAGTTCGCCCACTCCGTTCGTCTCAACGTTTTGACGAGCCGATTCAACGGCGACTGAATCCAAATCTAGCGCCTTCACGTTTGTCGCTCCGAGTTTCGCAGCAGCAATCGACAATACGCCCGATCCTGTACCGACATCAATGACACGGTCACCTTCCTGAATGTAGTTCTCAATCGCTTGAATGCAGAGCATTGTCGTCGGATGCGTTCCTGTGCCGAACGCCATACCCGGGTCAAGCAAAATCACATTCTCTTCCGGCTGCGGGGTGTACTCTTCCCATAAAGGAACGATGGTTAGTTGTTGCGAAATCTTTACCGGCTTATAATACTGCTTCCAAGAGTGTGCCCAGTCCTCTTCATCGATTTCAGCGACCGTGACGTCTCCTGACCCGATATCGAGCATCGTGCGTAGTCGTTCGATTTCTTTTTTCAGATTTGAAAGTAAATCTTGAAAATCTCCCGAGGCCGGGACATACGCTTTGACGTGTACGCCAGAAGTTGGATACGTCTCACGATCCGAAACGTCCCAAATCTCCCCGAAATGGTCCTCCGCCATCATTCTGTCGAAATCTTCCACGTCCTCGATGACGACACCTTGTGCCCCCACTTCGTGTAGCAAATTGGATACTGCTTCTACCGCAAGTTGTGTCGTGTGGACACAAATTTCAGACCATTTCATCGTTCGTACACACTCCTTTTAGTGACTAAAGAACTTTTTCATTTTTTGGAACATGCCATGTTCCTCTTCGACACCGGACTCTCCGCTAATTTCTTCAAATTCACGCAGCAACTCTTTTTGACGGTCTGTCATGTTCTTCGGCGTCATCACAATGACACTGACATACTGGTCACCATTTGCACCACCACGAACACTCGGCATTCCTTTACCGCGTAAACGGAATTTCGAACCGGTTTGTGTCCCTGCAGGCACTTTCAAGCTCACATTCCCGTGAACTGTCGGTACTTCGATTTCCGCACCGAGAGCAGCCTGGGCGAATGTGATCGGCATATCCATTGCGATATGTTGGTCGACACGTTCAAAGATCTCATGTGCTCTGACACGAACGACGACGTACAAGTCCCCTGCTGGTCCACCGTTCACGCCTGGACCACCTTTACCTGAGAGACGGATCTGTTGACCGTTATCGATACCGGCTGGGATTTTGACCTCGACGGTTTGTTTCTTCTTCACATGACCTGAGCCATGGCACGTCGGACATTTTTCTTTAATCGTCTTACCACTTCCATGACACTGGCTACATGGACGTTGGTTGACCATACGACCGAGAATCGTGTTCTGTTCGACCGTCTCGACGCCGCTACCGCCACATCGATTACACGTTTCCGGTTTCGTGCCCGGTTTTGCGCCACTTCCCATACACGTGTCACATTCCACTTCGATTTCGAGTTCAATCGTCTCCGTTTTCCCAGTGACACTTTCCATGAAGTCAAGATCGACGACGTACTGGTAATCTTCACCGCGACGTGGTGCGTTCGGATCTTGACGGCGTCCACCGCCTCCGAAGAACATGTCGAAGATATCTCCGAAGCCGCCTTGGAAGTCACCGCCTCCTCCGAACTGATTGGCCCCTTCGAAACCGAATCGGTCATACTGGGCCCGTTTCTGTTCATCTGAGAGCACTTCGTACGCTTCACCAATCTCTTTGAACTTGTCAGCAGCATCTGCCTCTTGGTTGATGTCCGGGTGGTATTGACGGGCTAACTTTCGGTATGCCCGCTTGATGTCTTGTGCCGAGGCCGACTTGTCGAGCCCGAGCACTTCATAATAATCTCGTTTCGCCACTATTCTCGCTCCTATCCTCACTAACTACGTATCGATTTTACCGATTCTACCTTAACATGGAAAGAGCCAAAGCAGAAACCTGCTTTGGCGCTCTCCTTTACAACGGCTGTTTATTTACGGTCGTCGAGATCCTCAAACTCTGCGTCCACGACATTATCGTCCTGTTTCGCTTCCGCTTGTGGTTCTGCGCCTTCAGCACCTTGCTGTTCAGCCATTTTAGCATATACTTTTTGCGTCAACTCTTGAACGACAGCTGACAATTCGTCTTTGGCTGTACGGATCGCCTCAAGGTCTGAACCTTCGAGAGCAGTTTTCGCTTTTTCTTTCGCAGCTTCTGCTTTTTCTTTGTCCGCCTCTTCTACTTGCTCACCAAGGTCTTTGATTGCCTTGTCTGTCGCGAAGACGAGTTGGTCTGTTTCGTTGCGAAGTTCTGCTTCTTCTTTACGTTTGTTATCTGCTTCTGCGTTCGCTTCGGCTTCTTTCACCATGCGCTCGATTTCCGCCTCATCGATACCTGAAGAAGATTGGATTGTGATCGATTGTTCTTTGTTCGTACCGAGATCTTTTGCCGATACGTGAACGATTCCGTTTGCATCGATATCGAATTTAACTTCGATTTGTGGCACACCACGTGGTGCTGGTGGAATATCCGTCAATTGGAAGCGACCAAGTGTCTTGTTGTCTGGCGCCATCGGACGTTCCCCTTGAAGGACGTGGATGTCAACAGCAGGCTGGTTATCGGCCGCAGTCGAGAACACTTGTGATTTCGATGTCGGGATTGTCGTGTTGCGATCGATGAGTTTCGTCATCACGCCACCCATTGTTTCAATACCGAGTGAGAGTGGAGTCACGTCGAGAAGAACGACGTCTTTCACGTCTCCAGCAAGAACCCCACCTTGAATTGCTGCACCAAGTGCAACAACTTCATCCGGGTTTACCCCTTTGAATGGCTCTTTCTTCGTGAAGTCGTGGATTGCTTTTTGAACAGCAGGGATACGTGTCGAACCACCGACGAGAATGATCTTGTCGAGGTCAGACGGTGTGAGTCCTGCGTCTTTCAAGGCACGGCGCGTCGGTTCCATTGTGCGTTCGACAAGGTCAGCCGTCAATTCTTCAAATTTCGCACGTGTGAGTGTCATCTCCAAGTGGAGCGGACCTGCTTCACCTGCTGTGATGAACGGAAGGCTGATATGTGCGCTTGTCACACCTGAAAGGTCTTTCTTCGCTTTTTCAGCTGCATCTTTCAAACGTTGAAGTGCCATCTTGTCTTTGCCGAGGTCGATGCCATTCTCTTTTTTGAATTCTGCAACGAGGTAGTCGATGACTTTTTGGTCGAAGTCATCTCCACCGAGACGGTTGTCACCAGCTGTAGCGACAACTTCGAATACACCGTCACCAAGTTCAAGAATCGAAACGTCGAACGTACCGCCACCAAGGTCATAAATCAAAATCGTGTGGTCTTCGCCTTTATCTAAACCGTAAGCGAGTGCCGCAGCTGTTGGCTCGTTAATGATTCGTTTGACATCAAGGCCAGCAATCTTACCAGCATCTTTTGTCGCTTGACGCTCCGCGTCGTTGAAGTATGCAGGAACTGTGATGACGGCTTCCGTGACTGATTCACCGAGGTAGTCTTCAGCATCTTTCTTCAACTTCTGCAAAATGATTGCCGAGATTTCTTGTGGTGTGAATTTCTTGCCGTCTACGTCTACTGTATGTGACGTTCCCATGTGACGTTTAATTGATTGGATTGTATTCGGGTTCGTGATGGCCTGACGTTTCGCGACCTCACCGACTTGACGCTCTTCTCCTTTGAATGCGACAACAGAAGGAGTCGTACGGTTACCTTCTGCGTTCGAGATGACGACTGCTTCGCCACCTTCCATTACTGCCACACATGAGTTTGTAGTCCCTAAGTCAATACCGATAATTTTACCCATCGTTTATTCCTCCGTCTCGTTAAGTAGTATTATTCTGCAACTTTTACCATGCTCGGGCGAATGACTCGACCGTGCATCGTATATCCTTTTTGGAGCTCCATCGTCACGATACCTGACTCGAACTCATCACTCGGTTCTTGCATGACTGCTTGATGGAAATTCGGGTCGAACGGCTGTCCGACTGCTTCAATCACTTCGACTTGCTCAGCATTTAATACGTCAAGCAGTTGCCGATGAATCATGTCGACTCCTGATTGAATCTGCTTCGCATCCTCCGAAGTTGCGTTTACTTGAAGTGCACGCTCAAAGTTGTCAATGAGCGGAATCAATTTTTCAATGACAGACTGTGAAGCAAACTTGACGCGTTTGGCGTTCTCTTCGTTCGTCCGACGACGGAAGTTGTCAAAGTCGGCACGAATGCGGAGCTCGCTCGCTTTCAACGCTTCGATTTCTTTTTGTAAGTCCGTCCCCTCAGAACTTTCTTCCACAATCTCAGCATTTAAAACCTCATCTTCATTTGATTCAGTTGACTCATTCTCTTCTGTTTGTGCCGAGTCTACAGATTTTTCTTCCAGCACGTCATCTTGCTCATGCCCGTTTTGGTGATCTGCTGTCATAGTAAAACTCCTTTCCGTCACTCATCTAGTTTCGTTCGTCGCAACGCTTCGATAATTTGTCCCATCATTTGGACACCATGACGGTAATTCATACGCGTTGGACCAATCATAGCGATTGTACCGAATGTTTTTCCGTCTAGTGTATAATCCGAGGTGATGACACTACAATTTTGAAGGGCGACAATTCCGTTCTCGCTCCCAATGCTCACATAAATCTCACGATTTGGCAACGATTCGAGCCAGTGCGTCAATCGTTCTTGCTCATCAATCCATTCTAGGAATGGGCGTAACGTGTCGAGCGTCTGAAATTCGGGTTGGTTGAAGATCTTCTTCTTGCCCCCGAGATAAAGCGAAGACGGCGTTTGGATTCCGACCGTCGATTGAATCAGTTGCATCATGTTCTCGTACTGCTGACGCTGAGCGAGTTGCAATTTGGCAACTTCCTCCCCAATCCGGATTTTCAATTGTCCGATTGGCGTTCCGACAAGGCGGTCGTTCAACAGTCGAATCGTTTCCTCGATGACGTCAGGAGCGACACGCGATTCAAACATGACGGTACGATGCTCGACGTGACCTTGATCCGTGACGATGAGAACGACACCACGCCGCTCGTCTAATGGCATAAAGTCCACACGGGCCAACGTTTCCATTTGGCTGTTCGGACCGAGGGCGACCGTCGTATAATTGGTCAAATCAGAAAGGAGATCTGCAGCTTGTCGAATCAAGATCTCAGACTCTTTTGAAGATTGTTTCAAACGTTCTTCTAGTCGACCCGTCTCCCGTTCGTCGATGATCTGCTTCTCGACGAGGTGGTCCACGTAATATCGATAGCCGACCTCTGACGGGATGCGACCTGCAGAAGTATGCGGTTTTTCAATCAGCCCCATGTCTTCCAAATCGGCCATATCATTCCGAATCGTTGCTGAACTAAACGTCAAATCGTCCCGTTTTGACAATGTTCGAGAACCGACCGGCTGAGCCGTCTGGATGTAATCGTCAATGATGGCTCGAAGAATGAGCAATTGTCGATCTGTCAGCACAACATCACTCCTCTCTGAAAAGGTTACCCCGCTTTATTAGCACTCATATTTAACGAGTGCTAATCACACTTCAAATATTATCACGTTCTCACTATTTGTCAATTCATACACTCGGATTTTTTCACCTTTTTTCACGATGACAAACCTACGAAATGAAAATAAAAGCCTATTTCGGTAGAATAGATGATGAGGTGATTATATGTTTACAACAAAACAATTTAATGTATTTAAACAGGATGGACTTGACGAACGAATGTCTGGCATCCGTTCGGATATTCAACCACTCTTCCATCGGATTTATGACGAGGTCGGGCCAGAGCTTGAGGCTGATGTCGGTATCCCTCTTTATTTGCATGTGGCGAAGCACGCTCGTCGGACGGTGAACCCACCGAAAGATACGTGGATGGCGATTTGTCACGACAAACGTGGGTACAAAAAACATCCGCACTTACAAGTTGGGCTTTTCGACGATCGTGTCTTCATCTGGCTAGCGTTCATCTATGAGATGCCGAACAAGGACGCCATCGCGAAACACCTGCAACAAATCGATTTGAAATCAACATTCCCTGATTTCCATATCGCTGGCGACCATATGAAAAAAGAAGCGTTACTTGTTGAAGATACGTCAACTGAAGACATTCAATCGCTACTTGAGCGATTCGGCACTGTGAAAAAGGCTGATTTCTTGATCGGCCGTCAACTTCCTGCCGATGCGTCGATTCTTCAAAATGAAGACGCATTTCTCGCGTTGGTCGAAGACACGTTCGGTCGGCTTACACCGCTTTATCGTGATCTCGTCTTGTAATATAAGAAAATGGACAAATCCTCACGAGGGACTTGTCCATTTTTTTATGAATCAGCATGTTCAAGTTTTGCTTCTCCAATAAAGGCTGCAAAGGCTTCATTGGCGAGTGGCAAACCGGATGCCGTTAGACGGATATGTGTGTCCGTCCGTTCAATCAGTGACTTCTTCACCAACTCTTCGATGACGTGACCGAACACATCATCGAGCGACACTCCGTACTTTTGTTCAAACGTCTGAAGCGAGACCCCGGAACGCATACGCAGGCCGAGGAATAACTCTTCTTCCATCTTTTCCACTTCTTCTAGTTCGGTCACCCGTTTCACAGGGATGCCTTCTGCTTTAATATAGTGAGGAATTGGAGCGATATTGGCGCGACGTGTCCCATTCAAATAACTATGCGCTCCGGCTCCGAATCCATAATACTCTTCATTGCGCCAGTACACTTGATTGTGACGGCTCTCTCGACCAGGCAAGCCATAGTTGGAGATCTCATATTGTTTGAGACCATGGCGTTCAAGCGTCTCCATCACTTTCAAGTACATTTCGACTTCGACATCTTCCCCCGGTAAACGGAGCTTCCCTTTTCGATCTTGAATCGCAAAGACGGTATGCGGCTCGAGGATCAACGAATAAGAGGAAACATGTTGAATCGGTAATTGGAGCGCTAGCGCTAAATCACGGTCAATTTGTTCAAGGGTTTGTTCCGGAAGACCGAACATCAGGTCAATCGAGATATTGTCAAAGCGTTTTGCCGCTTCGCTTACCGTCTCGAACACATCATCCGCCCGATGCGTCCGCCCGATGCGCTCAAGTCCACCATCATCAAACGTCTGGACACCGAAACTGAGTCGGTTGACGCCACCTGCTTTCATCGTGTCGAGTTTTTCCGCACTCACAAAGTTCGGGTTCGCTTCGACAGAATACTCTAAGTCGTCTGACGCGAGTGGCAGAAGGTGTCGGCGGACCATGTCCATCAGGCGCGCCATCTGCTCCTCATTGAGCGCGGTCGGTGTCCCGCCCCCGATAAAGATGGTATCAATCCGCTCTGTCGGAAACGCCTCGAGCGTCAACACCATCTCTCGTTCTAATGCATCTAAATAATCATCAACAGGCTGATTTTTTAAAAACACCTTGTTGAAATCACAGTAATAACAAATATGTTCACAAAATGGAATGTGAAGATATACGGCTTTAGCCAATTTCGGCCACCCCTTTCTTCTCATTCCATTTATAACGCTTTTCGTCTGTTCTTTCCAGCCTGCGCCATCAATCGAATCGATGAATGAATAAACCACTCTTCAATTTCGGCTCGAACCAGGTCGATTTTGGAGGCATCTGGCCACCATCATCCGCCACGCGCATCAGTTGTGACATCGTCGTTTCGTGACAGGTGAAAAGCAATCGGTCCGGCATCTGAGTCAGCTTCTCTAATTCAACGACCGTCTTGTTTCCACCGACAAAATCGACTCTCGCATCCGTACGGATATCTTCAACGTTGAAGTATGGCGTGAGAATATCTCGCTGTAAGATGGCAACGTCGAGCGCCGGGTCTTCTTGTCGTTTCGTCAACTTATAATACTTCCCTCGATAGGCGACTCCGAAGACGCCATGTTCATTCGGCAGGACAAGATGATCCTCTTCCTCGATCATGTATGAAAACGAGAGTCCGTCTAACATATTCTCTACCTCTTCAGGACTTATCGCTGTCAGCACGCGATGATATGGCAAGATCGTCAATTCGTCACTCGGGAAGAGGACACCTAAGAAGTGTGAACGTTCATTCTTTTGAGAACGATCCCCACTCATCCCGGAAACGACCGCTGCCGCTTTCGCACGATGATGTCCATCCGCAATGTAGATCGACGGGATGGTCGCGCCAATCATCATGACACGAGCGAGTTCACGGTTTGGAATCATGAATCCTTCATGCATGACGCCTCGTTCATCCGTGAACGAGAATAACGGGTCTCCGTCAGTCGCTTTATGTAAGATTTGCTTCAAGTTTGCATGTGGAGGATGACTGAGTAGAATCGGACCGGTGTGCGCTCGCGTCGCCCGGACATGCTCGACACGTTCCCGCTCCTTCGTTTCCCGTGTATGTTCGTGAATCTTGATGCGACCGGCTTCATAATCCGCGACTGAAAAGGTGGCGACTAGACCTGTTTGCTGACGTTGTCCCGATGTCAATCGATAGACGTAAAATCCGTTCGGACGTTCCGTCAATTCCTTTTCATAGAGACGTTCTAGCTCATGACGCGCCAGCTCCCCCCACTTCTCAAGGGAAAGGTCAGATTGAAGCGCTTCTGGCTTATCAACTGCTAAAAAGGAATCGGGATTTTCTGAAATGACGGCTTGCGCTTCTTCAATCGACACGACATCATACGGGTCTGCGGCGACACGTTCCGGATGCGTTGGCATATAAGGGCTGAACGGTTTAAATACGACCATAAGGATCCTCCTTAAAATTCCCGGACGCGAATGACGCCCTGTATTTCATACAGCGCATGAATCGATAACGGTTCATGCTCGCTGTTGTCTAAATCAATCAACGTATACGCCATCTCCCCGCGGCTACGATTGACCATGTTATCGATATTCAATCCATGTGAGGCAAGTTCTCCCGTGATTTGACCGACCATGTTCGGGACGTTTCGATGCAAAATCCCAAGACGGCGTTTACCCGTGTATGGAAGCTCGACGTTCGGAAAATTAGCGGACGACCGAATATTCCCTGTCTCGAGATACAATTTCAGCGTCTCCACGGCTTGAATGGCACAATTGACTTCCGACTCTTTAGTCGATGCACCGAGGTGAGGCAATGCCATGACTTGCGGATGACCGATCAGCGTGTGACGGGGGAAGTCGGTCACATACAGTCCCACATGATGATGGAATGCCTTCAGTAAGTCACCATCTTTTACGAGCTCTCCTCGCGCAAAGTTCAGAACAGTCATCCCCGGTTTCATTCGCTCAAACCAACTCCGGTCGATGCTGAATCGAGTCTCCTCAGTCAAAGGCATATGAATCGACAGTAAATCAACGTTGCCCAGTACTTCACTTAAGTGTTTGGCACGCGTGACATGTTTCGAAATATTCCAAGCGGCATCAACCGAGAGATGAGGGTCGTATCCGATGACATCGACCCCGAGTTGGAGAAGATCGTTGGCTAGCGACGCACCGATGGCTCCTAGACCGATAATCCCCACTTTTTTACCTCGCAACTCCGCTCCGAGGAATTGTCGTTTTTGCAATTCCATCGCTTCTTCTAATTGAGATTGCGATGCGGTAGTCTGTTCATTCACCCAATTGAAACCTTTCACAATAGGCCGTACTGAGAGGATCATACTCGCAAGGACGAGCTCTTTCACCGCATTCGCATTCGCGCCAGGTGTATGAAATGCGACGATTCCTCGTTTCGCAAGTTGATCGAGCGGAAGGTTGTTGACACCGGCCCCAGCTCTGGCGATGGCGAGAAGATAGGGAGGGATGTCCTCTTCGTGGACTTGATGACTTCTCAGTACCCAAGCATCGGCTTGATCCGATGCATTGATGACGTACTCGCTTGGCTCGAATCGTTTCAGACCAGCGGCAGCGATTTGATTAAATGTTTTGATGTGATACATGGGTCTCCTCCTCGAATGCTCTCATGACGTCGACGAGGCGTTCTGCCCCTTCTAGCGGCATCGCATTATATAGACTTGCACGTAAGCCCCCTACCGAACGATGGCCACCGAGTTCGAGCAAGCCACGTTCTAACGCGTATCGCTCAAAGCGCTGATCCAGTTCTTGATTTCCCGTTGTAAATGGGATGTTCGTCAATGAACGACGTTCCCCCTTTACAATTGGAGAAAAACAGGTCGCCTCTTCAAGATAGGAATAGATCCTGTCACTTTTTTGACGATTCAATCGTTCCATCGCATCGACGCCTCCGCAGTCTTCTACCCACTTCAATACACGCTCGGCTGCATACATACTAAACGTCGACGGTGTATTGAATAACGTATCGACATGTGATGCATATTGAAGATAACTCGGCAACTGAAGCGACTGAATCAAATCTCGACGGATGATGACGACCGTCAGTCCTGCAGGTCCGATATTCTTCTGGGCTCCGGCATAAATCACCCCGAAGCGCTCCACATCGATCTGCTCGGCTAGAATATTCGAGGAAGCATCTGCAATCAACGGAACATCGACTTCAGGGATATGTGTAAATCGGGTCCCTTCAATCGTGTTGTTCAGTGTCACATGGAGATAGTCCACCTCTTGGACAAGGCTCGATTCAAACGACATCCCTCCCGTCACATCTACCAACGGATGAATGACATCGACCTCTCCAAAGTGTTTCGCATCTTCCATCGCTTTTTTAGACCAAATGCCTGTATCCACATAAGCGAATCGATTCTGTTTCCGTAAATTCATCGGAATCATGGAAAATTGTAACGTCGCCCCGCCCTGTAACCAAAGTACGGCATAATTCTCAGGGATATGCATGAGTCTTCTCAGTCTCAATTCAAGAGAGTCGACCACACGTTGGAAAGACGCGGAGCGATGACTCGTTTCGATAATCGAAACGCCTTCATATTCAAACGTCAGAAGATGTTGTTGAATCTCTTGCATCACTTCCGTCGGTAGCATGCCGGGACCCGCAGAGTATGTATACGTCGACACGGTGTTTCCTCCTCTATAGTCTGTCTAAGGGTGTACTCTTCCTTATAGGAAGTGGCATTTCCTGCCTAAAATACAAAATCGCCCTGATTCGAAAATCAGAGCGATTCAATCTCATTATTCTTCGTCCATTGAGAGAACAGACATAAACGCTTCTTGCGGGACTTCGACGGACCCGACCATCTTCATGCGCTTCTTACCTTCTTTTTGTTTCTCGAGGAGTTTCCGTTTACGTGAAATATCTCCTCCGTAACATTTAGCCAAAACGTTTTTACGAAGTGCTTTAATCGTAGAACGTGCGACGATTTTGGTTCCGACAGCCGCTTGGACTGGAACTTCGAACTGCATCCGTGGA
Source organism: Exiguobacterium sp. PFWT01 (assembly GCF_018255795.1). Classification (GTDB taxonomy): domain Bacteria; phylum Bacillota; class Bacilli; order Exiguobacteriales; family Exiguobacteriaceae; genus Exiguobacterium. The sequence continues at coordinate 1,078,487 of NZ_CP073755.1, read as the reverse complement.
ATGAGTGCCTTAAGCTTCTCAACAATGACCTTCCCACGCTCGTACGCGAAGTCACGGTGAACGATGAAGCTGAGTGCATCGACGACTTCGTTATTGAGCAAGATATCCATCTTCACGAGGCGCGATTGACGGTAGCCGATCAACTCATAATCGAGAGACGCATAGCCTTTCGTGCTCGATTTCAACTGATCGAAGAAATCATAGACGATTTCACTGAGCGGAATCTCATACGTGATTTTGACGCGAGTCGTGTCGATGTATTGCATATCGATGAACGTTCCGCGTTTCTTCTGGCAAAGTTCCATGATGGCACCCACGTAGTCGTTTGGTGTCATGACAGCCGCCTTGACGTATGGCTCTTCAATCGAATCGACTTTTTGTTGCTCTGGCATCTTCGATGGGTTATCGACGTGAATCACTTCGCCTGAAGTCGTCGTCACGTGATAAATTACCGATGGTGCCGTCGTAATCAAGTCGATGTTAAACTCACGTTCAATCCGCTCTTGAATGATTTCCATATGAAGCATCCCTAGGAATCCACAACGGAAACCAAAACCGAGCGCTTGCGATGTCTCTGGTTCAAACTCGAGCGCGGCATCCGAGAGCTGAAGTTTCTCAAGTGCCTCGCGAAGATCGTTGTACTTAGCCGCATCAATCGGATACAAACCACAGTACACCATCGGGTTCATCTTGCGATAACCAGGTAGTTGACTCGTTGCCGGGTTTTTAGCAAGTGTGATCGTATCCCCGACGCGAACATCTCCGACTGTTTTAATGGATGCAGAAAGCGTACCAACGTCACCGACGTTCAATTCTTTAACAGAGATCGGTTTTGGCGTCGAGACACCGAGGTCCGTCACTTCGAACGTCTTGCCGGTCGCCATCATTTGAACCTTGTCTCCTACTTTGACTGAACCGTTCACGATACGAATCGATGCGACGACACCGCGGTAGGCATCGTAGTACGAGTCAAAAATCAAAGCTTGCAATGGTTCAGACGGGTCCCCTGTAGGCGGAGGGACAAGTTCCACGATTTGTTCGAGAATCTCTTCAATCCCGATTCCCGCTTTTGCAGAAGTCGGGACCGCGTCACTCGCATCGAGTCCGATGACGTCTTCAATCTCTTGACGGACCCGCTCGACATCCGCTGACGGCAAGTCGATTTTATTGATGACCGGAATGATTTCAAGGTCGTTATCGAGTGCTAAATAAACGTTCGCAAGGGTTTGTGCTTCAATTCCTTGCGCTGCGTCGACGACGAGAATCGCACCTTCACATGCCGCAAGCGAACGTGACACTTCATATGTGAAGTCGACGTGTCCTGGCGTGTCGATCAAGTGAAGAATATACTCTTCTCCGTCTTTCGCCGTATAATTCAATTTGACGGCGTTCAATTTGATTGTAATTCCACGCTCGCGCTCCAAGTCCATCGCGTCAAGCGTCTGCTCTTTCATCTCACGAGCCGTGAGTGCACCAGTCTTCTCAAGAATCCGGTCAGCGAGCGTCGACTTTCCATGATCGATGTGCGCGATGATGGAAAAGTTGCGAATCTTCTTCTGACGATTCTCTAATTCTTGTTTGTTCATATATGGGTTCACCTATCCTTCTCATGCATACCGTGTCATTATATCAAAATCCTAAAGTAATGTGTACGACCTACTACAACAATACCACAGATAGTTTTCAGAATAATCATCAAGTGGTTGCTTTTCATATAACCGTTTGCTACAATTGTGCTTGTTCTGTTGAATGATTACTTGAAGTAATAAGAACATACACTTTCTTGTTTCAGGAGGTGACAAACAATGGCAAACATCAAATCAGCAATCAAACGTGCAAAAACTTCTGAAAAACGTCGTGTTGCGAACTCACAAGAGAAAGCGGCAATGCGTACAGCAGTAAAACGTGTTGATGCTCTCGTACTCGAAGGAAACAAAGAAGCTGCTCAAGAAGCTTTCGTTCTCGCTACGAAGAAGCTCGACAAGGCTGCGTCAAAAGGTCTTATCCACAAAAACAAAGCAGGTCGTGATAAATCACGCCTCGCAGCTCGTATCGCTGCTCTCTAATTAGAGATCACACGAAACAGCCGCCTCCTATTCGGAGCCGGCTGTTTTTTTGTATACCATGATGTAATGAGTACCGATCTCAGGAATGTCGAATGGCTCTCCGATTGGTGTAAGCCCATTTCGTTCATAGAAACGGACAGCCACTTCTCTCGCATTACACCACCATGAACATCCCAGCTCATCATGGAGTGCCTGTAAAAACCGAGAGCCGATTCCTTGTCCCGAAACATGAGGATCCGTCGCCATACCACGGAGTTGGAGCGGAATCCCCTCACCCTCGATTTGTTTCGGGGACAGCATGACTGTAGCGACCGATAGCACTCGATTGCCTTCAACCCAAGCGAAGTGTCGCGTCGTCGGTGCCTCATCCCCTTCAAAATAACACGTCTCAACGTCTTTTCCTGGTCTGAGCACAACATGACGGAGCGGAATCACGTCTTGAAGTGTCACTTGTTTGAATCCCATTCCTTCACCTCACAATAAGGCCAGTTGACAAACGAGCGTATCGAACACGATTTGTTTGTCACCACGTCCCGTTTTCATAGCTTCATCCGCGTCTGCAATCAAGGTCAGCGCTCGTGCGAGCTGAGCCTCGGAAAAGCCCCGACTCGCTTGTGTCGCCAATTTGATTGTATACGGGTGGGCCCCGATTTTCGATGCGATTTGCTTCTCTCCATAACCTGCCTCCGTCAACTGTTTTGACAGGTACATGTTCCGATATTGTCTAGCAAGCAACCCGAGTAGTCCAATCAGTTCTTGCCCTTGTTTTTCTAAATCCCGAACCAATCGAAGCGCTGCATCAGCTTGTCGTTTGACGAGAAGCTCCGAGAGCTGAAAGACGTTATCTTCTAATGTACGTGGAACTAAATCATTCACAATCTCAATCGGAATCGTCGCACCCGTTCCCGCGTACAACTGTAACTTCTCTAATTCGCGAACCAACTTTCCCCAATCATCCTGACATAGGAATAAAAGACGCTCCATCGTAGAGCGCTCCATCTTTTGTTGTTCACGACTCAATGCATCGTTCACGTATCGCATCAGTTCGTTTTGGCTCGGCTTTTTCGCTTCGAGGACGATGGCACGCTCTTTCAGACGCTTCACGATTTTCTTCCGCTCATCGAGTTTTTCTGACTCGACAATCAAGACAAGAACCGAGTAGGTCGCCGGTTGCACGACATATTCCGCCAGACGTTCAACATTGTGCTTTTGCTTCTCTTTCGCACCCGTTAAGAACTGGGCATTTTTCACGATAACCGTGCGATATTCACTAAAGAAAGGGACGGTCTCCGCTTCATCAAGCGCCGTATCGAGTGACGTCTCTTGAAGATCTAGTTGCATGACATCAAATTGATCACCGGATGGATTGGCCGCTTTCACGATTTCACGTTCCCACGTCTCTAACAAATATTTTTCGGTGCCATGGAGAACATAGACGCTCGCCAGTTTTCCATTATGTAACCACGGTTCATTCAAAACACACACCACTTTCACAATTTATTCTCATCTAAACATAGATTATCTTCCCATGATTCGCTATACTTATAAAGGAAGTATGATAAGGAGGGACCTAATATGCAAATCAACTCAGTACGCCCACCGAGTGAAAACCCGTTTGAAAATGACGTTCAATGCAAACGTAATGACGCCATCGACTCTGCGATCGGCTTCATCGTCCCATTTGGCTTTTTCTTCACGATTTTCTTCATCGGTGTCATCATCAAATTCTTAAGTCTATAAGTGATCAAACGATTGCCCCGGGGGAGCAATCGTTTTTTAGTGTATCACATTTTATCCTGTACTACTCGATGATCCCCCGACACATGTTCTCTTCACAGACAATCATTCCATTTAAGTCGGTTCGTAATAGACGTCTGCCCACAACCCGTCGTAACGTCTCTATGTGCGGATGTCCATATCGATTGTTCGAACCGACACTCGCAATGATCCATTCTGGATCGATTCGCTCAAGTAGTTCTTCCCCCGACGACGTGTTGGATCCGTGATGCCCTAATTTAAATACGTCGACGTCAAGCGTCGGTAACTCTGCTTCTCCCTCTATCGGCAAATCTCCTGTCAATAGATACCGCATGCCACCTACGTTCATGTACAGGCTGATCGAATGATCATTTTCATCTTCGTGTGGGCGATTCGGTGCCACAATCCACATCCATGGCGTCGGCCGATCGTCTGCCTCGAGATAACGGACCGATACATCATAGGCCGCTGCTAAGTGTAGCAGTTCTTCTCGTTTTTCAGCATTCGCCACTTCTTTTGATATCCAAAGCTCTTCTACCGTCACTACCTTCAATAATCCCTCTAATCCGCCGATGTGGTCATGATCCGCATGGGTCAACAGGACAAAATCAAGCGAACGCTCCCCACGTTTCCATAAATAAGGGACCAGTACATCTTCCCCCGGGTCAAATGTGCTTCGCTTTTGCTCGTTTGGATCTTGAAATACGCCCCCTACATCAATGACACCAATCGTTCTTCCCGATTCTACGACGATTGCATCACCTTGCCCGACATCCAAAAAGGTCACCCGGGAGGATTCCGACCATTCTGACCATCCCGCAATCAACCCACATGTCATGATGGCCGCCCCCCATCCGATCCATCGTTTTCGATTCATCAGCGTCAAGCTCACCCATAACCCTAGCCACAATGCGATTTGCGACGCCAACGCCAGATCGTGCAACGGAAGCCAAGGTCGTAAATCATCGTGGAGAGTGAACATTCCATGAATCGCGTCCAAGACAACCATGAACAACGGGGCAATCGAAGGAATCATCCATGTGACAAATGCGAGTGGCATGATGATCCATGAGATACAGATGGCCATCACGAGATTCCATATCGGTGCCGCGACGGATAGAACCGGTTGTACTTGCCATAGTACAATCAGCCCAAACAGCTGTGCGAAAACGGACAACTCGATTAGTCCTGTCCAGATTTGTCTCGTGACTAACAAAAAGAAGGTCATCCCGACCGTCAATTGGAAACCCAGATTCGTGAGAAGGAACGGTTGAACGGTCAACATGCCCGCCGCACACCAACTCAAGAGCCGAATCGGGTCTCGAATCGTCACACCGAAAAGAGAGAGAAAGAGGATCGCATCTGCGACGACGACAGCTCTTGCGACAGGTGGGGAAAAACCAGTCATCCATCCGAACATCGTAATACTAAAGATCATCAGTACCGTCTTCGTTTCACGTCGAATAGGGATTGGCTGCATCAATATGCGCATGGCCACGATCAACATAGCAATATGTGAACCGGAAATTACAAGAAGATGAAGAAGGCCCGTCACACGATAAGAAAATGAGGTCTGTTCATCTAGCATTCGACTCTCTCCGAACAACAATGCCTCCATATATAATGCGACATCCGCACGATGACGATGCTCAATTTGCTGAAGTTTTCGCTCTTTCCAACGTAGCATCCGACCGTCCCACCCTGCCGTCGAACGACACGTGTCGATTCGCTTCACCTTCCCTTTAAAGGATATGTTTGAACTCCGTGCCCAAGCCCGTTCATCAAATCCCCCGGTGTTTCGTAACGGTTGAAACGCCTCTATTTCGATTTGCACGAGGCACGTCTCTCCTGGTCGTCCGCGATTTAGTTCGCGTCCTCGTAAGACGCCCTGAAGATTGTCTACGTTCCCGTATAGTCTTACCGATTTCCCATTCTCTTTTCGATTTTCGATTGAGAAGGCAATCGTGTCTGACGGTAACGATTCTGTAGGGGTCGTATGGAACGATGCGATACAGATGAGTCCAATCACTCCGGCTTTCGCATACAGGCCTTGCCCACGTCGTGTGACCAGATAAAAGACACTAGCGACCACAGAGACCAAATAGAATCCTTCTGTCAGACCAGTTACAATGAGTACCGCAAATAATGGAAACAGCGGCATCTTAAGGTACCAATAAATATGGCTTCATACTTTCTAATGTCTTTTCGCCGAACCCCTTCACATCACCTAGCGCTTCATATGTTTTAAATGGACCGTTCGCTTTCAGATGATTTAAAATCGCCTCGGCTTTGGCTGGACCAATTCCTGGAACCGTCATCAGTTCCTCTTTCGTCGCACTGTTGACATGAACACCGTTTGTTTCGACCTCGGTACTCGGTGAGTCTTGCGAAATCGGTGTTTCTCCTTTTTTCGGCACGATGATTTTGACTCCATCAACTAACAACTGTGCTAAGTTCAACTGCTCTGGGTCAGCTTCATCTGTCAGAACTGCCAAAGAGAGCACATCGCCCACTCTCGCCCCTTCTGGTACGGTATATACGTTCGGAGATTCAACCGCACCTGTCACATACACAACGAGCTCCATACGTTCTGGGGACGTGGTCGGCGTGACCTCCTTAGGTTCCATGACGAATTCGTCCACCATTCGTTGCTCCGGTTCCTTTTGATAAAACAAATAGCCCACTCCTAAAAAAAGAACGACTAGGAGACCGATGACGAGTTGTTTCCATCTTTCCAAGCGGATCACCACCCTGTTCGACTGTTACGTTCAGTATGGCGAATCATGTGTTTCTAAACACGTCTCGTTCTTCCCCACAATCTTGACTTTAGGAAATGATTTGATTGCGTGTTCCATATCGCACTCGTACATGTAACGATATTCATCGACACAATTTCTATGAACAGGTTATAGAATGACGGAAAAAACGGAGACCATCACGTGGCCTCCGTTCCTACTGTTCACTGTTCGATTATTCTTCTTCGAAATGCTGAACCTGGTCAGCGAGTGCCGCTGCCTGTCCTTCTAACTCTTGCATCAATGTAAAGATTTGATCGAAGCTTGCCTGCTGTTCTTTCATCGAGGCTGCCACTTCTTCGTTTCCTGCGGCCAACTCTTCCGTCACCCCAGATACTTCTTCAACTCGACGCAAGACGTTGTTTACCTCGTTACTCGATGTGCGCATCTCTTGTTCGATCGTGCGTACGAACGAAGCGACGTGGTCTGTCCGTTCATGGATTCGGTTGAATGCTTCTTTTGTCAATCCGAACGCTTCTAATTGCGCCTCTTGCTCGCGTTTTGACTCATTCACCGTTTCCGTCAAACGGACGACTTCTTGCTGGATCGTCTCGACGACGTGGAAAATAGAGCGAGTCGCCTTGTTGCTCTCTTCCGCCAACTTCTTCACTTCACTTGCTACGACAGCAAATCCTCGTCCCGCTTCTCCCGCACGGGCTGCCTCGATTGCCGCATTGAGGGCAAGTAAATTCGTTTGAGCCGCGACGTCTTCGACAAGTTTCGCCATCGCCTCAATCTCAGCCGTTTGTCGTGCAAAGTGGTCCATTCGCGAAACAAGCACTTCATTCCGTTCGCTTGAGCGATCTAAAATGTGCTCCTGGTCCGTTAATGTTTCAATCCCAGCCGCTACTTCACGTGTCATTTCTGACGTTTCTTCCGTCGTTTGTTTCGTCTGGTTCAAGCTCGTCTCAAATGAAGTCGCCATCGTATGCACTGAGCTGAGCGTTTCTTGCAACTCATTTGCAATCGACTGTGCTCCGTGTGCCATCTCATCAACTGCGTTCGTGATGTTAGATGTCGTACTCACGACCGCTTCATTTTCGGCCGCGGCCGTTTCGGTCATCCCGTTCACTTTCATTGATGTGACTCGGATTGACCCGATCACCGTCTGAAGAGACGCCGTCATGTCACGCATGGCACGTTCAAGACGTCCGATTTCATCATTGCGCGTCGACTCAGGCAACGTGACGAGACGTCCGGCCGCAATCGCTTCGGCCACCTTGACAGTTTTTTCGAGTGGTCGAGTGATTGAACGGGCAAAGAAGAAGTTGTAGATTCCGAGCGCTAGGATGACGAGAATCGTCAAGAGGACCGAGATCAACAAGAGACGTTCCGTCTCATTTGCCGCCTCCACTTGAAGCGCTTCATAGAATGAACCGTTCTTTGCAATCAACGTATTGATATCATTTAACAAACCTTCCAGTTTTGCTGCCTGAATCCGAGCTCCGATACCACCTTCAAGTGCCGACTCGACATCTTCGTTCACCTGTTCGTACTTCATCGTGGCACGGTCTAAATGATTTGAAAATGCCGGAATCAAATACGACTGTTTTAAATCATCGAACGTTTCCGCGTTCGTCACACGGATGCGCTCTAATTGAGTCAATGTAGATTGGTTCGACTGTTCGCCAAGTGACGTCCAGAGGGATTGTTCTTGTAGGAGTGACGTTTCAAGTTGAGACAATTCAATCATTTGACTTCCATACTGCTCGTTATACGTTTGCAAGCGATTCAACGTCGACAAGACGTAACTCATCATCAGTACGATCAAGACGACGGTGAAGACGGTTGAGAAGATAAAACGTTTACGTAAACTCATTTAAGTGTCCCCTCCTTCAACTGACGTTCTACCGATTCATACTCTGATGTTTCTTTCTCATCCCATTGAATGCGACGAAGCGGAGCCAAGCCGACGCCGCCCTCTTCAATTCCAAGGATGACGTGTTCATTAAATGGTTTTTCGGTCACACGACCCGCGATTTCTACAATCGCCAAATCGACTTGTTTCAACATCGACGTCACAACCGCATCTGGTGCAATCATCGATTGATCACTATCGACCCCGATTGCCTTGACGCCGTATTTTTCAGCCGTCTCGAGTACACCGACCCCTGTCAGTCCTGCTGCAGCATAAAGAACATCTGCGCCCGCTTTAATTTGTTTCTCAGCGAGTTCACGACCGAGCTCCGGTGAAGCAAAATCATTCGAGAAGTCAACGAGCATCTCCACGTCCTCGTTCACTGCCTTAGCGCCACGTTCAAATCCTGCTTCAAATTTCTGAATGAGTTCAATATCCATTCCTCCGATAAACCCAATGGTATCGGACTCTGTTTCAAGACCAGCCACCGCGCCAGCAAGCGTACTGCCCTCTCCTTCTTCAAACGTAATATTCAAGACGTTCGGAAGTTCAGACACACCATCGATCAAAGCGAATTGCTGTTCCGGATGTTCAGCCGCAACGGCCTCTAAGTCTTCTTGACACGCAAAACCGAGACCGACGATCACATCATGTCCCTCTTCTACCAATTCTTCAAAGCCAACTTTGTACGTCTCCGTTTCGGACAGTTCACGATAATCAACGAACCAATCACCCGTCTCACGTAGCTCACCCATCCCGCGCATGGCTGCGTCACTGAACGATTGGTCCCCGAGACCAACGTCAGATAGGACGACCCCCATCGTCTGTCGTTCTTCTACAGTGGTATTCGGATCGTCGATAACCGACTGACAACCCGACAACCAAAGGGTACAAGCTGTGATTGTACTGAGCATTATGCTTTTCTTCATGTATTCAATACTCCCTCTCTCTAATGGTCTGACAACCCTTATATCGACCGAGAAGGCATTGTTCTCCATGATTTTTTTTAAAAGTTGTGGTAATAAAATGTCGGGGACATCTGAGAGTGTTAGATGTTTCAAAAGGGATTTTTTTCTAATCATTGAATATACATGATGAATGACTATGATGTCAGATCCGAAAGGAAGATTAACGGAATGATTGAAAAGATAATTCGACATAGTTGGAACGTCATATCAGGATTATTTGTTCTCTTATTATCACTTTGGTTGAGCGGTCCTGGTATAGCAGAAACAGATACCCCACAACATCGTTGGTATTTCATGCTTTGGTTTGTATTATGGACGGTCGGATTTATTTTACAGTTCAGACCGCGAACGAAATGGTTCGGTCTATTCATCACGCTCGTGCCGACGTTATATTATTTTATTTCCGTCCTAAAAGCAGCAGAAGTGATTTCATACTAGTCAATCATGTGCAAAAACAGAGCCATAGACGATGTCTATGGCTCGTGTCGGTTATTCCTTTGAAGCAGCAACCGTTGTATCCGCTAATTCACGCTCCGGTGTTGGGGCTTTCGCAACGTTCCCTTTCCCTGCAAAGTTCTCGAGTAAGTCTTTCATATCGATACCCGAAGAAGCTTTTAATGTTTGTTGAAGCGATGCCATGAGGTCGGTTGCGTAACCTGTCACTTTACCAGCTCCACCGTTTTGTCCGCTCCCCGTGTCCACGACCGTGATCTGGTCGATGTTACCGAGTGGCGATGCAATTTCTTTCGCATAATCAGGAAGCATTTTGACGACCATATCGAGAATCGCCGCTTGTCCGTATTGCGCGAAGGCTTCGGCAATCTTCTCTTTCGCTTCGGCTTCTGCAAGACCGGTCAAACGGATAATTTCCGCTTCCGCCTCACCTTTCGCACGTTCAGAATCCGCTTCTGCAAGACCTGCCAAACGTACGCGTTCCGCATCGGCTTTCGCCTGTGCTTCAATACGATACTTCTCTGCATCCGCAATTGCGATTTGACGTGCTTTATCCGCAGCGGCAGACTGTTCAATCGAGTATCGATCCGCATCGGCTTTTTTCTTCACTTCTGAATCATATTGTTTCTCACGACGCATGATTTCTTTCTCTTCGAGTTCGATTTGCTTTTGACGCTCGATGATTTGAACTTGCATCTGTTGTTCGGTGACTTCTTGTTTCGCACGCGCTTCCTCAAGCTCGTACGCTTGGTCGGCCCGGGCTTTGGCAACATCTTGCTCACGGCGATAAGCCGCGATTCGGAGTTGGTTCTCTTTCTCAGCTTCCGCGATTTCAGACGCACGCTCAAGTTCGGCCTTCTTCGCATCTTTCATCGCTTCCGCCTGTTTGATGCGCGTCTCTTTATCCGCTTCCGCAGTCGCGATATCAGCATCACGCTTCACTTGGGCGATACGCGGCTTCCCTAGCGATTCTAAGTATCCATTCTTATCTCGAACGTCTTTGATGGTGAATGACACGATGACTAGCCCCATCTTCGCCAAGTCTTGTGATGCGACTCGTTGAACTTCTTGCGAGAACTTGTCACGGTTCTTATAAATCTCTTCAACGGTCATAGAACCTAAAATCGAGCGCAAATGACCTTCTAACACTTCTTTCGCTTCGTTTTCTCGTTCAATCTTTGGTTTTCCGAGGAACTGTTCAGCCGCTGTCGCGATTTCACTGATCGATCCGCCAATTTTAATGATGGCTGTTCCGTCCGCCATGACCGGGACACCCTGCTCTGTATAGACTTCAGGTGTCGTGACCTCTAATTTGCTAGAGAGCAAACTGAGAGGTTCTGCTTGTTGGAATACCGGGAAGACGAACGTCCCGCCACCACGAATGATTTTAACGCGGTTACCAGATGTATCGCTATGTACATTTTTCTTGCCTAAATAACTACCTGTCACTATCAGTGCCTCATCTGGTCCGACTGTGCGATATTTTAATACGAATACAAACACAAGTGCGAGGATGATGACCCCGACGATGATGCTGACTAAAATAGCCGTATTCATGTGTTATATCTCCTCTCGAATTGTAGGTTCGTCATATGGCATGACGATTGCGATATTGCCTTTTACTTCAATGATGACTACCCGATGATCTGTCGAAATCGATGTACCATCTAAGCTTTGAGCCGTCTTTAAAAGCGAGCCCGTTACTGTCTCAATCAAAACTTCGCCATACCCACCTTCAGGAATGGGCACGGTCAATCGTCCGACACGTCCAACTAATGCCTCATCCGTCAAACCAATGGATTCTTCCGCATTGGAGAGCGGTAAGAGAACAAATAAATAGAGAAGCGTCGTCAAAGCAAGAGACCCGACCAATGCAACAGCGAGCCCGATCATCGGGGAAACGTGAGCCAACGCGTTTAAGATAAGCCCAATTCCTGCCCCTAGTGCTAAGAAAGATAAGATGACTGCAGGGTTAAACCAACCCTCGAACATTTCGAACGCATCGGAGAACATCATGTAAATAAAGGTTCCAAGACCAGCGATGATCAACACCCACCAATATAGTTGATCGATTGCCTCCATTACCACCCCTCCTGTCGACGTTTTTGTTCCATCATCAGTACACGTCGAAGTTGTTCGACTTCTAATGCAAGCCGATCTTCAATCTCATCCCACTCCGACAGTGATGAAGTGGATAAGTCGTTCACTTCTCGAACTCGCCCGATGGAACGTTCAATCCGTCGCCGATTGTATAGGTCGACAAGTTCTTGTCGTTCGATCCGCATCCTGTTTAAAAAATATTCCACTTCTTTTTGAACTTGAACGACTTGATCCGTCACGCCCTCAGAAGAATCTTGCATCAGTAGCCGACGCACTCTCACTTGATGAGCTACTAATTTAGCAATTCTCGCCTCGAGTTCGAGAATGTGCTTATATAATTCCTCTACCTCATCTTGTTGCGTGTCATCGCGCCACCACACGTCCACCTCACCTCACTTTTCTCTACTCACTTCCCTATACGATAAAACCTCATCTTCGGTTTCAAAAATTCATAAAAAAATGTAAAATGAATTTGCCAGACAGAAAGGAAGTGCTCATGTTGGGCAACCAAGTCATCAAGCTATCAACCGCATCACAAGAAAAACTAAAAAAGATGTACCATGAGTATGCAGTCGCGCCACCACAATATGCGACATTCAGCGCCAAGACACCAGGATTTGTCGTAACAGTCTATCAATCAGGGAAAGTGATGTTCCAAGGAAAAGATGCCGAGACCGAGGCAGTGAAATGGGGAACACCCGCCGAGAAGAAACAAGCATCCACACCGAACACCGTCCTACCTGAAGGATTTTCAAGTTGGTCTGTCGTTGGAAGCGACGAGGTCGGAAAAGGAGATTATTTCGGACCACTCGTCGTCGTAGCGGCTTTTGTCTCACGCGATCAAATCGCACTCGTCAAAGAACTCGGCGTGAAAGATTCAAAACAGTTATCCGACCCTGAAATCATCCGGATCGCGAAAGATTTACACGCTACGATTCCTTATCAAAAAGCGACACTGCATAATCCAACATACAACAACATGCAACGTACGATGACACAAGGTAAAATGACTGCCATCGCCCATAATGCTGCGCTTCGAGCGTTGCTTGAAAAACTTGGACAAAAACCCGATGCCATTCTCATCGATCAGTTCGCAGAGAAGTCGGTCTACTATCAACATTTGCGGGCAGAACGCGATATCGTGCGCGACGATGTCTACTTTTCCACAAAAGCCGAAGGACTTCATGTCGCCGTCGCAGCTGCATCCATTTTAGCTCGCGCTTTCTTCTTAAAAGAAATGGACAAACTAAGTAAACAAGCAGGATTGACCCTTCCAAAAGGTGCAGGGGCCAAAGTCGACCAAGTCGCCGCTCAAATCATTCGACGTCATGGTCAGGATTATTTACAAAAGATTGCTAAAGTCCATTTTGCGAATACAAAGAAAGCCCTCAACTTGAATGAACGTCGTTTGTAGAGCTTCGACATCAAATGTGATATACTCATTTTATGGTTAAATGAACTTAAAATTTTTGGAGGATAGCGTTCATGTTGCATTATAAAACCTACACGATTAGTGATGACCATCCTTGGGTCATCTTCATACACGGGGCCGGAGGAAGTTTATCGCATTGGTATCGTCAACTTCGTCCCTTCCGTAAAAAATATAATGTCCTGCTCGTCGATTTACGCGGTCATGGCGGTTCATACGATGCTGAACAGTCGCTCAAACAACCGTTGAACGCCTATACGTTTGATGTCGTCGCCAAAGACGTCATTGAAGTCATGGATCACTTAGGTATCGAAAAAGGACACATGGTCGGTCTGTCTTTAGGAACGATTGTGATTCAGGCGATGTTTGAGCACTATCCCGATCGAATCGCATCGGTTGTTCTCGGCGGAGCCATCGTCAAATTCAATGTCCGCTCCACGATGCTCATCCGACTTGGTAGTCTTGTGCAAAACTTTGTTCCCTACATGTGGTTATATAAATTATTCGCATGGATTTTACTCCCGAAGAAGCGTCACAAAAAGTCTCGGATGATGTTCGTCCGCGATGCGGCGAACTTATGTCAACGCGAGTTTATCCGTTGGTTCAAAATGACGGAAAATATTAATCCTTTACTGAATCAGTTCACTTCGATTCAGACGAACGTCCCGATTTTATATATTATGGGTGATGAGGATTACATGTTTCTTGAAGCTGTCGAACGGACAGCGAAACATCAGCCGACAGCCAATGTTGAAATCGTTGCAGACTCTGGTCATGTGGTCAATGTAGACCAACCCGATCAATTCAATGCGTTGTCGATGAATTTTATCGATGATCAGATTCAAGCACGTTCACTACAAATGAGCTAATTCAGGATGCCACTGGGCTTCCTGAATTTTTTTATGTTTATTTTCAGAAAATATTGATTATTACAAAAATAGATGGTATTCTTTAGCAAATCCAACGAAGAGGAGATGCTCGAAATGTCCAATCCCGTACATATGAACAGCCTGCTGATTATTATTCGACTGAGGGACTGAAATCGTTTTGTTTTCAAAAACGACTTTTCAGGCCCTTGTTCCCGTGGTAATCGGACAGGCGCCTGTAGATTGAAACCGCGCCTATCCTTGATGGATAGGTTTTTTTATTGACACAAAGACATAGAGGAGATGATGGAAGTGAAGCAGTATATGATGGATCGAATGGTAAAAATTTCAGCAGGGATGGCAAACGCCGTCCTCGTCACGCTCGGTGTCGGTTTATTGATTGAGACGATTGGTAATTTGACCGGAATCGCGATGCTCGTACAGATTGGACAAGTCGCCAAATCGTTATTGGCACCCGCTTTAGGCGCTGGCGTCGCGTTTCAACTTGGAAGCAACACGCTCATCCTATTTAGCGCCATGATTGCCGCAACCATTGGCGGTGCAGCTTTAAAAGCGACAGAAAGCGGACTCGTCCTCGTTCCAGGTCAACCGATTAGCGCACTGATCGCAGCGGCGGCTGCTGTCTGGCTTGGAAAACGTGTCCTCAGAAAAACAAAGTTTGATATGATGGTCGTTCCGGTCACAGCCGTATTAGGTGGTGGAATCGTTGGGGTTGCTGCAGCAGCGGTCACGACTCCTCTTATCAACTCAATCAGTCAAGGGATCACCGCATCTGTAGAAACGTCGCCGATTGCCACATCTCTTGTCATCGCACTTGTTTTCAGTGTCATGCTCATGTCGCCTGCATCATCTGCCGCACTCGCCATTGCGCTTCAACTTGACCCTGTCGCCAGCGCCGCTGCCTTGATCGGTTGCTCTGCTCAATTTGTTGGATTTACCTTAATGGCATATCGTCAAACCGACCCAGGTGGATTGGTCGCCTCATTCTTTGTCACACCGAAAGTGCAGTTTCCGAATATCATCAAAAACCCACGAATCGTCGTCCCACCGTTTATCGCCGCGATGATTTCCGCACCGATTGCTACTTTGATGTTCTCACTCCAAGTCCCATATGAAATCGCGGGTCTCGGGCTCAACTCCTTGATTGCCCCGCTTCAGATTTTAGCGGTCCAAGGGTTGGATGCCTTTCTCATCTTCACGATGACCGGCGTCGTACTCCCTGCACTCATTACGTGGGCCCTCTATCGTGTGACGACTCTTGTCGGATGGACCAAGTTCGGCGATCTCGCACTCGAGATTCAATAATAAAAGGAGCGTTGTCACAGGTGGACAACGCTCCATATTTTTTACGCTCGAAGTTCAGCGCCGTGTGTCGCACGGACCGCCTCGACGATCGTTTCATATGCTGCCGTTACTTCTTCATCTTGTAACGTTCGTGACGGGTCTTGGAACTTGAGTGAGAAGGCAATCGATTTTTCATCCGCTCCAACATTCTCCCCTGTATAGACGTCAAACAAGACGAGGTCAATCAAGAGTGGACCAGCCGCTTGGCGGATCGTTTGTTCCACTGTCCCAGCCGGAATCTCACGTGATAAGACGAGTGCCAAATCTCGTGAAATCGATGGATAACGTGGTACGTCTTGATAAAGAAGTGTCTCGTCTCCACGAAGTGCCAAGAGGTCGAGTTCGAATACATACACTTCCTTCATACCGTAGACGTCTTTCGATGTTCCTGGATGCACTTGTCCGACATATCCGATGACCTTTCCGTCCATCAAGATGTTCGCCGTGCGACCTGGGTGCATATCGGGCATCGATACAGCCTCATACGTGACATCTAGGCGAAGCGTTTGGACTAACGTGTCGACAATCCCTTTTGCGACGAAATAGTCGACCGGGATCCGTGTTCCTTGCGAACGATGATCCATCCATAGACCTGTGACGACGCCAGCTACCCGTTCTTTCTCACGTGGTAACGTTTCTCCGTGCTCCGTATAGACGCGTCCTGTTTCGTAAAGTGCGACGTTCGATTGTTGACGCGCCGTGTTGTAACGAGCCGCCTCTAACAACCCAGGGACTAGCGACGTACGAAGGACAGAGCGTTCTTCACTCATCGGCATCGCCAATCGGACGAGCTGATCGGTTTCTCCACCGAAACGTGTCGCATGTGCCTCACTCGTTAACGAGTAGGTAATGGCTTGTGATAAACCTACTCCTTGTAACAAGCGACGTGTCTGCCTGCGCAATACGTTGATTGTCGGCAAATAGCCTTTCGATTGAGAGGCAGGTAACGTCGACGGGAGACTATCATATCCGTATAGACGTGCCACTTCTTCTGTGATATCAGCCGGAAGCTCTAAGTCCGGACGGCGCGATGGAATGTGTACTGTCAGCACATCATCCCCTTCTGTCGCGAGACCGAGACGCTCCAGGATGTGAACGATCGTCTGACGATCGAGTGTCATCCCTAAGCGCTTGTTGATATAGTCAATCGACACTTGGATTTCTCGGGCACGTGATTCGGCTTCACCTGAACGCACCGCATCATGAATGGTTCCTCCACCGAGTTCGACAATCAATTGCGCGGCGCGATCGAGCGCGAGCATGACACGTTCTGGGTCAACGCCTTTTTCGAAACGAGCGCTTGAATCTGAACGTAGACCGAGCGTACGGCTCGTCTTCCGTACGGATGCTGGATCAAAGTACGCTGACTCTAAAATGATATCTGTCGTTGAAAGATCTACCTCTGTATTGGCACCACCCATGACGCCTGCGATGGCGACTGGAGCTTGCCCATCCGTGATGACCATCATCGATGAATCGAGCGTGCGCGTCACGTCGTCGAGTGTGACCATTTCTTCTCCATTTTCGGCTTGACGGACCACAATC
This sequence comes from Exiguobacterium sp. PFWT01, assembly GCF_018255795.1. GTDB lineage: Bacteria > Bacillota > Bacilli > Exiguobacteriales > Exiguobacteriaceae > Exiguobacterium. The sequence goes on along the minus strand of NZ_CP073755.1, from coordinate 1,061,284 downwards.
GAGTTGCCGAGTTTCTTCGCATCGAATGCGTGAAGCGGTTGTCCGATTTCAAGCATCACATAGTTCGTCACGTCGACAATGTTGTTGATTGGACGGACACCTTCTGCGATCAAGATATTCTTTAGCCATTGTGGCGATTCTGCAATCGTTACCCCTTTGACTTCACGAGCTGCGTAATATGAACAGTTCGGAGTTGCAAGTTCGATGGACACGTCCGATGGTGATGATGACGTGACATCTGCCGTCGGCAACGTGTATGGACGCTCTAAGATGGCCGCAACCTCATGAATGATTCCATAGAGGCTCAAGCAATCTGAACGGTTCGGAGTCAAGCCGAGTTCGATGACTTCATCGTTCAAGTCGAGTAAATCGAGCACATCTGCTCCGACTTGTACGGATTCACGGAATGCGTGGATTCCATCTTGCTCGTCTTCCCGAATTTGTTTTTTCTCAAAGCCGAGCTCTTCGAGTGAACAAATCATCCCTTGTGATTCGACACCACGAAGTTTTGCTTTTTTGATTTTAAGTCCTGGTAAGCGTGCGCCAACTTTGGCCACGATCACATGTTGCCCTTCGCGCACGTTCGGTGCGCCACAGACGATTTGAACAGGGTCACATTCTCCGATGTCCACTTTCGTCACGTTCAACTTATCCGCTTCCGGATGTTTCTCACATGAAAGGACCCGCCCGACGACAATCCCAGAAAGTCCTTCCCCACGATTTGTCACACTTTCGACTTCGATTCCGTTCTTCGTAATCAAGTCACCGAGCGCTTCGCCGCTTAAATCGGATACATCAATATATTGATTCAACCATTTTTTTGAAAGTAACATCTGTCTTCCTCCTTAGAATTGCTCGATGAAACGTAAGTCATTTGTGTAGAAATGGCGGATGTCGTCGACGCCGTGTTTGAGCATCGCCATACGCTCCACTCCGATTCCGAATGCGAACCCTGACACTTTTGACGAGTCATAGCCAGCCATCTCCAATACATGCGGATGGACCATTCCGCCTCCGAGAATCTCAATCCACCCGGTTCCTTTACAGACGTTACATCCTTTCCCTCCACACTTGAAGCAAGAGATGTCGACTTCGACCGATGGTTCCGTGAACGGGAAGAAACTTGGACGGAGACGAATTTCGCGCGTTTCACCGAATAACTGCTTCACGAACACTTTGAGTGTCCCTTTCAAGTCAGCCATCGAGATGGATTCATCGACAACCAATCCTTCGATTTGCATGAATTGATGCGAATGCGTCGCATCGTCTTCATCACGACGATACACTTTACCTGGACAGATGATGCGAATCGGCTTTCCGTTCGCCTCCAACATCGTGCGAGCCTGTACAGGAGATGTATGAGTACGAAGCAACGTCTCTTCCGTGATATAGAACGAGTCCTGCATGTCTCGTGCCGGATGATCTTTCGGCAAGTTGAGCATTTCGAAGTTATAGAGATCGGTCTCGACTTCAGGACCTTCAGCAATCGTATATCCGAGTCCAACGAACAAATCTTCCATCTCGTCGATGATTTGTTGCAAGAGATGGCTATGGCCAGGAGTCGATGTCCGTCCCGGGAGTGTCACATCAAGCGTTTCCGCTTTTAACTTTTCCTCTAATTCAATCGCCTTCACCTCTTCGATTCGAGCATCGAGTGTGCTTTGAATTGCGGTACGAACGGTATTCGCCAACTCACCGATGATCGGACGTTCCTCGGCAGATAATTTACCCATGCCACGGAGCACTTCAGTCATCGGTCCTTTTTTCCCTAAATATTTGATGCGGACGTCATTCAATGATTTTTGTGTGGATGCCTGTTTGATTTCTTCTAACGCTTCCACTTGTAACTGTTCTAATTGTTCTTTCATGTGTTCGCTTCCTCCTCTACATAAAAAAGTCCCTTCAGTCGTTGACTGAAGGGACGAATCATCGCGGTACCACCCTACTTGGCCAATTCATGGCCCACTTGAGAGCATCGTTATCGTGATGCCAAACCGGTGTTGTCTCCAACACGACTCCAGAGTGAATTCAGCGACGAGTCCGGCAAAGGCTCTCAGTCACGGCCCTTGCTCCCTGAACGGAATCGGTCATTCGCTTACTATGTTCTTTCAACGTCATATCTTATTCATCGATGTGTTTAACCTATCACGTTTTTCACGTGCTGACAAGATTATTGTAAAGCGATGCGATACATTAAAATGCCTGCAGCGACCGCCGCGTTGAGCGATTCCGCGTCGCCGAGCACCGGAATATGCACACGTGTGTCACAGAGTGCCAATACATCAGCATGGACCCCTTGCGCCTCATTCCCGATGACGAGGGCCACCTTGTCTTCGAATGCAACTTGCTCATACGATGTTGCCTTTGAGAGAGCTGTGCCGTAGACGTGGAATCCATCCTCTTTCAGCTCAGGTAATTTTTCAAGCAAGTCGACCGTGGTCACGTTCACGTGAAACAGCGATCCTTGTGTGGCACGCACGACTTTGGCGTTGAACGGATCGACCGTTCCTTTCCCGAGTAGCACCGTATCGAATCCGGCAGCATCTGCTGTCCGAATCATCGTACCGAGATTACCCGGGTCTTGTACTCGGTCAAGTACGAGTACTTTCTTCATTTTACGTTCAACCGGCGTCATCTTGACAACGGCAAACACGCCTTGGGTCTTTTCCGTTTCGGAAAGAAGGTCCGCAACGTGGTCGGATAACTCGAGGACTGGCATATCTTCAAGTCGCCACGTTCCTTTGGGTGAATACGACTCAGCCATGATGAGTTGGACGAGTCGACCGGCACGAATGGCCTCGTCCACCAAATGCTCTCCTTCTACTAGGAATTGACCCGTTTCTTGACGACCTTTTTTCGTCATCAATCGTTTTAATCGTTTAATCGTCTCGCTCTTCGTAGACGTAATCTTCGTCATATTATCCCTCTTTCAACCATTGGACCGTTTCGTGGTCTAAACGTTTCGTCAATGCGACAACGAGTTGTACCGCTGCCTCGTAATCATCCTTATGGATGATGGACACGTTCGTGTGTAAATAGCGGACCGGCACTGTCAATGCGATGGCCGGCATCCCGATCCCAGAAAGATGGAATCGCCCAGCATCTGTGCCACCGCCTGGCGTTAAGTCCAATTGGTATTTGATGTCTTGCTCTTTGGCCACGTCAACGATGAGGTCGACAAGGCGTGGGTTCGTGACGGTAGTCGCATCAAAGAAGATGACTTGAACCCCGTCCCCGAGTTTTGACAACCCTTCTGCTTGGGTCATCCCCGGCGTATCACTCGGAATGCCTGTATCGACAGCAATCGCGACATCCGGGCGAATCAAGTTGGCAGCGGTCACCGCTCCACGTAACCCGACCTCTTCCTGTACCGTCGCTCCTGTATAGACGACGCCTGGGAACGATTCTTCCTTCAGACGTTTTGCTGCTTCGATGGCAATTGCACATCCGATGCGGTTGTCCCATGCCTTCGCCATCAAGAAGTTCTCATTTTTCATGACTGTGAATTCGCAATGTGGCACGACCGTATCGCCTGGACGAATTCCCCACTCAGCCACTTCGTCTTTCGACGTTGCACCGATATCTAAGAACATATCTTTGATTTCGACGGGCTTCTTCCGTGCCTCGAGCGGTAGGACGTGAGGTGGTTTCGCACCAATGACACCCGGAATCTTTTCACCAGACCTTGTGACTACATCCATTCGTTGTGCCAACAGCACCTGGTTCCACCAGCCACCGAGCGCCTGGAAACGAAGGAAACCGCCTTCTTCCACACGCGTCACCATGAAGCCGACTTCATCCATGTGACCCGCAATCATGACACGCGGACCTTCAGCATCTCCGGTCACTTGACCAAATAGACTTCCGAGTCCATCCTGTTCAAACGACTCGACGTGCGGCTCGAGGTATTCACGCATCAATTGACGGACTTCTCCCTCATTTCCTGGGACGCCTGTTGCATCCGTCAAACGTTTTAACATATGTAACGATTCATTCATACCAATCCGCTCCTTTTCATTAATATCCTTGATTTTGTCGCTCATGGTTTACTTCATTTTTATTCATGTATGCCAGCAAAATGAGTTGCTCATTAAAACCGAGCGTATAACCAAGTTCGAGATAAGCTGCCATCAGCGTCTCGTACATAGCTTCCGTTTTTGAAAGACCAAAGTTCGTCACTTTTCGATAAATATCTAAAAAAGCATCAGTCGCATCAAGATATGAACTTCCCGCAGGAAACGCATCTCGTTCATACCCGAGCGCAAGACCAAGTGACAATAAGAAATGAATGCCGTCCACATATTCTTCTAAGATCACATCTTGAGGCGACGGTCCTTTCTTCGACCAAAACTTAAAGCTACGTGTTTCGTTAGCCAGTTCACCGAGCTCGACAAGCAGCGCCAGTAACCGTTCATCGAATTGATTGCCGGATAATCCATGTTGTGCTTTGATCCGCTCGTCTAATTCGCGCTGCCGATCAAACAATGTTGTCCAGTTCACCGGATGTTCCTCCTCTATCTCCACTTATAGCAGTACTAAAATCATTAAAGACCAGCCCACTGCTAAAATCAATACTTGTAATTGAAGCAGTTTTGGGGCATGAACCGTCTTCTTCCGAGTCAGATGAAGACCGAACAAGGCGCCGATGGCTCCTCCTGCATAGGCGAATAGGACATTAAAGTCACCTTTCCCTTGCGCATACTGTTTCGCTTGGATGTAGGTGTAAACGTTCAAGACAATGAGCGCTAAGGCGACGATGGCAACAACCGATTGATTCATACGCTTTCCTCCTTCTCTTAATTCTAAGAAATTCTAAAGAAAAAAGAAAGCGCCGAGAGAGTGTCTCGGCGCTGTCGATTGAACGATTACGCGTTCAATTTTGATTTAGCTGTTTCAGCGAGTGACGCGAATGCCTGTGCATCTGTCACAGCAAGCTCAGCAAGCATCTTACGGTTGATGTCGATTCCTGCAAGCTTGAGGCCGTGCATCATACGGCTGTATGAGAGACCGTTTGTACGTGCTGCCGCATTGATACGTGTGATCCAAAGACGACGGAAATCACGTTTCTTCTGACGACGGTCACGGTAAGCGTACATGAGTGACTTCATGACCTGTTGTTTTGCTACTTTAAATAGAATGTGTTTCGAACCAAAGTATCCTTTGGCAAGTTTAATTTGCTTTTTACGACGTTGACGAGTCGTATAACCGCCTTTTACGCGTGGCATATGGATTCCCTCCTAAATTGTTTCTGTATTACTTCGCGATCATGTTGCGAATACGTTTGAAGTCTCCAGCTGATACGATAGCGCCTTTACGGAGCTTACGTTTCGCTTTAGTCGATTTGTTTGCGAACAAGTGACTTGTGTAAGCGTGTGAACGCTTGAGTTTACCTGATGCTGTACGTTTGAAACGTTTTGAAGCACCGCGGTGCGATTTCATTTTCGGCATGAGTATTTCCTCCCCACTGAGAATCGATAATTAATCTTCTTTGTTCGGAGCCAGCACTAAGAACATGCTGCGTCCTTCCATCTTCGGCTTTTGTTCAACTGTTGCCAAATCGGCACATTCCGCTGCCATTTTGTCCAAAACACGTTTCCCGATTTCCGAGTGTGTGATGGCACGTCCGCGGAAACGAATCGAAGCCTTCACTTTGTTTCCTTTTTCAAGGAACTTGCGTGCATTACGCAATTTTGTTTGGAAATCGTTGTCCTCGATTGTTGGACTGAGACGCACTTCTTTCATTAGGATGACTTTTTGGTTTTTACGCGCTTCTTTCTCCTTTTTCTGGAGTTCGAAACGGTACTTCCCATAATCCATAATTTTAGCGACCGGTGGATTTGCTTTATCCGCGACTAAGACGAGGTCTAGTTCCGCTTCTTCAGCTAAACGTAACGCATCGTTACGTGATGTCACACCGAGTTGTGCACCGTCTGCGCCAATGAGACGTACTTCACGGGCACGAATGTTTTCGTTGATAAAGAGCTCTTTGCTAATGGTTAGCACCTCCATCGTGCGATTGCACGAGATTTAGATTGACAAGACAACATGGCAATAAAAAAAGCGTCGGCAGTTTCCCACCCACACATCAGTTGAGGTCATAAAACGGCAGACGATGCCGAATGAACCAAGAACTTGATGGACCTGCCTGATGACTCTCAGACGAGGTGAAAAGCGGGTGCTTCTGCTTTGTTGTTTTTAATCACTATGTCATCTTAGCACTAGCAGGAAAAGATGTCAAGATATCGCGCATGAATAATTGGTAGCTCACACTTTTATGATGATACCAGTCATTCTCTCGTTTCGCAATACCTTTTCAAAGGGAATAATGAAATATCAAAGGAGGGATCGACATGAACTGGCGAAAAGATGTATCGCGAGAACATGACTACCATGATCAAGTCCAGCAGATTGTCAGTAAGACGATGCAAGCACATGGGTTAGAAGACGAAAAATTACAGGCGGTATTGACAGACTTACTAGAAGAAATGAATCGCATCACTTTAAAAATCGTCGATGACCATGAGTCGGCTCAAAATTATATTCATAAACGGTGGTACTAAAAAAGGGCAGGCGCCCTTTTTTAGTACCACTTAGTTTGTAAGTGACTTGAAGAAGTTCCCGATTGCCTCAAACAATCGGGCGAAGAATCCTTTTACTTCTTCTTGTTCGAGGAATGCTTGCACATCTTGACCCGCATCTTTCAATCCACTACTGATCGCTGACCAATCAAGATTTGCTTGCTGCATGTTTTCGAATAGTGTCGTCAGTTGATCGAGTTGGCCCTCAGACAACTGGACGTTATTTTGGTTCAATACTTGAATGACGATGTCACGGATCTCAATATTTGTCTCCGGCATCTGATTTGCGATTTCCGCTTTAATCTCGTTCATGAGACCTGCTACATCCTCTTGTCCGACCGTCTTACCGATTTCAGACGTAACCGCCAGCTCTTCTTGTGCCAATTCTTTTCGCTCATCCGACAGTTCAATTCCGGTTTCGGCCGCCGTTTGATCATACGCCTTCATAATTCCCGTCAGAGCCGAGGTACCCGTCACGTTAATCGGTGACGTGATATAGATGTCCGCATCCGTCACACCTGCCGTGACGAGGGCGTTCGCATACATATCTTTCGTGACCCACGTCACGTTTTCCGTTTGAATATCAAGACCTGTCCCGTTCGTCAATTTGATTCGGGCAGACGAGTACATGCCGCCTCCACGTTGTGCTTGCGGAACCGAGTCTCCTAAATATTTTTCTTCATCTGCGGCAGTCGTGATAATGGGTTCGATTCCTTCTGGGGCATCCATACGTTCGAGTACCCATTTTTGTTGCTCTGAAGAGAGCGACTCCCCGAGCGTAACAATCGTGTCATTGACGATCGCCTCCGCTCCGACTTTCGGAAGCGCTCCTGTGAACGCAACCGCTCCAATAGTAAGTGCCAATACTGGCTTCATATAATTCATTAAGTATCACTCCTTATGTTTACGATACGTGTAGATGAACAAATACACATCCGTCTATAGACCGAAAAAAACCACCTTTCTGGTTGGAAAGGTGGTCCCTCACTTAACGTGAACGGTTCGCAATCTCATCTGTGAGCGATGCGATGAATTCATCAAGTGAAGCAGAAACTTGTTCCTGCTGACCGTAGCGGCGAATATTGACGGCACGCTCATCCCGTTCTTTATCCCCAAGAACGAGCGTCATCGGAATCTTCTTCATTTGTGCTTCGCGAATCTTATAACCTAGTTTCTCGTCACGGAGATCCGTTTCAACACGGACGCCACGTTTGACGAGTTCTGCTTTCACTTCCGCCACGTATTCGTCGTGGACGTGTGAAACCGGGATCAACTTGACTTGGACCGGTGCGAGCCATGTCGGGAACGCGCCTTTATACTCTTCAATCAAGTAAGCGACAAACCGTTCCATCGTCGAGACGACACCACGGTGCAACACGATTGGACGATGGTCCTTACCGTCTGGCCCAGTGTATGTCAAATCGAAACGTTCCGGAAGCAAGAAGTCGAGTTGGACAGTCGAGAGCGTCTCTTCTTTCCCGAGCGCCGTCCGTACTTGCACGTCGAGTTTCGGTCCGTAAAATGCCGCTTCGCCTTCCGCCTCAAAGTAAGGAAGCTCAAGCTCATCCATCGTTTCCTTCAACTGACTTTGTGCCATTTCCCAAATCGCATCGTTATCGAAATACTTCTCTTTATCAGCAGGATCGCGATACGAGAGACGGAAACGATAATCTTTGATGCCGAAGTCAGCGTATACTTCTTGAATCAAATGAACAATGTCTTTGAATTCTTGTTTCATCTGTTCTGGTGTAACGAACGTATGACCATCATTCAAGACCATGTAGCGAACACGTTGAAGACCTGTGAGCGCCCCTGACATCTCATAACGGTGCATCCCACCAAGCTCAGCGATTCGAAGTGGAAGTTCGCGGTACGAACGTGGCTCATGTTTGTAGATTGTCATGTGGTGCGGGCAGTTCATCGGGCGAAGGACGAGTTCTTCGTTGTCCATCTCCATTTTCGGGAACATGTCGTCTTGGTAGTGATCCCAGTGTCCAGATGTCTTGTACAAGTCGACCGAACCGAGAACCGGTGTGTAGACATGTTGATATCCGAGTTCGAGCTCTTTATCAACGATGTAGCGCTCGACCGTACGACGAATCGAAGCCCCTTTTGGAAGCCACATCGGAAGCCCCTGACCGACTTCTTGTGAGACGAAGAAGAGGTCGAGTTCTTTCCCAAGTTTACGATGATCGCGTTCTTTCGCCTCTTCAAGAAGACGCAAGTGTTCAGCGAGTTGTTCTTTCGTCGCCCACGCTGTTCCATAAATACGCTGCAACATCTTATTGTCTGAGTCCCCACGCCAGTAGGCACCAGCCACGCTCATCAATTTGAAGATTTTCAACTTCGATGTTGACGGGACGTGTGGTCCACGGCAAAGGTCGAAGAACTCACCTTGATGATAGATCGTCAGTGTTTGATCAGCAGGAATATCCTCGATCAACTCAATCTTGAGCGGGTCTCCCAACTCTTTATAGCGAGCGAGCGCCTCGTCACGGGAAACGACTTCGCGTGTGATTTCCAAGTTCTCATCGACGATGCGTTTCATCATCTTTTCGATTTCAGGAAGGTCTTCCTCATTGATGCGACGATCCATCTCGATATCGTAATAGAACCCGTTCTCAATCGTCGGCCCGATTCCGAGATAGATGTTGTTGTCTTCTCCGTATAACCGTTTGATTGCTTGAGCCATCAAGTGAGCTGACGAGTGACGCATCAAATCAAGACCGTCTTCCGAGTCCGGCATCACGAGCTCGATTTTGCCGTCATGTTCGATTGGACGACGATAGTCGATGAGTTCTCCGTCTAGTTTTGCTGCGATTGCTTTTTTACGAAGTCCTGGACTGATCGAGCCCGCGACGTCTTCTGCTGTGACGCCGGCCTCGAACTCTTTTACAGCGCCATCTGGAAATGTTAATTGAATCATGTACATTTGTCCCCTCTCAAAAATGAATATAAAAAAAGCCCATCCCTCAAAAAGGGACGAGCTTTGATTCTCGTGGTACCACCCTCGTTCCCAAGCAATCTGCTTGGCTCGAACACACGATAACGAGTGTGAATCGCCGCACGATTGACCCGTACGGTGCTCTGAGGGAGTAAATCCATCGTCGTCGTTAGGAAGCTTCCACCGCCCTTCCCTCGCTAAAACTCGTCTCGATGATCCATATCCTCTTCTATGCATCCTTTATATGCTTCTTAGTATAGTCAACTCACCAGAGAAAAACAATCCTTTACCGACGGCGATTTTCACCCTTTAACTCAATTTGGGTCGTCGTCGTGGAAATACGTTGCATGAGTCGCTGTGCCTTCATTTTATTTTGCGGCGAACCATCGATTGAAAAGTGCGTCTCGAGTTCTTCTCCGCTAAAGTTTGAACTGTATAGCGTCGGCAAGCGATGCATCATCCGATACTGAAGAATGATCCCGAACAATTCATCTCGTACCCACGGACTGATGGCTTCAGCTCCGATGTCATCAATCAGTAAGACTGGCACATGTTGAAACGACGTCAAGAAAGAGTCGAACGACTCGGTACGAATTTTGCGTTTCGCCTCCGACACAAAGCCCGGAGCATGGACTAGAATCGTCTCGATGTCCGCCACCTTCAACTCATTGGCGATTGCGGCGAGTAAATATGTCTTCCCGACGCCAAAACTACCATGGAGATAGAGGCCGTTCACTTTTTGACGAGACTTCATCCCTGTTACAAATCGCATCGCTTCACGCAATGCGATTTTACGCGCGTCGTCGCCCCAATCGAAAGATTCGAAACTCGCCTCGCGAACTTCTTCCGGTAAAAACAAACTTTTGAATTTACGGTCCATTTCTTTTTGTCGTCTCGCCTGGCGATGGGCGACCGTTTCTTCATATCGAATTGCAATCTGCCCTAAATCGACATAGAGCACCGGTTGATGGCCCGGGATGACGGCCTGATCTTCGATGAACGTTTTTCCATCCATCTGTTCCGCGTACTCACTCAGTTTGGTAAACCCGATTTCGATCGCCTTCTCCTTTAACTCTGGATGAGCGTTCAAAAATGCGATGACACCCGGGTGATTCAGTGTACGTCTGCGAATCGACTCGTACGCCTCACGAACTTCTTTTCGGTTCATCAACTGAGACAGCGACTGATTGATTCGTTCCATTCCCTCACCCCTTCTCTTTCAATTCATTTAATAGTTTCACGAGTTCCGCGTCATCCGGAACGGACGACTCGAGTTCTTTTTTCCTCGCTTGGTCGTATGAGCGCTGTTGTTTCGCCTCATCCTCGAGCCACTTCGGCATATCCCCTTGCTGGGGTTTCCGTCGTGAACCCACAGTTTTTCTATCAACCTTCGCTTGATTATCTAACCTAGTTTTAGATTTCTCTAACGCTTCTACAACCGTTGAATATCCACTGCTTTTCCAATTCGTCGCTACAGTAGTGACCAGTCCATTATTAATTTCTTTTTTCTCTACTATTACCAGGTGATAAAAAAGTGCATTTATTAAATGTGGTGCAAGCCCAATCGTATCTACTAAATTAATAATTATTTGTTCATCTGTATTTGAAAGTCTCGATGTTTTGCGAAGACTTGTAACATATTGATGCGGATGTGCAGATTCCATGACTTCAGGTTTGTGTAAATCTACTTCTTCAATTTTTGCGTGCTCCACGGTCTTCTCTTTCCGATGGCGCGTCTGTTTCTTTTTCAATTGCAAGACCATTTGACGACACCCGTCCCGCTTCTCTTGCTCACTGAGTGGCAGATACGCCTCATGGACAAAATATTCTTTTAACATTTCAGCCATCGTCTCTTCATCAAGTTGAGACACGTAGGCCAGTTTTGTGATCGTTTCGTCTAATTTTTTCGTGAAAAATCCAACTGGAAAATTCGTCAGTTTTTTCACAATTTCCATATCGAACGAATAGTTGATTTCAATCTTTGCCCGGTCCGGCTTTTCATAATTTTTTTGTGTGAACGCACGATGGTTCACTCCTTTGACATCAAACACTTCATTGAAGTCCTTTGTCACCTCGACGATGCCTGCTGGCAACGGATCAATCGTAAAACGCCCCTGCAATTGCTTGAATCGTACTTCCCCGACTTTATAGAAGAGGAAACTCGACAACAGCCCGTCATTTAAAAACGTGTGCGGTGCAAGCGGGACGCGTAACTGGTAGACGTATTGTGTCATTCGAGCGTCTTTTGTTTTATAAGTGCGCACTAACCCAATCGCTTCTAAACGGAACAGACTGTCCATTAACTCATTGATAGAGAACTCCAACATCTCACACAATGCACTATGTGACATATAGTTGGATTTCATTTTGCCCGGTTTCAGTTCGCTCCATAACGTTTGATAAAGTGCGAGCGCCTTCACTCCGATGACAGGTTGATATAAGTGATAAAGGGACTGGTACGATTCACGGTCGACAAGACCGGTACTCATGATTAACAATTCGTCCGTCCCAAAGATTGTACGTTCTTTCTCCATGGCTCTCTCCCTTGAAAAAGGGCGACCAGCAGGCCGCCCTTTAGTTGGTCGAATTTTCTTGCTTCATTAAATCTTCAAGTTCTTTAAAGAACACCGTGATGTCTTTGAATTGACGATAAACCGATGCGAAACGGACATATGCGACTTCATCGACTCGCGCGAGCTCGTTCATCACGAGCTCACCTACTTGTTCACTCGGAATCTCTGACTGGGCGAGGGCACGAAGTTGCTGTTCGACTTTCGTCACAACCCCTTCGAGCTGTTCAAGTGTGACCGGTCGTTTCTCGCACGCCCGAATAATGCCGCGAAGCACTTTTTCACGACTGAACTCTTCGCGATTTCCATCTTTTTTGACAATGATGAGCGGTGTCTGTTCGACCGTCTCAAACGTTGTAAACCGATACCCACATTTTTCACATTCACGACGACGTCGAATCGAATAATGGTCTTGCACCGGACGGGAATCGAGCACTCTCGTTCCATTATGATCACATTTCGGACAACGCATGCTCAAACCTCCTTATCGTTCGACTGTTTTATTTCCAATAGCACGTAGCGGGAATTGTTGCGTGAGTGCCTCGTAGTAGTGCGATACAATTTGCGAGAGGTCTGCACCGAACCGCTGCTCACGGTTTAATGTGAAATCGACTGCCGTCCGGCCGCCATCCACTTGAACAATCGTGATGAGCCCGTCCCAACCTTCCCCTATAAATGAAAGTTCCCCTCGATCTGCATCGATTCGACGAACCGTCTGTCCGTTCTCTTGAATCTTTCCTTCTAACCATTGCAACATCGCATGTGAAGATGCCGCATAGTAACGTGTTTGAAGCATTTCATTTTTATGTGTGTCTTTCGTTTCAATATGTGTTTGTAACTTATCTAACAGTCCCATAATCCACCTCAACGCCTGAGTTATATACGTTAAGCATATCAAAATTAAGGCGACAACAAAACAATTAAAAGGGCTGACCGTTAAACGGCCAGCCTCAAAAGGTCAATCTGATTTATTTGCTGATTGCCACTTGCGCTTCCGGAACACGAATCGGTCCCATTCCACGCTCAAGTTTCACATCTTCACGTACTTTTGCATCCAATCCTTCAGCAATATACTGCGATGCTGTAGCCGGATCGATTCGATCTCCACATGTAAACACGTCAACTGACGCATAGCCATGTTCTGGGAAACTGTGAATCGTTAAGTGTGATTCTGAAATGATGACGACTCCACTTACACCGTGTGGCGCAAATTTGTGGAATGCAACTTCGCGGACTTCAGCGCCCGAACGAAGAGCAGCATCGACGAACAAACGCTCGATGTAGTCGATATCATTCAATTTGTCGGGATTGCACTCCCAAAGTTCTGTAATAATGTGACGTCCCATAGTATCCATATTAGTGGATCCCCCTTTACATCAATGGTCTCAAAGTAGTTGATGATCACTCACTTTGTGCCTGAATCGCCCACAACCACGGGGGCAAGTTAGTCCTAAGAGGTCCTAACCCTTTAAGTTGCGTTTGTCAGACCAATTGAAGTTCACGAAATTGAGTGTAACGTGTTTGGGACGTCGTTACAAGACATTTGATAAAAAAACCTGAAAAATATTTCTCCGCACGTAATATTTTTTAGGCGTGTGTTTCTTGCTGACCGATTTGAAGATAGCTGGCCACCATATCCAACAAGTCCACGACACGGCATGAATAGCCCCATTCATTGTCATACCACGCGAGTACTTTGACATGATTTCCGCCGAGTACCATCGTCGAATCCATGTCGATAATCGACGAGCGATCGTCCCCGTTAAAATCGATAGAGACGAGCGGTTCGTGAGAAACGCCTAAAATACCTGTCATTTCTCCAAACGCTGCCCGTTCAAACGCTTCATTGACTTCATCGACCGTGACATCTCGGTGAAGTTCGACGACCAAATCGACAAGTGATACGTTCGGAGTCGGCACACGGAGTGCCATTCCGTTCAACTTTCCTTGTAGTTCCGGCATCACAAGACCAATCGCCTTAGCAGCTCCCGTTGATGTCGGGATGATGGAACTACCACACGCGCGCGCGCGACGCAAATCTTTATGCGGGTTATCAATATTATTCTGATCATTCGTATAGGCGTGAACAGTCGTGATCAGTCCCGTTTCAATACCGAACGTCGAATGTAAGACCTTCACGACCGGTCCGAGACAGTTCGTCGTACACGATGCGTTTGAGATGATATGGTCTTCCTCCGGGCGATAGTCACGATCATTGACCCCCATCACGATCGTTCGTAAATCCCCTTTACCTGGTGCGGTCAAAATCACTTTTTTCGCCCCTGCCTCGAGATGAAGTCGTGCCCCGCTATCAGAGTTAAACTTCCCGGTCGCTTCGACGACGATGTCGATTTCAAGGTCTGACCAAGGCAAGCGTGATGGATCACGTTCCGAAATGAGTTCAATCCGTTTCCCATCGACTTCGAGCGCATCCCCATACGCACGTACTGTCAATCCGAATGGACCATGAATTGAGTCATGTTTAATGAGATGCGCGAGTGTTTCCGCCGGATAACTTGCGTTAATCGCCACCACTTCATGACGTCCTTCGAGCATCAATTTTCGAAATACCATTCTTCCGATTCGACCAAATCCGTTAATTGCCACTTTTGTCCCCATGATAGATCCCCCTTTTTCTACATTACGGTTTCATTATAACGGATAGCTGTAAGCGTTTTCACTATGAATCGTCACATTTTTTTCGTTTTTCTTTGTTTATTTTTTGAAAATGAGGGAAATTTCTTGGCGTAACAGACAAGAGAAAGGAGGCGTCATGATGTTTGATTGGGGAGATATCGATAAATTCTTTATTTCGTTCTTTATCATTTTACCGATTGTGACGTTAATACATGAGCTTGGTCACTTCTTCTTCGCAAAGTTGTTCGGTGGCTCACTCGACATGCAAATTGGTACCGGGAAGAAACTATTTAAAGTAGGTCGTTTACAAGTAAACCGTGTTTATTTTTACGATGCATGGTGCCAGTTCACAGATTTAAGATGGAGCAACAAGGTCACCCGTACGCTAGTCTATGGCGGTGGAGCCATTTTCAATTTAGCGAGTATCTTGATCGTCAACGCGTTCATCCTTCGACGAGATATTGAACCGACACTCTATACGTATCAGTTCGCCTACTTCTCGTTCTACTATATCTTCTTTTCACTCTATCCCATCTATTATTCGAACGGGCATCCGAGCGATGGACGTGCGATTTATGATACATGGAAAAAAGGGTCTCCAGAATCCGATCCATTAAACTAAAAAGAAGGCGATTATCAGTCGCCTTCTTTTTGTATCGTTTGAAACTGTTCGACCAGACGATTGATTTGTGGAGGAAGATCCCCCAATGCCCCATTATTGTTTATGAGGAAATCCGCCTGATGCTTTTTATCTTCAATTGGAATCTGTGAGCGAATACGGGCGAGCGCCTCTTCTTTCGTCAATCCATTCCGCTCCATGAGACGCATCAGTTGAATCTCTTCACGGCAGTAGACGACGACAGAATAATCGACTAAATCGAGCATCGTCCCTTCAAACAATAACGGAATATCAAAAATGACGACAGGTTCCCCCGATGCCTCATACGTTCGCATTTGCTCGTTCATTTCTTCTCGAATCGCTGGATGCATCAATTGATTCAATTGCTGACGCTTTGCTTCATCATGGAAGATTTCCCGACCGAGGGCAGGACGGTTCAGCACGTCGCCCACAAAACATTTTGGAAATGCGGCCCTTACCCCTTCAATCGCCTTTCCTCCTGGTTCAACGACCGTCCTTGCAATCAAATCGGCATCGATAATCGGAATGCCTCGTTCTCGAAACAGTCGCGATACCGTAGACTTTCCGGTTGCGATCCCACCAGTCAATCCAATCTTCAACATACACGCCCACCCCTTAACGTTGTTGACAGTGCGGACAGTAATGCGTGCCTCGCCCGCCCAATTTCATCTTTTCAATTTCATGTCCGCATCGGCGGCACGGTTCTCCTGTCTGTCCATACACGTAGAGTCTCTCTTGAAACGTTCCTGTGGCTCCATCTGGATTGGCATAACTTCGAATCGTACTACCTCCACGCTCAATGGCCTCATTCAAGACGGCAACGGCTTCAGTCCGCACACGGTCGACTTCTTCATGTGATAAACTTGCGGCCGGTCGAGTCGGATGGACGCCCGCACGAAACAGCGTCTCATCTACATAGATGTTTCCTAAACCGACAAAGATGGACTGGTCGAGGAGTGCCGTCTTAATCGAGCGTGTCTTCATGCGCTCTAAACGTCGGTGTAACGCCTCGGTTGTCACACGCTCGTCAAACGGCTCGTACGCAAGTAATGAGAGCGGAGGTGTGGTATGAATCGCTTCATTCGTCCGCAACTCCATCGTACCGAATTTACGGACATCATTATAGTGTAGAGTCGATTGGTCCGTAAACGTAATCACGACATGTGTATGTTTCACGGGTTCTGTAGCGGTCGCATAAGGGAAAAACTTCCCTTCCATGCGAAGATGGGAGACGAGATACCCGTTCGTCAATTTGAATAAGATGAATTTCCCCCGACGTTCCACATCCGTAATCGTTTCTCCGATTAAATGGTGAACCCATTCTTCGGGGTCGAGCCCGCGGATAATTTTTGGGTCGAGGACATCGACAGACTGAATCGTTTTTCCTGAAACGGCAGGTCGTAACCTGCGACAGACCGTTTCGACTTCTGGTAATTCTGGCATACTGATTTCCTTTCTATCCGTTTATTTCGTATCAAACCACGTCGTGCCAACCGCTCCGTCCGCACGTAACGGCACATCAAGTGTGACCGTTTGTTCCATCGCTTCGGTCACGAGTTTTTCCAATGCTTCCATCTCTTCGGTCGGACCTTCGAATATCAATTCATCGTGTACTTGTAACAACAACTTGGATTGAAGTTTTGACGCGTTTAACGCATGATCGACATCAATCATCGCTTTTTTAATAATGTCCGCTGCCGTTCCTTGAATCGGTGTGTTGATTGCGGTACGTTCAGCAAACCCACGTAAGTTGAAATTACGAGAATGAATATCCGGGATGTTCCGACGTCGTTTCAACATCGTCTCGACGAACCCGTGTTCACGTGCCCGTTCAATCGCGGCATCCATGAACGTCTTCACTCCAGGGAACTGTTCAAAGTACGTATCGATAAAGGTCTGTGCTTCTTTTCGTGTAATCCCTAGGTTTTGCGAGAGTCCATAATCACTGATGCCATAGATGATACCAAAGTTGACGGCTTTCGCTTGACGACGCATGAGGGACGTGACTTCTTCAGCGGAAACTTTAAACACGTTCGCCGCCGTCGACGTATGAATATCCTCATCGTGAAGGAAGGCTGCCATCATCTTTTCATCTTGTGACATATGTGCCATGATGCGCAGTTCGATTTGGGAGTAATCGACCGCATAAAGGACCCATCCCGGTTCACTCGCGGTGAACGCTTTACGGATACGACGCCCTTCTTCCAATCGAATCGGGATATTTTGAAGGTTCGGGTTAACCGACGAAAGCCGTCCCGTTTGAGTTAGCGTCTGTGTATAACGCGTATGAATCTTGCCATCATCCTTCACGACTTTCTGCAAGCCTTCGACATACGTGGACTGAAGCTTGCCAAGTTCACGATAATGCATGATTTTCTCGATGATCGGATGAAGCGGTGCCAATTTCTCGAGGACATCCGCTGCTGTCGAGTACCCTGTTTTTGTCTTTTTCACAGGAGGGAGTGACAGTTTTTCAAACAGGACGACCCCTAACTGTTTCGGTGAGTTGATGTTGAACGGTTCGCCGGCTAATTCATGAATCGTGACCTCGAGTGCGTTTAGACGTTCACGTAAGTCCGTTTCCATATGTTGAAGGGTTTCGACATTTACGTGGATACCGGCCCACTCCATCTCGGCTAATACGGAGACGAGTGGTTTTTCAAGCGCCTCATAGAGTTCTGTCTGTTCGTTCTCTTTCAACTCCGAAACCACACGTTCAAACAAGGTATAGATGGCGTACGCCTTTTCTGCGAGATGTGCATGAAAGACGTTCTCTTCTGGGACCTTGATTTTTGCACCTTTTCCGTAGACCGTTTCATCTTCCTCAAGAGGATACGTAAAGTGTGCGGCAATCGAGCTGAGAGATGTCCCGCCAGATAGGTTGAGCAAATACCCTGCGACTAGCAAGTCTTCATACCCACGCAGTGCCAGTTGATGACGTTTCAATTGAATGATTGTCTGTTTCGCATCGAGACAAATCGTCGTCTTCGTCTCGTCTTCAATCCATTCCTTGACCCGTTCGTCCTCAAGAAGCGTCACATCTCCAATCGTGACACCTCGTTCCGACGCGATTGCCACTCCGATCACGTCTTCTTCAAAATAATCATCATGCAGTTGTTCAAGCATCAACACAGCACGTGACAAATCTTGATCGACCAACGCGATTGTTGGTCGATCCGCTTTTTCAACCGGTTCTTCTGAAGAGGTATCCGCCAGTTTGCCGATGAGTGACTTGAACTGTAAATCCATAAATAGCGTTTTGACGACCGAAGCGTCATATGGCTTAAAGACAAGTTCATCCATCGTCATATCAATCGGTACATCCGTGTAAATGGTCGCCAACTGTTTCGACATTTTCGCTTCTTGTTCATTCGCCACTACTTTTTCCTTTTGCTTCCCTTTCAACTCATCCGTATGTTCATAAAGGGCCTCAACGGTACCGTATGTGGCAATCAACTTCATTGCCGTCTTTTCCCCGACCCCTGGAATCCCAGGAATGTTGTCGGATTTATCCCCCATCAATCCTTTTAGGTCAATCATCTGAATCGGTTGTAGTCCCTCGTAACGTTCCTTGAACGCGGTCTCGGTCATTTTCTCGACGTCAGTGATGCCTCGTTTCGTCAAATAGACGGTCACGCGCTCATTGATCAATTGAAGTAAATCCTTATCCCCCGTCACAACCGTCACTTGATCAAAAGTCGGATCTTTTGAGAGCGTCCCGATGATATCATCCGCCTCGTATTGATCGAGCTCTAAGACAGAGATGCCAAACGCCCGACAAACGTCACGCACGAGCGGGAATTGTTCTCGTAATTCTCCCGGTGTCTTTTGACGTCCACCTTTATATTCCGCGAACGTATCGTGACGGAACGTTTTCTTTGACGCATCGAACGCCACGGCAAAATGAGTCGGTTGCTCATCTTCCATTAGTTTCAATAACATCATCGTAAATCCATACACTGCATTCGTATTCCGACCTGACGCATCCGACATCGGAGGCAGTGCAAAAAACGCACGATATGTTAAGGAGTTCCCATCTAGGACTAGTAGTTTATTCATTTAATCGACCTCCATTCTTCTCTTCAACCATCATACCATACGGGTACATGCGTTCGAAAAAAAAGACCCTTTTCTACGAATAGAAAAGGGTCAAATTCTCGACCGTGTGGAGATGAGCACCGATCGAGTCACGAGATGATGAAGAGGTCTCATTCATAGGATAGCAAGGTATTGTAAAGTAAATATGAACGAACGATAAAGTCATTGTTAAACCCGAGGGAATGTAATGGTAAACGTCGTTCCTTTGCCTTCCTCACTCTCGACGTCAATCGTGGCATGATGCAAATCGATGATGTGTTTCACGATGGCGAGTCCGAGGCCAGTTCCACCCGAGTTCCGACTTCTTGCCTTATCGACACGATAGAAGCGCTCAAAGATGCGACTCACTTCTTTTTCGGCAATCCCGATTCCGTTGTCCTTGACACGAAGTTTGTAGGAATCCGCCTTCGCTTCCACGGCGATTTCGACACGACTCCCTTCTGGTGAATAGTTGATGGCGTTGGCAACCAAGTTCATGATGACTTGCTTCATTCGGTTCAGGTCCGCCTGCAAGACGACCGTCCCCTCGTGTTTCGCTTCTAGCTGAATCGACTTCTTGCTCGCCTTTTGACTGAGCAGGAGACAGACCTCATCGACGAGCTGATTCAGATCGACGGACACCAACTCCATTTGGAAGTCATCCCGCTCCAATCTCGACAATTCAAGGAGATCCTCAACAAGCATCTGCATCCGCGTCGCTTCTTTTTGGATGATGTCTAAAAACTGGTCTCGAAGTTCCGGGACTTCTTTCGCCCCATCTAGAAGCGTCTCACTAAACCCACGAATGGACGTGAGCGGTGTCTTCAACTCATGGCTGACGTTCGCCACGAAGTCTTTCCGCATCTTCTCAAGTCGCTTCAATTCTGTAATATCGTTGAACAACAACGTCGTGCCGCGAAGCATCCCGGTGTCACTGAAAATCGGTGCCGCGGATACCATATATGTTTTTTGATTGAAACCCGTTCGAATCGATAATTGACGGCGGTGGACCTCCTCCGTCAGATAGACGTCTTCGATCAGTGTTTCTACCTCGGGACTCGGTAGAATCCCGTGATAAAACTGTCCGATCGATAAATCATCGTATTGGAACATCTCACGGTAAGAACGGTTGACCAACGTGACGATCCCACGCTCGTCGACGAGCAGAAGACCCGCCCCCATATACTCGATTAACGATTCGAGTCTCGCCCGTTGCACAGACTCCCCGAGAGAAATCGACTCCAAATTCCGAGCAAGTACGTTGATCGACCCTGCTAGGCTACCTGTCTCCTCATCATTTCTGAGTTCATACACACGGGCCCTGTAATTCCCGTCTGCCAGTTCCCGCAAGACGATCGTCGCCTCATCAATTGGTCGAATAAATTGATTCGTCAAATGTTGAAGCACGAACAAAATAATGAAGAAGGAGAAGAAGAGCGCAAGGGCAATCGTCAACCAGATGCGATTGTACACCCCTTCTAAATCCGATACATAACGGATGAATGTTAAATAGACTGTCCCACCCGTCGCAAGTTCAATCGGTTTTGTGTATTGAATCAACTCGTCCTCATCCGCTTCACCGAACGTCCCTTCCTCAGGGACCATACTCGGGTCGATTTTATAATCGATGGACCCGACGCGAAACGGCGTGCCAGCAATTACCTCCATCCGACTATTCAGAAGGAGAATATCAAAACTGCTCCCGTCATCGATTTGACCGACATACTCACGAATCTCGTCCAATTCGCCTCCTTCGAGGTAGAGGGCTGCCAATTGAGCATCTTCTTTTAGACGGTCTCGTTCAGAATCCAGATAAAAGTCTTTGAAGAGTTGCCCAAGGACAATCCCGAGCGTCAACAAGACACCGGTCACAAGAAAAATGAGAGTCGTCATAAATCTAGAGCGATACGTCTTCATTCCGAAGTCGGCTCCTCCATCTTATAGCCAAGACCACGAATCGTTTTAATATAGGTCGGTTTCTTTGTTACCGGTTCAATTTTTTCACGAAGGTGACTGATATGGACATCAACGATCCGGGTATCACCCACAAAGTCATAATTCCAAATGGCCGATAACAATTGGTCTCGCGTCAACACGCGTCCTTTATTTTTCGCCAGATAGGCTAACAATTCGAATTCTTTCGGCGTCAATTCGAGGCGCTCTCCTTGCTTGAACACTTCGTAGTTTGAAGCGACGATTTTAACATCACCGATTTGAATGATGTCCTCTTCAACCGCCGATTCTTGCGGGGCAGAACGTCTAAGAATCGCTTTGACACGGGCGACTACTTCACGTGGGCTGAACGGTTTCGTCAAATAATCGTCCGCTCCGAGCTCGAGCCCCAATACTTTATCAAACTCATCATCTTTTGCCGTGAGCATTAAAATCGGTGTATTGACTTTTTGCTGACGAAGTCGTTTGCACACTTCAAGTCCATCCATCTCCGGTAGCATCAAATCGAGCACAATGAGCACGGCGTCCTTTTTCTCAGCCAATTCCAATCCGGTTTTGCCGTCGTGCGCCGTCTCTACTTCAAAGCCAGCCTGTTCTAAATTAAATTTCAATAATGTCGCAATCGACACTTCATCGTCGACAACAATTACTTTATCAGCCACACTGCTTCCTCCTCTTAAACCATCAAATGTCACTTTCTATTTTACAAATCAATGCTTGAAACGACCAACCTCAAAGCAAATCTTTACAAAAACAAAACAAATCCACTTTCAGTGTAGCATGTTCGATAAGAGAGAAGGCGCAAAAAAGGTGCTTCCTGTAACATGACAGGAAGCACCTCAGTCTTATAAGACGCTTAATACCGAGCGGACAGAATCGGCAGACTTCGATAGTGCTGCTTTTTCTTCATCCGTCAAGTCGAGCTCTAACACTTGCTCAATTCCATGTTTCCCAAGAATCGTCGGGACACCAAGATACAAGTCTTGGAATCCGTACTCACCCTCAAGGTATGCGATGGCCGGTAAGATTCGACGCTGATCTTTTACAATCGCTTCGACCATCTCCACGATGGCAGCGGCTGGCGCATAATACGCCGAGCCATCGCCCAATAGTTGGACAATCTCGCCGCCACCTTTTCGTGTTCGTTCGACGATTTGCTCGATTCGCTCATGTGGGATGAGTTTCTCGAGCGGGATGCCTCCGGCGTACGAATAGCGTACGAGAGGCACCATATCGTCGCCATGACCTCCAAGAACGAATCCGGATACGTCTTTGACGGACACATTCAGCTCTTGTGCCACAAACGTTCGGAAACGAGCCGTATCCAACACACCGGATTGACCGATGACGCGTTCTTTCGGGAACCCTGATTCTTTGAACGCCGCGTACGTCATGGCGTCTACAGGGTTCGTCAATACGATCAGGATGGCGTCTGGAGAGTAACGGGCAATCTCTTTCACAACCGAGCGCATGACGTTTGCGTTCGTTGCGACGAGGTCGTCCCGGCTCATCCCCGGCTTGCGCGCGATTCCCGCGGTGATGACAACCACATCGGAATCGGCCGTATCCGCATAATCAGACGTACCTGTGACCCACGCATCAAACCCTTGAATCGGAGCCGTTTCTTGCATGTCGAGCGCTTTCCCTTTCGTCGGTCCAACTTTTTCTTCCATATCGAGTAGTACGACATCCCCTAGCTCACGTTGAGCCAAGTAAAGTGCAGTGGTTGCACCGGTGAAGCCACTTCCAATAACAGAAATTTTGTTACGACGAATCATGAGCTCTCCTCCTCGATTGTCTTACATGTTTTTAATCAATTCATCCGCGAACTCTGAACATTTCACTTCTGTCGCGCCGTCCATGAGACGTGCGAAGTCGTATGTGACAACTTTCGAAGCGATCGTTTTCTCCATTGAGTTGATGATGAGGTCAGCCGCTTCATTCCAGTTCATGTGGCGGAGCATCATCTCACCTGAAAGGATGACTGAAGATGGGTTTACTTTATCGAGACCCGCGTATTTCGGAGCTGTACCGTGAGTCGCTTCGAAGATCGCGTGACCTGTGATGTAGTTGATGTTCGCACCAGGTGCAATCCCGATTCCACCTACTTGAGCAGCAAGGGCATCTGAGATGTAGTCACCGTTCAAGTTCATCGTCGCAACGACGTCGAACTCACGTGGACGTGTCAAAATCTGCTGGAGGAAGATATCAGCGATTGAATCTTTGACGATGATTTTTCCTTCAGCTTCTGCTTTCGACTGAGCTTCGTTTGCAGCCGCTTCGCCTGATTCTTCTTTGATACGGTCATACTGTGCCCATGTGAACACTTTGTCGCCGTATTCCGCTTCAGCGAGTGCATAACCCCAGTTTTTGAAGGCGCCTTCTGTGAACTTCATAATGTTCCCTTTGTGGACGAGCGTTAAAGATTTACGGTTGTTCGCAATCGCATACTCGATGGCCGCGCGAACTAAACGCTCCGTTCCTTCAGAAGAAACTGGCTTGATTCCGATTCCTGATGTTTCTGGGAAACGGATCTTATTGACGTTCATCTCGTTTTGCAAGAATTTGATGAGTTTCTTCACTTCGTCGCTTCCTGAAGCGTACTCGATTCCAGCATAGATATCTTCAGTGTTTTCTCGGAAGATGACCATGTCTGTATCTTCAGGACGTTTTACTGGTGATGGAACACCTGTGAAGTAACGAACTGGGCGAAGGCATGTATATAAATCGAGTTCTTGGCGAAGTGCGACGTTCAATGAACGAATTCCTCCACCGACCGGAGTCGTAAGTGGTCCTTTGATGGCAATCAAGTACTCACGAATTTGATCAAGTGTCTCTGTCGGGAGCCATTCGCCTTTTTCGTTAAATGCTTTTTCCCCAGCGTATACTTCCATCCATTCGATTTTCTTGTCGCCGCCGTATGCTTTTTCAACCGCAGCGTCAAATACGCGAACAGCCGCATTCCAAATGTCAGGACCTGTTCCGTCACCGATAATGAATGGTACGGTCGGTACGTTTGGTACGTTCAATACACCGTTTTCAACTGTAATCTTTTGTCCTTGTGTCAACATAATGAATCCCCCTAAGTACATTACTGTAGGTCGACGCGTGCGCCGACCTACGTCACTTGTTAGTTTACCAAACTTTTGTCTAAAATGTGTCTCGAATTAACGTTCGTTTACCGGAACATATTTACGGCTCGTCTCACCGACATATTCCGCACGTGGACGAATCAAGCGATTGTCCGCATATTGCTCAAGAATGTGCGCAATCCAGCCAGACATACGAGATACGGCGAAGATCGGTGTGAATAGATCTTCCTCGAGTCCGAGCGCATAATACGTTGAAGCTGAATAGAAATCGACATTCGGTTTCAATCCTTTTTCCGTTTCGACAAGATGGTCGATTTTCTCAGACATCTCATACCATTTCGGTTCGCCGATTTGAGCAGTCAATTGGCGGCTCATTTCTTTCAAATGCTTCGCACGTGGGTCGCCGTCCTTGTAAACGCGGTGACCGAAGCCCATGATTTTCTCTTTACGCTCGAATTTGCCACGAACATATTCTTCAACACGGTCGACCGAATCGATCTCGTGCAACATTTTCATTACCGCTTCGTTCGCACCACCGTGAAGTGGCCCTTTGAGTGCCCCCATAGCCGCCGTGACACCTGAGTACATATCTGAAAGCGTCGCTACACACACGCGAGCAGTGAATGTCGAAGCATTCAACTCGTGGTCTGCGTGTAAGATGAGCGCTTTATCAATCGTCTTTTCTGCTACATCGCTCGGCTCTTCACCGTTTAGCATGTATAAGAAGTTCGCAGCGTAAGAAAGACCAGGTTTTGGTGCGACCGGCTGCTCCCCTTTACGAAGACGGGCGAATGCCGTCACGATTGTAGCGACTTGTGCTTGTAGGCGAATTGCTTTACGCATGTTGGCCTCGTCACTCATGTCTTCAGATTCCTCATCGTATAGAGCGAGTTGTGAGAGTGCTGTACGAATCGTTGCCATCGCATTGGCTGACTTCGGCGCACGTTTTAACGTATCAATCACCTCTTCAGGTAATGTCGCTTCTTTTACAAGCGCTTCTGAGAGCGCTGTCAATTCCTCTGCATTTGGTAAGCGGTCGTTCCACAATAAGAACACTACTTCTTCGAATGTGGCGTTGTCCGCTAAATCATCAATGGTGTATCCTCCATAAGTCAATTGTCCGTCAATAATTGAGCTGACTTTTGAGGCTGCTGCCACAATACCTTCTAACCCTTTTGTCGTTGACATTCATAACTCCCCCTCAGTCTTGTTTAAAGTGGTCGACCGTAAAAACAGTCTGTTTATAGGGAATAAGGATACGGGACGGGTTGTTCCCCTGCATTCACCCAGTCTCCGTTTACCCTGTCCTTTATATAGTATAAACAATTTATTGCAAAAAAGAAATGTAAGCGGCTTCAGTTGTCAGAAAATATCAAAACCATTTTTCAATGACTTGATATCCACCTAAAATCAATGCCGCGATCCCAGCTCCAACAAGCGGTCCAACGGGGATCCCTTTCATGAATCCAACCGCTAAAATCGTACCTGCAAGGAGCGCCGTGGTGACGACCGGGTCGACACGCATCAGTTGGACACCTTGCCCTGCAGCAATGGCGACGAACATCCCTGAAGCAAACGCGACGATTCCGACCGGCCCTTTAATACTATTCCACAATTCTTTAAATCCGATATCGCCGGTCGCGATCGGGACGAGGACTGCAATCGTAATGATCGTCACACCCCAGCTGATTCCTTTCGATGCAAGCGTCGGGAACAATTGATCGCCGAAACCGATTGCTTTGATGATCAACAAGACGCTACTTGCGATAATGACAGATTGGTTATTTGAAATGACACCAATCAAGACGAGCATCAATAAAAATAGATATGCACTCATACGTATTCCTTTCTTCGAACGGAAAAAGAACCGACCTTTGTAGAAGGCCGGTTCGATTGTCGTTCAATTATGCGTTGTAGATTTTACCTGTGAGTGGGTCGATTGAAATCATCTGACCGTCACGAAGCGATGTTGTCGCTGCATCAACACCTACGATGACCGGCTTGCGAAGTGATGGTCCAACGATCCCAGCATGGCTCGTCAATCCACCGTCTTCCGTGATGATTCCAGCCGCTTTTTCGATCGCAGGCATCATTTCTTTATCTGTGAATGGTGCGACAAGGATCATGCCGTCTTTCGCTTTTGCGTTTGCTTCATCCGCATTTTTTGCGACAACGACTTCTCCAACGACACCGCGCTCACCGATTCCACGTCCGTCTGCGAGAGCGTGACCAACGATGTGGACTTTCATCATGTTCGTCGTACCAGCAGTCGCTGCAGGAATACCAGCTGAGATGACAACGAGGTCACCGTCAGTGACGAATCCAGCGTGACGTGCCGCTTCTGATGCTTGAACCAACATTTCATCCGTGTTGTTCGGCATTGTTTCAGCAACGATTGGGTACACACCCCAAACGAGGTTCAATTGACGCGCAACGCGCTCTGATTCCGTCACCGCGATGATGTTCGCTTCAGGACGATACTTCGCTGTACGAGCAGCCGTATAACCTGATTGTGTCGGCGTCAAGATTGCTTTGGCGTTCAAGTTGATTGCCGTGTGTGCAACCGCTTGTGAGATCGCATCCGTCACGGTGTGCTCACTGCGCTTCTGACGATCTTTCAACAAGTTTTTGTAGTCGAGCATGCGTTCTGTACGCTCTGCGATTGCAGCTTGCATTTGAACAGATTCGATTGGGTAGTCCCCAGCAGCTGTTTCACCAGAGAGCATGACTGCATCTGTTCCATCCAAGATTGCGTTTGCTACGTCTGATGCTTCCGCACGTGTCGGACGCGGGTTACGTTGCATTGAATCAAGCATTTGTGTCGCTGTGATGACCGGCTTCCCGAGGTCGTTACACTTCTTGATGAGTTCTTTTTGAACTGGCGTCACTTCTTCCGTCGGGATTTCGATTCCGAGGTCCCCACGGGCTACCATCAAACCGTCAGAGATTGCCAAGATTTCTTCGATGTTATCGACACCTTCTTGGTTCTCGATTTTCGGGTAAATCTTGATGTGAGACGCGTTGTGCTTCTCGAGAAGTTGACGAATTTCAACTACGTCAGATGCACGACGTACGAATGATGCTGCAATCACGTCAATGTCTTGTGAGATCCCGAACTCGATGTCCGCGATATCTTTGTCCGTGAGGGCAGGAAGGTTTACCTTGACGTTTGGCAAGTTAACACCTTTCTTCGTCTTGATGATCCCTTCGTTTTCGATGACGCAACGGAGATCACGGTTATCAAGTTTTTCAACGACACGGAGTCCGATGAGACCGTCGTCGAGCATGATGTGTGAACCGACTTCCACATCATCGTAGAGTCCTTCATAAGTTACAGAGAAACGATCTTTCGTTCCGACGATTTCTTCCGTCGAGACGATCGTGACTTCTTTTCCTTTTTCAAGAAGTGCCTTACCGTCTTCGAATGTATGCGTGCGGATTTCTGGACCTTTTGTGTCGAGAAGAACAGTGACAACTTTACCCGCTGCTTTCGCCGCTTCACGGATGTCACGGATACGAGCGCCGTGCTCTTCATAGTCACCGTGTGAGAAGTTGAGACGGGCAACGTTCATCCCAGCTTCAATCATCTCAGGAAGACGCTTCTCAGAAGCCGGTCCAATGGTACATACAATTTTCGTTCTACGCATAATATAAAAACCTCCTAGGGGATATAGTGCAATTTACAAACAGAAAACGGGGGGCCTTAGACCGTATCCCGTCTCTGCAACATACAAAATCGTTTAAATCGACAACTGGTTGACGAGGTCAATCAATTGCATATCAATCGTGTGCTTGTTGTTGTCGAGCGCCTCATCGATATCGAGATCCATCATCTGGTTGTTACGGATTCCGACAACGCGGCCCGCTTTCCCTTCGAGCAAGATCTCAACAGCGTATGCACCCATACGACTTGCAAGGACACGGTCAGCGGCAGTTGGGGAACCACCACGTTGGATGTGACCGAGAATCGTGACACGTGTTTCTGAGTTCGTCTTCTCAGCAATCAATTTGCCGATTTCTTCCGCACTTCCCGCACCTTCAGCAACGATGACGATTGAGTGCTTCTTACCGCGTGCAATCCCGTGATTGATTCGTTCCACGATTGCATTCAAATCTTCTGGACGTTCTGGGACGAGAATCGACTCAGCACCACCAGCGAGACCAGAATAAAGCGCGATATCACCAGCGTCGCGCCCCATGACCTCGATGACATACGTGCGTTCATGTGATGACGCCGTATCACGAATCTTATCGATCGCATCAAGCGCTGTGTTGAGCGCCGTGTCAAAACCGATTGTCGCATCTGTTCCTGGGATATCGTTATCGATTGTACCCGGAAGGCCGATTGTCGGGAATCCGAGTTCGGTCAATTTTTGAGCTCCGCGATAAGAGCCATCTCCACCGATGACCACGAGGGCATCGATATTGAACTTCTTCAACTGTTCTACTGCTTTCGCGCGACCTTCTTCTGTTCTGAATTCAGGACAGCGCGCAGAGCGAAGGAACGTACCTCCACGTTGAATGATGTCGCCGACTGATCCAAGATTTAATTCGACTAAATCACCTTCGATTAATCCTTGATAGCCGTTATACACGCCGTACACTTCAAGACCTTCAAAAATTGCTTTTCGGGTCACGGCACGGACAGCAGCGTTCATTCCAGGAGCGTCTCCTCCGCTTGTTAATACCGCAATACGTTTTAAATTCACGTCGCTCACCTCTTATGTGTTTTAACGAAATCTGAAAATAAAATACCACGTCTGACCTTTGTTTTACAACACAAGTATGTGAAAAAAATGCATAGGGTATCTTACAAAGCAGTCACTTGATGAATGAATAAAGCTTTATTCAAAGCCATTGTTACCGTTTTCACTCGTTAATTGTGCCAATTTGATGATATTTGGTCGCACGTCCTTGAATCAGCTCGGAAGTCGATTGTGCGAGCAACTCATTCATATGCTGTAATAAGACAGGTTTCAAGAGTGACGACTGTAGTGACACATCAACGTGTGCCCCCCCATACACTTCTCCTACCACTTGATCGACAATCCCTAGGTTGAATAAATCTTGTGCTGTAATCTTCATTGTCTCTGCCGCACGCTCTGCTTGTTTCGCATCTTTCCACAACAGTGCCGCTGCACCTTCTGGCGAGATGACCGAGTACGTACTATTCTCAAGCATCAATAGACGGTCGCATACACCAATTCCAAGCGCACCGCCTGAACCACCTTCCCCAATGACAACGGAGACGATCGGCACTTTCAGCGTCGCCATCTCAAACAAGTTACGGGCGATCGCTTCACTTTGCCCTCTCTCTTCTGCGGCTTTCCCCGGATAAGCCCCTTTCGTGTCAATGAATGTCAAAATGGGACGGTTGAACTTTTCGGCTTGCTTCATGAAACGCAAGGCTTTTCGATAGCCTTCCGGGTGTGGCATACCAAAATTCCGTTTCATATTCTCTTTCGTGTTCCGCCCACGTTGATGTCCGATAATCGTCACCGGCACTCCTTCAAACGTTGCGAGTCCAGATACGATTGCCGCATCGTCATATCCGTGTCGGTCCCCATGGAGTTCCATGAAGTCAGGGAACAAATGTTGGATGTAATCGAGCGTCGTCGGACGCTTCGGGTTTCGCGCCAACTGGACGCGGTCCCACGGTTTCATATTCCCATAAATATCTTTTTCTAATCGGTCGAGCTTTAACTCGAGATGACGAATCTCTCGGGATAAATCAATCCCTTTCGTCTCAGCCGTCTCCCGTAATTTATTTAGCTGTTCGGTGACTTCTTTGATTGGGTCAAACATGACGGACACCCCTATCGTGTAATTCGATCATCTTCTTCAAGAACGGACGCATCTGTTCACGATGAATGACTGCATCCAGCTGCCCAGACTCAAGTAGAAACTCGGCAGTTTGAAAGTTCTCTGGAAGCTTTTCCCGAATCGTTTGTTCGATGATTCGTCGTCCTGCAAACCCGATGAGCGCTCCCGGTTCCGCGACGTTCAAGTCGCCAAGCATCGCAAAACTCGCTGACACACCACCAGTCGTCGGATGTGTCAAATACGCGATGTACAGCAGTCCTGCTTCGTCATGTTCTTTTAGAGCGATGGACGTATTGGCCATTTGCATCAAACTGACCATTCCTTCTTGCATCCGTGCCCCACCTGATGCTGTGAACAAGACGACTGGAAGCCCGAGTGATGTGGCGGTGCGAACAGCCGAAGCAATCGCTTCTCCGACGTATGCACCCATCGATCCCATTCGGAATCTCGCATCCATCACACAGACAACGAGTGGAAGACCGTCGATTGTCGCCTTTCCACATACGACGGCCTCTTCGATCCCGGTCCGCTCCCGATCTTTCGTCAACTTCTCCTCATAGTCAGGAAAGTCGAGTGGATTCGCCTTGACAGAAGGTCCCGCAAATCGTTCGAATGACCCTTCGTCAACAAGCATATCAATCCGTTCTTGCGCATGAAGCGGAAAATGATAGCCGCAATCACACACTTTGTGGTTCTCATTCAACTGTTTTGTATAATGCATATATTTACAAGATGGACATTTCGTCATTAATCCCTGTGGTGCGTCAATCTTTGGTTCTCGTTGACGCAATGGCATATATCGTTTCGGTTTCTTGAAAAAAGCAGTCATCGCTTCCCCCTCGTTCATTCCGGCATCCCCATTCCACGCCACGTCTCGACAAACTTTGTCCGTTCCTCGAGCGTATATAAATCCCCAACGTCTAATCCTTCAAAAAAGCGGTTGACCTCACTCCAAATTCGAATGAACAGTTCATTCTTCAACTGAAAGATGAGTTGCTGGCGAAACGTTCGATCATCATCGATCACCGTCTCTAGCAGATCCAGTCGTTCTTTAGTCGGTTCTATTTCTGAAAACGCCATGCGCTCCAATATTCGAAGCATCTCGATAATATCGGTCGCTTTCGTCTGTTTGGTCACAATGAACTCCGACAATATCTCGATGTACCGATGTCGGTCTTGTTCACACAAAAAGGTGCCACCACCATGTCTCGTCTCCACGATGCCTAAAAAGCTCAACGCCCGTAACGCTTCGCGAACCGAAGCGCGGCTAATGGACAGTGTTTCGGCGAGCTCTCGTTCGGATGGAAGCCGATCACCTGGAACTAAAGACGATTGAACAATTAATTTTCTAATCTTTGAAATGTTTCCGTGAAATGAGGATGCGTGTTTTTCATGCATCTGACCGTTCAACTCCCTTTTTTGGATCACCTATCAAACTTAAGTGGTCAGACCAATTAGTGCGATTATATCACTTTTTAGGACTTGGTACTAGTTTCTGGACCAACCATTTTTGTATCGATTCGTTTCAATACGACATTTTCTTCCCCGAACCGTCTTTTCGCCTCCGCCACATACTCCTCATTCGGATTGATGGAAAAAGCTGAAGCCAGTTGTTTCACTTCCTTCGAATCCGTGAATCGGCAAACAACCGGCACATCCCCTTGTGCGCGTTGAATCCAATCTTCCAATTCAGGGAAGCGGTCGAGTGTGAGCCGGATGAATAAAGCTTGTCCGTGTAACGGTCGAACTCGTTCGACAATCAATTGCTTGCGACCATCCCGTTCATTCGAATGAACCTCGAGTAACAAGATGTTACCGGCATAGAGGGACCGTCCAAACTGGGCGAATGTTCGAGGAAACACGACGACCTCGTCTTGAGTCATGCCATCGTCCACCATGAGAACACCCATCCGTTCTTGTTTCTTTGTCATGAACGTCCGTACGTCGTCTACATATACAACGAGATAACCATTTGTTCCATTCATGACTTCTTCAATTGTAGACGGTTCGATCCCGATATCCGGAAGTGCCGTCAATGGAGAATGGACCACCCATGTCCCGAGCGCCTCCCTCTCTTCTTCAGACCAATTCGGTTCTTTCACTTTTTTTTGTTTGAGTCCGAGTGAAGACAGTTCATCCGGTAAAAAATGCGTCCCCGCTTCTTCTCGCAAACGTTCGACTGCTTCAAAAGCACGCGTCCGGTCACCGTGATACATGCGGTCGAGCGCGCCCGCACCAAGTAATCGACGTAATTTCAGTTGGTCTTTATTCTTCCACTCCATGGTTTCTTGAAGCGTTCTGACATCTTTCAACTGCCCGTTCAGTTCAACCAGACGGTCCACATCCCGTTTGGTCAATCCCTGGACCGCCTTCAACCCGAGCCGGACGCCCGGGCCTTCAAGCGTTGCGTCAGCGTGGCCATGTAAGACATCCGGTGGGTACACCGGAATTTGATCTTTCCGTAACAATCTGACAAGTTCCGTTGTTTTGTCTGATGTCACCACATGAAAGACCCGAGGGAAATGTGCTTTGACGTAAGCCAATCGGTAACTGATCAAACTGTAGGCGACAGCGTGAGAGCGGTTAAATCCGTACCCGGCAAACTTTTCGATCCATGAGAAGATTTGCGCCAAGACGTCCTGGTCTCCCGCTTTTGCCTGCTGCAAAAATCGATCTCGTTCCCGAGCAATCGTTCCCGTATCCTTTTTGGCAATCGCACGTCTGACTAAATCCGCTTCTGCGTAGGAATAACCTCCGAGTTTACGGAGCAGTCTCATCACCTGTTCTTGATAGACGAGTACACCGTACGTCGGTTTCATGACGTCTTCTACGTCCGGATGGACTGGTTGGTATGGCATACCGTGTTTTCGTTTCGCATACGTTTCGATGAATTGCATCGGTCCTGGGCGATAGAGCGACATCGTGACAACGATATCTTCAAACTCTGTCGGCTTCACTTGTCGAAGCGCTTGCTTCATCCCGGTCGATTCGAATTGGAAGATTCCGTCCGTCTCACCTCTCGCAAGCAGCCGATACGTCCGGGCATCGTTTAGCGGAATCGTTTTCAGAGAGAACAGCGCGTCACTTTCTCGAATCAAGTCTTCCATCTTTCGCAAGCGACTCAAGTTTCGTAATCCGAGCAAGTCAATTTTTAGAAGCCCGACCTCTTCCAAATCCTTCATATTATATTGGGTCACGTGTTCTTCAAGCTCGGGTTGGAGCGGCGTCACTTCTTCAATCGGTTGACGACTGAGCACGACTCCCGCCGCGTGAACGGAGGATTGACGCGGCAAACCTTCTAGCTGTTTGGCAATCCGTAATAACTGCTGACGCTTTTGGCTACCGGCAAACCACTTCATCTGTTTCGGGCTCGACATGAGTTCATCAAGTCCCCCGGCTTTCACTTGCTTACTCGCCGCCTGCCCTTCCTCAAGGGTCATTCCGAGCGCTCTCGCAACGTCACGCATCGCCGCTTTCGCACCAAATGTGGCAAGTGTCCCGATCTGTGCGGCATGCGTATGACCGTATTTTGATAATACGTAAGAAACCACTTCCTCACGACGTTCATCTTCAAAATCAAGGTCTATATCTGGCATAGACACACGCTCTGGATTTAAGAATCGTTCGAACAGTAATCCATAACAAACCGGATCGATTTCTGTGATATGAAGGGCAAAACTGACGAGTGAACCTGCTGCCGACCCACGACCCGGCCCTACTTCAATCCCAGATTCTCGAGCAAACCGAACGATATCTTCCACGATCAAGAAATAGGAAGAAAATCCCGTCTTGGCGATGACTTCAAGCTCAAATTTTGCCCGCTCGATATATGGTTCTTTCAAGAGTTCCATCGATTTCAACCGCTCACCGACAAGTCGTTTCAGCTTTTGATCGGCATCCGGAAGTTCTGGAATCGCTCCTTCTGCACGCGGTAGATGCTCGAGTCGAATCAATGCCTCGAATCGATCCAGTTCTGTTAACTCTTCCGTTGTGAACCAGTCATTCATTTCACTCGGTAGTCGAACGTGCAATCCTTTTTGTCGCACGTCTTCATTCGACATCACTTCCCCTTCACGAATGGCAGAAATGGCTCGGAATCCTTCCACATCTTCCGGTCTCATGTATCTCGTTTCAGGGGCTGGAATTAACTGGACAGCTAGCTCTTCTCGCATGAGACGAAGTTGCTTCAACACTTGTACCTGCTCCGTTGTCTGAGGTGCCGGGAGTCCGAGCCACAGCTTCTCTTCATCGACAAACGACAAGAGTTGATGATAGAGGCGACGCCGGTGAACCGGATCACTCGCTTTCCAATTTTCAGGTAGGACAATCAGCGGCATCGTTGTCCGATCTTCAATTCCTCCCGCCTGGATGATACGATATTGTTCTTTGAGCTCCGTCTCGTTTGATGAATACACAATCACGGATACGTCTAACCCATCCAATCGGAGTACCGTTCTCAGTCCGATGAGCGGTTTCACCTCATATCGTTGGCAATATGACAAAAATGCCGGAACCCCATAAAACGCATCGTCTGCAATCGCCACGGAACGACTTCCCCGTTCGGTCATCTGCAAGACATATTGTTCTAACCGGATTGTACTTTGTAGTAAACTATAAGCAGTTCTGACATTCAGATGAATCATCGTTGGCCTCCTCTCTATAGTAATGGAATTGTCAAACTCAATTCATCACTTCTCTGATACAATAATTATAGACAAAACTCACGACAAAAGGGGGTAAAAGCGTATGATTATCAATCGGGGACAGATTGCACGCGATAAGTTAGAAAAATTACAGAATGGTCAAACCGTGTTTGCCGACAGTCCAGAAATCATCGACCGGCTCCGTAAGTACATTACCGAATATCAGCTCGACGTCGTCGAGGATGTGACCGACCGGGGTACATGGTTCATCCCACAAGAAAATGGAGACAAATGAAGAGAGCTGACCGCGGTCAGCTCTCTTCATTTTCTTCAAACGTGAATGCCCCTGCCACTTCATTCAAAGCGGCAATCACGTCATCCATCTCATCCCATGTGTCAATCGTGGCACCGGCCGCCATCGGATGACCGCCCCCACGGTATCGCTTGGCCACTTCATTGATGACAGGACCTTTCGACCGGATGCGCACACGAATCTCTTCTTTGTTTTCCACGAACATGACCCAACATTTCAATCCCTCAAGACCCGAGAAACTGTTGACGAGTTGAGACGCCGCTTCTGGAGAGGCATGGAACGTTCGAAGCACGTCCTTGTCAATCTTCACATAGCCGACCCCATCTTCCGTTACTTGGACATGCTGTAACACATAGCCTTGCAGTTGGAGGGTCGCCAAATTCGTTTTATACATATGACGATATAATTTATTCGTGTCGATGTCTTTCGCAATCAGCGCCGAAGCAATCTCAAACGTTCGGGCCGTAGCATTTCGAAACTGGAAACGCCCTGTGTCGCCAACGATGCCGGCATAGAGTAAAAATGCCGCCTCTTGGTCAATCGGGTATCCCCAAATGTCCGCGAGTTCCACAATCATCTCAGACGTCGAACTGACCGAGGTATCGACAATCTGTGTCATCGCATACGGATCTTCATCAGGATGATGATCGATTTTGATGATCGCCTTCCCTTTCAATGCGAACGGTCCATCGATTCGCTCTTGATTCGCCGTATCCAAAATAAGGACGAGCGCGTCCTGATACATTTCTTCTTCGACATGTTCCATCTTTCCTAAAAACTCAAGGTCTGGAACCATGCCACCGACCACATAGATTTGCTTCTCCGGATGAACCGATTTTAAAATGCGTTGTAAACCAAGCTGACTCCCTAATGCATCAGGGTCTGGTCGTACATGGCGGTGGATGAAAATGGTGTTCGCTGCCTCGATTTCTGATTTAATCGTTTCTGCTTCCTGCGATTGCTTCATGATGATTCCTCACTTTCCTACACACTATTATGGTATGATGATAACAGATTACGAGATAGAAAGGGGTTCCTTCACTTGCAACTTGTCATGATCGGACTCATTTTGTTCGCGCTCGGTGCGTACCTTGTCTTCAAGCGCCGCGCTTTTTTGACAAAGACGCCAAACCGCAAAGCGTTGTTCAACACGCAAGCGTTGATCTGGTTAAGCTTATTCCTCGCACTGTTCGCTGCGAATCAAATGGTCGGAGGATTCGGTCTGAATTCAACTGTCGGTTGGATTGTCAGCATCGTCATGTTAGTCGTCGGTCTAGGGAATGCCGTTGTCGGATTTATCCGTTACCGCAAAATTTACCCACTCGCCGCAGAAGAACCGACGAATACGCCATCATGAAACAGAGCACCCGCTACAGTGCGTAGCAGGTGCTCTTTTCGTTACCGGTCGATGAGTTGTGCCGTGACAAGCGCCTTAGCGACAAGTTGTGTCCCTTGCGTCATCTCCACATCCACTTTCCCGAACTTCCGCCCGAGGTCGAAGACATTGGCCGACACTCGAATCTGACTTTCAATTTGAATCGGTTTCATGAAATAGACGGTGATATTCTCGACCACGAGGTCGCCTTTTTTCATATGACGCAGACTTCGCGTCGCCCCTTCGACCAACAACGTCGTCAACACGCCAGATGAGGCGGTCCCCATATGACTCGTCATCTGTGGTGCCACTTCAACCGTGAATGCCGTCCCGTTCGATGCAGGGTCTTCTTTCAGTTGGTTCGTGATCATGTTATCGAACGTCTCACCGACTTGCGGTTGACGGTTCGCCAGTTGCAACGCCTTCAACACATCTTGACGGCTAATAATCCCAAGTAGACGTCCGTAGTTATCGACGACAGGTAGCATCTCGATTCCTTCCCATACCATCTGGTGCGCCGCATTGGTGACACTCGTTTGTACACCTACCGTGATCGGACTTTTGGTCATGACCTTCTCGATGTCATAGTCATGTGATTTATCGATGACATCCTTTGCCGTGATCACACCGACCACTTTCATTTGTTCATCGATAACGGGATAGCGATTATGTTTCGTCCGTTCATTCAGCTCATGCCAACGTTTCACCGTGTCATCTGACTTCAGATAGAACGTATCGTGGAGCGGGATGACGATATCCGAGACGAGTAAAATCTCTTTTTTGATTAGACGGTCATAGATGGCTCGGTTGATCATCGTCGCGACGGTAAAACTGTCGTAGGATGTAGAAATGACAGGCATATCATACTTATCTGCCATCCGTTTCACTTCATCCGTTGTATCGAATCCCCCTGTGATCAATACAGCCCCACCTGATTGTAAGACGAGTTCATGCGCCTTCTCGCGGTTCCCAATGATGACGAGTGAGTCGACATCGATATATCGCATCATCGCCTCGAGCTTCATGGCACCGATTACAAATTTCGATAGCGTCTTATGGAGGCCGTTACGTCCGCCCAACACCTGACCATCGACGATATTGACGACCTCGGCGAATGTAAGTTTTTCAATATTCTCTTTATGCTTTCGCTTGATCCGAATCGTCCCCACCCGTTCAATGGTAGATACGAAACCTAGGTTCTCAGCTTCCTTGATGGCCCGATAAGCCGTACCTTCTGATACCGCCAACTCTTTGGCGATTTGGCGGACCGAAATTTTTGACCCAACATCGAGTGACTCGATATGTGCTATGATCTGTTCATGTTTTGTGGTCATACGCGGAGTCCCTTCTCTCAATACATTTTCTACTCTATTCAGTATACTGTATCAGTCGAACTAGTTCAAACTGTACCAATCAAATTGCAACATTTCCTTTCTGTTTTCGAAACAGCTATAATAGACGAGTAGTCAACGTAAGAGGTAGAAGGGAAGGGATTCAACTTGAATCAACGCACCAATCAAATTGCACAATCTCTAGCGACAAAAGGGTTAGATGCAGCATTCATCACATCGAAAGCATCCGTGTTTTATTTCTCGGGAGTATACGCGGAAGCACACGAGCGATTGATCGCCATTTTAGTTTTGAAAAACGGCACAACTGCCATCATCTGCCCAGCACTTGAAAAAGGGATTGTCGAAGCGAGTGACTGGTCAGGTGAAATCGTGACGTATATGGACCACGAAAATCCATGGGACAAAATCGTCAAGTTATTCCTCGACAACCAAATCGTTCCTGAACGAATCGGGATCGAAGGGGAACATTTGACATTCAACCGAGTCGAGCATCTTCGTGCCGGTTTTGCCGGTCTGTCCATTATCGATTTGACAGACGAGCTCCAAACGTTACGCATGATCAAATCACCGGATGAAGTCCGAATCATGAAGCGGGCCGCCGAGTTGGCAGATATGGCCATCGAAGCCGGGATCCGTTCCCTCCGTGAAGGCGTGACCGAACTCGAGGTCATCGCGGATATCGAATACGCTATGAAACAGCAAGGTGTCCGTGAAATGTCGTTCGACACACTCGTCTTGTTCGGCGAGAATAGTGCCGACCCTCACGGTGTCCCAGGCAACAACCGTCTGAAAAAAGGCGATTTCGCCTTGTTCGACCTCGGCGTCGTCTGGCAGGGATACTGTTCAGACATCACACGAACGGTCGTCTTCGGTGAGGCGAGTCGCAAACAACGTGAGATTTACGACACGGTTCTCCAAGCGGAGGAAGCCGCAATCGAGATGGCGAACGTCGGGACGACACTTGGCGCAATCGATATCGCCGCACGACAAGTCATCACGTCTGCAGGATATGGTGAATACTTCACCCACCGGATCGGTCACGGAATTGGAATCGAAGTACACGAACATCCATCGATGGCAGCGAACAATGACATGGTCGCCCAAGTCGGGATGACGTTCACAGTCGAACCGGGTATCTATTTACCGGGAGTCGGCGGAGTCCGTATCGAAGACGATCTCATCATGACAGAAAGTGGTCCTATCACATTGACGAGTTATCCGAAAACACTCCAAGAGATAGAATGACAAAAAGTGCGGTCCATATCGGAACCGCACTTTTTTTCGCGTCTTCATTTATTCATTTAATAGAACAATCGGAACATGACATCCCGTTGAGGTACGTCATAACGTTCCATCTTCTCTAAAAAGGCACGCTTGTCATATGGGACCGCCTTCAGTTCAAGGTCAATCCCCGTTTCTCCTTCAGATAATATGGCAAAGCGAGCCAAGTCATCCTTCGCCACCCCAAGTGCACCAGGATTGACGTAGCGTTTCCTGTCATCTTCAAACAAGTGGACGGGATGGTGATGTCCGAATAACACGATTTCTCCTTCATATGCCCCATATAGTCGTTGCATATTTTCCAGCGTCGGTTCGAGAATCTCGTGAAACGGTTCCTCGACGATCGTGGCATGGCGTCGGTCGGTCGGGATATGATAATGAATACCGAACACCGTTTCGCCAGCCATTTCGACGGACATCGTTCGTGGAAGAGATTCGAGGACATCCGCATATCGAGTCTCCAATTGACGCGCGACCCACTCATGGTGGGTGCGCGTATGTGCATAACTTTCCGGATGACCGTGTCCAGCCAAAAGGGAAAGGACGGCCTCATCATGATTCCCAGAAATCATATGCACGCCCCGATCTAGCAACCGCTCCATGACCGCATTGGAGTCCGGTCCCATCGCAATCATGTCACCAAGTGACCAATGACGTCGACCCGCTCTGTATCCATGACTTGGAGCGCAGCCTCCAACGCTTCGAGATTTCCATGAACGTCCGTGACCACTCCAATCTTCATCGCGTTCCCCTCACTTCCGGTATTGATGGACAACGTTGACGCCACCTGTCACATCAATGATGGCTCCTGTGATCATGTCCGAGTCTTCTTGTAATAAGAACGAAATCAAACGCGCGATATCTTCTCCCGTCCCGTGTCGCCCGACCGGAGTTCCTTCATCTACTTCCGCTTCCTCAATGCGCATCTCCTTTTGCGAGCCGACGATATTGCCCGGGTTGACCATGTTAGCCGTAATCCCGAACGGTGCCTCTTCTAATGCGACCGATTTTGTCAAACTGACGAGTCCCGTCTTTGCAGCGGCAAACGCAGAACGATGAATCCAGCCAGGCGCCGTCCCACTTTCCGGAAATCCATACGAGATGATGCGTCCAAATCGATTCGAGCGCATGGAAGGAAGCGCTCGACGCATTAACCAAAATGAGGCGGACAGGTTGCCCGTGAGTACTTCGTCCCACTCGTCGTCCGTCAATTCGACGAGCGGTTTCCGCTCAAAGATATATGGACCTGCATTTAAGATCAAGGCGTCCGGTTCACCAAACCGTTCGACCGCTTGCTCATAGGCCGAGAGCAGTTGTTCGCGGTCCGTCAATCCGGCCTCAATCATATGTATCCGCTCATGTTCCCAGTCGATTGGATTCCGTTGCAAAATGCTAACGTGCCAACCATCTTGTAACAGACGCTCCGTCACGACGCGTCCGATCCCTTTGGCACCAGATGTAATCATTACATGTTTCATCGTCCTACCTCCTCCGCCCTTATTTTACCCGTTCTTTCACACGAATTCCAAACTTGGACATGTAGTGAACATCGCCATGAAAAAATTCACTCATTTTCATGGCGAAAAAGCGTGAAAACCGAAAGAAGTGGTATACTATATATGTAAGCCGAACGTATATTTCGAGCGAAAGGTTGGGATTTACATGGCAATTGTATACAAACACATTTTATCTGCCGTTGACGGCTCTAAAGAGGCGGAACGTGCATTCGAAACAGCAATCGATGTCGCGATTCGTAACGAAGGGAAACTGTACGTCGGTCATGTGATTGATACGCGGACGTTTGCGACTGTAGAAGCGTACGATCGGACAATCACAGAGCGCGCCGAGACATATGCGAAAGAATTGCTTGAAGACTATGTCAATCGCGCGAAAGAGCGTGGCGTAAAAGAAGTCGAGACGGTGATCGAATACGGCTCACCAAAAGTGACGATTGCGAAAAAGATTGCGCCTAATCATGATATTGATCTTATTATTTGTGGCGCGACAGGTTTAAACGCTGTAGAACGTTTCTTTATCGGAAGCGTCTCTGAAAGCATCGTCCGTTATGCGAAATGTGACGTCCTCATTGTTCGTCAATAATCATCCATCCATCAAAAAGGGTCTTGCGCAATCGCAAGACCCTTTCCTATGCATTACAACACCTTGACCGTAACCGTTTTGCGACCGAATTGAATCGCCGCACTATGTGAATACATTAAGATGTCGATTTTATTCCCTTTGATGGCGCCGCCTGTATCAGCTGCCGTGTAGGTACCTAACAACTTGCTCCCTACGTATACTTGTACTTTTGTCCCGAGCGGAATGACGCGCGGGTCTACCGCGATGACATTGCGTTTTTGAGTACGAACGTTCCAACCAAGTGCTGTCTTACCTGAACATCCCTTGCAATACGGTGTATATGCCGATGCTTTCATCGTATATGTTTTGCCAATAGACTGCTTCTTAATCCCGGTAGTCGTCACATAGCTTGTCGCAACCCATGCTTTTTTCTTCTTATAGTAAACTTGTGTCCAAGTTCCTTTTGTCCCCAAGCGTTGAAGCTTTTGACCTTTGTCTAATTTACCTATAATTTTTGTACCCATTCGAGCATCTGAACGAATGTTTAAATCGTTAACTTTACTAACAACGTAAACTTTTTTTGAGGGTGCAGCTTGTGCTTGCGATTGTGGCAAGAAAAATGTTGAAACAAACATCGTAATTAGCACCATCAATCCTAACTTTTTAAGCATGCAACATTTCCTCCTTTAATTAAGTTCACGTAATCTATGATTTTGTATTGAAACATCTAATGTTTCGTCCAGATAACTATATGACGAAATATCGGTCAGTGCCGTTACACTTCCTGTTCATTTGAGTGACACAAACATTACAAATCGATGTCAAAAGTAACGGTTTATCGTGTTAGATTAGACTTTTGAATCGAACAAGAGATATTTTTATAAATTTACATCCAATATATGGGTTATTCATGACATAAACATTGCAAAACGACGTAAACCAAGCTCCTAATATTACAAAGGAGAAAAAATTGTCCTACTGTTCCTTCTTCACATTAGTCAATTAGGCTCATAAAAAACCCACGTTACATGAAGTAACGTGGGTTCGTTTCGTATTATGCGTGTGCTTCGACAAGGTTTGCGATGCGTACCGTGTCGCGCGCGATGACCAACTCTTCGTTCGTCGGGATGATGATGACTTTAACTGGTGAGTGTGGGTAGTTGATGAACAACTCTTTCCCACGAGCACCGTTGTTAAGGGAAGGATCCCAGTAGACACCCATGAATTCAAGACCACGAAGGATGCGTTCACGGATGACGTCCGAGTTCTCTCCGACACCTGCAGTGAAGATGATGGCGTCGACACCATTCATTTCAGCCGCATATTGACCGATGTAACCGTGAATACGGTTCGAGAAGATTTTCAATGAAACTTCTGCACGATGGTTGCCTTCTGCAGCCGCTTGCTCGATGTCACGCAAGTCACTTGAGATACCAGAAAGTCCATACACACCAGACTCTTTGTTCATGACGTTCAAGACGTCTTCAGCAGACTTCCCTGTTTTTTGCATCAAGAACGGGATGAGGGCCGGGTCCAAAGAACCTGAGCGCGTTCCCATTGTGATTCCTTCAAGTGGTGTGAAGCCCATCGTTGTATCGATTGAGCGACCACCTGCTACTGCAGCGATCGATGCACCACTACCGAGGTGACATGAAATCAAACGCAAGTCTTCTAACGGACGACCGAGAAGTTCTGCCGCGCGCTGTGTGACATACTTGTGGCTCGTTCCGTGGAAGCCGTATTTACGCACACCGTGTTCTGTATAGTATTCGTAAGGAAGACTGTACAAGAAATTCTCTTCAGGCATTGACTGGTGGAACGCTGTATCGAATACCGCTACTTGTGGGACATTCGGTAAAATTGCCTGGAATGCGCGAATACCTGTCAAGTTTGGTGGGATATGAAGTGGTCCGAGCTCTGTGAACGACTCGATGTTCTTCATGACTTCATCGTCAATGACTACCGAATCCGCATACAACTCTTTTCCGTGTAACACACGATGACCTACGCCAGAAATCTCATCGAATGATTGGATGATGTCCAACTCGATCAACTTCTCCAACGTCAATTCAACTGCTTCTTTGTGCGTGTGAAGTGGTGTGACCACGTTGAACTTCTGTCCTTCACCGTACTTGATTGTAAAAATCGCATCTTCTTTCCCTACACGCTCTACGAGTCCGACTGCGAGCAACTCTTCCGTTGGCATCTCGAGTAACTGGAACTTGAGCGATGAACTACCCGCATTGACTGCCATAATTTTCGTCATGTCATACACCTCTTACCTTTCGTTTTAAACGCATATCTTTATCTGTTCAATTTAAAACTGATAACTGTATCATAATGAAGATACTTGATTTTGCATACCTTTTTCAAGTATTTTGTCCATTATTTTTGAGTTGTTTTGAACCACTCGTCAATCTGTTTCACGACATTGGCTACTGCTCTGACATCAGTGAATGACGGAAGTTCCACGAATAGCGCTTGTTTCGGTCGTGTGACGCCTTCTCCTACTTTTTGAAGAAGCAATAAGCTTTTCGCGTAACGCTCGTCTTTGAACATCGTCGTCGGAAGTTGAATGACCCCTTTCACAACAGCCTCACGGTCCATCCATTGTTTTAATTTCCCTTCGTCATCCTGTTCAAACAAATTGTTCGGGATGACAAATAATCCATGCCCACCTGGTTTCGTATGGCGAATCGCCTGTTCCATCAAGAGGAAATGCGAATAGGCATGTCCTTCTTCTCGTTTCATGTCGTATCCGGCTGCCACTTCATCATTTGGATAATAGCCGATCGGCAAGTCAGCAACGGAAAGGTCGCTCGGTTCAACAAACAGAGGA
This sequence comes from Exiguobacterium sp. PFWT01, assembly GCF_018255795.1. Classification (GTDB taxonomy): domain Bacteria; phylum Bacillota; class Bacilli; order Exiguobacteriales; family Exiguobacteriaceae; genus Exiguobacterium. Next base: position 1,017,088 of record NZ_CP073755.1, on the reverse strand, counting down.
GCAAGGGCGTCTTGATGGAAGTAGGATACCGGTTCTCCTAACAAGTTACTAATGGAATAGGAAAGACGAAGCAACAGTTCATCTACCTCGACCGCTTGCGCCGTCGCATCTTTTAACTGAGAGAGAATGGCATGCGTCAACGTACCTGTCCCACTACCCAAGTCTAGAATCGTCGCGTTTTCCTTAAGCAGCTTCGTAGCTAGATAACCCATAAATAGGCTGACCGCATCCGGTGTCGGTTGATTGTTCGGAGGAAGTTGTGTCGTTTCTTCCAAGACGAGTAAACTCACGGCTTTACGGACATCGTCCATCTTCTCTTTTTCAATGTCAACATGGTCAAATACTTGGACGAGTGCCTCGATCGGTAATACATCCAGGTCGTTGACTAGTTTCTTCGCTTCCTTTTTCCAATCACGATAGAGTTGTTCAAAACGTTCCATTTTCGTTCATCCTTTCCATACAAAACCGGCCCCCATGAGAGGACCGGTCGGTTCACGTACTAGTGTAAGCTATTTTAATCAATTTCGCCAAACGAATCAATTCGCTTGTTCAAACGCCTCAAGCGCCGCCGCGAAATCAACTTCATCTGTCATTTCATCCATATATTGTACATACTGGACGACACCATTTGAATCGACGACAAATACTGAACGCGCGAGGAGGCGCATTTCTTCAATTAAAACACCATATGCTTTTGCGAACGAGAGGTCGCGGTGGTCTGAGAGTGTGACCACGTTGTCCAACCCAGACGCAGAACACCAACGACGCTGTGCGAATGGCAAGTCGTTCGATACAGTCAAGACTGTACCACCGAGTGATGAAGCCTTTTCATTGAACTCACGCGTTTGTGCATCACATACGCCTGTATCAATCGAAGGAATGACACTGATCAATTTTTTCCCCGGATAACTCGATAGCGTCACTTCTTCTAATGCAGTCGTCAAAACACGAAAATCAGGAGCTTGATTTCCTACCTTCACTGGATTTCCTTGTAATGTTACGTTGTTCCCTTTAAATGTTGGCATGTACTCATCCCCTTTGTTGTAGTTACTCGTTCATCATATCGATGAACTTAAGCCTTTGACAAACTTCCTGCTTTTGGCTCTGTTTCAGTTTTCCCTATATCGGTAGGAAGAAACACGTTATAATAAAGGGGACACCATTGACAAAGGGGATGACTCAGATGAGAAACAACGTCTATTTGTACCATCGTAACGTCAACGAATTCACAAAAGAAGTGAAGAAACTGAGAGAGATTGGGGAAAAACACGGGTTCAACATCGTGAATCAACCGGAAGACGCGAACATCATCGCTGCAGTAGGCGGGGACGGGGCATTCTTACAAGCGGTTCGCTACACAGGCTTTCGTCAAGACGCCATCTACGTCGGCTTCGGTCGTGGATTGAACGAGTTCTATTGTGATTTCGACATACATAAACTCGATGAAGTCGATCGCCTCTTCTCGGACAACTCGACGCGAATCGAAGAAGGTCTCGAAGTCCGGAAGTATCCACTTCTTTCAGCATCGATCAACGAATCGACACCGCTCCTCTGTTTAAATGAGGCTTCGATTAAATCAAGTATTATCAAATCACTCGCGATCGAGGTCTATATCGACGACCTACATTTCGAAACATTCCGTGGGGACGGAATGGTTGTATCGACACCAACGGGATCGACCGCCTACAACAAATCGCTCAGCGGCGCGGTCGTCGATCCGCTCATCCCATGTATGCAAGTGAGTGAGATCGCTTCGGTCAACAACAACCGTTACCGTACACTTGGCTCATCCTTCATCGTCCACGAATCGCGCAAGTTGTCACTCCGCATCGTCGAAGACGGCAACGACTATCCGATTATCGGGATGGATAACGAGGCGCTCAGCTTGAAGTACACAGACCGAATCGATATCGAACTCTCAGACCAGGTCATCAAGACCGTCAAACTTCGGACCAACTCGTTCTGGCATAAAGTGCAACGTTCATTCTTCTGATGAAGAAAAGGAGTGGCTTCATCCCTTTTGGGTGAAACCACTCCTCTTTTTACATCGTGGCTTTTTCTGCCTCGTACACGGGCTTCCCTTCGACGACAGCCATGACAAGACGGTTGTGTAGGATGTCTTCCCCACTCAATTTAAAGAAATCTTCGTCCCATACCGTGAAGTTGGCATTGTAACTTTGAACCAATAGCCCGTTTCTTCCGTGCGTCCCTGTAGCAACATGAGGCGAATACGTGAAGCTGCGAAGCGCTTCATACATCGATAGACGCTCACTCGGGTTTAGCGTGCTCGACCCGTGAAACGATTGTCGCATCACCGCTCCAAACAATCCTTTTCGAACGTCAACAGATGAGATTGGCGCGTCACTCCCACCTAACACCAACGCCCCCGTATCGAGTAAAGACTTGAATCGATAGACGTCATGCACACGTTCATTGCCTAACCGCTCAAACAGCATGTCCATGTCATCCGATAAAAATACCGGCTGTGCATCAATCAAAACGGGTAATGATTTGATCCGATTGATCAATGCATCATTCAATAAGGAAGCATGGATAATCCGATCTCGTGTCCCTTTTTTGGCAGGGTACTTCTCAAGCAAACCGACAAATTGCTCGACCGCCGCGTCTCCAATCACATGCGCCGCCACATTCATCCCGTATGTTCGCGCTTTTTTCACGAGCGCTTCAAGATGATCTGGTCGATGTACCTCAATCCCTCGCTGGCTCCGATCATCCGCATAAGGTGCAGATAACAGAGCCGTGCGACCACCGAACGAACCGTCGACAAAGAGTTTCACCGCACCGAAGTCAAACCGCTTCCGTCGCGTCATCGCATCTTGCTGAATGACTCGGTCCACCACCTGTTCGTGAACGAGGAGGTGTGCTTGAAACGGAAGCTCGTCCAGTACATCTTCATACGCTTGAATCGTCTCGAGCGGATCTCCATGATAGAACAAGTCTTCCGTATGGGCGCCAACGATTCCATGTGCGAATAATGAATCGATTGCCCGGCGAAGAGAAGCGGCATTTTTCTTACGATTCCCACTCAATTCTTTATATAAGAGATCTAGTGCAGCATCATATAGGACGCCATTCAATTTACCTTCTTCATCTCGTCCAAGTTTTCCACCTTCGATCACCGTATGGTGGATCAGTCCAAGTCGTTCAAGTCCTTTCGAGTTCACGACGGCTACGTGACGACAGACACGCTTCAACACGACAGGACGGTCGTCAATCACTGCATCAATCATCTCGCGTGTCGGCATGTCACCAAGCAGACGGTCATCAAATCCTTCTGCGACGATCCAATCGTCATCCGACCCTCGTTGCTTCATCGTTTCAAGTAATTCTCGAAGATCCGTCGCTTCACTCGCATCGACACGGTCGAGCGCTTCGCCGTATCCGACAAGGTGAATGTGTGAATCGGTAAAGGCCGGATACACACTCTTTCCTTCCAAATTCACAATCTCTTCGATGCGACCGGCATATGTACGTCGGAGATGTCCCTCGTCCCCCATCTTCAAGACGCGTCCATGCTCAATAAACATGGCACGTTCCATCTCACCCGGTTTATTCAATGTATAGATATTCCCGTTGACCCATAGTGTACCCATCTGACGATTCCTCCTTGATTGAAAAAAGATTGACGTCTACGTTTTTCCCGTTTCCGTCAATCTTCATGCATCGTTTATTTTTTTAGCAATTCCTGCTGTTCCAACCCTTTATCCACTCGTTGACGAATTTCATTGGCTCCGTTCTCATCGAATCGACCGAGCACCCTCTCACCGATTTCGACCGCAGTGCCATACTCTCCATGCAAGAACTTGTTTTCTGCAAGCGTCAAGGCGATATGGACCTCGTTGTCACGGCGTCGGAAGCGGTTAGCATATTGTAGCAACTGTTCCGCATACGTCACTTGACGAATCAGTGCATGGACACGGTCACGGAAGTTGTCCATCATCTCTTCGACATCATGGCTAAGCCCGACGATATACGTCATGTTGAACGGTGCTTTGTCAAACTGTTCATCTAACGATTGGACACCTTTTTGGAGCTGACGTAAGTCGTTCGACAAATCATTCGGAACAACCGGCATCGCACTTTTCGCTAACAAGCGACGATGCCCAGACAGTTCTTTCTTCCACGTTTCTAACTTGTGACGGACCTCAAGCTCTTCTTTACGTAATGAATTCGTATCTTCAATGAAACGCTCATGCATGGCGCTGAATTGGTCAAGTGACCGTTTCGCTTCCTGCACTTTTGATTTGATCATACTAAACGGCAACATTTGCGCGACGAGAGCTTGTTCGATATCAAGTACATTCGCCGTGAGCGTCGCCCGTTCACGTTCTAATTGTTCGAACTCTTCTCCGACGCGTGCATTGATCTCATAATTGCTTACAAGTCGAGACATTTCCGTCTGTAAGTGATTCATGATTTCGCTAGATTGCAATTCGCGCTCTTGTATCGTCGCAAATTCTTTTTTCACGTATTGGCGGGCATCGACCTCTGTTCGGAATGCTTCGAATAATTGATCGATATCCGAGCTCAACTGTTGCATGTCCTCTTCAAAATGATCAAATTCCAAGCGTTCGATTCGAGCCATCAACTCTTCTCGACGATCTTCCGCTTGATCGATTTCTTCCATTAATCCAAGTGGTTCAAGCGCATACCCGTCCATTTGCATTTCTTTATGTCCAGCCCGGAGTTGTTGAAGTTGTTGTTTCAGTTCCACTTGAACCGTACGTACGAATTGCGGAATGATCCGAATCAGTTCACGGATGTGTCCTACTTGATTCGATAAGGCTTGTCCGGTTTCAAATGCTTCAGAAACTTGACCGACCTGCTTTAAGTTGATCATCTCATTGCGTTTCGCCTCGGCAGCGGCAATCTCTTGTTCCACCAATGCATAGGTTGGTCCGAACGCATGGTTTTGTGAATTCAATGTCTTGCGGAACTGATACAACTCTTTCTCATCCTGCTTCACAATGTCCATAAGCGAGGTGTGATGCGTCGTAAATTCATCCATCTCATCGAGCATGGCGTGTACCATCGTCTCGAGCTCTTCAATGAGTTGTTCAGTCGCATTCAAGTCAGCTTTGACTTTCATGAAACGATATTTATCCAAGTCTTCCTCAGCCCGGTATAACGCTTCATCGATTTGACCTGCATGTACACTGACTAACTCATCCCAAGATTGATGCCAACGATCAAACTTTTCTTTTGTTTCCCCTTCCATCGGCCACTGTTTGAATTTCTGGAGTTCGACGGGTATGCTCGCACTGAGCACACTTTGTTTCCTCATATCCAAGTCGTCAATTTTTTGGTAAAAATTCCTTCGAATGAGCATACTCCCCAACATGCCGCCTAATACGACGACGATGATTCCAATGATTAATCCATAAATTCCGTAATCCATCTTTGTCACAACCTCCAAGCCGCTTTCGTGGACTTATGTACCTTTATATAAAAAAAGAAGTATTTTATAAGAATAGATATACCTAATCATATTATAGAACCAACGATTTGCATAGGTTTTCCAATGGTTTCAGTGGAGATTGTTCATTTTTTCGGAACTTTCTAACAAGACAAATCTGAAATTTGCGTGTACCATAATGCTAAATTCTAAAAACATGAAAGATGGAGGGGGATTCATATGTTCCAAACGACATCGTACTCAGGTGATTTGACAGCCGGTTACGAACTATTAAACAAGCAACTCGCCGCATTATTAGAGGGCGAAACGAATACAGTGGCCAACCTTGCCAACGCTAGCGCTTTACTCAACCAATTTTTAGATCGGATCAACTGGGTCGGATTCTACGTGACTGATTCTGAAGACAGTCTAATCCTAGGACCATTCCAGGGACTCCCTGCTTGCGTGCACATCGCGTTCGGTAAAGGGGTTTGCGGAACTGCGGCAGCTACACAAGAAACACAGCTCGTGGCCGACGTTCATCAATTCCCTGGTCATATCGCATGTGATGCGGCTTCGAATTCTGAAATCGTCGTCCCTCTCGTACGTGACGGGAAAACAATCGGCGTGCTCGATATCGATAGCCCGGAGTTCGACCGTTTCTCAGAAATCGACCGTCAAGGACTCGAACGTTTTTGCGAAACACTTCTTCGCTATATTTGATTGACAAGAGATGGTATTCATCGTATACTCATCTTTGTGCATGAAATGACGATAGCAGTCACAGACAAACGTATCCACCTTTCGGGCCTCGACTTTTGTCGGAGGGGCATCTCGTAGCTTCGCTATCAAGTGAAGGTGCTTGCACCTAGAAAGGGGCGTTACTCGTCTTTGACACCGTTGTTCTTTTGTGCAAAATACATGAACAACAAGGAGGAGTCCAATCATGGCTCGTTACACAGGTCCAGCTTGGAAACTCTCGCGTCGCTTAGGCATCTCGCTTAGCGAAACGGGTAAAGAATTAGCAAAACGTCCTTACGCACCAGGTCAACACGGAAATGGTCGTAAGAAAATCTCAGAATACGGTCTTCAGCTTCAAGCGAAGCAAGCACTTCGTCACATGTACGGAGTGAACGAGAAGCAATTCCGCCGCATCTTCAACGATGCTGGTAAAATGCCAGGCATCCACGGTGAGAACTTCATGTTCTTGCTCGAATCACGCCTTGACAACCTCGTTTACCGTTTTGGCCTCGCTCGCACACGTCGTGGAGCACGCCAACTCGTCAACCACGGTCACATCACTGTTGATGGATCACGCGTTGACATCGCGTCTTACCGCGTAAAACCAGGTCAAGTTATCGCTGTTCGTGAAAAGTCGAAAAACGTAAAAGCAATCGCTGAAGCACTTGAAGTAGCACCAGCTACAAAAGACTTCGTATCGTTTGACGCTGAGAAACTCGAAGGTACATTCGTACGTCTCCCAGAACGCGCTGAACTTAACGACCAAATCAAAGAGCAACTCATCGTCGAGTACTACTCACGTTAATGCTTTTTATCCCCTTCTTCATGAAGGGGATTTTTTTATTTCTTCAAAATCTCTTGTCGGATACGCCCCATCTGCGTATCGAGGGCATCCGCCATGAGTGCCGCTTCAATCAGTTCTTCTTTCGATGACTTTGGTACGTCATGCTGATATTTATATTGAAGCTTATGTTCCGTCGCCGCCCAAAAGTCCATGGCGAGCGTCCGAATCTGAATCTCGGCCGGCACCCAAATGATTCGTTCAGCCAAATAGACTTTCGTTTTCACGATGAGATGTAAGCTCCGATACCCGCTCGGTTTTGGATGTTTGATGTAATCTTTGATTTCGATGATGTCCAAATCATCCCGCGCCTCCAAATGACGCAAAATCTCATATATGTCATCACGGAAGCTTGTGACAATCCGAATGCCCGCCACATCGTGCACATGCTCCCAAAGCGCAGAAACTTCTAGAGGTAAGTCTTTCCGTTTCATCTTGCGCACGATAGACGGCAATGTCTTCATTCTCGTCTTCACATGTTCGATCGGTGAATACCCGAGTCTCGTCTGCCAATCCAAGTCAATGATCCCGAGATCGCTCTCGAGTTCCGTGATCGCCATTTCATAATAACGAAAGTGTTCGCGCCATTGATGGAACTGGTCGCCGAAAAATTCTTCTATCTCCATCGTCATCCCTCCTATCTCCCCATTTTAGCAAATCCGAACCGCACGTCATGTATAAAAAAAGTCCATTCCTCAACAGATAAGGAACGGACAGGATGTTTATACGTGACGAATCACAAAGTACTTTTTCTTACCGCGGCGAATGATGGTGAATTCACCGAGCGTGTCTTCGCGAGTGACGACTTTATCAAGTGCTTGTTCGCGTTCGCCGTTCAAGTAAATCGCGCCGTTCGTCACGTCTTCACGTGCCTGACGTTTCGATGGTGAGATGTTCGCCTCGACGAGGAGATCTACGATGTTGCGCTCACCGTCAAGCTCGAACTGCGGCATTCCTTTGAACGCATCTTCCATGTCTTCCGGTTGAAGCGACGTCAAATCTCCGCTAAAGAATGCTTTCGTGATACGTTCCGCTTGTTCAAGTCCTGCTTCACCATGAACGAGCTTCGTCATCTCTTCGGCGAGTCGGCGCTGCGCCACACGTTTCTCAGGTGCTTCCGTCACTTCAGTCGCAAGTGCTTCAATCTCTTCGTGCGACATGAACGTGAAGTATTTGATGAACTTGATGACATCTGCATCGTCGACGTTGATCCAGAACTGGTAGAACTCATATGGCGACGTCTTATCCGCATCTAACCAAACCGCACCGCCCGCTGTCTTCCCGAACTTTTGTCCGTCCGACTTTGTGACGAGCGGAACCGTAAGTCCGAACGCTTTTTCAGAGTGACCGAAGCGACGAATCAATTCAAGACCTGCCGTGATGTTCCCCCATTGGTCACTTCCACCGACTTGAAGACGACATTTCTCTGTCTCATATAGTTTCAAGAAATCGTAAGATTGAAGCAACATGTATGAGAATTCTGTGTACGAGATCCCGTTCTCCATGCGTGAATCGACAGAATCTTTCGCAAGCATGTAACTGATTGGGAAGTGCTTCCCAATGTCGCGCAGGAAGTCGATGATTGACATCTCTTCCGTCCATTCGTAGTTGTTGCGAATCGTGATTGGGTTCTCCCCTTCAAGTGGAAGGAATCGGCTCAACTGATCTTTGATTCGATTGGAGAAGAGCTTGACCGTATCCAACGTGTTCAATGAACGTTCATCCGAACGACCAGACGGGTCTCCGATCATCCCTGTCGCCCCACCGACGAGCGCGATGACCTGATGCCCTGCTTGTTGAAAACGTTTTAGCGTCAAAATCGGGAGCAAGTGCCCGATATGAAGCGAGTCCGCTGTCGGATCAAATCCCGTGTATAACGTCGTCGGTTGTTTCAGTTGTTCTTTCAATCCTTCTTCATCTGTCATTTGGTTGACAAGCCCTCGAAACTCTAAGTCTTTTAATAGTTCCATCTGTTCCACTCCTTCAATTGACATAAAAAAACGTCCCTTCTCATATGAGAAGGGACGGAGATTCCGCGGTACCACCCTACTTGTCGCAATTTGCGACCGCTTGAGCGAGAGATAACGGTCTCGAACCGGCCCAAAGGCACGCTCTAAAAGTGTAATTCATCGATTGACATTGGCTAGTTCACAGCATCCACTAGCTTTCTGGACAAGAGGCCCGTCGACTACTTCGCTTTCTTCACAGCGTCATCTTATTGTTGACTATGCTATTCATTTTATAAGCATCGTTTTCAACTTGTCAACTCTTACAATGAAACTTGCATGAGACTTCGGTTTCAAGGTAAGGTGTAGGTTGAATTGTGCTATAATCGAATATATTACTGTCTAAAATAGATTTACACCATATTTAAGGAGGCTGTCATGCTGCAGAAGATTCGAGACTTATGGAATAATCCGACGTCATTGAAAGTACGTCGTTATGCCAATGTTATGTATGATGTGTCGTGGAACGTCCTACTCCTGACCATCATTTCTGTTGTACTCATCGGGTTTTTAGGTGCTGGAATTGGTGTCGGATATTTCGCTTCACTTGTCAAAGATATGCCAACCCCGGCTTATAAAACGATGACTGCGCAAATCAATACGTATACATCGACTTCCAATATTTACTTCGGAAGCGGGGAACGCATCGGGAACTATACGACCGATGAGGTACGAATCCCGATTCCGGTAGAGAAAGTTTCTCCGTATGTCGTCGATGCACTCCTCGCGACGGAAGATGTCGAATTCTATGAGCACGATGGCGTCGTTCCGAAAGCGACGTTACGCGCTATTTTACAAGAAGCAACAGGTTCTGAAGATCGCACGGGTGGTTCAACATTGACGCAACAATTGATTAAAAACCAAATGTTGACGAACGAAGTATCATTCGAACGGAAAGCAAAAGAAATTTTACTTGCCCTTCGTCTAGAGAAGGCGATGGACAAAGATGAAATTTTAAACGCTTATCTGAACGTCGTCTCGTTCGGACGTAACTCGATGGGACGTAACATTTCAGGGATTGAGGCCGCCGCTCGCGGTGTGTTCAATACTTCGGCAGAAAAATTGACACTTCCACAAGCCGCTTTCCTTGCTGGTATCCCAAAAAACCCGTTCTTCTACACACCTTATTATCAAGGTGGCGTCATCAAAGAGGATGTATCGGGTGCGGTCAACCGTATGAAGACGGTATTGAACCGCATGTACGTTGCAGGGAAAATCACGAAAGAAGAATATGATGCCGCCTATAACTACGACATCACGCAAGACTTCATGCAGACTCAGACGAAGCCTCGCGATAAATATCCGTACGTGGTAGATGAAGCAGAACTTCAAGCACGCCAAATCGTGACGGATTATCTATTGGAGCAAGATGGGATTGAAATCAATGAATTGAGCTCTGAGGAACAGGACTCTGTCCGTTCGACTTATGCGAAGCGTGCACATAACATGTTGCGTCAAGGTGGGTTCAACATCCGTTTGACATTGGATAAAGAAATTCACGAAGCGATGCAACAACCGGCTAAAAACGCTGGGAACTTCGGACCGAATCAAACGATTGAAGATGAGAACCGGACACTTCCTGAACAAACGTCTTCTGTCATGATTGAGAATAAGACCGGGAAAGTACTCGGATTCGTCGGGGGCCGCTATATCAACGGTAAGACCGACGATTTGAACCGCGCATTCTGGGCAGAACGTCAAATCGGTTCGACTGCAAAACCGATTCTTGTCTATTCAAATGCGATTGAAGCTGGCATGATTACGCCTGCCACTCAAATCATCGACGAAGAGTATTTCTATAAATTCACGGGTCCGGGACAACCGAAGAAACAGGTTCAAAACGAAGGGAAAACGTATCGTGGCGCTGTCACAGTGCGCGACGCGCTCAAGCTTTCCTTGAACGTTCCGGCCGTTAAGATTTATGAAGAACGCAACCAAAAACCTGCCGATACGCAGAAATTAGTCGATATGGGAATCCCCGTATCTGAAGGAAACCGTTACGCCTCAGCGATGGCACTTGGTACCGGGGAAGTCAAACCAATCGACTTGGCTGCCTCTTATGCGATGTTAGCGAACTATGGTGAACACGTGGAACCGTACTTCATCCAAGAAATCGAATATCAAGGTGAAGTCATTTACGAGGCGAAACCGAAGAAAACGCGTATTTTCACAGAACGTACCTCTTATCTCGTAGTGGATATGCTCCGTGACGTCTACACGTCAGGTACTGCGACATATGCACAGTCATTGCTCAACGTCCCTGGCGACTGGATGGGTAAAACTGGTACAACGAACGATCAACGCGATTCGTACTTGGTCGGGTCGAACCCGAACGTCACACTCGCTGTCTGGTCCGGTTATGATTCACAACGACTTTCCATGCTAGATAGCTGGGATTATGGTCGTTACTATCAACGAACTCAGCGCATCTGGTCGCAAACGATGAACCGTGTCTATGCGGATGACCCAGAAGCTCTAGGTGTCAGCGCCCGCTTCTCACAACCTTCAAGCGTCACTTCGAAAGACTTCCAAGACTCAGGTTCATTCTCTGAGAAGAAGAAAGTAGAAGAGAAAGAAAAAGAAGAGGAAGAGAAGAAGAAAGAAGAAGAGGCCAAGAAAGAGGCCGAAGAAGCAAAGAAAGAAGCTGAAGAGAAGAAACAAGAAGCTGCTGCCGATGATGCAGCTAAGAAGAAAGCCGAAGAAGAAGCAAAACAAAAAGCAGATGCCGAGGCAAAGAAAAAAGCTGAGGAAGAAGCGAAGAAGAAAGCTGAAGAAGAGGCTAAACAAGAAGCCGAACAACAGGCTGAAGAAGATGCTGATGCTGACGGTGAATAAACAAAGGGTCGACACACGATGTGTCGACCCTTTGTTTGTCTTAATCTTCCATCGTCGAGAGGTCACCTGTTTCGAGATTCAATTCCCAAGCCTTCAAGACACGACGCATGATCTTCCCGCTTCGCGTTTTCGGCAACTTGTCCTTGAATTCGATTTCACGTGGTGCCGCATGCGCAGCCAATCCTTCTTTGACGAATTGCTGGATTTCTTGTTTTAACTCATCAGATGGTTCATAGCCTTTACGTAGCGCAATGAACGCTTTGATGATTTCTCCTCGAACCGGGTCCGGTTTGCCGATGACACCTGCTTCAGCGACCGCCGGGTGCTCTACGAGGCGACTTTCGACTTCAAACGGTCCGACACGTTCTCCTGCCGTCATGATGACGTCGTCGACACGTCCTTGGAACCAGAAGTATCCGTCTTCATCCATGTAAGCCGAGTCGCCCGATACATACCAATCTCCCCAGAAGTAACTCTCATACTTCGCATCGTTCTTCCAGATTTTCCGCATCATCGACGGCCATGGCGTCTTGAGTGCCAAGTTCCCCATCCGGTGCGGCGGTAGCGGCTGCCCCCGGTCGTCCAAGATGGCTGCCTCGCAACCTGGGATCGGTTTCCCCATCGATCCAGGTTTGATGTCCATCGTCGGATAGTTACAAATCATCATGGCGCCTGTCTCTGTCATCCACCACGTGTCGTGGATTCGGAGGTCAAACGCCTCGTGCCCCCAGCGAATGACTTCAGGGTTCAACGGTTCACCGACGGATAAAATATGACGAAGCGAAGACAAATCATATTTCTCAAACGCTTCGTCCCCTGCGCCCATGAGCATGCGGAACGCCGTCGGAGCACTGTACCAGACCGTCACGCCAAACCGTTCAATGACCGAATACCAGAATTCGGGATTGAAGCGTCCCCCCACGATGACGTTCGTCGCACCGTTTAAGAAGGGTGCAAAAATACCATAGCTCGTCCCCGTCACCCATCCCGGGTCAGCGGTGCACCAGTAAATATCATCCGGTTGAAGGTCGAGTACCCACTTGCCGGTCATCATATGTTGAATCATCGCATTATGGACGTGGAGAACCCCTTTCGGTTTTCCTGTTGAGCCCGATGTATAGTGCAAAATCAGACCGTCTTCACGGTCGACCCACGTCAATTCGAGATCTGTCGTCGCATCGTTCGCCAGTTTACGATAATCGAGCACCTTGTCCGATTCCTCGACTTCGTCCCCAACGAGTAGAATTGTCTCCAAATGAGGCAACTGATCGACCGGGATGCGTGGCAACAACTCTTTCGTCGTCACGATCACTTTCGCTTCCGAGTCGAGCAAACGGTCGTGGACCGCCTGTTCCATGAACGCCTCAAAGAGTGGACCGACAATCGCCCCTCGTTTGATGGCACCGAGCAAAATAAAATAAAGTTCTGGCTGACGTGGCATAAAGATAAAGACGCGGTCGCCTTTTTCCACACCAATCGACTTCAGAACATTACCAGAACGATTACTTTCTTTCTTCATATCCGCATACGTGTACCGCTCTTCTCGATCCCCATCGAAATAAAGCAGTGCCACTTTTGTCGCCAATTCACTTTCCGCATGGCGGTCGATGGCTTCATATGCCAAATTGACTTTCCCCGTCAAATTCCAAGAAAACAATGCTTCTGCTTGTGTCCACTCAAACGACTGACAAGCCTCTTCATACGACGCTAATTGATGCTCCCCTGTTAACGCTTTCAATTTTTCCATCGTCAAAGATTCGCCTCCCCTGTAAAGATTGGTATAACCACTTTCAGTATAGTGTTAAAATTATGACAAATCAATGAATTTCCAATTTCATCAAAAGCGGATGATTCCTCCACAATGAAAGCGCTATAATAAGAGATGGAAAAGGTGGTGACCCTATGGAAAAACAATATCATTCAAAAGTGTGGCAGACCTCACAGGGGGAAGTCACGATTGATGGGCCGGTGGCACCTGACGTGTTACGGACGTATCGTCTGGATGAAGGATTGACGGCATTTCGTGAACCGGAAGATCAGCACGAAGCACTCGTCGATATTGCTGGGTTGAAAGAAGGAAGAATCATCGTCGCCAGGCAAGACGACCTCGTGATTGGATACGTGACATTCCTCTATCCTGACCCGTATGAACGTTGGAGTGAAGGGAATGACCCATACATCCTTGAACTTGGGGCAATCGAGGTAAGTCCACGCTTCCGTGGTCAGCGAATCGGGAAACAATTACTCGAAATATCGATGATGGACCCTCACATGGATGATTTTTTAATTTTAACGACGGAGTACTATTGGCACTGGGATTTGAAAGGCAGTGGACTCTCCATTTGGGATTATCGAAAAGTCATGGAAAAGATGATGAATCATGGCGGACTCGTTTTCTTCCCGACGGACGATCCTGAGATCGCCTCACATCCCGCAAACTGTTTGATGGCTCGTATCGGAAAAAACGTGCGTCAAGAGACGATTGATCATTTTGACTCGCTTCGGCTTCGCCGACGATTCATGTACGACTAAGGAGGGATTTTATGTTAATCGAACAGATGATGAATCGACATGTGGTGACGATTCAACCGACCAATACGATTGCTCATGCCGCTAAACTGATGCGCGAGCATCGTGTCCGACATTTGATTGTGACGAATCCTGCCCGACAAGTCGTTGGGATTGTCGGACAATTCGAGATGAGTGGGGCGACGAGCGTCTTTCATCCCGAAAGTGAAAACGCAGACTTTCAAAACCCTGTATCGAGTATCATGCGATCCGAGGTACCGACAGCGCATCCTTTCGACTTCTTTGAAGATGCCGCTGCCTTGTTTTACGAAAACCGGCTAACTTGTCTCCCGATCGTCGAACAAGGGAAACTCGTCGGTGTATTGACAGAGACAGATTTATTACGTTACTTTGTCCAATTGACCGGCGCCCTCGAACCGAGTTCGCAAATCGAGATCCTCGTCGAAAATACGACCGGTACACTCGAAAAAGTGACCCGCCTCCTCGCCAAAACAAACGTTAATATCATCAACGTCTTCGTTCATCCGACGAGCGATCCGTATAAACGTATCATCTCTTTCCGCGTCCAGACGATGAACCCGCTCCGAATCATCGAACGGTTGAAACGTGAAGGCTATGATGTCCTCGGTCCGGAGATGTCGCGATGAGACCGATTTACATATTTGGCGAAGACGAGACGTCTTATCGCTTCCATGAAGATCATCCGTTCAATCCCTTACGACTGGAATTGACGACATCGCTATTGATTGCAGCCGGAAAACTGTCCAAATCGGAATGTGTGTCTCCTCCACTCGCTTCGGTTGAAGCGTTAGCGCTCGTTCATGACTTTGACTACATCGAAGCCGTCCAAGCTGCGGCGGCAGGAGAACTTTCTACGCTGAAAGCGAATAAGTTTGGTCTCGGTACGGAAGATACACCTATCTTTCCGACGATACATGAGGGGGCCGCTCGGCTTGTCGGCGGGACGATTCACGCGCTCGACCTCGTCGCAAGCGGGAAAGCAGAACGCGCCTTCCATGTCGGGGGCGGCTTACACCATGGTATGCGGCGCAAAGCATCAGGGTTTTGCGTCTATAACGATGCGGCTGTCGCCATCGCACATGTGCGAAAACAATACGGGTCGCGCGTTCTCTATGTCGATACGGATGCGCATCATGGAGACGGGGTTCAATGGCTCTTCTATGACGATGATGACGTGATGACACTGTCGATTCATGAGACGGGACGTTATCTCTTCCCGGGTACCGGAATGGTGACAGAACGAGGCAATGGGAAAGGATACGGCTACAGTTGGAACGTACCGGTCGATGCGTTCACCCAAGATGACTCTTTTTTGACGTGCTATGAGACCGTCTTACGTGAAGCGTGCGAATGGTTCAAACCTGATATCATCCTGACCCAGAACGGTGCGGATGCCCATGTCTTTGATCCACTCACCCATCTGGCATCAACGATACGGACGTTCGAACAAATCCCACAGATTGCCTCACGCCTGGCCGATGAATATACAGACGGCCGTCTCGTTGCCCTTGGTGGCGGCGGGTATGACTGGTATCGTGCCGTGCCACGCGCATGGGCTCAAGTGTGGGCTGGATTAACGAGAGAAACACCCTATTCTGGAGATATTCCGCACGAGTGGATTGAGCAATGGTCTGGTGTCGCTGGTCAACCGTTACCCACTCGCTGGGACGACTCGCTTTATGCGTTTGATCATATCCCGCGCCGTCAACAAATCGAAGAAAAGAATTGGGAGGTCACGAAACGAGCCTTTTGGCCGTTCATATCAAATGACCGAAAGTCAATTTACCTATAAAAATAAGCCTCCCCTTTCCCTCACATGATGTGAAGGATGGGGAGGCTTTTGATTAATCTTGGCGAAGCGAATCACGACGCTCGATTCGGTGAGGAAGTACGACGTTTTTCTCTTCGATTTCTTCTGCGTTCAAAATCTTAGTCAAGAGACGCATTGCGACGGCTCCGATATCGTACATCGGTTGAACGACCGTCGTCAACTTCGGACGAATCATCGTCGCGAGACGCGTATTATCGTGACCGACGACTTCAAAGTCGTTTGGAACCGAGTAACCTGCATCTTGAATCGCATGGATGACACCGAGTGCCATCTCATCCGTCCCTGCGAAGATGGCTTTCGGACAATCGTCACGTTGCAACATCTTTTGCATCGCCTCGAGACCAGACGCATACGTATAATTACCGAGAATCATATCGTTTTCATGGAATGGAAGACCTGCATCTTCAAGGGCACGGCGGTAACCGGCAAATTTCTTCTCGCCATTGATCTGTTGCTCGAGCGGTCCAGTGATGAATCCGACGCGATCATGCCCATGGTTGATCAACATGTGTGTCGCATCATATGCAGCCTGCTCATAATCAATGTTGACGGCAGGGAGATCATATCCTTGATTCAACGTCGCTGCGAGCACGATTGGAACCGGTGATTTTTTGAACTCTTCGACGAGGTCTTCATGCAAACGTCCACCCATGAAGATGATGCCGTCCACTTGTTTCCCTAACAGCGTATTGAGTAAATGCACTTCCTTGTCACGACTCGAATCCGAGTTACCAAGGATGATGTTGTATTTGTACATCGTCGCCACGTCTTCAATGCCTCGTGCTAAATCAGCAAAGAAGATGTTCGAGATATCCGGTACGATGACACCAACCGTTGTCGTTTTTTTACTCGCAAGTCCACGCGCGACGGCGTTCGGACGATAACCAAGACGGTCAATCGCGTCTTGCACTTTCTTGCGTGTCGTTGGTTTGACGTTCGGGTTTCCGTTGACGACACGAGAAACGGTTGCCATCGACACCCCGGCTTCTCGTGCGACATCGTAAATCGTTACGTTGTTACTATTCATAAACTACTCCTCCTACAAGTCCTGATTTTCAAAAAGTTTTCATAAAACGTCTTAAAAAAGGAAGACAGGTATCTGTCATCCATTTACCCTGTCTTCATGCGATATAAAACGTTTCCATTTGGAAAGCTTACTTTTTCACCAAATCAAGTTGGGGAAACTGGACGGTGAGTCCTTCCACAAATTGATCGAATTGATCGAAATCCAATTGTTGTTGCGCGTCCGAGAGGGCAATCGCCGGATTCGGGTGCACTTCTACCATCACACCGTCAGCTCCGATTGCAAGGGCCGCTTTTGCAGCTGGCAACAATAAATCACGACGACCCGTCGAATGCGTGACGTCTACCATGACAGGTAGATGCGTCTCTTGCTTCAAAATCGGCACAGCAGTAATGTCCAACGTATTGCGTGTTGCACGTTCATACGTTCGAATTCCCCGCTCGCACAAGATGACTTGGCTGTTCCCGCTCGCCATAATGTACTCTGCCGCATAAATGAACTCTTCGATTGTAGCGGATAATCCGCGCTTCAACAAGACCGGTTTGTCTGTCTTTCCGACTTCTTTTAACAAATCGAAGTTCTGCATGTTGCGAGCTCCGACTTGAATGATATCGACATACGGTAACGCCGATTCCACTGCGCCGGGAGTCATGATTTCCGTGATGACTCGTAGGTCGTGTCGGTCAGCTGCTGTCTTCAACAGTTTCAATCCTTCAAAACCTAAGCCTTGGAAATCGTAAGGAGACGTACGCGGTTTATAAGCACCACCTCGCATCACTTTAACTCCTGATAATGCAAGTTTTTCTGCGACCGCATTCACTTGTTCGAACGATTCCACGGCACACGGTCCTGCAATCAATTGTGGACGCCCGTTTCCGATCGTCACGTCCTTCACGTGGACCAACGTGTCTTCCGGTTGACGCTTCCGCGACACGAGTAGCGTTTTATCACGGTCTTCCCCTTGTAATTCAGCAGACGCTTTAAAGACTTCTTTAAAGATATGTTGAAGACGTGACGTTTCAAACGGTCCTAGATTTGAAGCGGCGATAAAATCGAGCATCTCGCGCTCGCGGACCGGATCATAACGTTCGACGCCTTGAAGACGTTTGATTTTTCCAATTTCGACGGCAAGTGTACCGCGTCGACTAAGCAAGTCGAGCATTTCATGGTTCAATTCATCCATTTCTCGACGTAATCGATTCAATTGATCTTGTGGACTCATAGTTTCCCTCACATTCTTAAGCCGTTCTTTCCAGATTCCTAATTATATCGAACTTTGTGCGCTTTGTCATAAGGAAACCTTCTACGTCACAAAATCACCAAAAAAGGACCGAACGCACTCGGCCCTTACGAATTACTTATCCTTTTTTAAGTCTTTCTTTAAATCTTCTAGTTCTTCTTTCGACTCCTCATCGAGCAACTCATTGATAGGTGCTTCAAGTGAATCGTCAGACTCTGAATCCGATGCGTTCAATGGCTTTGCCTCTTCTTCAGCCGCACGGTCCATCTGTTCTTTCACTTCAGATTCCGCTTCTGCGACGAGTTGATCCGCCTTTTCCATCGCCTCTTCAATCGAAAGGTCGTCCTCATCGATCTGTTGCTTTAATTCTGCAGCTTCCCGTGCCTTATCTTTTACGATATTGAGGACAGGTGCCGCCTTATCGCTCGCCACTTTAATCCATTCCCCAACGACCGGTTCTGCTTTCTCACGCATCTCTTTCGATTTGACAGTCAGACGTTCTCGCGATGTCGATGTCTTCTCGTCAAGGTACGTCCGAACTTCACGTCCGTTTTTCGGTGATGTCAATAGCGCAACCGCCGCCCCAACGATCCCTCCGAGAATGACACCCGTCAAAAATCCGCTACTTGATTGATTCTGTTCTGTTGATTGCTTTTGGTCTGTCATGTGTGAGTTCCTCCCCGAGATTAACTTATTTGATCGTATCATCCGTTTGAATCAAATCAGGTGATACAGGTGTTTCTGCTTTCTTCTCGCGTCGTGTGCGACGACGTGGACGTTCTTTCGTAGTAGAAGATTCAGGTTTGTTCTTCTTGAACAATTCGACCGCAACCGATCCCCATCGGACGGCTTGCGCAATCTGTTCTTTGTTTTCGTCTGCTGCCGAGTGGACAGATGTCGAGACGGTACGAACAGACTCGGTCACCTCGTTCAATGATGTCCCTAGCTCATCAAGCGCATGAGCGACAGGTGCGAGCAATTCTGTTTTTTCTTCGACGTTGTCCACGAGACGGTTCGTCTTATGTAAGAGCGCCGTCACTTCCATTGTGATTCCATCGAGCTGGCGTTCTAAATTTTCGGTCGTGTTGGCGACGCTTCCGAGTGTACGGTTTACATTCGACAAGACACGCGCCAAGAAGATGACGAGTACGACAAACGCGAGCGCCGCAATCAGGCCAGCGATGCCTCCTAATGTGATCTCCATTCAATCCATTCCTCCTATTCAATCGTTTCTTGTTTCATTATAGCACCATTATGACTGAAAAGATTTGCTACAACCGTTTTCGCCATTCGGTCTGATTATTCCTTTACCCGTTTTTATGTTTTCGATTACACTAAAATAGAAATTCATAAAAATAATTAGGGGTGATCGTGTGAGAGATCCAAGAATTACACAGTTAGCAGACGGTTTAATCAATTATTCCGTCAAGCTACAACCGGGGGAAAAAGTACTAATCGAGAACTTTGGCATCGAGGAGTCGCTCGTTGAGGCACTCGTCGAAAAAGCATATGAGGCAGGCGGACACCCATTCGTCTTGTTGAAGGAGAGCCGTATCTTACGTAAGTTATATACGGGCGCAAGCCGAGAGCAACTCGAACTCATGGCCGACATCGAGCGTAAACAGATGCAGGCAATGGATGCCTACATCGGCTTACGTGCTGGTGATAACATCAACGAACTCTCTGACGTGCCGAGTGAGCAACAAAAACTCGTCGGTGCCACACTCGGGAAAATGCATACCGAAGACCGGGTCAAAGGAACGAAATGGGTCGTCCTTCGTTACCCATCCCCATCAATGGCGCAACTTGCTGGAAAATCGACAGAAGCGTTCGAAGACTTCTACTTCAACGTATGTACGCTCGATTACGGGAAGATGGACCGTGCAATGGACGGATTGGTCGAATTGATGAACAAGACGGACCGTGTCACGTTGAAAGGACCAGGAACGGACCTCTCGTTCTCCATTAAAGATATTCCGGCAATCAAGTGCTCGGGTCAAATGAACATTCCAGACGGTGAAGTGTTCACAGCACCGGTAAAAGATTCGGTCAATGGCGTG
The DNA here is from genome assembly GCF_018255795.1 of Exiguobacterium sp. PFWT01. Taxonomy (GTDB): domain Bacteria; phylum Bacillota; class Bacilli; order Exiguobacteriales; family Exiguobacteriaceae; genus Exiguobacterium. The sequence goes on along the minus strand of NZ_CP073755.1, from coordinate 996,544 downwards.
ATCACGTACAATACGCCATCTCCATACCAAGGATTCACGTTCGAGAATGTGAAGTTGACGTTCAAAGACGGAAAAATCGTGGATGCGACGGCCAATGATACAGAACGAATCAATGAAGTGTTCAACACAGATGAAGGAGCCCGTTACGTCGGTGAGTTCGCAATCGGTGTGAACCCATACATTCAACATCCGATGAAAGATATCCTCTTCGATGAGAAAATTGACGGCAGCTTCCACTTCACGCCAGGTCAAGCGTATGATGAAGCCTATAACGGCAACAACTCATCTGTCCATTGGGATCTTGTCAACATCCAGCGCCCGGATTACGGTGGCGGCGAAATTTGGTTCGACGATGTACTCATCCGAAAAGACGGACGTTTCGTCATCGATGCCTTGCTTCCGCTTAATCCAGAAAACTTGAAATAACATAAAAAATGGTGCGCCTGACAAAGGCGCACCACAGACTGTAAACAAAGTATAGGTCTTATGCCCAATCCGGACATGGCTCGCTTTCCTAGGGGCAAGCAGGGAGCCGCATCGCGACTGCGTCACTGCTGGGTCTCCCTTTGCTTGCTATTCCCTCAGGAGTCTCGCCTGCCCGTTCTTGGTCACCTTTTGTCCTTCATCCCATATAATAGTGTGAGAAGAACACACAGGGGGCGGATCTGATGAGCAACAAGTCGACACGATCCATCCTTCGCGGTCTGACGAACGGAACGGATGTTGAACGGCGACCCGAGGCGGATGATCTCGGGGTCGATGACGGGCGGGCTCGGCGTCTACCTTCCCTTCCCCCTGATACATCGATTCGAAGTAAGTATCGAGCTTTTTCTTCGGCCTCGAGGCCTTGGAAGAAGACAAACGACCGCCAGATGACGACCGTTTGCGTTGCTCGCCCGACGGCGCCCCGACTCCTACAGGAAAGCAATCCGACGGAAGGACGAGTTCGAACATGTTATTTGTCAACAAGCTGTGGTGCGCCTGACAAAGGCGCACCATTTTTATATTTATAATTTTGTTTTCTTCCCGAGGGCTGCAGACATCATCCAAATTTCTTTTTCGAGTCGCTCGATATGAGAGACGAATGTATCTTCAATCGCCTCATCGCCATCCTCAAATTTCTCCATCGCGTCTTGCATCTCTTGACGGATTTGTTTGAAGTCACTGATGATGTCTTTAATCATCTGATCTGTCTCGGCATGACGATCGCCTTCTTTTAACGTCGAATGTTCAAGATACTCTTTCATCGTCGCAAACGGTTCGCCGTCATTCATTAGTAGGCGTTCTGCCACGTCATCATAAAGTTCTGCCACTAAATTATAGAGCTCTTCTAGTTTTTCATGATACGTGAAGAAGTGCGGTCCACTGATATACCAGTGATAATTATGAAGTTTCACAAACAGTAATCCATAGTTCGCTACTTCTTTGTTCAATGTGTTGAGCGCAACTTGACTAGCCATTCCTAACATCTCCTTTGTCATATTCATCGATACTACTATTACCGAGATTTTGGATGGCTAAACATAAAAAAGAGAGACTTTCGTCTCCCTTCGCACTTATGCTTCAAGTTTTACAACTTCTTCATATTCGCGCTGATACGTTTGAATGTCACCGGCACCCATGAATAAGAGCACGGCATCGGCATGGTTGCGTAACACGCCTGTACCACCACGTTTTAAAATATGCGCGCCTTCGATTCGTGATTGGAGGTCTTCGATCGTGACCGTTCCTTCCTGCTCACGTGCTGAACCGAAAATATCACATAAATAGACAGTGTCTGCTTCGGCCAATGCCGTCGCAAAATCATCCATGAATGATTTCAAGCGTGTATACGTATGTGGTTGGAAAATCGCAACGACTTCTCGATTGCCATACTTTTTCCGAGCCGCTTCGACCGTTGCACTGATCTCACGCGGATGATGCGCGTAGTCATCGACAAGCACTTGGTCGTTTAACGTCGATTCACTGAATCGGCGTTTTACACCATTGAACGTCTCAAGACGCTCTTTCACCAATTCTTTCGGCAAGTTCTCGTAGTCGCATGTCGCAATGACAGCGAGCGCGTTCAACACGCTGTGGTCTCCATATCCAGGAATCCGGAACGTTCCGTAGAAGTCATCACGTAAAAAGACATCAAATGTCGTTCCATTTTCTGTCGATGTGACCTGTTCAGCACGGAAATCATTGTGCGCCCCGAAACCATAATAGACTAGCGGCACGTTGGCTTGAATCTGTTGAAGATTTTCGTCATCGCCACAAGCAATGATTCCTTTCTTCACTTGTTTCGCCATTTCCTGGAAAGCGTCAATGACGTCATCAAGATCAGAGAAATAGTCCGAATGGTCAAAGTCGATATTCGTCATAATCGCGTAGTCTGGACGGTAGTATAAGAAATGACGCTTGTACTCACAAGCTTCGAAGACGAAGTTTTTCGAATCCGCCACTCCTTCTCCCGTGCCATCGCCGATTAAGAACGATGTCGGTTCGATTCCACGCATGACGTGTGCAAGTAATCCCGTCGTTGACGTCTTCCCGTGTGACCCGGTGATGGCGACACTCGTGTAATGGTTCGCGAGTTCACCTAAAAACTCGTAATACTTATAAATCGTCAATCCGAGTTCACGTGCACGCACGATTTCTGGATGATCATCACTGAACGCGTTTCCTTGCACAACGATTTGGTCTTCCGAAATATTTTCAGGATCGAATGGCAAAATTTCAATCCCTTTACGGTTCAATGCTTCTTCTGTAAAAAATGCTTTTTCAACGTCCGATCCACGGACCTCATTGTTCATATCAAATAAAATTTGAGCTAAAGGACTCATGCCCGTTCCTTTAATTCCGACGAAGTGATAACGGTTCATCTGTAAATAGCCCCCCTAATTCATTGCGGCTCGTCAAAATGCGACAAACCTTTGTCATTATAGCAAAACTCACAGAGTCGTGCTATTACAGATTATTGTTTTTTTGCGCAAGTCGTCGGCTACGGTACATCGCCATACGATCTTTTGGCGTCATCATCACATTTACAGGCGGTTGATCCGCTTTAAATGAGACTTGAACCGCTGGTGTCAAATCTGTGTCAGAAGGCACTTCTTGCTGTTCAGATGGTGTTTGTAATCTTTCTGCAATCTGCTCAAGCGACGGACCGATTTGTTCCGCCGATCCGTCAATATCTAGGTCAGTATGAGGAGTGGCATCTTGATGAGCCTCTACGACCGTCTCCTTTTTTGAACGGGATAAATCCGTTGATTGCATAAAAACAGATGAAAAGCCATTATCTAGAATCGAAACTTCACCAAGAATCGATTTTTCTTCCATTTCCATTTCCTCGGAAATCAGCTCGTTGGACTCTTTGCTCCATTCAGGTTCAGAGACGGATTCAGTAGATGACTCTTGGATTGGCTCTTCCGTCGTAGAATGAGTAGATGCCATCGTTGAATCATACGCATCTCTCGTTTCAGGAGAGTGTTCGACCGGAAGGACAATCTTTGGTTTCGGACGAGCATATCCATAAATCGGTGACGGGACGTCTGACGGAATAAATTCCTCGGTTACCTCTACCTTTGGCGGAGGGGAACTTTTTTGTCCTTCTTTCGACAGTTCTCGTTTGATTCGCTCTGCTTGTTGCTTCAGTGAACGTTCATATGCATCCATACTTGATTCCTCGCTTTTTCACTCAATCCATATTTAACAAAAAATCGGTCGAATTTAGCGACCGATTTTAAATGCTGTACCTACTTCATATTCGTCATCTAATACTAAAATCCCTTTTTCTTGCGGGGCGTTCGGAAGGTTTAATTCACGGGCAGAACAAATCATCCCGTGTGAACTTTCACCACGGAGTGCAGACGGACGGATAATCAAACCAGTCGGCATCACCGCACCCGGTTTTGCGACAACGACTTTTTGCCCTGTTGCCACATTCGGTGCGCCACATACTATTTGAACAGTCCCTTGGTCGATTTGAACTTGACAGATTGACAGTTTGTCAGCGTCCGGGTGTTTTACTGCGCTTTCGACATACCCGACGACAAACTTCGGTGTCACGTCAACCCATGAAAAGTCCTCTTCAATCCCGTTGTCATTCAAGATAGATTGCAACTGTTCCACTAATTCAACTGTCAACTCAACAGGACCATTCCATCCTGTCACATCAACATGTTGACTCGCTTGAAACAGGTTGTACCCGTTCACTTCTCCGTCTGCCGACTTGACGATTGCCACGTCTCCCGTCCGCTCGACAGATTGATGATGTCGTTCTCCTTCTTTTAACAACACCATGAGTACATCACCGATTCCTTCTCGGTTATAAAACACATTCATTTGCATACGTTCCTACGTCCCTTCTTTCAAACTCATCTCACTTATTTTATCAGATTATGTGTTCGATGGCGGGGTCTTTTTTCCGACAATGAAAATCGGTTCAAGTTCCCCCGCCTCATAGTGAAAGGCGAGTGCAGTGACGGGAATTCGACCATTTGTGAAGAAATCAAACATCAGTTGCTGCATCGCATCATATCCTTGGTCATTTCGAATGTCCGCAACGATCATCACATCCTGATGCGGGACACCGACGAGCATATCCCCTTCAATCCGTCGTTCCATCAGCCGAAGAAACTCGTCATTTAACACACGAGACGCCTCGTAGCCATCACGAGTTGATAAGAAGTAGAATGGGTTTCCAGCCACTTCGTCTTGTTTCATCTCGGTCGGTAGTTTTTTCACATTCTCACGGGCGATTCGCTCGATGCGGTCGAGCGTCATTTCATCCGAAAGGTGGCGTTCTTCAATCAACCGATATCCGTTTCCACGGTCCAGCGCAAAAAAAATCGCGGTCTCGGCCGTGTGCGGGGTGAATGCAAGTGCTTCTCCATTTTTTGTCGTCTTCGAGAAAGAGTTCGAACGAATGACCGGATAGATGGCATCTTCATTTCCGGTGAGGGAGATGTGATCATCCGCCTTCATCGCTGATTCGATATACTCGATGACTTCATCGACGGCAACCGTACCGCGTGTCTTAGCCTTTGCCACAATCGGCGCAAGGCGGATATTGACCCCAAAACGGTCAGATTTCCGCTCGACGCGCAGTACCTCATTCTCACGGTCGTAAGAAGTACGGTATTCTTCATTAAAATGCGATTCTAGATAACGTCTTAACTCATTCCGTTCCATAAAGGCTCACCCTAATCCGTTCAAGAAAGCTTCAACCTGTTCCGGCGTCTTCCGTTCACGACCGACGTAGCGATCAACCTCATTGCCATTTTCAAACGCAACAAAGCTTGGGATGCCAAAAATATCAAGTTCTTGCGCAAGTTCCATGAACTCGTCACGATCGACGTAATAGAACGTCCATGCTTCAAATTTCTTTTCGATTTCTGGCATGAATGGGTCAAGGAATCGGCAATCCCCACACCATGTCGCTGAAAACATAAGGACACTTTTCGCTTCTTTTGCTTCCATATATTCTGCCATTGTGGATAGTCGTTTCATGATCATCACTCCTGTTCGTTTTTTCCTCACTTATAATAGCATAAGTCAAGTCACACATTCTGCTCTGCTGTTTGTTATAATCAAAGCCGAAACTAGTTGAAACAGGTGAAGCTGAATGAAATTAACACGCGAAACGTTAAACCCTGAAATGAAGCACCCTCTTGAACAGATGGTCGGTGTATTTGGAATGCTTGCCATTTTGCGATACGGCTATTTATTTATTGACACTGATAAAACGAGACTAGAGATCTTGATTTGGCTCGTTGTCGGTTTCGCCGTCATTTATGTGCTCGAAAAATATCTCAAGAAATTGGCACGTCACTTACCCATCGTTCGAAAGCGTTTCTTGATTCCCATTTACGTGATTGTGCTCATGTTATTCTTAATCAGTTTCCGCGTCCCTCGTGAGACGGTTGAGTCCGTGAAAATGTGGTTCGGAATTGGATGAAAAAGAGCAACGTTCCTCGAAACGTTGCTCTTCTTTAGTAATCAATTTTTAAATCATTCGGTTGAATCCGACCGGTTCTTCGCAAGACTGAGTATACCGCGTAACTCAATAAAGCTGGTCCAATTATGAGGAAACCAAGGACGACGAGAAAGGTATACCAAGTAAAGCTCATTGTTTCGAGCATGACGATTGGACCGACAAGCCCACTTGTTCCCATGCCTGCCCCCGCAGCGACACTTTCCAGTTCAAACAACAGAATCGCGATTGGAGCCAATACAGCCCCGGCCATTGTTGGCGGAAGAAGAATCCAAGGGTTTTTCACAATGTTCCCGACTTGAAGCATCGAGGTGCCGATTCCTTGAGCAATCGCCCCACCGATCCCATTATCACGATAACTCGTGATGGCAAACCCAATCATCTGAGCCGCGCAACCGACAGTCGCTGCTCCAGCGGCAATTCCGTTCAAACCGAGCATCAATGCGATGGCAGCACTTGAAATCGGTGCCGTTAACGCAAGTCCCATCAATGTCGCGACGACCACTCCCATGAACAACGGCTGTTGCTCCGTTCCCCATTCAATCCAACCACCGAGTTGCGTCATGAATAAGCCGACATACTTGCCGATATACGTCGCAGTGAGGTAGCCTACGGCAATCGTTGTGAACGGCGTCACTAAAATATCTAGTTTCGTCGATTTAGAGACAAGTTTCGAGACTTCAACTGCAAGAATCGTCGCAACGTAACTTCCTGCCGGTCCGAACTCATATCCAAACGCCCCGACAACGAGCGCAGAAAACAAAATGAGCGGCGGCGCCTCTAACGCATAGGCGATGGCAATCCCGATTGCCGGTCCGGTCAAACTCATGGCGACATCCCCGATTTGAATCAACGTGGCACTCATCCCTGTGAATGTCGTTCCTTCGAGCTGACCTCCGATCGTTTTCATAATCAGACCGATGATTAATGTACTAAACAAACCAAGTGCCATATAACTTAGCGCCGTCACAAAATAAAGCGACGGGCTCAATGAGATTCCTTTTTTCTTGAACATAACATATCCTCCTTACACTTATACAGGTGTCTTGTCATTAGTAACATACATGTATAAACACCTTTATCAGTATAAGACGTTTTCATGAAATAGCAAGAACATCCATAAAAAACCGTCCACTCATCTTTCGAGTGAACGGAATATTTGATTTACAGAGACGGACGTAGCGTATCAAGTGTCGAACGATCAAGCCGCTTGACTAACGCTTTGAGCAACGCTTTCGCTGCATCGTAGTCATCCGTATGAAGAATCGAGGCATGTGTATGGATATAACGAGATGCGACGCCAATGACGGCTGTCGGCACCCCTTCTCCGCTCATGTGAACACGCCCCGCATCGGTACCGCCTGGTGAGACGAAATATTGTGTCTTGATGTTTTCGTCTGAAGCCGTATCGAGTAAGAAATCACGCATTTCAGGAGACATGACCATGACGCGATCTAAAATTCGGATCAATGCTCCCTCACCGAGCTGACCGAACTCCGTTTTACTTCCTGAAGCATCATTAGCCGGTGAAGCATCGAGTACGAGTGCCACATCTGGCTGAATCAATTCAGATGCTGTCTGCGCTCCACGTAATCCGACTTCTTCTTGTACGGTAGCACCCGAGAACAAGATGTTCGGATGATCCGCTTTTGTCGTTTCCTCCAACAATTCGATTGCAAGACCGACGCCATAACGATTGTCCCAAGCTTTGGCCATAATCTTTTTCGGGTGATGAAGTGGGGTAAATGCGCTCGATGGGACAGCAGGGACACCTGGACGTACACCCCATGATTCTGCTTCTTCTTTCGAATCTGCTCCGATATCGATAAACATCTGCTTGATGTCCATCGGTTTACTCATTGCATCTGGACCTAACAAATGAGGCGGAGTGGAAGCGACGACACCCGGAATTTTACCATTCGACGTGATGATGTCGAAGCGTTGCGCCATGAGCACTTGGCTCCACCAGCCACCGAGTGGTTGTATGTAAAGCATGCCGTTCTCGGTAATCCGTGTCACCATAAAAGCGACCTCATCCATATGTCCGGCTACCATGACTTTCGGTCCCGACTCGTCTCCGACACGTTTTCCAAAAATTGATCCGATGCCATCCGTGACAATTTCATCTGAATGGGGTTCAATTCGTCCACGTACAAATTGACGAACTTCAGACTCGAACCCAGGAGCTCCCGGGAGTTCTGTTAGCGTCTTAAATAAATCTCTCGTCTTCTGATCCATCTTTCATCATCCTTTCCTAACCGTTCTTGTCTCATTATATACAAAAGTTTTGACAGGATGCGAATGCTTTTCATTCCATTCGGGTACAGGTTTTGGTACGATGTACATGATAGCCATAGTTCAAGGGGAGGTAGTCATATGAAAAAAAGGTATTGGTTTATTGGAATCGGGGTTGCCGTCATTGCCGCACTTATGACGAAAAAAGCTTTAGATGAACGTAGCTTATCTGCAGAAAACGCCTTAGAGTACACGAAGCGTGCTTTCTCAGCAAAAGGTCACGTCCAAGGGGCATGGATTTCTGCATCACCGGAGATTTACACATACGACGGTCGTGAATACGACGTCTACAAAGGTGGTATCTCGGTTCTTGAGAACGATGAAGAGAAAACATATGAGTTTACAGTCGACTCTGAGACTGGCGCATTACTCGAATATGCATGACACGAAACCGACGAATGATTCGTCGGTTTTTTTGTTTAGTTCCCTCGAAAGAGTGGAAAATTGAAATTGGTAGTTTTCAATTTAAAAAAGGAGTGATCTCGCGTGAAGAAGCTAATCGGTGAAGCAAGTGAACTCGTATCGCAAATGATTGAAGGGATGGTCCATGCCCATCCTGAAATGTATGGTCGCGTCGACGGTGTGAATGTCATCTGTCGGGCTGACGGAGCGAAGTCTGGAAAAGTCGGTCTCGTATCTGGAGGCGGTAGTGGTCACGAGCCGGCCCACGCTGGATATGTCGGGGACGGTATGCTCGATGCGGCAGTATGTGGGGAAGTGTTCACCTCTCCTACTCCGGACATGGTACTTGAAGGAATCAAAGCAGCTGACGGCGGAAACGGCGTTCTTTTGATTGTGAAAAACTATTCCGGCGACGTGATGAACTTTGAGCTCGCCGCAGAACTGGCCGAAGGCGATGGCATCAAAGTCGACCACGTCGTCGTCGCCGATGATGTCGCCATTTCGAACAAAGAAGATCGACGCGGGGTTGCCGGAACGGTCTTTGTTCACAAAATTGCCGGAGCCGCTGCCGCTAGTGGCAAATCACTCGAAGAAGTCAAATCCATCGCCGAAAAAGTAGCTTCACACGTTCGCTCCATGGGGATGGCCGTAGAACCTTGTTACATGCCGGTCAGTGGTAAACCAGGTTTCGACTTGAACGAGGAAGAGATGGAAATCGGCATCGGGATTCACGGGGAACGTGGCGTCGAGCGGAAACCGACGAGTGATGTCGACCAAATCGTCGACGACCTCCTCAGTCACTTGAAAAAAGAAGTCGAGCCAGGAGAAGTTGCTGTTATGGTGAACGGAATGGGTGGAACGCCGTTGTCTGAATTATACGTGACCTATCACTTCGTTGCCGAAAAACTGGAAGCTGCTGGGTATACCCTTAAACGGAAGTATGTCGGCAACTACATGACTTCACTCGAGATGCATGGGTTCTCCATCACGTTGCTCCCTCTCGATGATGAGATGACGACGTATCTCGACGCTCCTTCGGCAGCACTTGGATTCAAAATTTAATAAATGAGGTGTTTAGTTTATGTTGACGATTGATCGGATGAAGCAGGCGTTACGAGACGCACAAGTTGGCATCGAAGAGCAAAAGGATACGTTGACCGATTTAGACCGGGCCATCGGCGACGGAGACCATGGCATCAACATGTCTCGTGGTTTTGATGCGGTCTCCACTATTCTAGATGAGGATTATGACTCTCTTGGAGCACTTAGTAAAAAGGTCGGGATGACCCTCATGTCGAAAGTCGGAGGCGCGGCCGGACCTTTATACGGTTCAGCTTTCGTGAAGATGGCAACCAAATTCGGGGATGCGACCGAAGCGGACTTTGGCTTACTCAAGGAGGCACTCCAGGAAGGTTCGAATTCCATCAAAGCACGAGGGAAATCGGAAGTCGGCCAAAAAACAATGGTCGACGTCTGGGACCCGTTCCTCGAGCAAGTCCAACAAGGGGAAGATTATAAACAGAAGTTGGACGAGCTTGTCCAAAAAACAGAAGATATGGTGGCCACGAAAGGAAGAGCCTCTTACTTCGGAGAAAACTCTCGCGGAACCGTTGACCCGGGTGCCCTTTCTAGCTCAATTCTCTTGGCCGCGATTATGAAGGAGGTCGATTGACATCGTTGAATTGATCATCGTCTCGCACAGCGCAAAAATTGCGGAAGGAATCCAAGATTTGATGAAGGAAATGGCACCGTCCGTGCCCATTCATCTTGCAGGTGGCCTTGAGGATGGCGCTATCGGAACAGATGTGAATCGCATTTTATCGGCGCTCGATCAAGTCGAAGGAGAAGCACTTCTCCTCAGTGATATCGGATCGGCGACAATGAATGCGGAACTCGCCATCGATATGTACGAAGGTGACAAACATGTCGAATTTTTCGATGGTCCCATTGTCGAAAGTGCCTTCATCGCCTCTGTTTCTTCAGGAAATGGGATGTCACTCGCTGACATCGTCGGACAGTTAAAGCAACAGTAAAAAGTACCCCGTTCTCTTGAACGGGGTACTTTCATGTATTATCTTGGGTTGTCATTCTTTTCATATACGGCATTCATATATGAACTTGTTGAATAGAAACGTGGTACGACCAAGAACAAAATGAGTGCTGGAATCGCAATCAATAGAAGCAAGACCAATACCGGTAACCAATAGACAATCTGTTGACCGAGCATGTCGATGTTCGCGTCCGCAAACTCTGAGGCTCCTTCTACTTCTACGAGATCCGCTGATGTAAGAATCTTGTTGTCTGTCGCATCAAAGTAATGGTACTCGGTTTTACGTGTGATGAAGATCCCATCACGAATCGTATCGAGTTCTACGACAGCCGCGATGACTTCGTTACCGTTTGAATGGCGAAGCGTCTCTTCTTTGATGATTTCAGCTGTTCCTTCTTTATAGTCGTAATGCGTTGCTTTCAAATCCTCTTCGAGAGCGTCTAAGAACGCTTCGTTCGCTGAGGTATTCATTGGTGCGATTGTTAGAATGAAGATTACTGCAAGCAGGCTTGCCCATGCTTTTTTCAACATCCCCATGTTCCCCCTTCTCTTATTCCAGTTTAGCGTCATTCCTATTGTACCAAGAAGAAAGAAAAAAGTGTGAAGAAAATACTATTAAAATAAGAAAAAAGCGTGTCAATTTTTCGGACGGAAGACGGCTTCCATTCGGTAAATCGGCTGACCGAGCGCACTAAAGCGCTCTTCATACTCTGTTCGAATATTATCTTCTGGTTCATTGACATGTAAATCTAGTGAAATTTCTGTGAAGAACATCCCGTATTGACTCATGCTCTGAAGCGAATATTCAAACAATCCACGGTTGTCCGTCTTGAAATGAATCTCTCCAGCTTTCGGAAGAATCGCCTCATATGTCGCTAAAAACGTCTTATACGTTAGGCGTCGTTTCGCATGTCGTGTCTTTGGCCACGGATCGGAGAAGTTTAAGTAGACGCGATCGACTTCTCCCGCTTCAAAATAGTCGACGAGTCGTTTCGCATCGACCGTCAACACTCTCACGTTCGGCATCGGGGTTTCGACTAATTTTTGTACGATGGAGACGGCTACACTCTCAAACAACTCGATTGCAATAAAGTTCACATCCGGGTGTTGTTTCGCCATCCCTAAAATAAATTGTCCTTTTCCTGAACCGACCTCGATAAAAAGCGGGTGGTCATTCCCGAATTCAGTGCTCCAGTTACCCTTCAACTGTTCAGGATGTTGAATAAATACATGTTCTTGAGCTTCCATATATTCTTTTGCCCAAGGCTTATGTCGTAAACGCATGAAAATCCTACCTTTCGTTCATCAAATGTTCAAGTTTAATGGGAATATGCACGTTACGGACGAGCAGTCCTCTTGCGATTATACACGAAATCATAGTTTAATGAATGTGAATCATCCTTCACAAGGAGGTTAAATACAATGAGTACTTTAGATCAGTTCCTTATTTTTTATGCAGCTCCACTGACGTTTTTTGCTGGTGTCATCGCAACGTTCGTTTGGGCTTACTTTATGAATCCAGATGACATTTAACACATTCAAAAAGGGGTGGCGAACAGCCATCCCTTTTAATTGATTCGTTCGTACGCCTCATCCATCAGCTCACGTAATACATGAAATCCTTCAGTTCGCGCCGAGTCATTCTCTTCCCCATAGATTGTCAAAATCGTCTGGGCGATTGCATACCAATGCATTCGATTATGGAGCTCACTCGAGACACGTACCCCGTAATGAGAGAACCAGCGCTCCCACTCCACTTCATCCATATAGCTATAGACAACCATCGCCAAATCGAACGCGCGGTCTGCAATGATCGCGTCATCCCAATCCGTCAAGTAGAGTAGGCCGCTCTCATCCTCAATCCAATTATTATGGTTTAAGTCAGAATGACAGACGACAAATTCTTGCTCGTCGACTTTTGGCAAATGGTGCTTTAGCCATTGTACGGCTTCTCCGATGATTGGGTCTGTTTCATCTTGTTCATATGCTTCACACTGACGGAGCAACAAGTGCGGCGTCACCGGTGTGTGGTTCAGCTGTTGCAACATGAATAATAGCTCTTTCGAATTATGAATCTTGCCGAGTTGCGCCGCGACATCAGGTCGCTTCATATCTTCTGGTGAAAGTTCGCGGCCTTCGATAAATTGTTGGGCGCTTAACACGTCCCCGTTAAACATTCGCTTTGTCCAAAGAAGCTTTGGTACGATTCCTTCCGCTGACAAAATCGCCAGAAACGGAGAAGAATTTCGTTTGACAAAAATCTTCTGTTGGCGCGTCGTCGCTACATACGCTTCGCCCGTGATGCCTCCGGCTGAAGCGACTGTCCACTCTTTCCCGAGCGCACCGACTATATCTGAATACATATTCATCACGCTCAAATCTTACTTGAATTAAAGAGATACAATCAACATCTTAACACGCGAGAATCGTCATTGACAACGACTCGACTTGAATGTGTGCCGGGTTTCGTGCGAGTGGAACGAGACTTGCCGTTTCTCCTTGAACGTAAACGTTCCATTTCGCATCGCTCTCAAATGAAAGCGAGTCGAACGTACCGTTCACATAGACGCGAACCCGTTGCCACGCATCGTAAGAATGACTGGCCGTCAACTCATAGATAATGACGCCAGGCGGTGATGGGAGAAACGTGAAATGGTCAATCACTTCTTGTCTCGAATCATAGCGGAAACATGTATGGAGTCGCCGTAACTTCAAGAGCGTCTTCACATACTCGATTTCCTTGATCCGTCTGTCACGAAGATCCCAATCAAAATGATTGATGTGATCGGGTGAATTATAACTGTTCTCGACACCATGTTTCGTGCGTCCGAACTCTTGACCGGCATGGATGAACGGGATGCCTTGAGATGTGATGACGACCGCATTGGCAAGACGTTGCATGGCAAGACGAGTCGTCTCATCGACTCCTTCACAAGATAACATTAACTTGTCATAGATCGTATAGTTGTCATGGGCTTCCGCATAATTGATGGAGTAAGCCGGACTCGGGAAACGTCCGACCGTCACGTTCGGAATATGCACGGCTCCGGTGAGACACTCTCGAAGTTCCCACTCTCTCCACTCATTGCCGGAGATGAATCCGCGTTCCCTGTCATTAAACGTTGACCCTTTCAATGCATCTCGAATCATATCGTTGAAGTGTCCGATACGAGGCATGCGTGCCGCATTTTGTGACGTTGCCTTCAATGACTGTCCCAGCGGCGTCGCCAAGTCCCACCCTTCTCCATAGACGAGAATTGAGGGATCCACCTTATCGAGCGCGGCCCGCACTTGATTCATCGTTTCGACATCGTGAATCCCCATCAAATCGAAGCGGAACCCATCCACTTGATACGTCGTCGCGAAATACGTCACGAAGTCCACAATCATACGTCGCATCATATAGCGTTCCGATGCCGTGTCATTCCCGACCCCGGTCCCGTTCGCTATTGTCCCGTCGTGCTCGTATCGAAAATAATAGTATGGTACGAGCGCTTCGAGTGGGGATTGTTCTCGAATGTAAATATGATTCATCACGACGTCTGTGACGACTCGAAGACCCGCTTGATGCAGGTCAGAGACGAGTGTCGCATATTCGAACACACGACTCATCGGCACATCGGGTCTTGAGGCATAACTTCCTTCAAGTCCGAACCAATGAATCGGGTCATAGCCCCAGTTGTACGGCATACGGGTCGCCTCATCGACACTTCCAAAATCATGGACAGGGAGTAACTGGACATGCGTCACGCCAAGTTCTTTTAAATAGTCGAGTCCGGCACTATTGCCAGCTTCCGTCCGAACTCCTTTTTCAGACACCCCACCGTACAGACCTTTCAATTGACTCATCGATGAGGGGTGGCTTGTGAAGTCTCGGATGTGCAACTCATAGATGACGGCATCCGTTGCCTTCCATAAAGGGGGGCGCACGGCTTGTTCGACCTGTTTCTTGACAAATCGCGCCACATCTTGCAATACACCATACTCACCGTTCAAACTCAGGGCTCGCGCATAAGGGTCAACGACTTGCCTCGTGTCAACCGGTGTCTTTACTTCTATGCGATACAACATTCCTTGGAACGCTTGTGGTATTTCGCCACTCCATTCCCCACGTGTGCCGCGATTCATGTGAAATCGCTCAATTTCTCGGTGATTCGTGTCATCATGTACCGTAATCCACATGGATAAAGCAACCGGAGACCACACCGTCACTTCCATTCCGTGAGGCGTAAACGATACGCCGAGTGGACCATCATATGAGAAACGCCGTTCGAATTCCTCTGAACGGACGATTTCTCTTGGTACGACAACCGTCGTCTTTTGACCCGGGTGGCAGACGGTGTATAACGTTTCTAAAGAGATTGGTTCGTTTAAACGAAGGATTTGTTCAACCTTCCCAGATTCCGTCACAAACTGTTGCTCGACGAGGTAGTCGACCGGGCGTCCATTCTGTTCGATTTGTACTGGAACGGATTCATATTCGCGCACAATCTCAAGTTGTATGGTCTCAAATGATACGAAAGACGCGCTCTCGATGGTCACATGTGAGGCGGTCTTTTGATCTGGTGTATGATGCATATGCGTCCCTTCCTCTCAATCACTGATCCATGAATTGACGAAACGGTAACTTGGCAGTCACTTCTAATACGGTGGCAACGTCACGAATCTGCTGTGCTTTTACAATCGGTGCACGTCCGTTCACTTGTTTCATCCATTCCGTATATTCATTACGACCGATATACTGGGTCGATCGAACAGTTGGAACGTTATCAAAATATCCATTTGTCGCAATGACGACTTTTTGTAGCACACCCGCATAGTCTGGTAGGATTTGACGAATCAGTTCCTCTGTCCGTGTCAATGCAATCAGCGGGTTCACTACACGGTTATTTTCCCCTTTCAGCGGTTGATGAACCCATGTCTTCTCTTTCGATATGTGATAGATACTTCGATCGCCTTCAAGCCATTCTATGATATACAGATGCGTCGGTCCGATGATGAGGTGGCTCAACTCAACCGTCGCACCATTCCATTCGATGACCGGTCGATACAAGAAAAAGTGTCGTTCGTTCCAATCGGTACGCATCACACGATAAGCGAAGTCACGAATAAACGCCAGATGTGGTAAATCCGTCTCAAGCACCCCTTCACAAGCGAATTGAAGCTTTTGGATATGCCGGCGCTCCCGTAACAGCTTTTGATATTGCGATTCAGAGAGTGGCTTTGGCTCTAGTTCGATTCGCTCCGTCTTCGCCCAAAACTTCCACCACGGTCTTTCGATTTCGAGCACTTCGACCGGATTCAAGCGATTGTTTTCATGAAGGCGCTGTAGGCGCGCCGTATCGGATTCCACATATTCTAAATAACGATTATATTGATCTAATACATCACGTTCATATTTTGAGATTACGTCAAAAATTTTAACCGGGATTGCCATATATCCTCCTCTGGCCGTCTTAGCGGAAATACGTCTACTGCTCGATAGGCAGGTGTATGAGTCGGCTGTACTTCATATAAAATCAATTCTTCTACTGATTCCGTCGCGTGAAATTCAGGGGGGACGTACGGGACACGCTCCCCTTCGCCCCATTTTTTAGCGAGTGTCACGTGAGGGACGAACGACTTCCGGTCCAATCTTGGAATCACATCAACTAGTTCATGGCGGAGTGTATGCGCCAACTGTTGAAGGGGCTCGGAGTCATCCGGGACGATGGTCAAAACGCGGGGCCGATCCGGTCGCCCAAAATGGTCGATGGACCGAAACTCCAACGTGAATGGTAATGTTTTCGCACAAATTCTACGCGTGATTTCTTTTACTTCGTCTAATTCATCCCCATCCACGCTTCCTAAAAATTGCACTGTCATATGGAACTCTTCCGGTCGATAGATTCTTCGATACGAATAATAAGGTAAGATGGTTTGCTGTACTTCAACCAATTCAGTCGCTTCAATGGGAATCGCAATAAAGTAATGCGTACTCATCTCATTCATCCTTTCAGGTTGCGACGTGACATTCCGATCCAAATCAACGCTCCTAGTGCCGTGACGATGGTATACATCCAAAACACGCCTAAAATATCGTCAAGTTCAATGATTTTACCACTCAGCATATTAAATCCAGCTGTCGCGAGCCCAGACGTTAATGCCATATATACCCCGATGGCCGTCGAGGAAACTTGTCGATCGACGAGCGTCCGGACGAATTGAAGCGCGACGGGAATCAAGAGACCGACGACGAGACCTTGTGCGATTGCGAGAAGCCATACGACCCAAATCGGTGGTTCTAACGCAAGCACCCCGTTCCGAACTGCCGAGATGATGGCGGCCCCAACAAGAACGTTGACGCTTCCGTAGCGTTCCATAAGCTGAGAAGCCACTTTCATAAACGGGATTTCGAATAACACTGCCACGAGGAATAATGTTCCGACGAGCGTCGTCGAACCACCACTATTCGTCACGTAAAGACCGAAATAATAGTTATTCGCGTAAATCGGTCCGAAGACGAGCATCCCACCACATAAGAAGAACACAAAGTGTTTGTTCCAAACAGCCGTCCATGAGAGCGGCGCCAACGTCACATCGCGAATCGAACCTTTCTCAGGAATCATTCGAACAAATACGCTGCCAAGGATGAGTAAAACAGCACTCAACACGAATGTACTAGCTAGTCCCCACGTGCTATCAGAGATTCGTCCCATTGCAAAGACGGCAATGGCAAATCCCGCTGATCCATAGAGTCGAATTGCACCATAATCAACTTTCGACCGCGTCGTATAGTCGAGTGTCATCATATCCACTAGAGGGATGTGAGCACATTGGAAAACGGACCAAATCACCATGAGTACGACAATCCAAACGTATGAGGTCGCCACTAAAAACGTGAGAGAAATCAGCGCCGCGCTCAGCATCGCCAAAATCAGCCAGGCCCGGACTCTTCCCGTCCGGTCGGTCAACATCCCCCATAGTGGTTGCACGCCGATGGATAGAATCGGTAAGATGGCCACCACAATCCCGACTTGGCTAGGTGTCAACCCAAACTTAGTTTGTGAAAAGTATAAGGTCATATAAGGGATCAATGCCCCTTGCGCGAAGAATATCGCGACGTATACAGACTGAAACAATCTTTTTTGCGAATCCAATGATAACTTCCTTCCTAAAGGACAGAGAGCCGACTATACCAGCCAGCTCTCCTTGTTTCTTATTTAGCGAGCTCGTAAATGGCCTCAGCATAGATTGCCGCGGCACGTAATAAATCTTCTATCTCCATATATTCATCGACCTGATGCGCCACATCTTTAGCCCCTGGGAACAATGCACCAAATGCGACACCTGCCTCGAGCGAACGTGCATACGTTCCGCCTCCGATGGCCATCAAGTTTGCATGTTCTCCCGTTTGACGCTCGTACACGCCTGCTAGTGTCTTCACGAGTGGGTGATCTTCTGCCACATGATGAGGCGGCATATGTTGACGGGTCTTCAACTCGAACCCAAATGACAAAGCGATTTCACGTAGGTTTTGTAACCGTTCTTCGAATTTGGCCGTATACGGATAGCGAATGTTGACCGTCGCCGTACGCTCTTCTTCATTGTATCGGAAGACGCCGCCATTAATCGTCAAGTCGCCCGTCTCATCGCTCGCTTCAATCCCGAGAGAAATTCCACGTGAGTCTGCAAACACGTGACGAACGAGTTCAATGAAGCGTTCCCCTTGAATGTCGAGAGGAAGGTGCAACAGGAACCCAGCCAGCACGTACGCAGCATTGATCCCGTTATCCGGTTCCATCGCGTGCGCCGCTTTACCTTTCATCGTGAACGTATATGTGCCACGATCGTATTCACACGTTCCGTCCGCTTCATATTTTTCAAGATAGGCCTCGAACTTTTCCTCGAGTACCTCATCCGTCTTCAATTCGGCTTTCGCGAAGTCGGGCACCATATTCGGACGCTCTCCACTCGTAAACGACACGAGATGGTAGGCAGAGCCTGGTACACGTTGAATCGGTAATTGAGTCAACACACCGTCATACAATCCTTTTTCAGCATTGATGATCGGGAAATCCGCATCTGGCGCAAATCCGTATGTCGGCATCTGTTCTTGTTTGAAATACTCACGGACACAGCGCCATTCGCTCTCCTCATCGCAACCTGCAATCAAACGGACGCGTTTTGAAAGTGGTAAGCCGAGCTCTTTGACGATTCGTAGTCCGTAGTATGCCGCCATAGACGGACCTTTATCATCGTTACTTCCACGCGCCACAATTTTCCCGTCAGTCGTGATGGTCGGATTGAATGCGCCATATGTCCAGCCATCGCCTGCTGGGACAACGTCAAGGTGACATAGAATGCCGACGATTTCCTCACCGTCCCCGTATTCCAAATGTCCCGCGTAACCGCCGACGTCCTTTGTTTTGAACCCATCTCGCTCACCGATTTCAAACATGTAGTCAAGCGCCTGACGAACCTCAGGACCAAACGGCATGTTCGGTGCCGCTTTCGATTCATCGAGCACGCTAGGGATTTGAAGTAATCCTTTCAAATCTTCTAAAAATGCATCTTTACGATTGTCGACTTCCTGTCTCCAATTCATGTTCATCTCCCCTTTTGCGAATGTTCTCTCCCTTACTAGTATATCCAAATGTATGAAAGACGAACATTCATTTAGAAAAGTTTTTTTCGTTCGTGTTTAAGCTTCTTTTCGATGTGAAAAAATAATCTTCATTCGATATTTACGTTCATAATCAAATCTTTACAAACAGATTGTTCGTGCTTTCCACTTGCATTTTTGCTCAAGAGCGGTATACTAAAGGTGTAATTTTAGAAAATAACAATTTTATATTTCATTTTGTCGTCTGTAGGTATGGTTTATCATTATTCTACACATTGGGAGGTTATCCAATGAAAGGCTCAACAGATCGGATGTTAACGCGCATCAAGTCCATTTATTTGTTCATCAATGAAAGGGAATCCGTTACCACTTCAGAACTAGTAGAAGAGTTCGGCATCACGTCACGCACTGTGCAACGTGATTTGAACGTACTTGAGTACAATAACCTTGTGGAGAGCCCTAGCCGTGGCACGTGGACTTCATCAAAACGTTCACTCAAGACGGCAAATTGAATTGTATATGTATATTCAAGAGACCTGGCGTTCAGGTCTCTTTTTTATGAATGAAGGTTTTGTGGTTTTAGATTGTATCAATTGCTTAAGATGAGGTGATGATGTGAAAGAAGAAATAATGAAGTACATAGAGGACAATTTCCCAAACCTATCTGGAGAAGTCCATCTAAGATTCGAACTTGGCGAACCGTATAAAAACGGAACGGATGAGAGAATAGAGCAAGTTGTAAACAGAGTGACTTCATTGTTCGAGGAAGTGTTTCAATCTGATGATTACATCCATATCTTTATCAAGGATTTGAACGAAACAGAGGACATCATGTTCGGGAATACCACTCCCGAATATTTGTATGGTTTATTCATGAAACAACAGATTGAAGAAGAAACGTTATTTGAATTAAATGAAGATATTGACGAAATAACAGGGGAATTTATAGAAATCAAACGTGAATATAAAGCGAAGTTTATATCCTCGCAGATCAAGTCAATCTCTTACGAGAAAATCCTTAGAGGTATAGGAAATTACGAGCAAGGAAGAGAACCTTCGATTGGACAAGCTGTTTACTTTATTAGCATTGAGAAGAACATCATATTTCATATGTACGATGATCGAGGTTGTATCATAAGTTCAAATGAAGTTGAACCACTTGTTCCTTTGTATCACAAATATAACGACTGGTTGGTTGACTATTGGCGTGATGATTTTGATGCCATTTTCAAAAAGATATAATCGAAAAACAGAGCTTTTTATACAAAAAGAGAATCCGTCCCATCAGACAGATTCTCTCATCTTACTCATGATTGAAGAAACAGTTGAACCTCTTCTTCCGTCAACTCGCGATATGCCCCGAGCTCAAGCGTCTCATCGAGTTCTAGCTCCCCGATTTGAACACGCTCCAATCGTTCGACATGTTTGCCGACCGCCGCGACCATTCGTTTCACTTGGTGATATTTCCCCTCAGACAACGTGAGGCGAATGACCGACCGACGTCCGCTCTTGCTCAGTATTTCAAGACGGGCCGGCTTCGTCGTATATCCGTCCTCTAACTCGACCCCATTCGCGAACGTCTTGATATCCTCTACTGTCATCTCCCCGTCGACCTCGGCGATATATACTTTGTCGACGTGCTTGCGAGGTGACATGAGCGCATGATTGAATGCGCCGTCGTTCGTGATGAGGAGCAGTCCCGTCGTATCTTTATCGAGACGACCGACCGGGAAGAGGTCGTAATGGGCATACTCTGGATCAATCAACTCGATGACCGTCGTCTCGACTTGATCTTCCGTCGCACTGATGACCCCTTCCGGCTTATTCATCATGAAATAGATGTAGGGACGATACTCGACCACTTCCCCGAACACCGTGACTTTCTCTGATGCTGGGTCGACGTGCCGTTTCGCATCTTTTACAGGTGTCTCATCGACTCGCACTGCCCCTTGTTTCAATAAGATTTTTACATCTTTTCGTGAACCATATCCCATGTTCGCTAACAACTTATCAATTCGCATTATCCGTTCCTCCGATATTCAAAGCGTTTCCCTAGTAATTTCCCTGCGAGATGGCTCCGCCACCCGAGGTATCCATATACGAGAACACCGATTGTCACTCCCACGATTGTCGCAAAGATGTCGTTCCCCCAACTCGCCTCATCATTCATTGTAACGAGAAGAGAGAGGAAGACGGCAGCGAACATCGCCCCACCCATCAAGAACATCAAGATGGTGCGACGAAGCAGTTGCTTATACGGGAAATGTAGCGTTCGTTGAATCATCCATACCATGAGAATAATGGCCACGATGTATCCAGCGATGGTCGCGTACCCGGCTCCGATTCCGCCGAGCCAATAGACGAGCGGTACGTTCAATGCAAGTTTCGTCAACAGTCCCATCGATGTGGCAAAGATGGTGAAGTACTGACGGTTGATCCCTTGGAGGATCGCAGCCGCAACCGAGTAATAGGCCAAGAAGAATGCACTTGGTGCGTAGTGGAACAAGTATACCCATCCTTCACGGTCACCCGGGAACAAGGTGCCAAACAATGGCTCCGCAAGTGCTACGAGACCAATGACCGCAGGAATCGTCACGAAGAACGAGACTTGGAAAATATGGTTTACTTGATTTCGAACTTTTTGCATGTCCCCTGTCGTGAACGAACGAGTCACAAGCGGAATCGTCGCCATCGATACACTCGCCGCGACAGAGACTGGAATCAACACAATTTTATGGGCGTTCCCGGTCAAGAATCCATAAGCCGATGTTGCTTCAGAAACGGTCGCACCCGTACTGAGCAACGTATTGACCATCGTCAATTGGTCAATCAATTGATAGAGAGGGGTCGATACCCCGACCATCACGATTGGAATCGAATAGCTAAGCAATTCGAGCAACAACGATTTCATCGAGCGGACCGGTGTGCCCGCCGGATTTTCTGTCTGACGATGAATGTCCTTTCGACGTTTCCAATACATGATGAGCACGGCGAAACTACCGATTGCCCCGATGAACGCACTGAACGTCGCAATCGTGACGGCAATGACTTTCAATCCATTCAATTCAGTCGTTTCAACAGATTGCGTCCCTCCGAGGGCATTGGCAATCGGTTGAATGAAGTTTGAATCCGCAAAGACGAACAAGACGAGCATCGTTCCACTGAGGAGGAACAGGATGCGTACAATCTGTTCGACCACTTGTGAGATTGCCGTCGGTGCCATGTCTTGATGTCCCTGGAAATAACCACGTACCATACTCATCGCCGGGATGAGCAGTAAGGCAAAACTGACGCTTCGTGTCACGAGGGTGAGCGAGTCAATGTATTGCTGATTGTTCTCTGAGTTTCGGACCATCAGTTCGGATAACCATGGTGCCGCAAAAAAGAGTAATAAAAAAGCGACGACACCGGTCGCAAGCATCAGCTTCATCCCTTGTCGGAACAGTCGTTGACTTGTCCCGTATTCTCCTAGTGCATTATATTTTGCGATAAATTTCGAAACGGCAACGGGAATCCCTGCCGTCGAAATGGAGATCATGATCGCATAATACGTATATGCTGCTTGATACAACGTCACTCCGGCAATCCCGACCATCGCTTGGAACGGGAACGTGTACAGTAGTCCTAACATTCGAGAAATCAAGTTTCCCGCTGATAAAAGAAGCGTTCCTTTGACGAAGGAGGCTCTTCCAGAATCTTGTTTGGCGCTTGATGACATGAGGTACCTCCATCTATAAATCAACGATTTCAATGAATTCGGTTTTACAAAACAACCGCTTCTCATTATACTCTTACTGTTACGGATAATAAAGTTACGATAATTTTACTAATCATATAGATGAAGAAATGAGGAGATACCCTATGAAAGATGTCATCGTCATCGGTGGAGGGCCGAGCGGGCTCATGGCAACGTATGCAGCGGCAAAAAGTGGCGCTTCGACCTTGCTGATTGATAAAGGTTCAAAACTTGGTCGGAAATTGGCCATTTCAGGTGGTGGACGTTGTAACGTCACGAACCGAAAACCAATCGATGAATTGATTCAGTTCATCCCAGGCAATGGTCGTTTCTTATACAGCGCCCTTGCTCAGTTCGACAACCAATCGATCATCGACCTGTTCACAGGATTCGGCATCCCGCTGAAAGAAGAGGACAACGGGCGCATGTTTCCTGTGACGGATAAGGCACAGGATGTGGTCAACACGTTGCTTCGGGCGATTGAAGACCTCGGCGTTGAGATTCGAAAAAAAGCTGAAGTTAAAACGCTACATTTTAATGAAGAAAACGAGTTTCACGCGGTCGAGCTGATGGACGGAGAAATGATTGAAGCGAAAGCTTGCGTCGTCGCGGTCGGCGGTCAGTCTGTCCCGCACACCGGTTCGACCGGGGACGGCTATCCATGGGCAGAGAAGGCAGGACATACCATCACGGAACTCTTCCCGACAGAAGTACCGATCAAGTTGAACGATTCGTTCATCGGAACAAAACAACTTCAAGGACTATCGTTACGTGACGTCGCGTTGACGGTACACGGCAAAAAAGGAAAAGCCATCAAGACGCACCAAGGCGACATGATCTTTACCCATTTCGGGATCTCGGGTCCAATCGCGCTGCGTTGCAGTCAATATACGATCAAAGAACGGAAGCGCAGCAAAGAACAGGTCGTCCTCATGTCACTCGACTTCTTCCCGGACACGTCACGAGATGCGCTCGTCCAGGAACTGTGGAACCAAGTACAGAGCCAACCGAAGCGTGCCGTTAAAAACGTATGGAAAGGCTACATCCCCGAGCGACTTCTTGACTTATTGCTCGAAGAACTCGCATTTGGAGAAGAAGACGCGAGTCAGTTGAAGAAGCAATCCGTCATCGACTTCGCATCGCGTCTAAAAATGTTCGAGATGCACGCCGTCGGGACACTCGACTTTGACAAAGCGTTCGTCACAGGTGGCGGCGTTTCGGTTAAAGAAGTTGCGCCACAGACGATGATGTCAAAGAAAGCACCAGGCCTTTTCTTTGCAGGTGAAGTACTCGACATTCATGGATACACAGGTGGCTACAACATCACGGCCGCCTTCACAACGGGACATTGTGCCGGATCGCACGCAGCCGAACTGGCGACAGAGCGGTAAAAGGTTCGGTCTAACGTATTGGCTACGTATTATTATGTTCACTAACAATCAAAAGGCTTGATCCTGTCTCATTCAGGACCAAGCCTTTTTTACATTCTTTTCAACTTAATTTTCCAATTCCATCACATTTCGATACTTGTACTCTTCTAGAATTTCATGACCTTCTTTGAACGTCCATTCGGGAATCGACAGCTCTGGGTGCGCCGTCAAATAGTCATGGAGCACATCCCTCCCTAGAATATAGTTACTCCAACGTGGCATATCTTTTTGATAATTACCGACTACAAAATCGGTGTGGGACGTTTCATAATCATTCACTCGGCTCGCGATATGTTCCATGGTCGCATCATCGATTGGTGCATACCATGGTGGAATTACCCCTTTGACAATGCGGTCGGCAAACGTATCGGCTTTCCCTTCAATGATGACAGAATCAAGAATTGTATTAAGACGGAACTCAGGTTGATCATAAAGAATCAGATGATGATACTCATGAGCCGTCGAATGGGCTAGCACACCTTTGTCAAAATCTGTATCGAGAAACAAGATGAAGGTATCATTATAGGCTTGGCCGGCCACACCTTCCAACGCTTCACTATCGTAGAAGAATTCAGGATTGTAAGGGGCAACAAACACCATACCCTTCTTTTTAGGGAGAATTTGATTTGAATCTGCGTATGTCGATGCAATAATCTCTTTAATCTCGTCATGCTGCTCGATTAATGCGTCCAACTGCTTCAGCAATTGTTGCTTATGAGGAGTCGGCTTTAGTAAAAAATTTGTTTTGATGAGGGATGTATCGATATTTTCTTCCTCTCCGACCTCTCCTATGTAATCTAGTACGTATTTTTTGAAGTTTTGTTTGTTCTCCTCCGCATCGGTTGATTCAAGGGATGCGTTCAAATATTGTTGGTATTGGGTGTAAAGTGGAACGATTGTCAATTCATTCTCTTCGTTGATTTTTATCGTTTCGATTGAAACGTCAGGCTTAGACGTTTTAGATTCTGACGTTTTTTCATCATTGCTACATGATGCTAATAGAAGTGCTGAACTTACACATAGAATACCGAGTACTTTTTTCAGTTGAACGACCTCCATCTCAATGATCAATATTCCTCGCTTGCTTACTTATGTTAAATTATACCATAAATTACTCTTATGACCTTTCCGATACCCTCTAATAACATGATGACGTCACGATCATCACAACAAAAAAAAACAGCTTGAACCCTTTCTAATGAGGTTTCAAGCCGTTTGTGATTATTCTTTCCCTGCAATTTGACGACGCACTTCTTTTTCGAGCTCCGGCTCCGGTGGCATCCATCCTTCAGGTTTCATAACTTTATTGTCCGACTCGCGTAAAATCGGCTTCCCGTCCGGTCCAAGTTTCGCCATATTGGCACGCTGGACAATTTCAAACAACGGAACGGGATCGAGTCCGAGTTCAACGAAACTGCCCATCACAAAATATAACGCGTCCGTTAACGCATCCCCTTGTCCGACGAGACGTTCCACATCATCCGATGGCGGTGAGTCTTGTAATGATTTTTGGACCGCTTTTTGGAAGCCTTCTTGGAATTGCTCGATGGCTTGTAAAAACTCTTCTTCCGATTGCGAGGATTGATGCAAAAACTCGACGACCGCTTCCTCTGCCGTCCAAACCGAGCGTTTTGTCGCACGATCAAGCGTCAACGGTTGCGGCGATTTTGCTCCTGGATGTCCAAAAGTTTCATGAAATTGTTTCACTTCTTCAAAAAAATAACGCTTGCTCATCTGTCATTCCCCCATGATCAGTCCACGGACACGAAAGCATCCAAATCGAATACTTCCGGGTGGACGATTGCAAAGATTTCATTGTCTTGTAAAAACATACCGGTCGAGTCATATACGCGAGGCGTCACCATCTGACCGTTGATGGTACTTTCTTCCGGGTTGACTGTGTAGAGGACGAGCTCTTCTGAGTCGAGCACGTAGATGCGTCCTTGTCTCTCGACAAGGCCGACTCCTTCGAATCGCTCAAACTTTTGTTGGATGGAAGCACTCATCCCGTCAGCAGACAACGCTTGGCGTGTATCAAGCATCCATTCGGTCTCGGGCTCTTGTTTCTCTTCTTCCGCTTCTTGTTCGTTCGACTCATTGTCAGGCGCGTCTTCAGTTGCAGCCGTTTCGCTCGAGGCGTCGTCATTCGTCGAGACGTTCTCTGTCGTTGTGTCTTCCGATGATTCTTCTGTTTTTGGAGTAGCCGTGTCAGCATCAGTTGACGCTTCTGATGATTTGTCATCGGCTGGAGTCTTCGGTTCGATCTCCCGTTCTTCGATATAAAGGAGCTCAAGGTCCGGTGTATCCGCCAAGCGATTCATCATGAACAGACGTTTCGTTTCCCGGTCATAGCCAAGACCAAAGATTCGGTCTTCCGACACGAGTCCTTTGATTTGTTTACGTGGTCTCTCGACCCAGCGTCCTTCTTCTCGCTCGATTGTAATGAGCGTACCGTTCGCTGTCACCGCATACACAAGATCTTCTTCGACCATGCGCATCCCGATAAAATCATCGAGGCGCTGTTTCCCTGAATTCTCAAGTTGAAGCACCGAGTTGACGCGCGTTCCGTTTCCACTCACTTCAAAAAATTCAGCTTGTTCGGTTAAGACCAAATACGCCCCGATTGTGTCACTGTAGTACACTTCATCGATTTGACTGATTTGTTCGAGGGCATCGGTCGTATCGATATCTTCATCATCCTGCGCCGCTTCCACGGGTGGAAGGGATGCCGTTTGATGACTCGTTTGAATATCAATTTTTTCAAATGTCGAGGCGACCTGTCGTTGAATCTCTTCATCTGAAAAGACAAAAACATAACAAAGGATCACACCGACCACGACGGCACATAGTGTCGTGTATAGCACATAAGAACGTTTCATGGACATGTCGTCCCCTTCTACTTCAGTATCGCCCTTTAGTGTATCAAAACCGTCCATAAAAGAAAATGACCTCACCAAAAAGAAAAGAATGTGCGACAATGTCACACATTCTTTTTGTTACCCCACTACAATATTGACGAGTTTTCCAGGAACGACAATGACTTTACGAACCGTCTTGCCTTCTGTGAACTCTTGGACACGCTCGTTCCCGAGTGCTTCCGCTTCAAGTGCTTCTTTTGATGCGTCACGCGAGACATGCATTTTCGCACGAAGTTTCCCGTTCACCTGGATGACGACTTCAATCGTGTCGCTCACAAGTTTTGACTCATCGTATGTCGGCCAAGCCGCATACGTCAACTCTTCCGTCATGTCCATCTTCTCCCACAACTCTTCAGACAAGTGTGGCGCGACTGGTGAAAGCATCTTGATGAAGTCGACCATTTGCGATTTCGGCAACGTCTCTTGTTTGTTCGCTTCATTGACGAAGACCATCAACTGCGAGATCGCCGTGTTGAAGCGAAGGGCTTCGTAATCCTCCGTGACTTTTTTCACCGTCTGATGATACGTGCGTTCAAAGTCGGCAGTCGGTGCCACGTCTGCGAAGTTCGTCTGATCGAACAAACGCCAGACGCGGTCGAGGAAGCGACGTGCCCCGTCAAGACCATTCGTCGACCATGCGATGGCCGCATCAAGTGGTCCCATGAACATTTCGTAAAGACGAAGTGTATCGGCTCCGTGCGACTTCACGATATCATCCGGGTTGACAACGTTCCCACGAGATTTTGACATCTTCTCATTGTTCTCACCGAGGATCATCCCTTGGTTGTAGAGTTTTTGGAACGGTTCGCTCGTCGGGACGACACCGATATCAAAGAGGACTTTATGCCAGAAACGTGCGTAGAGCAAGTGAAGAACGGCATGCTCCGTACCCCCGATATACAAGTCGACTGGAAGCCAACGCTTGAGTTTCTCAGGATCCGCGATCATCTCTTCGTTATCTGGATCGATGTAACGGATGTAGTACCAGCAGCTACCTGCCCATTGTGGCATCGTGTTCGTCTCGCGACGACCTTTTTCCCCTGTGACCGGATCTGTGTACGTCAACCACTCTTCTGCGTTCGCAAGTGGCGACTCACCTGTACCAGATGGTTTGATTTCATCGATGATCGGAAGTTCGAGCGGAAGCTCTTCGACCGGTACCGTCTTCATCGTTCCGTCTTCCATGTGGACGACCGGAATCGGCTCGCCCCAGTAACGTTGACGGCTGAACAACCAGTCACGAAGACGGTATGTCGTCTTCGCACGCCCTGTGCCACTAGCTTCGAGCTCTTCAATGATCGTCTTGATGGCATCGACTTTATTAAGTCCGTTCAAGCTACCAGAGTTGACGTGCTCACCGTCTTCGACGTAAGCCGCCTCTTCCACGTTTCCGCCTTTAACGACTTCACGGATCGGGAGGTTGAACGTTTTCGCAAACTCATAATCGCGCTCATCGTGTCCAGGAACAGCCATGACTGCACCTGTCCCATATGTCGAGAGAACGTAGTCCGCTGTCCAAATCGGAAGTTTCTCGCCGTTCACCGGGTTGATCGCATATGCGCCCGTGAAGACACCCGTCTTCTCTTTGGCGAGATCTGTACGCTCAAGGTCCGTCTTCTTCGAGACTTCTTCAATGTATGCTTCGACTGGCGTCGATTGTTCCGGTGTCGTGATCACTTTCGTGAACGGATGCTCTGGTGCGAGTGTTACGTATGTCGCCCCGTGAAGCGTATCTGGACGTGTTGTGAATACCGTGACGATCTTATCGTGACCATCGACTTTAAAGTCGACCTCGGCACCGACTGATTTGCCGATCCAGTTGCGTTGCATCTCTTTCACGCTCTCAGGCCAATCGAGACCTTCCAAATCTTCAAGCAAACGCTCTGCGTATTCCGTGATACGAAGCACCCACTGCTTCATTGGGACACGGTAGACCGGGTGGTTCCCACGCTCTGACAACCCATCGATGACTTCCTCGTTCGCAAGGACTGTACCGAGAGCCGGGCACCAGTTGACCGCAACTTCATCGACGTATGCAAGGCCACGTTCGAAGAGTTGCGTGAAGATCCACTGCGTCCATTTATAGTATTTCGGGTCCGTCGTGCTAATTTCACGGTCCCAATCGTATGAGAATCCGAGTTCTTTCAACTGACGGCGGAACGTCTCGATGTTACGCGCTGTGAATTCACGCGGGTCGTTCCCTGTGTCGAGTGCATATTGCTCGGCAGGAAGACCGAACGCATCCCAGCCAATCGGGTGAAGGACGTTATATCCTTGCATCCGTTTCATACGAGCGATGATATCCGTCGCCGTGTAACCTTCCGGGTGACCAACGTGAAGACCTGCACCGGATGGGTACGGGAACATATCAAGGACGTAGAAACAATCCTTCTCCGGGTCTTCTGTCGTTTTAAATGCTTCTTTCTCTTCCCAAAGCTTTTGCCACTTCGGCTCGATTTCTTGATGTTTAAAATAGCTCAACATTCTTCCTCCTCTGCATAATAAAAAGCCTTCCGTCCCCGAAAATGGGACGAAAGGCTTGAAAGCTCTCCGCGGTACCACCCATGTTGCATTGCTGCCACTTGAGACGCCGATAACGAGGCGTAACCCCGGTTTTCCCTACTCGTTTCAGGAAAACAGCTCCAAGGCGAGTTCACAACATCCGCTTATCGATTCACACCATCCATCGACTCTCTTTGAAACGGAACGTTCGCTACTAATCCTCTTCAACGCTTGCTATTCATCGTAGTCTATTTTAGCCCATTCTGAAATTCAACGTCAACTTGATTTTTCTGTGACACGAATGTCTTTCATGATGACAAATAGCGTTAAGGCCAACGTAGCAAGTAGTAGAAGCATGCCGAAGACTGCTGTAATGCCGAACATGTCATAGACAAAACCAGACAACGTCGGTCCAATCATCCGACCGACGGATGCTGCGATATTGACGAGCCCTTGGTATTGTCCAGCTTTCCCAGGAGGGGCGAGTTTCGCCGCAATCGTCGGAACTGCCGGCCAGACAAACATCTCCCCGATGGTCATGACGACCATCGCGACCATGAACATCCCGAACCCACCAGCGAATGGTACAATCAAGAACGCGCCGAGGAAAATGGATGCCCCGATGATCAGTTGACGTTTTAAGTCGTCCTCAAACTGTCGTAAGACACGATTGAGCAACGGTTGTGCGAAGACGATCATCGCCCCGTTCACTGTCCAAAGGAGTGAGTATTGACTGATTGTGACACCGAGATCTTTCGAGTGAACGGCAATCGTCCCCTGCCATTGAACATACACGAACCAAAGCACCGCATAACCGACGGCTACATACCACATCGATTTCATCGTCGCACTCGATAGTGTCGTGGCTGCCGCTTCGAGTTGCGACTGAACGACAGGACGTGCCGGATTTTTCAAATAACGCAGTCCAAACAAGAGCACTACGACAAATAAGACCGATAAGAAGAAGTTCGCATAAAAAATCCACTCGATGTTAAATCGAGCGATTTGACCACTCATTGCCGTACCGAGGGCGACCCCCACGTTTTGCGCGACGTAAATCGCATTGAACGAACGGCGTCCCCCTTCTGGCCAAATGAGACCCGCAAACGCATATACGGTCGGAAAGACGAGTCCACCTGAAAGACCGATCAATCCGAGCCATACGAGATAGCCGAAGAACGTGGCATGAAACAGTAAAAATCCAAGCGAGCTCGCGAGCAAGAGACCGACAGAAATCATCAGCGTCGTCTTCCCACCGATTCGATCGAATAGTGTCCCTCCGATGTAGTTCCCGACGATCGCGAGTGCCGAGTTAACAAGAAGCGCCACCCCGGCAAGCGTCATCGACTCACCTAAAAAATCATGAATATACAGTGTGTTAAACGGCCATAAAAAAGACGCCGCCGTTGTATTGAGCGCCATCGCAATGACTAAAATCCATACCGAAATTGGCATTTTATTGTTCACACCAAGTCCTCCTTTCATTCTTCTTTCACATCAAAAAAATCGGCACAAAAAGGCCGAATCGACAAGATTTCCTTATCAAACCTAAACGAACGCCAACGAAGTGTCAAGAAAAATTACTTATTATGAAGTTTTGTCATTTTCCGTTTGTGATAGGATGAGCAAGGAAGGAGAGATGAACATGAATCCATTTGGTCAAAATCGTTACCATACATTAAATGAGGCGTATCGACGAGAGTACGGGGGCAAGGTGTTTAAAGTGCCACTTGATGGCGGCTTCACGTGTCCGAACCGTGACGGACGTGTCTCAAAAGGCGGATGCACCTTCTGTTCGGACGACGGAAGTGGTGATTTCGCGGGAAATGCTTGCGATCCGATTCCCGTTCAATTTGCAGAAGTGAAGGCTCGTCTCCACCGGAAGTGGAAAAATGCCAATTATATTGCTTATTTCCAAGCGTTTAGTAACACGTATGCACCAGTCGAGCGGTTACGTGAATTGTATGAACCGGCATTAAAAGAGGATGGGGTCGTCGGTCTCTCGATTGCGACACGTCCTGACTGCTTACCGGACGACGTCGTCGCCTATTTAGCAGAGTTGAATGAACGGACGTCCCTTTGGGTGGAGCTCGGTCTTCAGACCGTACATGACACGACCGCTAAAAAGATCAATCGTGGGCACGACTATCAATCGTTTTTGACCGGTCTTGCGAAACTTCGCCGTCACAATATTCGTGTCTGCGTTCATATCATCAATGGTCTCCCAGGTGAGACACCAGAGATGATGCTCGACACGGCACGAGAAGTTGCTAAAATGGACATACAAGGAATCAAGATCCACTTACTTCACGTCTTGAAACATACACCGCTCGCCCGTCAATATGAGAAAGGACTGCTCGACTTGATGGAGGAAGACACTTACGTCTCCCTCGTCTGCGATCAACTCGAACGAATTCCTCCCGAGGTGATTGTCCATCGTTTGACAGGAGACGGTCCACCCGACCTCTTGATCGGTCCGTTATGGAGCCGTCACAAAATGCAGGTGCTTAACAAGATTCGTGCGGAATTGGAGCGCCGGGATTCTTTCCAAGGAAAAAAGAAGG
Source organism: Exiguobacterium sp. PFWT01 (assembly GCF_018255795.1). Classification (GTDB taxonomy): domain Bacteria; phylum Bacillota; class Bacilli; order Exiguobacteriales; family Exiguobacteriaceae; genus Exiguobacterium. The sequence goes on along the minus strand of NZ_CP073755.1, from coordinate 964,065 downwards.
ATGAGATCTATGGGATTAATGAGAGTACTACCTTTTGCAAAACAATTACTACATGACCATATCGAGGAAGGTCAGGTCTCCATCGATATGACAGCCGGGAACGGACACGATACGTTGTTTCTAGCGAATGCCGTAGGCGAGACAGGACATGTCTATGCCTTTGATATCCAATCAGAAGCTGTAGCAGCCACAAAGGCGCGGGTTGAAGAAGCGGGTGTCAGTAATCGGGTGACCGTGATTCATGATAGTCATGATACGGTCCAAGCGGTCGTTGAAAAGGAAGCGCGTCCGATCACCGCGGCCGTCTTCAACTTAGGGTATTTACCGGGAAGCGACAAATCCATCACGACACACGGAAATACGACGATTGCTGCATTATCCCAACTATTAGACGTCATGGCCGTCGGTGGCGTCATCGTCATCGTGATTTACCATGGACATGAAAGTGGGAAAGTCGAACGAGACGAGGTGCTCCGTTATGTAGAGTCCCTCGATCAAAAGCAGGCGGGTGTCCTGCGTTATGGATTTATCAACCAAGTCAATCATCCCCCATTCATCGTGGCGATTGAAAAACGTGCATAAGAAAAAGGCGGCTCACTAGAGTCGCCTTCTGTCATTCTTGAATCAATTCATAAAACGTCATGAGGGTTTCCGCGAATTTCGTGTTTAATCGTTCGTAACCGAAGTGTGGGAATCCTTCCAATCGACGGATATACACTTGATCCCCACCGATTTTCCGACAAACATTCAACGTCAACTTCACGTCCGCGAACTGGTCGTCTGGTGCATAGAAACAGGCGAGCGGAAGGCGTGGCAGATGCTTCTTCTCTTCCTGATGCTCGACGATTTCCTCTTCGATTTCTCGATATTGCGCATACGTGATTTCTCCGAATCGGGACGACTCGTCTCCCCCGCCGGTGAATGTCATCATCCCGAGTGGCAAGTCAGGGCGAAAACGGTCGACAGCACTTGCGACGACTTGTTTCAATCCACCGATTTGACGAGTGGCATGCCAATCAAACAATGGGGAGATGTATGTGAGACTCCCGAGTGGCACATCGTACTCCTGCAAAAGGCGATTCGTTAAGAGTGCGCCAAGGCTGAATGCCACGACATGAATCGGTAATTTATATTCCCCTGCCTCGCGCAACGCTCGCTTGATCAGTTGCTTATGGTCACCTGCCGTCAATCCAATCGATTGATCGCGGACGACGATGACTTCGTACTCGTCTTCGAGCCGTCGAATAAAGTTCTCGCTGATCCGTGACGTGAATTGTAACGGATACACGATGACGATGACTCCTTTTCGTGCTTCTTCATTTGCCATACTGCCGTCACCTCGTTTATAGACTACATTCATTGTATCAAAAAAACATCAGCCGCAACTGATGTTTGAATAAAATCCGTCTGGAGGCTTAGCTCGGGTCAAATCGTAAATGAATGAGTTCCATCGGACGATCATATACCTCTTCCTGGATACGATTCACTTCTTTGAAAGATTGATGTAAGAGGAAGGCAATCGCTTGATCATTCGAGTTTTCAACGTACACTTCCATCGGTTGTTCTTTTGTCGATTGAAGGTGGGCCAGAAAGGCTGCGCCGTAGCCGTTTCGATGATAATCGGGGTGCAGATAGAGGCGGAGCATCTCCCACATGTCACCGCGATCGATGGCATGACAAAATCCGATGACCTCTTCTTCATATTCGCCAACGATAAAATACTGTTCTCGTGCTTCTTCACTTGAACTGATTGCTCGTACAATCTCTTCTTGCCGATATGCGCGTTCCATCGCTCTCGTTCGATTGGAATCATCCTGTGATATGGTCGCCAGCGCGATGTTCCGAATCAGCGTCGCATCTTCTGGCACTGCTTCCCTCATGTTCATGACAGCTTCCCCCTTTTGGCCAATCTATTTGTATCATTCCCTATCCCAATGTTTTTATCCTGCTCCTTCATTTCTTTTTCATGACGATTCATCAGAAAACGTTACGTTGCCATTTCTCTAGGGTATAACACAAGCAATGCCAATCAAACGAAGGAGTGGAACCGTATGGAACCTAGACAAGAACATGATCCGAAAGTAGAACAGACAGCCAACCCGAACCGTCAATTTGATCAATTGGACGGGGGAAGTCCAAAGATCAGTGTCGTGACCGGGATGTTGCTCGGTGCACTCGTCGGCGGTCTACTCGCCTTACTTAGCTCCTCAAACCGGGAGCAGACAAGACAATCCCTATCGAATGCGAAATCATCGGTCGGGGGCATCGTCAACGAAGTGAAACAAGATCCTGCCGGCAAGGCGTCTCAAGTCATTGAGCAAGTGAAGTCGGCCTCGACAAAGATTCAAGAAGTCTCCACAGACGTCCAAAACGTATACGAAAAAGTCGTCGGGGAAGTCGATACCGTGAAAGAGGACGTCACTAAAATCGTCGAGACGGCTCAAGAGGCCAAGTCAGACTTACAGGACATCGGGGAGAAAGTCGTCGAAGCGAAGGATACAGCGCTCGGACAAGATCAAACAACCGATTCGAACAAACAGACACCTCCGACAACGTAAAAAAAACGACCTTTCCGCGGAAAGGTCGTTTTTGATGATTACGCGAAACGTTTCGCGCCTTCTTCAAGAATGGCTGCTTTATCTGTTTGCTCCCATGGGAGTTCGATATCTGTACGACCGAAGTGACCGTATGCTGCCGTTTGTTTGTAGATTGGGCGACGAAGGTCGAGCATCTTGATGATGCCTGCCGGACGGAGGTCAAAGTTCTCACGAACGAGTTCAACGAGTTCCGTTTCGCTCAATTTACCTGTGCCGAACGTATCGACAGCGATTGATACTGGGTGTGCAACACCGATTGCGTACGCAAGTTGAACTTCCGCTTTATCCGCAAGGCCTGCTGCAACGATGTTTTTCGCTACATAGCGAGCTGCGTATGCCGCTGAACGGTCAACTTTTGTAGGATCTTTACCAGAGAATGCGCCGCCACCGTGACGAGCGTATCCACCGTACGTATCAACGATGATCTTACGTCCTGTCAAACCTGCATCTCCTTGTGGTCCACCGATTACGAAGCGACCAGTCGGGTTGATGAAGTATTTTGTTTCAGCATCGATGAGTTCAGCCGGAATGACTGCCTCGATGACATGTTTTTTCAAGTCTTCTTGAATTTGCTCAAGCGTGATCTCTTCAGCGTGTTGTGTCGAAATAACGATCGTATCGATGCGAACAGGGTTGTTGTCCTCATCATACTCAACCGTTACTTGCGTCTTCCCGTCCGGACGAAGGTACTCGAGCGTACCGTTCTTACGTACTTCAGCAAGACGACGTGACAACTTATGTGCCAACGAGATCGGAAGTGGCATGAGTTCAGGTGTCTCATTTGTTGCATAACCGAACATGAGACCTTGGTCTCCTGCACCGATTGCATCGAGTTCCTCTTCAGTCATCTGACCTTCACGTGCTTCAAGCGCTTGGTCAACACCTTGCGCGATATCTACCGATTGCTCATCAATCGACGTCAAGACCGCACACGTTTCAGCATCAAAGCCATATTTTGCACGCGTGTATCCGATTTCGCGGATTGTTTCACGGACAACTTTCGGGATATCCACGTAAGTTGACGTTGTGATTTCACCAGCTACGAGTACAAGACCTGTTGTGACAGACGTTTCTGCCGCAACACGGGCATTCGGGTCTTCCGCTAAAATGGCATCCAAGATGGAGTCAGAAATCTGATCACAAATTTTGTCTGGATGTCCTTCAGTAACCGACTCTGAAGTAAAAAGTCGACGGTTCAATTTTGACATTCAAAAAACCTCCTATAATAAGGGTATTATGTGGACGGTACTCGTTCCCCTTACGCGTTGCTTTGGGACGGTAATGAAAAAAACCTCCCCCGATGACATACATTGGGAAAGGTTGAATCGTTCTTCCTTACCCTCTTATCGTTCGAAGCTAATGGCTTCGCTTCAGGATAGCACCTTTTCCGCACAAGACTTCATGTCGGACGGTTGCTGGGCTTCGTAGGGCCTTGTTCCCTCCACCGCTCAGAATAAGAGTATCCGTTACGAAAACCATCATATAAATGACACTCGATTATGTCAAGGGAATCAGACGAATTCGTAAAAGTTTTCACTGACTTGCAAAACATTTCTGTTTGTGAATCGTCAAACATTTTTTTATTTCGTTTCTGTTTTTTAACACCTTGTGATAAGAGAATGTGATAAAATGACTTTGTAAGAAAGCGCTTACTTAGAGAGAAGAAACGCTTGTGTTTAATTAGTGTGTCACATATAATTAAAAATGTCATACTGATTAATCGTAATCGCGGAAGTATGCGGATTTCATCCACATCTATTTAGGGGAAAGGTGGGATTCAGGATGGCGACAACGCTCCTGAAAATCGAAGAATTAATTAATGGTGCCGACATGTTACGGAACTTGACGGTTCCAGAGCTGGTGGAAGAAGCCATTCAAAATGGTGAAGGTGTACTGACAAAAGACGGGGCATTATCTGTCAGCACCGGTGCTTTTACTGGACGGTCACCGAAAGACAAATTCGTCGTACAAGATGAAGTCAGCAACAACCTCGTCGATTGGGGTAAAGTGAACCAACCGATCGCAGAAGAGAAGTTTTCAGCACTTCTCGACAAAGTGCTCGACCATTTAGAAAAGAAGGATAAGCTGTATTATCTAGAAGCATCTGCTGGTGCAGATGAACATTATACGTTGCCGGTCCGTGCCATCACGGAGTATGCGTGGCACAGTCTATTCGCTAAACAATTGTTCTTACGCGAATGGCCAACGAAAGGTGCGTTCGACCCGTTCACGGTCATTTATGCACCGAGCTATAAAGCAGACCCTGCCGTCGATGGTACGAACTCTGAGACGTTCATTCTCGTCTCATTCGCCAAGCGCACGATTCTGATCGGGGGAACAGAATACGGTGGCGAAATTAAAAAATCAATCTTCTCCGTCATGAACTTCTTGCTACCCGAGCAGAACGTGTTATCGATGCACTGTTCGGCAAACGTCAACGATGCGAACGAAACGGCACTCTTCTTCGGATTGTCGGGGACTGGGAAGACAACGCTCTCGGCTGACCCTGAGCGTCACTTGATTGGAGACGACGAACACGGATGGTCACCGGACGGGGTCTTCAACATCGAAGGCGGTTGTTACGCGAAGACAATCAACTTGTCTCGTGAGAACGAACCTCAAATCTATGATGCGATTCGCTTCGGTTCATTGATTGAAAACGTCGTGTTGAATGAAGATCGTACACCAGACTATAAAAATATTTCCTTGACGGAAAACACGCGTGCGGCATATCCAATCGAGTTCATCGACAATGCGATGCTCCCATCACGCGCCGGTCATCCGAATACGATTGTCTTCTTGACGGCAGATGCCTATGGCGTCTTGCCTCCGATCAGCAAACTGACGAAAGAACAGGCGATGTACCACTTCTTGTCGGGTTATACGTCAAAACTTGCTGGTACGGAGCGCGGTGTCACAGAACCGCAGGCGACCTTCTCGACTTGCTTCGGTTCACCGTTCCTTCCGCTCGCTCCAGAGCGTTACGCGGATATGCTCGGAAAATTGATCGAGCAACACGACGTAGATGTCTACCTCGTCAACACAGGTTGGACTGGCGGTGCATACGGTGAAGGTTCGCGTATGAAACTCGCGTACACGCGTGCGATGGTCAACGCCGCAGTCAACGGTCAACTTCGTGACGTCGAGACGATGAAACATGACATTTTCAACGTCGAGATTCCAGTAGCCATCGAAGGCGTACCGAGTGACGTGCTCAATCCACGTGACACGTGGAGCGACCCAGCTCGCTACGATGTCGAGGCGAAAGCACTCGCAATGAAATTTAAAGAGAACTTCACACGGTTCACGAAAGCGAGTGAATCGGTCATCGCAGCCGGTCCACTGGTCATCTAATACAAAAGCACCGACTCATCGAGTCGGTGCTTTTGCTTGTCGTAACATCCATTCCATCGCTTGTTCGGTCGTCTCCCATTTATCCCAAAATGGGAGTTGGTGTCCGAACGGAAGCACCCAAAACTCGGCCTGCTCCCCTAACTTCTCGGCGACTGCTGTCGCATGACGCAAACGGACCTGCTCGTCATCCGTACCATGGATGATCAGCGTTGGGGCATCCCATTCCTTATAAAGCGGAGAACGTTCTGTATATGCTGTTTCTGCCGATTCGGGGTCTCCCCCCGTCATGCGACGTAACATTTTCCGCATCGAGCGTTGCTCTTCATACGTCCACTCTAGATTGGTCACACCGGCCCATGAGGTGACGGTGGTGACCGGGCGTTCAGATGCGAGAGAGAGTGCCATCATCCCGCCTCGTGAAAAACCGAGCGCATGAATCGGTCGTCCGCTCGTTTGGACACGATCATAGAGCGAGAGCACGTCCTCCAAATCCTCTCCACCGAAGTCCTCTTTTCCCGTGCCCCCGTGATTACCTCGATAAACCGGGGCCACCACGTGAAAACCGCGGGCCGCAAACTGCATGAGGCGCGGTAACCGAACGTCCCCGATTCGTGCCGTTCCCCCTCGTAAGTACATCAACACCTGTCCATTCGACCGTTTCGGTTCAATCGAATAGGCGACGACCTCTTCCCCATCATTCGTCGTGTACCACCCACGCGTCACCCGGTAACCGGCGTATGGTGGCAACACGTCGATTCGATCAAACCAGTTGTTGCTCATGGAGCACCCTCATCGTTTCTGGTAAGACACGGTCCTTCATCATAAAGCTGTAACGTGGATTCCGTAGTAGATTGTCCGGCAAGACATCGATCAAGACGGCCCCATCCGTCTCGTCAACCGCGGGATGATCTTCGAAACGTTCAATCTCCGCAAAATAGATATTTTTGATGACTGTGTCACCACGACCGAGCACACGATATTGCCCCATGTATCGTAACGTCTTGACGACGCCTCCGGTCTCTTCATATACTTCCCGGATGGCCGCGGCATCCTCATGTTCGCCCGGTTCGACTTTCCCACCTGGAAACTCGAGCCCTCGTTGTTTATGCTTCGTCAATACCCATTTGTCCTTGTAACGGGCGACGACCCAGACGTGGAGCGGCGTGTCTGAGAACGGATAATGGGTGAAGCTTAACTCGACTTGATTATGATAGTAATCCTTGAATGTCTTCATAGTCCATCCCTTTCTTTCCCCTGTCTACTCTCACTTTACCTTGTCTGCACCCAGTTTCAAACAAAAAAATCGGTCCGACGCGCGGACCGATTCGTTTTCTTATTGATTCAAGCGTTTTTCGAGTTCTGCTTTTTGTTCTTCATACCCTGGTTTACCGAGTAGTGCGAACATGTTCGCTTTGTATGCTTCGACGCCTGGCTGGTTGAACGGGTTCACCCCGAGGATGTATCCGCTCATCGCACATGCTTTCTCGAAGAAGTAGAATAAGTAACCGAGGTGGTACGGTGTCATCTCTGGCAATTCGACGACGAGGTTCGGTACGTCGCCATCTGTATGCGCGAGGAGCGTCCCTTCTGTCGCCTTGTCGTTCACGAACTGAATCGTTTCGCCTGCGAGGAAGTTCAAGCCATCCAAGTCTTGTGCGTCTTCTGGGACATTCATCGTGTGACGGACTTCTTTCACACGGATGACTGTCTCGAACAAGTCGCGACGACCTTCTTGAATGTATTGACCCATCGAGTGAAGGTCAGTCGAGAAGTCGACAGCTGCAGGGAAGATTCCTTTGTTGTCTTTCCCTTCTGATTCTCCGTAAAGCTGTTTCCACCACTCTGATACGTAGTGAAGTGCTGGCTCGTAGTTGACGAGCATCTCGATCGATTTGCCTTTCGCGTAAAGGGCGTTACGTACGACTGCATATTGGTACGCTTCGTTCTCAGCCAACTCAGGTGAGCTGTAGGCGTTTTGTGCATCACGTGCGCCTTCCATCAAGGCATCGATATCGATTCCTGCAGCGGCAATCGGAAGAAGTCCGACTGGCGTGAGGACAGAGAAGCGTCCACCGACGTCATCTGGAATAACGAACGTTTCGTATCCTTCTGCGTCCGCGAGCGTCTTGAGGGCGCCACGGGCACGGTCTGTCGTTGCATAAATCCGTTCACGCGCTCCATCTTGACCGTATTTGTCTTCCATGAACTGCTTGAGGACACGGAATGCGATCGCAGGTTCTGTCGTCGTTCCTGATTTCGAGATGACGTTGATTGAGACGTCTTTCCCTTCAAGCACTTGAAGCAATTCTCTCATATACGTTGAAGAGATGTTGTGGCCCGCATAGAATACTTGCGGCGCCTTGCGCTCTTCTTTTGACAATACGTTGAAGAACGAATGTTGAAGCATTTCGATCGCTGCACGGGCACCGAGGTAAGATCCTCCGATTCCGACGACGACGAGAACGTCTGAATTCTCGCGAATTCGTTCCGCCGCAGCTTTGATTCGTGCGAACTCATCTTGATCGTATTCGGTCGGAAGGTCGACCCACCCAAGAAAATCACTTCCGGCACCGCTCCGCTCGTGAATCACCGAGTGAAGGGTTTTTACCGTTTCTTGCATTTGGTCGATTTCATGCTTCCCTACGAATGAGAGCGCGTTTGAATAATCGAAACGTACAGTTGACATGTCATTTCCTCCTTTAAATCGCTCGTAAAAGAGCCATACATGACCCATCATAAACGGAAACGTTAGATTCGTTCAATCATTATGGCAAAATAGGCAAGAAATCGCCTTATTTACTGAGTTCGAGGATATGTGCGACATCTTCCCGTTCGAGCGTACGGAAACGACCGAATGCGCCACGTTTCATCGCAGAATCGAGAATCGCATCGAATGTCGACTCATCGATCTCATAGTCACGAAGCGAGTTCGGTGCACCGAGTTGATCGAAGAATGCACGTACAGCTTGGATCGTACGTTTCCCTGTCTCCAAATCGTTCTCGCCAGGCTCGACATCAAATACTTCTGTACCGAGTCGTGCGAAGCGAGCCGCGTTGTCTTCATCTAATACATGCTCCATCCAACGTGGGAAGAGAATCGCGAGACCTCCGGCATGCGGGATATCATGGACAGCGGATACTGCGTGTTCGATGTTGTGCGATGCCCAGTCACCCGATGCACCCATTTGCAGGACACCGTTCAATGCCATCGTACCTGAGAACAAGATGATGGCACGAAGGTCTACGTTCTCTAAATCGTTGACGAGTTTTGGTGCCGATTCAACGACTGCTTTCAAGACACCTTCTGTCATGCGTTCCTGTACCGGCGCATGGTTCGGGTGGAAGTATTGTTCGAAACAGTGGCTCATCATGTCGACGATGCCATAGATTGTCTGGTCTTTTGGAACTGAGACCGTGTAACGTGGGTCGAGGATCGAGAATGTCGGGAACACGAGCGGGTGGCCCCATCCGAACTTCTCTTGAGTCTCCCAGTTCGTAATGACCGATCCCGAGTTCATCTCCGACCCTGTCGCAGCGAGTGTAAGGACAGTCCCGAACGGTACCGCCTCTGTCGGGATATGTTCACGAAGCACGATGTCCCACGCGTCCCCGTCATATGGAATCGCTGCTGAAATCAATTTTGTACAGTCGATGACGGAACCGCCACCGACAGCAAGCAAGGCGTCAACGTCCTCTTCACGCGCAAATTTCACCGCACGACGTACCGTCTCGATGCGTGGGTTCGGTTCAACGCCTGAGAAGTCTACGTATGAGATGCCTGCTTTTTCAAGCTCGGTCACGACTTCATCGTACGTCCCGTTCTTTTTGATGCTTCCGCCACCATAGACGAGCATCACTTTCTTCGCGTCGAGCGCTTCGAGTTCTCCTGCTAATTTTTCGATCTGATGTGTCCCAAAAATTAGTTTTGTCGGGTTTTTGTATTCAAAGTTGTGCATAAGTCATCCTCCTCATAGAAATATGTAACACCTACACTATATACCCTGTTTTTACGGAATGAAAAGTATCGTGCTTATGCGTAGATGCGATCGATGATCCGATGCAAGATGACCGATTCCTCCGCTTGACGATAGTTCGGGTCTTCTCGACAAGCCTCAAGGAAGCGTTGGATTTGCCGCTCATACGGGTCGTGTTCAGTCAAATAAGCTGGTCGCTCGTCAAACAATGCCCCATATTTCTCCGTGTGGAGCGTGAGCGGGAACAGACTGGCTCCGGCGTTCGTGCCGCGACATTCCACTCGCATCGTATCTTTTTCCTCGATATTGGCCATGTAGCTGACGTCGAGCAACAAGGATGCTCCGTTTTCAAACGTGACCATCGCTCTCGCCGTGTCCTCAACCGAGAGCGAACTCGCGTCCCACTCCCCTAACAAACCGACACCAGGACGATTCCCTAAATATTGACCGACGTGCCCAACGACCTCTCTCGGTTTCGGGTATCCCATCAAATGAAGCGCTAGGTCTAACATATGCACACCAATGTCGAGCAGGGCGCCCCCGCCTTGCAGTTCTTTATTCGTGAAGACTCCCCATCCCGGAATGCCACGTCGCCGAAGGGCGAACGCCGTCGCTGCATAGATGTCTCCGAGTTCTCCCGCGTCAATCATTCGCTTCAACAGAACCGTATCCGCACGATGTCGGTAATGGAATCCGTAATGCAATGTTTTTCCGGCTCGTTTTGCCGCTTCTAACATCTCAATTGCCTCATTCTCCGAGATACCGGGTGGTTTCTCACAGAGAACGTGACATCCTGCTTCAAGCGCAAGCAGCACTTGCTCTTTATGTAAGGCGTTTGGTGTACAGATACTGACCGCATCGAGCTGTTCGTACGTGAGAATCTCCTCGACCGTCTCATAAACGTTCGGGATGCCGAACTGCCGGGCGACACGTTCCCCGTTTGCCCGTGTCCGGTTCATGACCGCTACCACCTCCATCCCTGCTTTGACATAATTCGGGATATGGGCACTCGTCGCAATCCCCCCCGTTCCGATGATGCCAATCTTCATATGATCTCCTCCTATTCGGTTTACAGTTTCGTCATACGTCCCACCGATTCCTGTAAAACAAAAAAGGTGACCCGTTTGGAACGGGTCACCTTGAAACACTTACTTCTTGAAGTTTGTGTTTTTGATCCAGTCTTCAAGTTTGTCTTTGAGGACTGTGAATCCTGGAGCTTCTTCTTGCTTGAAGTTTGAAGCTGCTTCGTTGCGGCGTGGCGCACGACGAGCTGGCTTCGCAGACTTCTCGCGTTTTGGAGCTTCTTGCGTCGCTTTCATTGAAAGCTTGATTTTTTTAGAAGCTTCGTCCACTTCAAGGATTTTCACTTCAACTTCTTGACCAACTTGAACGTAATCGTTTACGTCTTTTACGTAGTCGTGTGAGATTTCTGAAATGTGTACAAGACCTTGAGTCTCGTCATCGAGTGCTACGAAAGCACCGAATGGTTGGATTCCTGTTACTTTACCTGTTAATACTTGATCTTTTTCGTATTTTGCCATTACAAACAACTCCTATGCTAAATTCATCAACTTACTATAACATACTTTTTTCGATAAAGTGTAGAATTTAGTAAAAAAGATTATTTTTGACGTGTTGGTATGTTTTAAAGTCGAAGTGCGGGGTAAATACAAATCAAGCAAGACTTCAAGTATTCCCCCCTGATTCCGCTAGGCGACTCGCCTAGCCCTTTTTTTGTTCAAAATGTCGTAAACGGCTTCTGATGGCGAATCGGATAGATCGTTTCCCCAGCCATGTCGTTCAATATGACCGCATTTCGATAGACAGCCATCCCGAGATTCGTCGCAGCCGGACCATGCGAATGCTCTAAATTCGTATGCGTGAACAACTTCCCGCCTAACGACTCGCTCATGATCACTTCATACGTGTCACGTACTGCCCATTCTCCCTCTGCTTCCCATACGACCGGGAGCTGACCTACCCAAGATGGGACCACCGGGCGATACCCCGTCGCCACGACGACGAGATCGTACTCTCTTTCGATCACTTCTCCCGTATAGCGTTGCGTCCCTTTCAAACGATGTGTCAACCAATCATAAGTGATCGATTCCACTTCGACCTGTGTCATCATGTCAGCTTTCGCCGCTTGTCCTTCTGCAGTCCGATGATACAACGTCTCATAGATCGAGGTCATCGTCTCAGGATTGACACCGTGACGGAAACGCTCGAATGACCCGAGTAGCTCTTGCCGAGCGTCATACGGTAGCTTATGAAAATAATCGACATAATCCACACTAAAAATTTCATCCCCGAGCTTGCCTGCTTCGAGTGACTCAAAGTGTTCGGAGCGTGTGAGCCAGTCGACGCGTTGTTCATCCGTTGCCTCACGCAACAAATCAAGGAAGACTTCCGCAGCACTCTGTCCACTCCCGACGACCGCGACACGATATCGGTCTTTGAGGACGTCCCGGTACGTCAAATAATCGCTCGTATGAATGACTTGTTCAAACCCGTCCGGTACGAACGGCGCCGCCCCTGTCCCTAGGACGAGATGTCTTGCATGAACTTGTGTCGATTGCCCGTCCGATTCGACGGTCACGAGGAAGCCCTCTTCTTCCGCTCGGACGTCAGATACATAATGACCGAAACGAATCGTCGACAGTTGGTTAACAACCCAACGCAAATAACGATTGTATTCCGTTCGAGGAATCTTATCTTGTTCTTGGGTGATAAATGTTTGGAGTCGACCCGTATCACTCAAATAGTTCAGAAAACTCGATGGATGGGTCGGGTCCGCCAATGTGACGAGATCTTGTAAATAATGCGTCTGCATCGTCATCCCTTCAATCAACATGCCTTCATGCCACATCATCTCCGCACGTTGCTCAAAGCAAACCCCATGCAATTCAGTCTTCTCCGCAAGGGCCATGAGACCAAGATTATAAGGACCACACCCGATTGCAACAAAGTCAAATTGTTTCATCCTCTTCACCTCGCCCGTCTTTTCCCTTTCGTTATATCGCTAAAACGCCAAAGAACTCTCACGAATGAGAGTCCTTGGCTACTGTGACTTCGAATTGTTTCATGAAACGTTGAATCCGGAGAATCGCTTCTTGTAGTTGTTCGAGCGAAGTCGCATAACTCGCCCGGACGAACCCTTCCCCGCTCTCACCGAAGGCGTTTCCAGGAACAACGGCGACACGTTCTTCGACGAGAAGACGTTCTGCAAATTCTTCACTCGTCAATCCTGTATGTCGAATCGAAGGGAAGGCATAGAATGCTCCGCCTGGCACGTGCGTCGGGAGCCCTGCTTCATTCAGCGCTTGAATGAAATAGTTTCGACGTTGACGATAACTTTTCACCATGCTCGGCACGTGCTGATCACGGGTCCGAAGTGCCTCGAGTCCACCGAATTGAACGAGCGTTGGTGCACACATCATGCCGTATTGATGGACCTTCAACATCTCTCGCGTGACGATTTCCGGTGCGCATGTGAAGCCAAGGCGCCATCCAGTCATCGCGAACGCCTTCGAGAAACCGTTGACGACAATCGTCCGGTCTCGCATGTCGTGAAGCGTCGCAAAGCTGACAAATGGTTCGTCGTAACAGAGTTCCGCATAAATCTCATCGCTGACGACCCAAAGGTCATACTTTGTCGCGAGCTCTGCGATTTGTGCGAGTTCATCGCCATTCATCGTGGCGCCCGTCGGATTGGACGGGAAGCAGAGTAAAATCGCTTTCGTCCGTTCCGTGATGGCTTGCTCGACGTCTTCCCGATCGAGTCGAAACCCTTTTTCCGGACGACATGCGACAGGGACGACGGTCCCACCTGCCAACTCGATGAGTGGACCATATGAAACGAATGCCGGTTCGACCACGATGACCTCGTCCCCTGGATTAAGAAGGGCACGGAATGCGATATCGAGCGCCTGCGATGCCCCAGTCGTGACAATCAATTCAGACGTCGGATCGTACTCGACTAAAAAGCGTTCTTTCATATAAGTAGCGATCTCTTCGCGCAACTCGATGAGACCGGCGTTGGCGCTATACGCCGTATAGCCTTCTTCGAGTGCGGCATAGCTCGCTTCTCGCACGTTCCATGGTGTGATGAAATCCGGTTCTCCCACCCCGAGAGAGACCACGTTATCCATCGTCTGTGCTAAGTCAAAGAAACGGCGAATGCCCGATGGCTTCATCGAGACGACTTGATTCGATAAAGACTTCATGGCGTGATGTTCAACCGCTTATCTTCAGTTTGTGGGGTGAACAAGATCCCGTCATGTTTGTACGTCTTCAATTTGAAGTGGGTTGTCGTCGACAAGACCGAATCAAGCGGCGATAGTTTGTCTGAGACAAATGAGGCGACGTCTTGAAGCGAGTTCGCCCGAATGACGACTTGAAGGTCATACGCCCCCGACATCAAATAAAGCGCCGTCACTTCTGGGAAGCGATAAATACGCTCGGCCACGTCGTCAAATCCGCGTCCTCTTTTCGGAGTGACTTTAACGTCAATGAAGGCAGTGACATCGTGACGATTGATTTTTTGCCAATTGACCATGGCACGAAATCCGAGGAGAATCCCGTCTTGCTTGAATTTCTCAAGCATCGACTCAATCGTCTCCTCATCGAGTGCCAACAAATCAGCCAACATCTTCGTCTCGAGATACCCTTTTTCTTCTAGCAGCTCTAACAACTCAAGTTCTTTTGATGAATACATACTTATTCTCCTTCCGTTCGACCAGGTAGCACGCCTGTGAACGTTCTCTCTGTCTGTCTCACGAATACACGTCTTTCCTCCTGAACGATATGGAAATTCTTCATCTCCATGTCTGTCAGACCGTGTTTTTGACAGAAATGATCAAAATAACGACGTCTCGTTTCATCCTGTTTTGCCGACAGGTTATCGGTCCCGTTGAAGGCGTAAAGTACCGTCGCACGCGCCGGGTGTGACACGGTGAATGCATCCATCACTCTCAACAAGAAATCCCAATCCCAGTAGTTATAGACGTCTTCGTCGAATAGACCGATCGTGTCATGAATCGATTTGCGATACATCGTGCCCGAAGGGATGAACGTCGAGTCCTGACGCATCCGCTCTCGATCAAACGCGTAAGCGAACGGTTCCCAGTCCGTCACGACACGACGGCCCGCTCTCCATTCGAATCGGAACAGTTCAGCGTCCGAATAGACGAGGTCTGCCTGTTGAAGGTCGCGTAGCCCCTCCTCCAGATGTGTCGGCATGAGTAAATCGTCATCGTCAAGTAACAAGATGACATCGCCTCTCGCCTCGAGGACACCACGATTACGGGCCCGGACGTGATGGTTCTCACCCACTTCGATGACACGTGCATCCAATTGATTCAAAAAAGGCGCCAAAAGATGTTGTTTTGGCGGCCCTTCATTATTCATGACCAAGACCTCAAACTGCTGAAACGTTTGGACCGTTAGACTTTCAAGCAGTTCCGTCAGTTCCGTCTCGCGTTTATACGCCGGAATGACAATCGAGACAATCGGGTTCATCCGCGATATGCCGTCTCAACGTGAGGAAGAATCGCTTCCCAGCTCACGCCATTCTCTTTTGATACGGTCACAAAGTCACCATAAGCAAACACGCTCTCGACGCCCTCGATTTCAACTAGTTTTGCGAGGAGCGGATGATCTGTCGCTTCGCCCGCCTTTACACTTTGACTCTTGGCGCCAAACACGTTCTCTGGAAGTGTCACTTTCATCGCATTCGGATTCGGTGTTGGATCAATTCGTAACATTATGGGTTCCTCCTTATAGTTGGCAAGATGACGAGGCGAGGAGTCGCTGCGCCATCTCGAAAATCTCTGTTTCTGGTGGACACGCATCGAACGCTTCAAGAAGCGTTCGGTGAATCACTTCGGTCAATTGTTCAGGAGAATCGACATAAGTCAATGCCATCATGACCTCATCAAACTCCGGTCCGTATGAACCTGCCCCATAACCGAGTGGGTCCCATGTTAATAATAAGTCTTCTGTACGCACTTGTTAAACCCTTCTTTTCGCTGAAATTCCATGTCCTACTTCACCAATCTACCTTACTTTTTAATCGGATACCAGCCTTGACAAATGGATTCATATTTCTTGATTCATCGGAACACTATATCTAGTATGAAATGAATATGCAGGTATTTTGATAAGTAACGTCAAATACAATCCATTCCACCTTAAACAAACGGATAAAATCTTTCATCAAGAGTGATGAAATCGAATTCATCAATTTGTGAAAAAACAAGCAAAGACAATACATAAATTTTTTTCATCTCAGTTCTCTGTCTCAAATTGGGTCATGAAGCCCTTTTGGAGCAAAAGCAAAAAGGCGACGGGCACATTCCAGAATGTCAAGGATTGAAAAACTAAATATAGGTGTTTTATGATTAAAAAGATAAAAAAGTGTCAATATATAGTTAACGGGTATTTTGGTCGTTACGTATATATTGTGACAGGTTAGGAAGTTCTTATTATTCTTTCATAACGTCTACACCATCTAAAGGAGTGATCTATTTTGACATCCCCTATCCATCACGAGACGATGCTACCAGCGGCTCCAACGCTTGCTGACGTCTCTTCTCTTATTCAAT
Source organism: Exiguobacterium sp. PFWT01 (assembly GCF_018255795.1). Classification (GTDB taxonomy): domain Bacteria; phylum Bacillota; class Bacilli; order Exiguobacteriales; family Exiguobacteriaceae; genus Exiguobacterium. Next base: position 947,535 of record NZ_CP073755.1, on the reverse strand, counting down.
CTATCCAGACACGGTATCCTCACTTAAGCGTAGAGCGCTATGAAGAACGGGCGATTCGGGCGCTCGAGACAAAAACGCTAACACAAGATGTAGTATATGACTTATTGACGATGCACGCCCTCGATATGTTGAAAGCCGAAGAACCGGACTGGACGTTCGTGGCAACGGAGATGTACTTGAACCGCCTCTATCTCGAAGCGGCACGCAACCGCGGTTACGAAGCATCCATGCGTTATGGTAACTTCTATCAACTGGTTGAGACGTTAACATCAAAACGCATCTTCACGTCAGCGCTTCTCGATACGTATTCAAAAGAAGACATGGACCATCTCGAAACATTGATCGATCCATCTCGTGACCGTCTCTTCACATATATCGGACTCCGCACGTTGTCGGACCGCTATCTTGGGCGCGATCATGTGAAGAACCTTTATGAGCTTCCACAGGAACGCTTCATGGTCATCGCAATGACGCTCATGCAAAAAGAAGACGAGACGACTCGCTTGAAGCTCGTCGAAGAAGCTTATTGGGCCTTATCAAACCTTTATATGACGGTCGCGACACCAACGTTGTCAAACGCCGGCAAATCATATGGACAGCTCAGCTCTTGTTTCATTGATACAGTCGACGACTCTCTCCGTGGCATTTATGATTCGAACACCGATGTGGCGACACTCTCAAAAGGTGGCGGCGGAATCGGTGTCTACCTCGGGAAAATCCGTTCACGTGGTAGTGACATCAAAGGATTCAAAGGCGTCTCAAGCGGTGCCCTTCCTTGGATGAAGCAGTTGAATAACACAGCCGTCTCGGTCGACCAACTCGGTATGCGTCAAGGCTCTATTGCCGTTTATTTAGACATTTGGCATAAGGACATCTTCGAATTCCTCGACGCGAAATTGAACAACGGGGATGAGCGTCTCCGGACACACGACTTGTTCACAGGCGTCTGCCTCCCGGATCTCTTCATGCGTACGGTCGAGGCACGCGGCGACTGGCACTTGTTCGATCCACACGAGATTCGTACCGTGATGGGATATAGCCTAGAAGACTATTTCGACGAGTCAGAGAACGGTGGAAGCTTCACCGAGAAATATATGGAATGTGTCAATACGCCAGAATTATCCCGTGTGACGGTTCCGGCCATCGACCTTGTAAAACGTTACATGCGCTCACAACTTGAAACCGGTACACCATACATGTTCTTCCGAGATGCAGTGAACCGCGCAAACCCAAACAAACATGCAGGGATGATTTACAGTTCAAACCTCTGTTCCGAAATCGCGCAAAACATGTCGGCAACGACAATCGAAGAAGAATATACACAAGACGGAAAAATCGTCATCACAAAGACACCTGGTGATTTCGTCGTCTGTAACTTGAGTTCGATCGCACTTGCTCGTGCCGTGAAAGCCGATGTGCTCGAACGACTCATCCCAATTCAAATGCGTATGCTCGACAACGTCATCGACTTGAACACCATTGAAGTGCCACAAGCGATGATCACGAACCAGAAGTATCGTGCCGTCGGTCTCGGAACATTCGGTTGGCACCATTTGCTCGCACTCGAAGGAATCCGCTGGGAATCGGTCGATGCCGTCCAATACGCAGAAAAGCTTTATGAGAAGATTGCTTACCTCACGATTCAAGCTTCAATGGAACTCGCCAAGGAAAAAGGCGCTTTCGGTGTCTTCGAAGGTTCAGAATGGCATACAGGCGAATACTTCAAGCGCCGGAACTATCGTTCACATGATGACCTCGATTGGGACGGTCTCGCTGAAGCGGTGCATCAAAACGGTGTCCGTAACGCCTATATGATGGCTGTCGCACCAAACTCATCAACGGCGATTATCGCTGGTAGCACTGCATCTATCGATCCGGTCTACAAAAAAGTCTACTCAGAAGAGAAGAAAAACTATAAGATTCCAGTCACGGTGCCGGACTTGACACCAGACACGAACTGGTTCTATAAATCAGCATTTGAAATCGATCAATTATGGAGCATCCGTCAAAACGCGGCTCGCCAGCGCCACATCGACCAAGCCATCAGCTTCAACTTATACGTGAAGAACGATGTAAAAGCGACAGAGCTTCTTGCGATGCACCTCGAGGCATGGTCTCTTGGCATGAAGTCGATTTACTACACTCGTTCGACGACTGTCGAAGTCGACGAATGTGAGTCGTGCGCTTCGTAAACCGTCGTCCTAATCATATGTACATTTTATAGAAAGGTGGTCCACCCTATGAACATCGCAATCATCTGTCATTCGATGAGTGGAAACACGGAAGAAGTGGCATCGCTCATCGAATCGACACATCATCGCCGTGGCGATACGGTCGTCCGCTATGATGCCGATCGCGTCGGATATCGCGAAGCAAAGTCTCTCGCTTCGTTCGACCTCGTCTATTTCGGCTCCTACACGTGGGCAGACGGAATCTTACCAGACGAAATGAAAGATACGTTCCGCCTCGTGTTGAAGGAACTCCAAGTGCCAATTCGACAAGCTGCGGTATTCGGAACGGGTGACAAGATGTTCGTACATTTCTGTCGCGCTGTTGACGAGATGGCGTACCACCTTTCAAAATACGGAATCCCACTTGCCGGGGAACTGCTTAAAATCGAGCAGTCCCCACGTAACCAACCGTTCAACGTCCAACATTGGGCAGAGCGGATGGCTCACCATGTAGAAGAAGGAGTTATGCATCATGTCGATTCAGAAAATCAAATTATTGTCGCCCAAACATCCTAACCGGGCAACCGCCATCATTGGCGGGGAAACGAGTTCGATCGTCAATTGGAACGATATCGCGTATCCTCAGTTCTATACCATTTACAAACAGTTATTATCGAACTTTTGGATTCCTGATGAGATCTCCATGTCTAAGGATATGCAACAATGGCCGCAATTGACTGAACGTGAACAGGATGCATTCAAACGGATCATCGGACTGCTCTCGATTCTCGACTCGGTCCAGACACGATACATCCTCGAGTCTTCCATGTTCTCATCTGACTCATCTGTCCACGCCGTTCTCGCGGTCATCGCACAACAAGAGGTCGTGCATAATCAATCATACAGCTATGTCCTATCAAGTCTCGTGCCGCTCGCTGAACAAAATCGAATCTTTGACATCGCCAAAGACGATGAGATGGTCATGAAGCGCAATCAATTCATCCTGGACTTATATGAAGCGTTCCGCGAGACTCCGAACGCCGAAAATTTTGCGAAATCGCTCGTCGCATCCGTCATTTTGGAAGGCATCAACTTCTATTCAGGCTTCGCCTACTTCTATAACCTTGCCCGTCACCAAAAGATGGTGGGGACATCCACGATGATCAGTTATATCCAGCGCGACGAAATGCAGCATTCTTACTTCATCAGCCAGCTCTTACGTGCCGTACTGACAGAAAATCCTAAGATTGATGAAAACGGACAGTTCAGTCAGTTCGTATACGACACGATGGCAGAAGCGGTCGACCTCGAGATCGAGTGGTGTGAATATGTACTTCGCGACCTTGACGGACTCGACGTCAGTGAAATGCGAGACTACGTCAAGTACTTGGCGAACAAACGCCTCCGCGTCATCGGTCTGAATGACTTGTATGAAGGATTTGACGAAGATGTCATGCCTTGGATCCGTGCATACTCAGATGACTCGCTCAATGCGACAAAATCTGATTTCTTCGAACAAAAGTCACGTTCTTATGCGAAAGTGACAGACGCAAACGGATTTGATGATTTATAAAATTGTACCGAACCGATTAAATCGGTTCGGTTTTTTGATGTACCAAAAAACCCAGACAATAATGTCTGGGTTGATTCAATCAATAATAAGTCTGAACGTACTTGGCAATTCCTTCAGCCACACCTTCTGCCATTCGCTGACGAGACGTGTTACTTCGAAGGTAAGTCAAATCGGTTGGTGATGAGATAAATCCTAATTCGACGAGTGCAGATGGCATTGTATTATACGTAATAACGTAATAATTAGCTGTTTTCACTCCTCGGTTCGACATTCCACTCATTTTACCTGCCAAGTTGCTTTGAATGTTTGAAGCAAGGACACGACTTCGAGCGCTGTGTGCAGACTGAGAAGAATAGAACGTTTCTACCCCTTTCGCAGATGATGAACCGGCTGCGTTGACGTGCATACTTACAAACAAATCACCACGTAACGACTTCGCTGCAGCAACTCGCTGATCTAGAGTCAAATAGACATCAGTTGAACGAGTGAGACGTACATTGTAATCATATTTTGAGCGAAGATAAGCTTCTACACGTTTCGTTACATCGAGGACAATCGTCTTCTCATAGAGAGATCCATTAACTGCTCCTGGGTCTTTTCCACCGTGTCCTGGATCAAGGACGATGACTGTTCCAGTTGATGTGCTCGGCTTAGATGTCATCACGAATGCTGAAGAAATGAAAGCATCTTGTCCGTTAAACTTGATTTTATGGAAACCATTGATTGTCCCATAATGTGAAACAGTTGTTCCATGACTGAGTTGACCAACCACATTCGAATCAAGACTCGCTTTCGAACGAACGTTCAATACATCTCCTGGTGTGTTGATGTATACCGTACCTTTCGGTGCATCTTCCGGCGCAGCCGGGGCTTTCCCTTTCGTCAACCACGAACTCGCTGTGTAGTAGACTTTCGAGCCGATATGAACAGTCGACCAACTCGAATTGTACGCTTTATATGAAACAGCCGTGTATTTCGGAAGAACCAACTGGACTGGAGAGCTTTGCGATGTCCTTCCAAATAGACTAACTTCACGATTTGCGAAACCATCGATAGGCTGATTCGATTCTTTAGGTGCTTCTCCACTAGTTAACCATAAACTAGCTGTGAAATAGACTTTCGAACCAATATGGACCGTGGACCAACTCGAGTTATATTGTTTATACAAAACAGTGGTGTTCTTAGGTAGAGTCATAAGTATCGGAGAACTTTGTGAAGTACGTCCAAATAGTTTAGTAGATTGGTTTGTAAAACCATCTGAAAGATTAGATGATACTTCTATTTTTTTGGATTCAATATAACTTTTTGCAGCGTAATACGTTTTCCCGTTCAGATAGACTTTAGCCCATGATGAATTATGGATTGCGTATTTCACTTCCGTTCCTTTCTTCAACGTGGTTACAATCTTCGCTGAACGACTAGATGAAACTCGGATGTTCAAGTTCGCAGTAGTCACCCCGGTAGACGTTGCCGACTGTGTCGTTAACGAACTTGAAGTGGATGAAAGTTTCCGAATGTACTGGGCCGAGGCATAGTATGTACGATTGTTTACATACACTTTGTTCCAGGACTGATTATACGTCCCATACTTTACTTTCGTGCCTTTTGGTAATGTTTCTACTACCTTCCCACTTAGACTAGGGGATGTACGAATGTTCAAATTGACAGTCGTCTCTCCATTATAAGTAGCAGCTTCGACAGACGGAAGTTGCATCCCTAACAAGAAGACCGTTAAGATGAGGGCAACTTTCAATAGTTTTATTTTCATCCCAAATATTCCTTTCTCATTGCGGCATTTCCTACTAACAACAACTTCATATTAGCATAATGCTTTTTTAAAAAAAGTAAATATTTGAAAAAAAAGATACTTCTTTTGAAAATAAGGTAAATGTTTTTATTTAGCTGGTCGGATAATCAGAAACGTCTCCGCTCCGTAACGTTCAATCGCGACAGTAAAGCCTTCTTTAACCAAAGGATTCTCTGTACCAATCAATCCATCTCGTTTCTGTTGAATCACAAATCCATCCAATCCTTCAATCGCTGCAATGCGATAAAACCGCTCGACATGTTGTTCTCGTTCTATATATCGGTCGAATCGCTCAAATGATTTAACTGGGACCCCGCCCCAATAGCGACCTGGCTGATGCGATAAATATGTTCGCACCGATGTCTCCGTGATCGGGTCCGGCGTGTGGTCAAATCGTCCGAAGTCCCGAGCCGACTTCTCTTCGATGAGGGCAAAGAGTGAATCGAACAGATTGAGATGGTAAGACGCGCCGAGAGACATGACGGCCCGTTGCAATCGCTCGATATGCTGCTGTAGTGATTGTCCTTTACGATTCGGTTTTAACTTCTTATCGCCTTCATAGGCGTTCAAAATCCGTGCCACTTCGCCTGCCTCTTCCACAATTTGAAAATAGAGCTTCTCTTTCGATTCGCTTCCCTCGGCCACTGGTTGTTGTAATGCAATCGCATACTGGTTTGCTAGACACGTGGAGATCACTAGGACATCAAGCAACTCCTCTTTCAGCTCATCCTGCGCCTCTCTCCTTAACGCGCCTCCTACTTCTCCTACTTCTTCTAACAATCGCGCTAACCCGGATAAAGGTCTCCAGTAGCCACCTAAATGAAGAATCATCGAATCGATTTTTTGTTGAACTTCTCTCACGCTCATTCACCTATCTTTCTGCTTTATTTACCGCTTACATGATATACTATGCTCAACCTAATTGTCTGGAAAGGGTGGGTTCCACATGTCATCGGCAAGACTTTGGCAATTGCTTCGGTTTGTCCTCGTCGTCATCGGTTTCTTTTTAATCACGTGGCTATTGAACATACTTTTTGAATATACATATCCGTTCGTGTTCGCCCTGCTCTTATCCTTGATGACCGTTCCGCTCGTCAACTTTTTCGAGCGAAAAACAAATATGCCTCGTGCACTCGGCACTCTCATTTCCTTAATCATCGTGCTCAGCATCGTCGTTGGAATCATCACCATCGTCATCATCCAATTGATTCATTATGCGACGGTGGCAGCGGAACGACTCCCTGAACAAATTGAAACACTCACCGAGTTTATCCAACGACTGTTCAATGAGAAAATTGCACCGCTCGTCAACGATGCATATGAGAGCTATCAGCAGTTAAATCCCGGACAGACGACATCGCTCGAGGGAGGAATCACCGAACTCGGTGTCCAACTCGCTGCAGCTATCGGCGTCCTGTCCCGTGGTGTGGCCAGTGTGCTACAAAACATGTTAGCGGCGCTCCCGCTCGTCTTGTTGCTCGTAGTCGTCATTGTGCTCGCTTGGTTCTTCATCACAAAGGATTGGCCGGTATACGTCAACTCATTGAATCGTCTGAACAAGCGGAAAGGATTCAAAGAATTCGAGGAAGTGATGATCAACCTCAAGTCTGCCCTATTTGGATACGTCCGTGCCCAGTTCACGCTCATCTCCATCACATTCGGGATCGTCTTGATCGGCATGCTCATCCTCCGTGTTGACAATCCACTCTCGTTCGCTTTACTCGCGGGGTTCTTTGACCTCTTGCCTTATTTGGGGGTCGGGACGTTACTCATTCCTTGGGCCGCCTATGCCGCGGTGACAGGTGATTGGTTCGTGGCCATCGGATTGGTCGTGTTGTATATCATCGTCATCGTCCAACGCAATTTAGCTGAACCGAAGATTGTCGGTTCCCATATCGGACTGAACCCGCTTGTCGCACTCATCTCCATCTTCGTTGGACTGAAGCTATTCGGTGTCCTCGGCTTTATCGTCGGACCCGTCCTTGCCGTCCTATTAAAAGCCGTATACAATGCCAAAGTGTTTCACTACATATGGCGATTTATCGTCGGTCCGCCTACGACGACAGCAAAAGAGCGATGAAATGTTGATTTCATCGCTCTTTTTTCATTTGAGGTACAGCCACTACGGGTTGATCGGATTCTGCCGGCTGGAGCGAGAGACCACTTGTCCCCGCTTCATAGGCAGCTACCGCCAAGATGCACGCATCGATAATATCGTCGATTTGGACGTTCGACATCTTCCATTTCCATGGAGAACTTTTCGAGTATTGCCGAAGTAACTCGATTCGCTCATCCTGCCCTTCGACCGTCTTTTTCGAATGACTTGCCTCATGTCCCATCATGACCGAGAAACAAACTTCCGGATGTGATTCGTAAACGTCAGATGCCTTCACCTGCTGAAACTCGCGAATCCGGGGAACAAGATTCCACGCTTGTTTACTAATCCCTTTACCAACCAACGCCCGACTCCTTTCATTCGCTTCCTCATAAGTCGCTTCGTGTAACACCTCTTGAATCGGCGGAGTGAAGACGGACGACTTTCGTTGGCTGAGTCGGCAACGCATCCACGCATCGCATTCGCGGCTCGGATGGTCGACCGTCCCTAAATCTTTCGGCATATCCACAAAATGCATGGCACCATCAATCAGTAACTCCTCCAACGTCTCCGAAATCGTTAAACAAAGTGAGATGCTGTCGTATGTGATCCGTACCCAGCCGCCACGTGCACCATCAATTCCTACTCCTACCATGTCGTACCTCCTGTAACATCATCAACACGCCAAATACGGCGAGAAACACTGTACTCCCTAACCAAATACGGTTCGGCCAAACCGTGTAGCATAGGCCACACAGAATCGCCAAACCGATTACGCCACCTGCTCTTACCGCTCCCACGATTCAATCATCCGTGCGAGAGTTCGAACCATGACACCCGTCGGCCCCTTCGGACCGAGGTCATTCGCTGCCGCTCGTTCGCTCGTTCCTGCAATATCGAGATGTAGCCATGGTGTATCGCCGACAAACTCACCGACAAATGCGCCACCAAAAATCATATGCCCGAAACGACCTGGTGAGTTGTTCAAGTCGGCAACTTCCGATTTTCTCACCTTGTCGATGAAGACATCGAAATATGGCATCTGCCACACGAGTTCGTTCGTCTCACGGCTCGCCTCTTCAAGCGAACGATAGAGGGTATCGTCGTTCGTTAGACAGCCCGTCACGTCTGTCCCGAGGGCGACGAGAACGCCACCTGTGAGCGTAGCCACATCGATGATGGCTTTTGGTTCATACGTTTTCGCAAACGTGACCGCATCCGCTAACACAAGACGTCCTTCTGCATCCGTGTTCAATACTTCGATCGTCTTTCCATTCATGGCCGTGATCACATCATCTGGTTTGAACGCATCTCCAGAAATCATATTGTCGGTCGCACCGATGATGCCAATCACGTTCCGTTTTGGTCGCGTCAATCCGAGGGTTTCGAACAATCCGAGGACGGTAGCAGCGCCACCCATATCCCCTTTCATCCCGACGATGCCATCTTTCGGCTTGATTGAATAGCCGCCTGTGTCGAACGTGACACCCTTCCCGACAATGGCAATCGGAGCTTCTTCTGCCCCACGATACTCGAGTACAATCAATTTTGGAGGAATCGTCGACCCTTGGTTGACTGCGAGCAATGCCCCCATCCCGAGTCCTTCCATTTCTTCTTTTTCAAGGATGCGGTATTTGAAATCATGACGTTTCGCCAACTCAACCGCGTAATCCGCTAACGTCTCCGCCGTCAAAATATTGGCCGGCATCATCGTCAATGTACGGGCGACATTGACCCCTTTCCCATAAGCCGCACCCGCATCGATATCCGTCTGATCCACGTCACCGAGCAACGTGATTGTCGGTTCTTCGACAGCTTCTTTTGGAGCAGACTTATATGTAGGATGGGCATACGTCGCCATTTCATATGCTTCTGTGAATATGCGTGCCGCACCGTCCGTAAACGTATCAAGCGCTACGGCGACGTCCTTCAATCCACGTGACTTGATCAGTTTCGAGACTTTCCCGAACCAATTCCGAACGTTCTCGGTCGTCATGTCATTTCGTTGGCCGAGTCCGACAAATAAGACACGCGCCGTCTCCCCCGTGAATGTCGGAAGGATTGTCACTTCCCCCGTCTTCGTAGAGAGGTCTCCTGATTGAATGAGTGCTTTGACGCGTCCACCAAACAATGTGTCGAGTCCTTCATCGATAGAGTCAGCCGCTCCGATCCCAACGACGATTGTCTCGTAAGTATCGGTCCAATTTAATTGAGCAATTTGATACATATTGCCACTTCCCTTCTATATATATGGTAAGCATAACGAACTTCTCCAAAATAATGAAATAGTATGCGTAAGAGTCAAGAAATCTTCGAATTCATGGGCTATCTCCTCGTTGTGACGTTGTTTTATTTTATGATAGGATAAGAAAGTACGCAATCGGGCTTCTCTTCATCGTGAAGTGAGGCCAATTTGACTGGTCGAGGCTTCCCCTAGTCGTAGACCGTTGCTACTTTAACTTTCCCCGTTCTCGTTAATTCTTTTTTCTTTTCGGGTATGAAGTAACGAGGCAGGAAAGTACACTATTTCTTTGAAAAGAGGGACTACGCTTATGTCACACATTAAAGGTATTGGTGCATCTGCAGGGATTGCAGTTGCAAAAGCATTCGTCATGGAGACACCTTCATTCGATATCCCATCACACAAGATTGAAGATGTCGCTGCAGAAAAGGCTCGTTTCCAAGATGCAATCGCACAATCTAAAACGGAGCTTGAAGCCATTCGCGAACATACACTTCGTGAGCTCGGTCCAGACAAAGCCGAGATTTTCTCAGCTCACCTTTTAATCGTTGAGGACCCAGAAATCGTATCGCAAGTGAACGACAAAATTGAAAGCGAAAACATGAACGCTGCGAAGGCACTTGACGAAGTTGCCCAAACGATGGTCATGATTTTCGAATCAATGGATAACGAATACATGCGCGAACGTGCGGCTGATGTTCGTGACGTCACAAAACGTGTCATGGCTCACATTCTCGGAGTGACATTCGTGACTCCAGCTTCGATTTCAGAAGAAGTCATCATCATCGCAGAGGACTTGACGCCTTCAGATACGGCACAACTTAACCGTAAATACGTCAAAGGATTCGCGACGAACATCGGTGGACGTACGTCTCACTCTGCCATCATGTCACGCTCACTTGAAATTCCGGCCGTCGTTGGAACAAAAGTGGCACTTGAAGAAATCAAAAACGGTGACCTCGTCATCATCGACGGAACAGAAGGTGACGTCTTCGTCAACCCTTCAGAAGATCTTGTCAAAGAGTACGAAGGCAAACGTGCTGATTTTGAAGCGTACAAAGAAGAGTTGAAGCAACTCGTCAACGAAGAGTCGATCACAGCGGACGGTCACAAAGTGAAGCTTGCTGCGAACATCGGGACACCGAACGACCTCGAAGGCGTTTTGAAAAACGGTTCAGATGCGATCGGGCTCTATCGTACGGAGTTCCTATATATGGACTCTGAAACGTTCCCGACCGAAGAAGAGCAATACACAGCATACAAAACGGTTCTTGAAGGGATGGAAGGCAAGCAAGTCGTCATCCGTACACTCGACATCGGTGGCGACAAAGAGTTGTCATACCTTGACCTCCCGAAAGAAATGAACCCGTTCCTCGGCTATCGTGCCATCCGCCTTTGCCTCGAGGAAACAGATTTGTTCCGCACACAACTTCGCGCCCTTCTCCGTGCCTCAGCTCACGGGAACCTCGCCATCATGTTCCCAATGATTGCGACACTCGAAGAGTTCCGCGCGGCGAAAGCCCTTCTTCTCGAAGAAGAAGCGAAGTTGAAAGAAGAAGGAATCGAAGTCGGACAATATGAGACTGGAATGATGGTTGAAATTCCATCAACGGCTGTCATGGCGAAACAATTCGCAAAAGAAGTCGACTTCTTCTCAGTCGGTACAAACGACTTGATTCAATACACGATGGCGGCTGACCGGATGAACGAAAAAGTTTCTTACTTGTACCAACCGTTCAACCCTGCCATCTTGAACCTTCTCCACAACGTCATCACAGAAGCACACAAAGCTGGCAAATGGGTCGGCATGTGTGGAGAGATGGCTGGAGAAGAACTCGCGATTCCAATCCTTCTCGGTCTTGGTCTCGACGAATTCTCAATGTCCGCTTCAAGCGTCCTTCGTGCGCGTAGCCTCGTGAAACGCTTGACGAAGTCGGAAACAGAAGCAATCGTCAACGAAGTCCTCAACATGGACACAGCTGAAGAAGTCGTGAACTTCCTTAGCGAAAAGTTCGACATTAAAAAATAATGGCAAAAGTCCTTCTCTCGAGCGAGAGAAGGACTTTTTTACATACTGCATTAGAAATCAAAATCGTCTGGGTCCGGACCGACACGTTTATGCTGGTCGAGTGCATCGATTCGTTCCATTTGATCATTGGTCAACTCAAAGTCATGTACATCGAAGTTTTCTGCGATTCGATGTGGTTTGATGGATTTCGGAATAATCACCCATCCCGTTTGGAGATGCCACCGTAACAACACCTGGGCGACGGAACGATTGACTTCTTTCGCGACCTCTACTAAAGTCTGCTCTTCGAACAACCCGCCCTGCATAAGTGGTGCCCAAGCGACCGGTACGATGCCGTGCTCGCTCATGTACGATGCTAACTCGGTTTGACGAAGCAACGGATGCCGTTCAACCTGGTTCACAGCTGGAACGAGGTCACTGTTTTCAGCCAATGTCTCGAGGTGATGGATTTGGAAATTACTCACACCGACTGCCCCGACACGCCCCTCTCGATACAATTGTTCAAGGGCACGCCAAGAGTCAACGATTTTGTCTTCCACCGGCCAATGAATCAAATACAAATCCAATTGTTCTAAGCCGAGGCGTTCGAGTGAAGCTTCATACGCAGCGATAGCTGATTCATAACCTTGATCGGCATTCCAAAGTTTTGAGGTGATGAACAAATCATCCCGAGAAATATTTGCGATTTCCATCCCTTTTCGGATTCCGACACCGACACCCTCTTCATTCTCATAAACAGCTGCCGTATCGATATGACGGTATCCTTGACGAATCGCCTCGACGACGGCATCGATGACCGTATCTCCGTCTTCTACTTTGAAGACACCTAGTCCGATGGCAGGAAGAACTTTCTGACCGTGATTCAACTCTATAGATTGTTTCATTTGTACCCCTTCTTTCGTGAGAATTCTCCTTCACTATAAAGGGGATTCTCCTTTTGTGGAGTAAGGCACATTGAAGTAACTGCATAAGAAGAGCCGCCCCATTACTGGAGCGGCGTGTGAGACTCGGTTATTCTGTACCTCTGTCATCGGCTCTAAAGTCGAGCGCTTCCCCTGCGACGACCGTCTCACCGAACGGTACGACGACGACCTTTCCGTCTCCGTTCGTCCAGATGATCGGTGTGATCAGTGACGGAACTTTATCTCGAATCGCGCTAAGATCGACTTCAAGAAGGACATCTCCCGCTTCGACCCGGGCGCCTTCTTCGACTTTCGCCGTGAATCCTTCCCCTTTCAGATTGACCGTATCGAGACCGACATGAATCAACAGTTCACGTCCATCGTCAGCCAAAATACCGATCGCATGTTTCGTCGGGAAGAATGTCGTGATTTGACCCGTCACCGGCGAAACGACCTGACCTGAGCTCGGTTCAATCGCAAATCCTTCTCCCATCATGCGACCCGAGAAGACTTGATCCGGCACATCATCGAGTGATAACAGGACACCCGACATCGGAGCGAGGAAGCGATGATCGGCTTGTTCAGCCGCTTCCGGTGTAATGACTGCCTTCTCTACTTTCTCTTTCGGTTTGTATTCGCCACCTTCGATGATGGTCGCGATTTGTGATTTGAGCGTATCCGATTTTGGTCCGAAGATGGCTTGGATATTGTCTCCCACTTCAAGCACACCAGCGGCACCAAGATCTTTTAAGAGATCTTTATCGACTTGTTTCACATCATTCACCGTGACACGGAGACGCGTGATACATGCATCTAAATGCTTAATGTTTTCAGGACCACCGAGTCCGAAGAGCACTTCATATGGCAAGTCGTCCCCAATCCCCGCTTTGTCCCCTTTCGTGCCAGTCTGCACGTCACGTCCAGGAATTTTCAGGTCAAACTTCGTAATAGCGAATCGGAATCCAAAGTAGTAGATGACCGCAAAGACGAGACCAACCGGGATGACGAGCCACCAGGCCGTCCGGTTCGGCAGGACCCCGAAGAGCAGATAGTCAATGAGACCACCAGAGAAGGTCATCCCAATCTTGACGTTCAGTAAATGCATCGTCATGAAGGAGAGACCGGCAAAGACGGCGTGAATTCCGAAGAGAAGTGGTGCAACGAAAACGAATGAGAATTCGACTGGTTCTGTGATCCCTGTCAAGAATGACGTAAGGGCAGCCGAGAAATAGAGACCCTCGACGTCTTTCCGCCGTTCTTTCGGAACCGTGTGGAACATGGCGAGACAGGCTGCTGGTAAGCCGAACATCATGAACGGGAATTTCCCGGTCATGTACGTACCGGCTGTGAATTCCACGCCGTCACGCAGTTGTGCGAAGAAGATCCGCTGGTCACCTTGTACGAGATCACCGGCTTGGTTCGTATACTCTCCGAATTGGAACCAGAATGGAGAATACCAAATATGGTGAAGACCGAACGGAATCAAGGAACGTTCTACTAATCCAAAGATGAATGCTGATAAGGCAACGTTTGCCTCGATGACCGTACTTGAGAACGTGTTGATCGCATTCCCAATCGGTGGCCATATATATGCGAGCGCAATCCCGATAATCAAACTGAATGCGGCCGTCGCAATCGGGACGAACCGCTTCCCTGCAAAGAACCCTAAGAAATCTGGCAACTTGATGTTGAAATACTTGTTGTATGCGTAGGCTGCAACAAGACCTGCGATAATACCCCCGAATACCCCCATTTGGAGTGTCGGGATACCGAGAACGGTCGCATACTGCGGATCACCTTGAGCGATTTCCGCGGTAATCCCATTCCACGTGCTGATGACTTTGTTCATGATCAAATAACCGACAATGGCTGCTAGACCAGCAACCCCATCTCCGTTCGCCAGGCCGATCGCGACCCCGACGGCAAACAGCAACCCTAAGTTTGCGAAGACGATGTCCCCGGCATCTGTCATGACTTGCCAAATCAGGACAAGTGAGTCATTCGCCAGAAACGGGAGCAATTCAACGAGGTCCGGGTTTTGGAATGCGGTACCAAACGCCAAGAGAAGACCGGCTGCCGGTAAGATTGCAACCGGAAGCATGAGTGCTTTCCCGACCCGTTGTAAAACGCCAAACACTTTCTTCCACATCATGGTTCCCTCCTTTGTCAGAATACTTACTTTTTCCCTCTAACGTTTGGATGAAACCGTTTCACATAAAAAGAAAAGACCAACCCCGAAGGATTGGTCTAGGTCATCAATTAGTTAGCTTTCTTTTCGTTACCTGAAGCGATGACCGCTTGGATTTCTGATTTCAATGCGTCCGAACGTGGTCCGAAGATTGCTTGAATGTTGTTACCAACTTCAAGGACTCCAGATGCACCAAGGCGTTTCAACTCATCTTTGTTGACTTGGTTCTTATCTTTTACTTCGACACGAAGACGTGTGATACATGCATCGAGGTGCTTGATGTTTTGTGAGCCACCAAGACCGACGAGGATATCTTGTGCAAGTTCCGAACCAGTAGCTGTTGACTGTTCAACAACTTCATCTTCACGACCTGGTGTTTTAAGGTTGAATTTGCGGATAACGAAACGGAATCCGAAGTAGTAAACAACCGCGAACACGAGACCGACTGGAATAACGAGCCACCAAGCCGTACGACCTGGAAGAACACCGAAGAGCAAGAAGTCGATCAAACCACCCGAGAACGTCATCCCGATTTTCACGTTCAAGATGTGCATTGTCATGAATGAAAGACCTGCGAATACTGCGTGTACTGCGAAGAGAAGTGGTGCTACGAACAAGAATGAGAACTCGATTGGTTCTGTGATACCAGTCAAGAACGATGTAAGGGCAGCAGAAGCCAAGAGACCACCGACAACCGCTTTACGCTCAGGACGTGCTTCGTGATACATCGCGAGTGCTGCTGCAGGAAGACCGAACATCATGAACGGGAATTTACCAGTCATGAACGTACCTGCCGTCAATTCAGCGCCGTCACGAATTTGTGCGAAGAAGATCGCTTGGTCACCACGTACAACGTTACCCGCTGCATCTGTGTATGAACCGAATTCAAACCAGAATGGTGAGTAGAAGATGTGGTGAAGACCGAATGGAATCAATGAACGTTCGATTAAACCGAAGATGAACGCTGCAAATGTACGGTTTTCATTCAACATGAAGTTTGAGAATGAGTTCAATCCGTGCTGAACTGGTGGCCATACTAATAGTAAAACGAAACCAGCAACAACGGCTGCAACTGCCGTTACGATTGGAACGAAACGTTTACCAGCGAAGAAACCAAGGAACTGTGGCAATTCGATATTGAAGTACTTGTTATAGGCCCATGCGGCGATGAGACCCATGATGATCCCTCCGAATACCCCTGTTTGGAGCGTTGGGATACCGAGTACGTTCGCGTAAGCCGGGTCACCTTGTGCTAACACTTCAGGTGTGAGTTCGAGCCAAACACCCATGACTTTGTTCATGATCAAGAATCCAACGATTGCTGCAAGTCCGGCTACGCCGTCACCTGCTAAACCGATGGCGACACCGACTGCGAACAAGAGCGCCAAGTTCGAGAAGATGATTCCACCTGCTTGCTCCATCAATTGAGCGAATTTCACGACGCCTTCGTTCGTTAACCAACCAGCGCGTGATGTAAGTTGTGGGTTTTGCATTGCGTTACCGAATGCAAGAAGAAGACCGGCTGCCGGCAAGATTGCAACAGGAAGCATAAGTGCTTTACCGACTTTTTGAAGAACACCAAAGATCTGCTTAAACATCAACATTTCCTCCTTTTTTTAAGTACGTATAAACAATATGATAGCGGCGTAGATGTCAGACAACCGACGTATCTAAACGTTTTCATAAATCACGTTTATAAAAACAGAAAAGGCATGAATAAGGATAGAACGTAGACCTCTCCCAATGGAGACATCACATAACGTTCCACTCCTTACTCATGCCTGATCGAATCAGTAACACGTAAGACACGTGGTATCATTTATCTACTTGTTAGGCGCTGGAGATGCATCGTCAAATATGTCGCTTCACCTCGTGGGACGGGACGCTTTAATTCGCGTTCCATGATGCCCATCAGCTCCCAAGCAGTACTATAGCATAGCGGATATTCGTCGCGCAACACCTTTTCAATTTTTTGTGGTGCCTCGACTGTCTCACCCGTCGCAACCCGCTCAACGGCGTACCTTAAGTGCCGAAGTAAGCGCTTATAATCGAGTGACGTCCGGTCCATTTTCACGTTCAAACGACTCTCAATCGTTTGCACAATCTGCCCGATGATTTGATTATGACGGTTGACCTCGAGGACGTTTTTGAACGTCGTCGCCGAGTGGATATGAAGGGCGATAAACCCAGTCTCCGCATCTGGGAGCAAAACGTTCAATCGTTCATGGAACATATCGACGATTCGTTCCGCAAGTGCAAACTCGTTCGGGTAGAGTGATTCCGTCTCGAGTAAAAACGGATTCGTCACTTCCATCCCTTGTTCGATTCGCTTCATCGTGAAGAACAGGTGGTCGGTCAAACCGATATGGATGTGCTCATCGACTTTTTTGCCCGTACTCGTCTCAATGAAGGCGACAATCTCTTGCATGAACGCAATGAAGTCCTCGTCGACATGTTTGACGAGTTCTTGATATTGAGATTGCTCTTCTTTATCTGTCAGCTGATACACTTTCTCCGGGACGCTGGCCGGGTCGACGAGGTCGCCTGGTTTTTTGCCAAAGCCAATCCCCTTCCCGAGTAGAATGACTTCCGGATCCGTATCATGTTGACAAATGACAACGCTATTATTCAACACTTTTTTGATCGTATACATCGGTAATGTCATTCGCATCGCATCCCTTACTAAAAATCGTTTCGCTATCTAGTATATCGGTTCATGCCCTAAAAAAGTAGGGACAAAACAAAAAAGGCGAACATTTCTGTCGCCATTTAAAACATTGAATAACCGCTCTTTCGTAAGAAACGAATCGTCACACCAGCTAGAATTGCACCGAGCAATCCAAAGCCGAGCATGAATAGATCGAGAAGTTGCAACCCGACGAGTCCTTCATAGACACTCGTGAGCGCGGTCGATGTCTCGGTCACGTAACTCGAAAGTTTGACATTATCAATCATCATGATGACAAAAATTGGATAAATGAACACGAGTGTCCATGTCTTTTTAAGTAACATATTCAAGATGAAGCCGATACTGAAAAAAATCGTCATATATAAAACGGCTCCAATGACTGCTTGGATAATATGCATGTGTTGCCCCCCCTTGTCCGCTCTTCATTATACAAAATTTCGACCAACGAGGTCAAAGAACTTCCTATGACAATTTCGAAAGAAAAACAGCCCGTTCTGAGACAGAACGAGCCGTGCAATCATGAAAATTAGAACTTCCCTTTTTTAAGGACGAGTCCGTATTTTTTCAATTCGATGAAGTGTTTGTTGTCGATGACTTTTTTCATGAATGAAGCGTTGCGACCGAAGATCTTTTTGCCCATCACGATTCCGATTCCATCGTTATGTCCGAGTGAAGCAACTGTTCCTTTGCTCTCGTAAGTGAACTTCGAAGTCGATTTGCCATTGATGAGCGCCGCGATGTTCTTCGCAACGTTGTGCGCTTGTTGTGTCGCGATTTGTGCCGTCGGTGGGTATGGACGGTTCGATGCAGGGTCCATGACCGCTGAGCAGTCACCGATGATGAAGACGTTGTCGTGACCTGGTGCACGGTTGTCCGCTTCCACCATGACACGGTTACGGACCGCTTCAAATCCTGATTTTTCGATGATCGGGCTACCACTTACGCCACCTGTCCAGATGATCGTGTTGGCACGAATCGTTTCTGTCGTGTCACCTTGAAGTGGACCGAATGTCACCACACCTGGCTCGACACCTTTGATTCCGTTACCGAGTTTCATCTCGACACCGTTACGCTCCAACCATTTCTGTGCGTATGTCGTGAGTTCTGGGTCGAAACCAGGAAGAACTGTTGGTGCCGCTTCAATGTTGACGATGCGAACCGCTTCGCGTGGAACGTCATACTGTTTGCAAAGTTCAGGGATTCGGTTGACGATTTCACCGAGGAATTCGATTCCTGTGAATCCAGCACCACCGACAACGATCGTCACGAACGAGTTGTCTGAAGAACCGTTTGTTTTATATTGAGCGAATGAATATTCGATGTGCTCTTTGATTTTACGAACACTGTTCAACGAGCTGATTGTCATCGCATGTTCTTTCAAGCCTGGGATACCGAACGTTTCAGGTACACCGCCGAGACCGATGACGACATAGTCGTATTCGACGACAGAACCATCTTCGAGTGTAACTTGTTTCGCAGCAGTATCGACGCGATCGACGATCCCTTTGACAAGTTTCACACGTGACGGGTTCACAATATCGTTAATGTAGATGCGTGCTTGGTCTGGGTTCATCGTTCCAGCAGCTGGTTCGTGAAGCCATGTCGTTTGGTAGTGATAATCATGCTTGTTGATGAGCGTGATGTTCGCATCACCTGCAGCGAGTGTCTTTTGAAGGTTGACGGCTGTGATGAGTCCACCGAAGCCCGCACCAAGAATAACAATGTTAGGTCGTTTCATGTTCATTTCCACCTTGTTTAAAGTTTTGTTTTTTTGAACAACTATGTTGTGTGTTTCTTCACATAGACGTTCACAATAAAGCCTATTCTTGTTCAACATCTGTTCACAATTGCTTCTGTTTCATTGTACGCTCTTTAAATTGAATTCTCAATGGAAAAGCTTATCTTCTTGAATTTTTTTTGAAAGTATTGCATGTTTGTACTGAATGGATTTAATTCAATAAACTCTCTATAATAAATGTATACGCTTTGAGGAGGAATTCGATGAAGACGACGAAAGATGTAATCATCATCGGTGGCGGCCCGGTCGGACTGTTCACCGCATTTTATGCAGGCATGCGCCAACTCGATACGACGTTGATTGAAAGCTTACCGCAACTCGGTGGTCAGTTGTCAACGCTCTATCCTGAAAAATATATTTATGATATTGCCGGTTTCCCGAAAGTAAAAGCACAGGACTTGATTGATCAACTAAAAGCACAAGCTGACCAGTTCGAACAAGATTACCGTCTCGGTGAAACGGTGGAAACGGTGGAACGTCTCGAGGACGGCACGTTCGTATTGACAACAAATAAAGAAGAATATCATACGAAAGCCATCATCATCACGGCCGGAAACGGTGCCTTCTCGGCTCGTCCACTCGGGCTTGATGGCTGCGAAGATTACGCCAACCTTCATTACTTCGTCGACAACATGGAGAAATTCCGTGATCGCCGTGTCATGATTGCCGGCGGTGGCGATTCAGCCGTCGACTGGGCACTCATGCTCGAAGGAATCGCAAAAGAAGTCCACATCGTTCACCGTCGTGACCGCTTCCGTGCTCATGAACATACGGTCGAACAGATGAAGGCATCGACGATTAACGTCCTTACGCCTTACAACATCGAGTCACTGTCTGGGGAGACACACATCGAATCTGTCGAATTGACAGATAAGGATGGCGAATCAAAAATCGTTGAAATCGATGATTTGATTTGTAACTACGGATTCGTTTCATCGCTCGGTCCAATCAAGAACTGGGGAATGGAATTCGAGAAAAACACGATCCGTGTCGATTCACGTATGGAAACGACCGTTGCCGGCATCTTCGCTTGCGGTGATATCGCCACATACGAAGGGAAAGTAAAATTGATTGCGACCGGTTTCGGTGAAGCCCCAATCGCCATCAACCAAGTGAAACAGCTCGTGGATCCGACTGCTCGTCATCCGCAACACTCGACATCTGTATTTGCTGGGAAATAACCAAAAACGCTTCTGTGGACCACATCCACAGAAGCGTTTTTTTATCTTTTCATCGTTTGAACGATGACCCGGTCAATCCAGTCATCGAGTTGCGTAAACACAAACCCCGCCTTCTTCGCCTCAGCAATCGACATATAATAGTCGACATCCGAATCATACGGTGACGAGTCTCCATCTTTTATGATCTGGACGGGTTTTCCAACGTGTTGACCGATCCGCTCCATCAAGGCCCCCATCGAGATGAGGCCATCGCTCGCCGCATTGAACGGCCCAGTCACGTTGGCACGTCCGACCCATTCTAAGAAGGCGGCCGCTTCCGCGCTCGAGATGAAGCCCATATTCGCCTCTGGATGATGTAAGACAACCGGTTCCTCGTTCCGGATTGCATCTACATAAAACTTCAACCGGTCTGTATAGTCATCCGGACCTAACACGATCGGTAATCGTACGGTCGCAACTGGGAAAGAGGCGCGATGGAAGAAGAATGATTCCGCCTCGCGTTTCCCTTGTCCGTAGTCATGTTCGGATTCAAGATGATATTCGTAATGGAGCGGATTGAAGTCGCTCTCTTTTAAATCAGGACCAGGCGCGTAGACCGACATCGTCGACGTGAGCACATATTTCCCGACTTTGTCCATGAACGCATCCGAGGCGATTTTTGCCTGATACGGAGTAAAACAAATGTTGTCATAGACGAGGTCGTACCGTTCGCGGGCCAAGTCTTTCATCGTCGCGACCGATTGCCGGTCTCCTTTGACAGACCGAATCCCTTCAGCTTCCGGAACCTGTAGTTGCCCTCTCGTCACAATCGTCACATCATCCCCTGCTTCAGCAAGTCGCAATGCGAGCCGTTTTCCGAAATAGCGTGACCCTCCGAATATCAATACTTTTCTCATGACCCTGAATCCTCCCATTTGTAATGACGTCCCTACTCATTTTCCCTTCAAAGAAACAGACTAATCTACCACTTTCACTCGTATTCTTGCTATTCTAATAAGTAAAGACTTGTTAGGGGGCTCGAATATGCACCAAATCATGTTAGAAAAAGGATGGACGTATGAACTACCATCACAGTATGCGATCTATCAGAGCTTATCTGATTTCAGTCGTTACTCTGTCCTCGATCAAGAGGAAGAGAGTGTCTGCTCATTCCGCATCACGAATGACACGTGTACAATCACAGGCTTTCGGCCTTGGCAACATCACATCGAACTCGACGTAACTGCAAAAGTCATTCGGTTGATTTTGACAGAAGAAGAATAAGAACCGATCGCACTCGCGATCGGTTCTTATTCTTTAGCATTCTCCTGGCGTACCTGCATTCGTCGCTGTCCGGAAACTCGAACCGCAACCGCATGTTGCAATCGCATTTGGGTTTTTAATTGTGAAACCGCCACCGAGCATCGACTGCTTATAATCAATCTCGAGGCCATCAACGACCCCGTGATCCACTTCCGCAACGATGACGCGGACACCATGATGGTCGAATTGAATGTCTTTGTCCGTCTTTTCCTCGTCGAAGCCCATCCCGTATGAAAGTCCTGTACATCCGCCACCTTGAACTTTCACTCGCAAGTATTGCGCATCCGGTCGTTCCGTCTGTTTCATCATCTCTAGCACTTGAAGTGCGGCTGACTCTGTTAAATGAATCATCTGAACTCCTCCTCATATATCTTCAATTCAAGTCAATTGACTTGTCATCTTGTGGATTATCTTGTATAACTAAACTGTAACAAAAAAAATTAAATCGTTCCATCTTCGGGGCAGGGTGAAATTCCCGACCGGCGGTATTGAAGAATATATTCTTCTCAGCCCGTGAGCGAGCAAGGCGTTGCTTGCTGATTTCGTGAGATTCGAAAGCCGACAGTATAGTCTGGATGGGAGAAGATGGCGGCATCCGACCGATATCCGGATGTTTTCTTTGACGTGGACTTTTCCACCTCGGAAAACATCTCTTTCGTATGCGCGTAAACTCTCCCGATTGTCTTCATTGCAATCGGGTTTTTATATGCGACGGATGCCATTCATCGAGGAGCGACCTAAAGGAGAGATTCTGATGAAAACTACGCGCAATAAACGACTGACAACAATGGTGACTTTGGCGATGCTCGGGACAATCTCGTTCGTACTCATGCTATTCAACTTTCCGCTCCCATTTTTACCGCCATTCCTTAAAGTGGACTTTAGTGACATTCCTGCACTCATTGCCGGAATCGTCTTTTCCCCACTCGCAGGAGTCGTGGTTGTCGGTTTGAAAAACGTCTTGTACTACGTCTTTAACGGTGGCGGCGTTCCAGTCGGGGAAGTCGCAAACTTCTTCGCAGGTGTCGCATTCATGTACCCAGTTGCCTGGTTCTACCATAAGCGCAAGTCAAACAAAGCACTCGCTTCTGGATTACTTGCCGGTACAATCACAATGGCTCTTAGCCTTGCCATCTTAAACTATCTCGTCATCTTGCCAGCTTACGCCTTCTTCTTCGGCATGGCAGACATGGCAGACCCAGCTGTAAAAACGGACCTTGTCCTTTACGGAATCTTACCGTTCAACTTGATTAAAGCGATTTTGATCAGCGCGCTCTTCGTCCCACTCTTCTTGAAATTGAAGCCGTGGATCGAACGTCAGCGCGTACAACTTCAAGCATAATCGATATACGAGCATCTAGGCGTTGCCTAGGTGCTTTTTTTCAACCATATTGTAAGGAGGGTCATTCATTATGACAGACGAACAAGATTTGGTTCATTTTCTAAAACAAGACGCCGAGCTCATAAAGCTTCTCCACGCCGTTGCCAGCCTCGATTTACCGGATTGTTGGATTTGTGCGGGATATATCCGGGCAAAAGTGTGGGATCATCTTCACGGATACAAAACATCGACTAAAACGGATGATGTGGATGTGATCTATTTCGATCCGAATCAACTAGATGAAGCAGTTGAGGAAGAACTCGAACAGCGATTATTCCGTCTCATCCCCGATGTGCCTTGGTCTGTCAAAAACCAAGCGAGGATGCATCATGTGAACCAGTTGCCTCCATATACATCATCGGTCGATGCGTTGGCGCACTTCCCTGAGACCGTCACCGCAATCGGGGTGAGACTCGACTCAAATGAGGAGCTCATTCTGGCCGCACCATATGGGATTCAAGATCTTCTCACGCTACAAGTTAGACCCACACCGTACTTTGAAACAAGCACCTCAACACATCCGATCTACTTGAAGCGAATGGCTCAAAAAACCTGGCCAGTCGAGTGGCCAAACGTCAAATTGTATACATAATACCCACACAAAAACGCGACCACCGAAGTGATCGCGTTTTCTTATACCGATTAAAGAAGAAGTCCAGCCAATGTAGCTGACATCAAGTTCGCAAGCGTACCTGCAAGAATCGCGAGGACACCCATGCGTGCGATGTCACCACGACGGTTTGGTGCCATCCCACCAAGACCACCGAGAAGGATCGCGAGTGACGAGATGTTTGCGAAACCACAAAGTGCGAATGCGATCATCGCTTCTGTACGGGCTGACAAATCACCAGTACCGATGATTGGAGCAAACTCAGAGAAGGCAACGAATTCGTTCAAGACTAGTTTTTGACCAAGGAAGCTACCGAATTGTACAGCATCCGCCCATGGTACACCGATCACGAATGCAAGTGGTGCGAAGACGTAACCGAGAATCAATTGGAGTGACAAGCTATCAAATCCGAAAAGTCCGCCGACCGAACCGAGGATCAAGTTGACGAGCGCAATCAATGAAACGAACGCGAGAAGCATCGCACCAACGTTCAAGGCAAGGAAGAGACCGTCAGAGGCACCACGTGCCGCTGCATCGACAAAGTTCGCCGCTCTGTCTTCTTCATCCTCTACAATCTCGATGTCGTCATCGTACTCTTCTGTTTCCGGCACGATGATTTTCGCGAACAAGAGACCAGCTGGCGCTGCCATGAAGCTCGCTGCGAGCAAGTATTCTAGTGGTACACCAAGTGCCGCGTAACCTGCAAGTACAGATCCAGCAACTGATGCGAGTCCACCGACCATGACTGCGAAGAGCTCAGACTGTGTCATTGTTGGAAGATACGGCTTGATGACAAGCGGCGCTTCCGTTTGACCGACGAAGATGTTTGCTGTTGCTGAAAGTGACTCTTTACGTGACGTTCCAAGTGCTTTCGCGAGTGCCGTACCGAGGATACGGATGACCCACTGCATGACGCCGAGGTAGTAAAGCAATGCGATTAACGATGACATGAAGATGATAATCGGAAGAACTTGGAATGCGAAGACGAAGTTGTCGCCACCGACCGCTGTTCCGAATACGAAGGCAATCCCGTCACCTGCTGTGCTTAAGACAGCTTGAACTCCGT
Source organism: Exiguobacterium sp. PFWT01 (assembly GCF_018255795.1). Taxonomy (GTDB): domain Bacteria; phylum Bacillota; class Bacilli; order Exiguobacteriales; family Exiguobacteriaceae; genus Exiguobacterium. The sequence continues at coordinate 922,501 of NZ_CP073755.1, read as the reverse complement.
TTGAGATCCATTCAAGTGCCTTACGTCCCCATGCCGTATATAAGACGAGGAATGCAAATGCGAATTGAACAGCGAACGCTGCCAAGACCGTGCGCCATTTGATGGCTTTACGGTTGGTAGAGAAGATGTAAGCGATTGCAATTAGTGCCAAAATACCAACCACACTCATGATTTTCATTGATGTTGTGCTCCTTTCATATTAAACAAACCAATTATATGTGTCATACCCGAAAAGAGATGTGCCCTACCGTTTGAAACGCTTTCTTTTTTATTGTTGTTAAACGTCAGACAACCTACATTCGAACCTCTTAGAATATAACATCCCTCTTTTTAAAATGCAACGGGTGAAATAAAAAAGTTTGAGGTCATCCCTCAAACTTTTTACCATGCCATCTCTTCGATTTTTTCATACACCTTCGTCACGAGCTCTTCTGGTGTTTCACCCGTCACGACTTCCCCGTCAACGAGGCAAAAGAGATCGAGGGAACAGACACCGCAGTAGCCTGTACAGCCGTATTCGACCACATCAAGGTCCGGATCAGATTCCAATTTAGCCCGGGCAATTTGTGAGCCCATCGCCAAATTCGAAGCACAAAATTCGATGATCGGATTCATCATATATGTCACCGTCTTTCTTTACGTGAATTATCGGAAAATGGTTCTTCTACGGCAGATTATAACATGATACAGTTGAAGAGTAACAAAGGGGGATTATTATGCGCAAATTAGTCGTCTTAGGAGGCGGTTACGGGGGAATGCGTGTGATTGAAAGAGTGCTTGGACATCAGTTACAAGACATCTCGGTCACGCTCGTCGATCGCTTGCCTTATCATGGATTGAAAACAGAGTATTACGCACTGGCCGCAGGAACTGTCTCGGACCGCGATATTCGAATCGACTTTCCGGATGAAATCGATTACATATACGGACAAGTCACGGACATCGACACCGAAGACAAAATGGTCCTGCTCGCGAGTGGAGAAAAAGTGCCCTACGACGACCTCGTCATCGGATTAGGGTGCGAAGACAAGTACCACAATGTCCAAGGGGCCGCCGAGTTCACGTACAGTATTCAAACACTTGAAGAGTCACGTAAGACACAGCAAGCGATCAATGGTCTACGACCAGGGTCGGTCGTTTCTGTCGTCGGTGCCGGGCTGTCCGGTGTCGAACTCGCCAGCGAACTTCGTGAGAGCCGACCTGATTTGACGGTCCGTTTATTCGACCGCGGACCATCCGTCCTGTCTTTCTTATCTAATCGTGTTTCGATGTACGTACAATCTTGGTTCGAGGAGCACGGCGTCGAAGTCATTAACAATGCCAACATCACACGTGTCGATGCTGACGGACTATGGAACCACGAAGACTTGTTCCCTTCTGATCTGACCGTATGGACGGCCGGGATTCAACCGGTCGCCGTTGTACGGAATCAAGGTTGGGAGCTCGATGGAGGCGGACGTGTCAAATTGACGGAACATCACTTCGTTCCTGGACTGCCGGACGTGTTCGTCGTTGGTGACAATGCGAGCTTACCGTACGCACCATCCGGACAACTCGCCGAAGCCCAAGCCGAACAGATCGTCCAAGTCTTGCTTTGCAAATGGAAAGGCGTCAATTACCCAGAATTACCCGACATCAAACTGAAAGGGACGCTTGGTTCCCTCGGGAAGAAGGCAGGCTTTGGGGTGTTTATGGGGAAACAATCACTCACTGGGAAAGTAGCCCGACTATTAAAGTCCGGTATCCTTTGGAAACATAAAGTCATTAAATGAGTATATTGCGAACGAGCCTCCATGGCTGGTTCGCTTTTTTTGATTTGTTCATCTATTATTTTCATTCATTTCTCTTTCAATTGAGTCAAAAGTCTTGTATCTGAATCCCCTATATCCTTATCTAAATATTCAGATATTTAATGCCATTGGCGTATTCTACACGTTGGCAAAACTTGTTACTCTATGGTCACGGCAGTTGGACATCCCGTCATCTTGCCTACATACCTTAAAGGAGGAAACAAGTTGAAAAAAATCTGTAGCTCCGTCCTCGCCTCATTGCTCGTCTTGTCAACCGTACCTGGGGGCGCGGATGCCGCCCCACATAAAGAGAAAGAACGCGTCATCGTCGTCTTCAAGGAATCGGCAAAGAAAATCCCCCTTTCCATCGATGGCATGGAAGTTCGCCAACAGTACGCGAACATTCCAGCCGCTGCACTCGAAGTACCAAAGGCCGCATTGAACGGCTTAAAAAACAATCCACACGTCGCACATGTGGAAGTGGATCAAACGGTACAGATTGAGAATCAAACACAAGACTGGGGAATCCCCAAACTAAAAGCTCCTTCATCTTGGCAAAGTGGATTCACTGGGAAAGGTGTCAAAGTATCCGTCGTTGACACAGGAATCTCAGCCCATCCTGATTTAACAATCGCTGGCGGTGCCTCATTCAGCACGGTCACGAGTTCATATGCCGATGACAACGGTCACGGTACACATGTTGCTGGGATCATCGGCGCACGAAACAACAGCATCGGAACAGTCGGGATTGCACACGAAGCAAGCATTTACGCCGTCAAAGCACTTGAGGCGAACGGAAGTGGTAGCTTATCGAGCATCATCGCCGGGATTGACTGGTCGATCACAAATGATATGGATATCATCAACTTGAGCCTCGGGACGACGAGTCCATCGACGACGCTCCAACAAGTCGTCGATCGTGCCAACAACGCGGGCATCCTTGTCGTCGCGGCAGCGGGTAACAACGGTCGTACCGATGGGTCGGGTGACCTCGTCAACTATCCGGCTCGTTACAGTTCGGCAATCGCTGTCGCCGCAACCGATATCAACAACAACCGCGCCTCGTTCTCGGCGACAGGAAGTACTGTCGAAGTGGCAGCACCTGGTGTCGGCATCAACTCGACCCTCTCAAATGGCGGCTACGGTCAAATGAGCGGAACATCGATGGCGACACCTTATGTGGCGGGTAACCTCGCGCTCATGAAGCAAGCCTTCCCTACGCTATCGAGCACACAACTCCGTACAAAATTGTCACAAGACTCCATCGACCTCGGTGTAGCGGGTCGTGACACATGGTTCGGGAACGGACTTGTCCAAGCCCCTACTGCTGGTGGTACGACACAACCGGTACAAGCACTCACGACGACAGTCTCGACATCGAAGTCATCGTACTACGCTGGTGAAGTCGTCTCGATTTCTTCGACAGTACGTACTTCGAATGGTCAAGCGGTCGCAAACGCCGATGTTCGTGTGACGATCACACAACCGAACGGTACGACGCTTGTCGGTACAGGAAAGACGAATTCATCAGGAGCCATCACATTCACACTCTCGACGAATTCTTGGTCACAACGCGGTACGTATCAAGTGAAGTCTGATGCGACGCTTACTGGCTACACGGCTGGTTCATCGACGTCATCGTTCCAGCTCCTCTAAACGAAAAAGTCGAGCGCATCGCTCGACCTTGTCGATCGACGAATCAAGTCGTGTCATGCGACCTGGTTCGTCTTTTTTGTCATTTGCCCACTTATAATCGTTGCGCGGTATCCATCAGCTGTGTCGAAGACGTCGCAATCTGGGTCGTGGCACGCTTGAGTTCGGCAATGGATTCCACGATCTCATCGATATCACCGGCGAGGCTCCCCATCTGTCCGTCAGCATGCTCCGAGTCACCAGAGATCTGGAGGAAGGCATCCGTCACTTGATTGATCCGTCCCATTGTCTGCTTCATCTCTTGCTCGGTCGATAGGACGCGGCTCGATGTCTCTTCCATCTGATTCGTGAGCCGCTTCACCAAATCCTCCACCTCTTCCGCCGCTTGTTTCGATTGACTCGCGAGCGTTCGTACTTCTGATGCGACGACTTGGAACTCTTTCCCTTGTTCGCCTGCCCGTGCTGCTTCGATGGCCGCATTCAAACTCAGCAAGTTCGTCTGGTTGGCAATTTGCTTCACCGAATCCGCAATCGTCATGATCTCATTCATCAATCTTTCGAGTGCCTTGATTTCTTGGGCCGAGTCGGAAAGGTCACGCGCGATTTCGTCAAGTCGTCCCGTCTCTGATAAAATCGTATCTTTCCCGCTCACCGAAGAGTGAAGTACCGTCCGAAGCTTCGTCTGCGTCAGTGAACTTGAATGCTTCATATCATCTGCCCGTTCATTCATCGACTGAAAACTGGCCATGACCTCTTGGGAGAGGGCTGCCAAATCTTCACTCGCCTGTTGAATCGTCTGACTGATTTCATCTTTCACGTGCTGCATCTGGTCACGGACGACGTCCGCTTCATCATCAAACATCTCGAGGACGATTTGTTGCTCGAAGTTAAAGATTTTTGAGACGGCCATCATAAGTTTCATTTTCGAGTCCGCATCGAGCTGCTCATGTTGAATCGATAAAACGAGCGTCTCAAATATTTTTTGAAAGGCAGCCATATACCACTTCCCTTTCAGACCGATCAGGTAATGACGTTTAGCGATGGCAAGTCGTCGGTCGATATATGCTTCATTCAACTTCCCTTCAAACATTTCCATAATATGATTGGAGAGGGTCAATTTTAATTTGTCCGAAGACGAATGTTGCCGAATCAAGTCCTTCATCTCGTCAATCTTTTCGAGCTCTTCATAAAACACATCAACTAACTGAGGTGTCAGTTGACGTAATTCCTGTTGATAAGCACGCAAATAGGCAAGATCTTCCCGTTCGAGACGAATCAACTGACGTTGTCGTTCCAACTCACTTGGTAAATCAATTAACAAGTGCTCCATTTGGGACGAGGTGTCTAAATGGATCGGCATATTTCGTTTTCGGGCAAACATCAAATAGTCCTCCTTTAATAAACAGGTTTATTAATTTTCAAAATATTATAAAATTTATACAAGTTATGTTCAGTTTAGCCCGGTAGACAAAAGTTGTAAAATCTTTTTCTGAATTATAGGTAAACAAAAAAACGAACCTTGCAACCGCATGGTTCGTCCACCTGCTCACTATTCTATATGATTAACGGATCCTTGTTTCGCTTCAATCGCCGCATATACTTTTCGTAACTGAACGACCCCTTCGTCAATCACTTCCCCATCGAGCAAGACGAGCGGATAAAACCATTCATCGTCTTTAAGTGCCTGCGCAAACTCGTCCTCACTCTGTTCGAAATCGATATACTCGAAAGAAAAGGACTGTTCCGGATACTTGCGTCCGAGCGCACTTTGCAACCACTCATACGTCTCAGTCGAACTCGGTGCCCCGACGCAGCTGGCACATTGAACTTCTGCCCCATACACTGTAATTTTCATCTTTATTCCCCCTCGAAACCATTATACAAAAATCTTACCCACTCCCGATGACGAAACGCTCAGCGTAAATGATTGAGAAACACTCTCAAACTTGCTAGAATAAAGTAGAACGAGAAAGGGGTAGATACCATGGAAATGTTTGATCAAGTCCAAGAAGTGCTCGATAAATTGCGTCCGTTCTTGCTTCGTGACGGCGGAGACGTCGAACTCGTTGATGTCGAAGAAGGCATCGTCAAGCTCCGTTTGATGGGTGCTTGCGGCAGCTGCCCATCTTCAACAATCACGCTAAAAGCCGGTATTGAGCGCGCGCTCATCGAAGAAGTACCAGGCATCGTCGAAGTAGAACAAGTATTCTAAGCAAAAAGGGAGACATTCGTCATCCCTTTTTTTCATGCTTCCATTCATCTAAACTCTCGACCATATAAGTCGGGAGTTTTTCTTGTTCCTGAACAAAGGCTGGACCGTGTACACCTGAGTTGACGTGAAGTGTACGGATGCCCCCGTTGATTCCGAACAGAATATCCGTATGATAGTTATCCCCTACCATCACGACATCTTCTTTCGTCAATCCAATCATGTCAAGTGCGATGTCGATCATGACCGGTTCCGGCTTCCCAATGAAGAACGGTTCTTTCTCGGTCGTCACCGTTAACACGGATGTGAGCGATCCATTCCCTGGTAAGAACCCACGTTCTGTCGGAATGGCGATATCCCCATTCGTCGAAATGAATCGGGCTCCTGAACGAATGGCGATTGCCCCTCGCGCCAACTTCTCATACGTGATGTGACGGTCGAGACCGATGACCACATAGTCTGCTTTCGGTTCGTCCGTGACGTGGAACCCACGAGATTCTAGGGCGAGACGGAGTCCGTCTTCGCCAATCATATAAACGCTTGCCCCCGGAGACATCTTCTCAATATAAAAAGCCGTCGCCATGGCACTCGTCAAGACGTTTTCTGCCTTCACATTTGCCCCCATTGAAATCAACTTATCTGCAATTTGCTGTTGTGTCATCGAGGCGTTATTCGTGACGAATAAGTATGGCACGCCCGTCGCTTCTAACTCGTTGACGAATTCAACTGCCGCTTGAACGGGCTCTGTTCCGGCATACATCGTACCATCCAAATCAAATAAATATCCTTTTATCGGTTCCATCCAATCACTCGCTTTCTGGTAAGAATGCGGACACCGGTCCAAGTTCGACCTCTAAGTAGCGACGAACTTGTGTCGAGAACGCTGTGAAGTCTTGTTTTGACGTCTTCACCCATTCATCAAAGCGTGACGCGTCTGCATCGACGAACTCACGGACATAGTAAGCACGCAATCCGACGAGCGCCTTGGCGGCATTCCCCGTCTTCTCATCGAGCACGCGTTCATCGAGTAGAATGTCGACAATATCTTCATAGCTACCTGGGTCTCGCATGATGAATCCGTCAATCATCGAGTTCCCTACGTCGATGACCCCTTCCATCAAGAGGACAGCCATTCGTTGTTTCGCAAGTTCTACTGTGAACGCATCCCCGCTCAATTGATCGGTGTGCGCTAACATCGTTTCCATTTGTTCCAGTGTCTGATTAATCTTCTCTCTATTCACAAAATACATGATGATCCCCCCTGCTGTTAATACTAATGCTTTTTCGGTCAGGAGAAAAGAATCTGTCCTATTTACATCATTTATAAAATTGTGATACACTAATCAACGGATTTAAGCCGTAAAAAGTATAACACATTTAATAGAGATAACGTGGAGGGTACAACACTATGGAACGTGAATTAGCATTAGAAATCGTACGAGCAACGGAAGCCGCAGCACTCGCATCTTCGAAATGGATCGGACGTGGGCAAAAGAATGAAGCCGATGACGCAGCGACATCAGCGATGCGCGAAGTTCTCGGAACAGTGAACATGGATGCGACGGTCGTCATCGGAGAAGGTGAGCTCGATGAGGCACCGATGCTCTACATCGGGGAAAAACTCGGTACGACGTTCGGCCCAAAAGTCGACATCGCCGTTGACCCGCTTGAAGGTACATCCATTGTCGCAAAAGGACTCGGAGATGCGATGGTCGTCATCGCCGTTGCGGATGAAGGTGCCCTCCTCCACGCACCAGACATGTACATGGACAAGCTCGTCGTTGGGCCGAACTTAAAAGGAAAAGTCTCGCTCGATGAACCACTCGAGTCGATCATCGAAAAAGCGGCAAAATATAACAATAAACGCATTGAAGAAGTGACGGTGATCATGCAAGACCGCGATCGCCACGAACACCTTCGCCAAGCCGTCATGAACGTCGGCGCACGCGTCAAACTGTTTGAGGATGGCGATGTCTCGGCCGGAATCGCAGCTGCCGTCAAAACAAATCCGATTGATATTTTCATCAGTACAGGCGGTGCTCCTGAAGGCGTCATCACGGCTGCAGCTGTCAAGGCGCTTGGCGGAGACATGCAGGCCCGTCTTCACCCGATGAATGAAGAAGAATCTGCACGCGTCATCTCGATGGGCATTGAAGATCCGCTCCAACTCCTCACGCTCGACGACCTCGTCAAGAGTGATGACTGTATCTTCGCCGCGACGGGTGTCACGTCAGGTGAGTTGCTCGATGGCGTCAAGTTCTTGACGGATGATATCGTCGAGACGACGTCACTCGTCATGCGCTCGAAGACACGCACGATTCGTAAAGTCGTGGCCGAACATCACTTGTCGTTGAAGCCGTACTTACAAAAAACTGAAGTCAACTCCTAATCAAAAACGCCTTGCTCAATCACTTGAGCGAGGCGTTTGTTTCTTTAAAATCCTTGTTCTGTTCCGTGCACTGGCTCATTCGAATCAACTTGATTGTCTCGAATCGAGTCGTAGAACGTCGCGTACGTCGTCGAGAAGTAAGGTCCGATGAAGAAGAACCCGATCCCGAGCGTTAAAATCCCGACGAGGAACCAACCGAAGAAGGACAAGAAGAGCATGAACGCTTCCATCTTGTGCCCATCCATGAGACGACGTGATTCTGTGATCGACTCGAGTGCCGAAAGTTCAGGCTGGTCGCGCAAAATGTACGGTGTGAGTGAGTACGAGAAGGCTTTGATGATTCCCGGTACAATCAACAACAAGGTCCACAACACGATAAAGAGGCTCATGACAAAAGACGTGATGACATGTTTGAAGTAACGTGTTTGGAACGGTTTGAACATTGTCGAGAGCGATGCACCCTTTTCACGTGATACACCGAGTGCGAGCCATGACCAACCGATGGTGAGTGGTGCAATCAAGATTTGAAGAACGGTCGACACGAAACTTAATGTGGCGTCTGTTGATGTAAGGGGCGCTGTCGAATTCGGATCAATCTCAGGTGCAAACGATTGGGGAATCCCGTTGATGATGACGAACAAGAGTGCCAATCCGGCCATCAGCCACCATTTTCCTTTCAAGGCGTGTCGTGCATGTTGTTTCCATTCAGATCTCATAGTAACCCATCCTTTTTCATAGTCTTTCTATCAGTGTACGTGAAAAGATGACCATAAGTTTCAAAAAAACATGAAAAAAGGGAAAGGAATTTCTCCTTCCCGCTTAGCGAATCATCACATTGCCTAAAAAGAACTGAGACATGGATAAAATCAATAACAGCACCCCGAGCGATAACACAAGATGAGATGTGACTTTGAAGACGCGGCTTCGCAAGAACGAATGGCTATATTCAAAGCGACGGATGATCAACACATGAACGAGTTCAAATAGAATGACTGCCGCCGTAAAATAAAAGGTCATCATAATATGGAAGCCAAAAAAGAACATGGCTAATATCCCGAGTCCGAAATTATGAATTCGATTATGGACGTCATCCCGATCCCCGACGGTCGTTTGTACATGTTGCATCCAAATCACCTCACTGATTAAAACCAAAAACGACGAAACGATCCTTAATGACAATTTATCACATTTTTCCAACCTCAAAACCGGAAGTCACGACTTTTTACCTAAATGAAATATTTGGAAATCAAATGTAATAAAAAAAGTGCTGACGGCTCAGCACTTCACACATTTGATTCATCGGTCTTGTTGAACTTCCGTTTCAACTTCAGTTTTTGTTTCGTCCCCCCAAAGACGGGACCACTCTCTTCTTCGTTGATTTCCGTTTCCTTCTTTAAAACGAAATAAGGACATCCAAAGTTGCAATATTCGTATACGTAGTCCATCACATGATCAATTCGGTTCTCATAGGTCGCCAATTTGGATTGCGGTTCATAGAATCCCTTCAATCGCAATTGACCATGCCCCCAATCACCGACGATGTAATCGTACTTATCTAGCACGTCACTATAGCGTGCGATAAACGCCTCTTCATCGAAACCGTCCCGCTTTTCTTCCAAGACGGTATATCCGTGGCGATTCACTCGAATCATCGTTCCCACCTCCACTCTGTTATCATAGCATGCCCCCGTCGATGCGCTCTATCCTTTTCGAATCACTTCATGACGGGCGACGATTGTTTCTCGTAATACATCCCGCAGAAGTTCGGGCATGAAATATCGCTTCGGTTGGTCTGCCAAATAAGGAAGGAGCGGACCGAACGTCAACATATCGACCGTCGCGACGCGATATGTCCGATTTAAATCCAATCGTTCCCCCATTACATATGTCTGACCGTCCCGCTGTTCGATTTGATAGAGACTCGGTTCTCCGAGAACGGTACCTCTGAAGCCGAGACCTCTGACATGCATAGTCGTGAACGTTTCTTCATTGGAATCGTGAAGGAAACGCGCCAACGTCTCCCCGTCCAATGTCAGCACACAAGGATTGATTGGATGCGGACAGATCCGATGCAACATGTTGAGCGTCACCCCACCCGGTGCAAGTCCTTCTAGCACAACGCCAGATGGGATGATCCCCACATCCGCCGCACACCATTCGACCATGCCTTCAACGAGCAGGTCACCCAGTGGAGAAGGACCGAACCAATCAGAGGCGTATCCATCCGTCTCCGCAATCGTGACATCCAGAAGGCGTTCAGCATCTGCCCCTTCTGTATGCAACAAGGCCAATGTGTCCGGACTATCCGATTGCTGAGACAGTTCATGAAGGCGCGCTTCTTTCGATACGACTCCTGACTCGCCAAGCGTCAGTGTGACTTCTCCGACGTACTTCCCATACTTTCCAGCTTGTGCAATCAACACACCGTTCGTCATCACACCTTCATCTAAGACGTGATGTGTATGCGCACCGAGAATGACGTCGATTTCAGGAAACCTTTCAGCTAATCGCTCATCTCCAAAGAACCCAAGGTGGCTGAGCGCGATGATGACATCACAATGCGCCAACTGTTTCAACGCTCGCTCCGCCGCCTCGTAAGGCGATTCAATCTGCCAGCCAAGCTCTGGGTATAACTCTTCATATGGAGCGGTCACACCAAACAGGCCGATGTGGAACCCATCTTGCTCGAGAACGAGCGTCTCATCGACCCAATTCGGTCGTGACCCGTCTGCTTCATATACATTCCCAAGTAAGATAGGGAATGTCGCTTCGTCATACAGTTCGGCCAGCCAATCATGAGGAAAGGTAATCCCTTCGTTGTTCCCGATGGTGACGGCTGTCGGACGAAGTCGCTCGAGCAAACGAACATTCAACTTCCCACGTGTCACTTCCGTCGCTGGATGGGTACGGTCGGCATGATCCCCTAAATCAAAGTACAGCGTGTCGTCCGTCCGATGTTCTTCTAGAAATGAAACAAGTTTCGGCCATTGGTCAAACTTTGAATGAAGATCGTTGTAATGAAAAATAGTCAGTGTCGTCATGACCATCCCTTCCTTCTAAAACAAACTGATTTGTCTCGGTGCGAGTTCATACTCGAGACCAAGGATCTCAATGAGTCGTTTCGCATTCGGTGCCGCATCCCCGGCCGAGTTGTTGTTAAAGTATACATACACGTCCTTCGCTTCGCGGTCAATCTCACGAAGTGAGGTCGCCAATTCTTGAAGCTCCTCTTCGCTATAGCGATACAGACAGCGAACATGCCGCCATTCTTGACTCGTCATTCCCGGTTTCTTTAGCCAACCTGATGTATTCCGCCCGTGTAAACGAACGACCGCCACGTCTGGATGGGTCACGACCGGTACGAACGGGATGCTACTCTCTTTCGTTTGCGGTTCATCGCAAATCGTGTTGATGAACCGTTGCTCCGTCAAAAATTGAAGCGTCCGGTCCCGGAACGCTTCTGAGAACCAGGTCGGATTGCGGAACTCGATGGCAATCTCGTAATCTGACAGCTCGGCACGAAGCGTTCGCAAGTAATCCAGGTGTGGCTTTGACACATCGAACCACGGCGGTAGTTGAACGAGCACAGCCCGTAATTTCCCCGCTCGTTTTAACGGGTCGACCGAGATGCGATAACGCTCAAACAGTTCAATCAAAGGCGTTTTCGGCTCACGATCATGTCCGCTCATTTCCCTGGAAACTTTTACAACGAATTGAAAATGATCTGGTGTTTCCCCATCCCATTTTTCGAAATTTTTCACAGGTTGAATCGCATAGAAGGTCGAGTCGACTTCAACAGTCGGGAAATGTCCCGCATATGTCGACAATTTATGTTTTCGTTCTTCTGGGGTCGTATACAGCAAATCGTGATCTCCCCATCCGGTCACACCTACGTAGATCATAGCGTCCTCCTTTACGATTCTGAAATGGCGGCCGCTTTCCGTTTCGACCAGTTCCATGTGCCCATATATGTGACGAGCAACAGGACGAGTCCCATGATGAACGGATAGCGCATATCGATATCAAAGGCGATTCCCGCCAATGTTGGTCCTAAAATGTTCCCGATACTCATATATGCGTTGTTCATCCCCATGGCGAGACCTTGTTCATTGCCAGCCAGTTTCGACACGAGTGTGTTCAACACCGGTCGTAAAATGGATGTCGATAAGAAAATCACAAGTGTCACTGCGAAGAAGAGTATATACGTGCCCGCGAACAAAGATAACAAGAAGCCAAATGAGGCGAGTGCGATGAAAGCGAGCACGACCTTGGTCTCTCCCAACCATTCGACGAGACGGTCCACCGCAAACAATTGAACGATGACACTTACAATCCCTGTTCCGGTTACCATGATGGCAATTTCCTGTGGTGTCGCACTGAACATCTCGCTGACATAGAGTCCGAGTACCGATTCATACGCCATCAGACCAAACGCCATCACGAGGTTGATGACCAATACGAAGAAGTATGGTTTTCGCGTCGACATGACCAGCTGTGTCGGTAAAGATTCTTTTATTTTTGGTGCCACGTACGGAGCACGGTCCGGCTCCTTAAGAAGGAGTACAGACGAAATGACAGCGACGAATGATACAATCGCTGAAACGAGCAACGGTGTCTTCAAGCCGAATTCAGCAAAAAAGCCCCCAATCCCTGGTCCGACCACAATTCCAAGCGACATTGCCGCGGAAATATAACTGTTCCCTCGAGCTCGTTGCTCGAGTGTCGTGATATCTGCCACATAAGCGAAGATGGCAGGAATCAAAAGCGCTGCACCAACACCCCCGATGGCACGAGAGACGAGAAGAATCGTTAAATTATCTGATAGATAGAAGACTCCCATCGAGATGGTGAATCCGATCAGACCGAGAATGATCATGAGTCGGCGGCCGTGGACGTCCGCCCATTTCCCGGCAATCGGTGACATGACGAGCTGGGCACCCGCAAATACGGAAATCATGAGTCCGGCGGCTGTCCCTCCCTCGCCAATCATCTTTAAGTAATCCGGAATAATCGGGATGATGATCCCAAATCCGGCGACGGCGATAAACATGTTCAACATGAGAATCGCCAATTGATTTTTTTGTTTTGTCGTCAACGCATGTCACTCCCTTTTCATCTTTCCATTTTACTGTTTGAGTTCACATCCAGGCAAACAATAAGACAGAAAAAACCCATCCTTGACCAAAGGATGGGCGAGACTTATGAGATGCGTGATTGAGCGAGTGATTCTTGTGACGTTCCTTTCGGAAGAAGAAGCGTGATCGCATAGACGATCATCGTCGGAACTGCCCAGGCAAGTCCGATATCCGCCATTGGTAAGTTTCCAATCCAAGAAGTAACCGCAGAAGGCTGGATGCCATTCCACGTTTCAAAGAACGAGAGAACGAGCGCCGTATAAATCGTCGCTTTCATCGCCACACCAGGGTTTCGTTGAAGACGTTCCGTCACCGATACGAGCACGAGTGCGATCATGACCGGATAGAGGAGCGTAAGAAGCGGCACGGCGATTTGAATCAACGAGCTCAAACCGACGAGTGAGATCATGAACCCAAACAATGTTGTCGCGATGACGACATGATGATATTTGAGAGAATCAAACTGGTTGCTGATGAAGCGTGAGAACTCTGAGATGAGTCCAACTGCTGTCGTCAAACAAGCGAGGAAGACCGCTAATCCGAGTGCGAGCATTCCGACTTGTCCGTAAGACGTACCTGCGAACGCTTGGAGAAGGCTTGCGCCACTCGTCGTTCCTTCTGCGACTGTCATATTCGCACCGATTGAAGCGAGCGAGATATAGACGAGCATCAAACAGGTAACGGCCACCATGCCTGCAGAGCGAAGAAGCGCAGATGCCTCTTTTTGGTCACTCAACCCATTGGCTTTCAACGTGACGAGGACGATTGCCCCAAAGACGAGGGCCCCGAATACATCCATTGTCAAATAGCCTTGTTGGAAACCTTGGCCGAGTGCGCCCACCCATGTTTCAAACCCTTCTGCTGGCGCTCCCGGCTCTCCGAGAGGCGAGATGAGGTTTGTGATTCCGATCGCTGCGAGTAAGAACAAGAGGATTGGTGTGATGATGCGTCCGATGACTTCAATCAACTTTTGAGCACGGAGCGTCAAGAAGAACGTCAACCCGAAAAAGACGGTCGAACTCATCGCGAGTGTCAAAGTAGAAGGCGCATCGAGAAACGGGACGAGTCCCATTTCATACGTGACGGCAGCCGTACGCGGGATTCCGAAGAATGGTCCGATGGCTACATACATCAATCCTGTCAAGACGAGTGCGAGACGCTTTGGAATATAACGAGCAATTTGGTCCGTCCCGCCGCCTACCCGAGCGACTGCGAACAAAGCAAGAAGCGGTAAACCGACACCCGTAATGACGAACCCGATCATCGCCGGTACGAGATTTTCCCCCGCCAAGGCGCCGAGCTCTGGTGGGAACAGCAAGTTCCCGGCCCCAAAGAATAAAGCAAAAATCGTAAACGCTAACGGGAACAATGTCGATTTTTTCATACAACTACCTCCATACACTTGATATTCCGAACGACTTAACAAAAAAATAATAACTAAATTTTCTGACAATATATCGCTTGGTCTATTCCATTATACACACTTCCTATCGTTTGACTACCCTATCTCCAAAATTCGAGGTTTAATTTTTTGAAATGTAGATTTCACAAAAAAATCTCCCTTTCACATGTAGGGAGATGTAAGCGGTTAATAGCGTATGTCGAACGAACTAAATTCCTGATTGTTCGCTTCCGTCCCTTCGATTCGTTCGACACCGACAAAGCGATTGCCATCCTTCAACGCCTGCTCGAAGGCGCCGATTTCTTGCTCGGTTCCTTCCGCATGTAGCTCGACTGTCCCGTCACTTAGATTGTGAACCCATCCTTTGATGCCGAATCGTTGCGCGGTCTCCTGTGAAAAATATCGAAACCCCACGCCTTGGACACGCCCAGATACAATCAAACGTCTAGCAACTCTCATTCTATTTTCCTCCTTTATTTTGTCAAAGATGTTTAGAGGTCCTCACTTTAGGAAACAGTATTTAAGTAAAATAATGGAATTGGAGTGGTTATATGAATGATATTATTAATCTTGTCACGAAGGTCTCCGACTGGCTTTGGGGCGTACCGATCATCTCGTTACTCGTCTTGTCCGGTATCTTCCTCACCATCAAGCTCGGTTTCTTTCAGTTTCGTTATCCCATCTACATATTCAAGCAAACGTTCGGCAGTATCTTCAAAAAGCCAAAAGGTGAAGGCGATATAAGCCCTAGACAAGCCTTAACGTCAGCGCTCTCTTCAACAGTCGGGGCCGCGAACATCATCGGTGTACCTGCAGCGATCATGTTCGGGGGACCGGGTGCCATCTTCTGGATGTGGGTCATCGCCATCATCGGCATGGCCATCAAGTTTTCAGAGAGTGTGCTGGCCGTCCACTACCGTGAGAAGAATGACGCCGGCGAATTCGTCGGGGGACCTGTCTACTACATTTCAAAAGGGCTTCGTTGGAAATGGCTCGCGACCTGGTTCGCCTTCGCCCTCATGATCGAACTCATCCCGAGCATCATGGTACAAGGGAACGCTATCAGCTCGGCAGTCCGCGAGACGTTCAATGGGAACACGCTCATCACGGGTATCGTCGTCGCTATTCTTGTCGGCATTATCGTCTTCGGTGGACTGAAGCGCATCGCGAAAGTCACGGAGATCGTCGTTCCTGGCATGGCACTCGTCTATGTCGGAGCCGGACTCGTCATCGTCTTGATGAACTTCTCTGAGATTCCAAACGTTCTCAGTCTCATCTTCTCTTATGCATTCGAGCCGATGGCCGCGTTCGGAGGATTTGCCGGAGCCGCCGTCGCCGAGACAATTCGTTGGGGCTTCGCCCGTGGACTCTATTCGAACGAAGCGGGTCTTGGAACAGCGCCGATTGCCCACGCCGCCGCACAAACGGATCACCCGGTGCGCCAAGGATTCTGGGCGGTCATCGGGATCGTCATCGATACGCTCATCATTTGTAGCACGACCGCCTTCGTCGTCTTGTCTTCCGGTGTGTGGACGGCAGACGGAGCGATGGATGACCCAGCGGCGTTGACGACGATCGCCTTCCGTGAATACTTCGGTTACACGGGAAGCTTACTCGTCACCATCTCGCTCATCTTCTTCGTTCTCTCGACCATTATCGTCATCATCTTTTACGGCTCGCGACAAGCCGAGTACTTGTTTGGTTTGACGGCAGGGAAAATCATGAAGGCCGTCTATATCGTTTCGATTGTCATCGGTGCAATCGGAGGCGCCCAAATGATTTGGAACTTCCTCGACTTGATGCTAGCGATGATTCTTATCCCGAACATGATTGCCGTCCTGCTTCTAAGTGGTGAAGTGAAACGATTGACGACCGAATTCTTCACATCCGAGAAGTACTATAAAAAAGATATCGCCGAAGAAGAGGCGTCTTAACCAACAATCCGACTGCTCACGCAGTCGGATCTTTTTTAGGATGCAGGTTCGACTTTCTCGATTCCCGCCTTGATGGCTTGTACCGAGGCGTCAAACTTCTGTTGTTCTTCCTCCGTCAATTCAATCTCGATGATCTTACGAATACCGCTCCGGTCGATCAAGGCCGGTACGCCGATATGCACGTCACTCGCCCCGTACTCGCCGTCTAAATGAGCACCAATCGTCACGACGGAGTTTTCATTCCGGACGATGGCCCGGATGATGCGAAGCAATCCGACCCCAATCGCATAATAGGCGGCACTCTTATACTCGATAATCTGATAAGCGGCGTCGCGCACGTCAGTATAAATCGCTTCGAGGTCCTCGAACTGATACTGTTCGTTCTCTGCTAACAGTTCATCGATACTCTTCCCATAGATACGAGCGTTGTTCCATGCGACAAATCCCGTATCGCCATGTTCCCCCATATAATAAGCGTGGCAGTTTCGTGGCGACAATTCGAAATAGTCTCCGAGTTTATAGCGGAGTCGTGCCGTATCGAGAACCGTCCCTGAGCCGATGACACGTTCTTTCGGTAGACTCGATGCCTTCCAGGCGACGTGTGCCATCACATCGACCGGGTTCGTCGCGACGACTAAGATGCCGTCAAATCCACTCTTCATCAAGTCTTGTGTGACGGTGCGGACGACCTTTGCATTTTGCTCGACGAGGTCCATCCGTGTCTGCCCGAGCTTTTGCGCCGCTCCTGCCGTGATGACGACAATGTCTGCATCTTTACAATCCGAGTAGTCGCCTGCCCAAATCCGGACCGGTGTCGGGGCGAAGGAGATCCCATGATTCAGGTCCATCGCCTCTCCTTCTGCCTTGGCATGATTCGAGTCGATCAAGACAAGCTCCTCACAAAGGGCTGCCGTGGATAATTGGTAAGCAAAACTGACCCCGACCCAACCGGCACCGATGACGGCGATGCGGGTGATGTCTTTCGGGTCAATCTCATCTTTATGCGGAATACGTGACATGTGTATCCATCCTTTCCATGATTCATTCTCTTTTTTAGCATACCCGACTCTTCCATCTTTAACGACAAAAGCTGCATGAAAAATACATGATTACGTTAAATATCCTACTTCGGTTCAAAGATTCCTGTATTCCGAATATAACCGAAAATCTGAATCGTCTCACTTTCCAAGATGAACGGAATTCTTTCTCTCTCTAAAATTGAGATGAGTTCAATGGACAGATCACAAACATCTGGGTCAATAATCACTCCCTTATAGAGCAGTACGCTTGGTCGCAAACGAATCCATTCGATGGACCGTAAAGGGGATTCCAGCCAGATTTCATCCCACTCTCCCCACAATATTTCATACTCGGACAACGAGTCGCTTGGAAACAACGTATCCTCCCCTAAGTATTTTATTTGATACGGCGGCGCATAAGTCAACTCTTCAGAGACAGCTCGATGGAGACGCTTCCATTTTGTCTCGTTCATCACCGATGTCAATTGGTGTCTCTCTATGTATTGGAGTTCTTCTCGTCGGTTCATGCTGTTGAACCTTCTATCATAAGCTCTAATTTTTCAATCGTTCGTAATACTTCTTTACGATTCTGCTTGCGTTTCATCCAAGCGGGTAATCGACTTTCGAGACTACGGTTTGTTCCCTCGCTCGTCCGAATTTTTGCCTCGATATAATATTTAATATAGTTGAGATGTTCACGGTTGTAAGCCCATAACACATGACCACAACAACCTGTTTGTAAAAATAGCGGCAAACCAAAATGAACATCGATTGGTTCTCCAATGTACTTCGTACCGCTTTCCTTCATTTGCAAATGACCGCAATGAAGACAACTGAGGCGCACCTCATCATTCTTCTCCCACACATCAGCCTGTCCCCCACATCTCGGGCAAATGACAAGCATGGGATTCATGAATGAATAAATCTCTCGGCTCTCTACTAAAAATCGATGGGTCACGTTATCGCCTCCTTATTTCATTATACAAAAAACCAGCGAAGCTTAGCTTCGCTGGTTTTTAAGTCACGATTATCCAATCGAACCTTCCATCTCGAACTTGATGAGACGGTTCATTTCGACCGCATATTCCATTGGCAATTCTTTTGTGAATGGCTCGATGAAGCCCATAACGATCATTTCTGTCGCTTCTTCTTCCGAAATTCCACGGCTCATGAGGTAGAAGAGTTGCTCTTCTGACACTTTTGAGACTTTCGCTTCGTGCTCGAGCGACACTTGGTCGTTCAAGATTTCGTTGTACGGGATTGTATCTGACGTCGACTCGTTGTCCATGATGAGCGTATCACACTCGATGTTCGAGCGCGCGCCCTTTGCCTTACGGCCGAAGTGGACGATTCCACGGTACGATACTTTTCCGCCTTGTTTCGAAATCGATTTCGAGACGATAGACGACGACGTGTTTGGTGCGAGGTGAATCATTTTCGCGCCAGCGTCTTGGTGCTGTCCTTTACCAGCGAGGGCGATTGAAAGTGTCATTCCACGTGCGCCTTCCCCTTTCAAGATGACAGCCGGGTATTTCATCGTGAGTTTCGATCCGATGTTTCCATCGATCCACTCCATTGATCCACCCGCTTCACAGACTGCACGTTTCGTTACCAAGTTGTAGACGTTGTTCGCCCAGTTTTGGATTGTCGTGTAACGGCAGTATGCATCTTTGTTGACGAAGATCTCAACGACCGCTGAGTGAAGCGAGTTCGTTGTGTAGACCGGTGCCGTACATCCTTCGACGTAATGAACCGATGCGCCTTCGTCGACGATGATGAGCGTACGCTCGAACTGACCCATGTTTTCCGAGTTGATGCGGAAATAGGCTTGGAGCGGTTGCTCGAGTTTCACGCCTTTTGGTACGTAGATGAACGAGCCACCCGACCAAACTGCTGAGTTGAGGGCCGCAAACTTGTTGTCCGTCGGCGGAATCAACTTCCCGAAGTACTCTTTGAAGATCTCTTCGTCTTCTTTAAGGGCTGTGTCTGTATCTTTGAAGATGACACCTTTTTCTTCGAAGTCTTCTTGCATGCTGTGGTAGACAACCTCAGACTCATACTGAGCCGAGACACCTGCCAAGTATTTTTGCTCTGCTTCTGGGATACCGAGCTTGTCAAACGTACGTTTGATTTCTTCTGGTACCTCATCCCATGAGCGTTCTGTCTTCTCAGATGGTTTGACATAGTACGTGATTTCGTCGAAATCAAGTGCCGAGAGGTCTCCGCCCCATGTCGGCATCGCCATCTTGTTGAAGTGATCCAACGACTTCAAACGGAAGTCGAGCATCCATTGCGGCTCTTCTTTCATGCGCGAGATCGTCTCTACGATTTCTGTCGTCAAGCCACGGCCTGAACGGAAAATCGAAACGTCCCGATCATGGAAGCCGTATTTATAATCGCCAATTTCCGGCATGTTCTTTGCCATATCGGTCTCCTCCTTCTCCTTACGCGTCCTCGTCTACTCCTTTTTCAAGCGCTTTCCACGCGAGCGTGGCACACTTGATTCGAGCCGGGAATTTCGATACGCCTGAGAGCGCCTCGATATCACCGAGGTCAAACGTATCCGTGTCGTACTCTTTGCCTTGAACCATTTCAGAGAAGATGTTGGCGAGTTGAAGCGCCTCTTCTACTGTTTTTCCTTTGACGATTTGGGTCATCATCGATGCCGAGGCAAGACTGATTGAGCAGCCCTCCCCTTCAAACTTTGCATCTTTGACGATGTTGTCTTCGACCTGTAGTTGAAGACGAAGCGAATCCCCACACGTCGGGTTGTTCAAGTCCACCGTCACGCCATCTTCGATGACGCCACGGTTTCTTGGGTTTTTATAGTGATCCATGATGACCTGTCGGTACAACATGTCGAGATTATTAAAACTCATAATTGAAATACTCCTTCGTTTGACGTAATCCCTCGATGAAGCGGTCGACTTCTTCTTTTGTGTTGTACAAATAGAAGCTCGCCCGTGCCGTCGATGATTGCTTCAAAAGACGCATGAGTGGTTGTGCACAGTGGTGACCGGCACGAACCGCGATGCCTTGCATATCGAGAACGGTCGCGAGGTCGTGCGCGTGCACGTCCTTCAAGTTGAACGTGACGAGACCAACGCGATCTTCAGGACCGTAAATCTCAATCCCTTCAATCGTTTTCATCTGTTCAATCGCGTAAGACGCGAGTTCACGTTCGTGTGCTTCGACGTTCTCAAGACCGATTTCTTCTAAAAAGTCGATGGCAGCCGCAAGTCCGACCGCTCCGGCGATAATCGGTGTCCCCGCTTCGAAACGGTACGGGATGTCTTTCCACGTCGATTCATACAAATCGACATAGTCGATCATCTCGCCACCGAACTCGACCGGCTCCATGTTTTTGAGGAGTTGTTTCTTCCCATATAAGACACCGATTCCAGTCGGTCCGAGCATCTTATGTCCAGAAAAGGCGAGGAAGTCACAGTCGAGTGCTTGGACGTCCAATTTTCGATGCGGTGCACTTTGTGCGGCATCGACGACCATGACAGCACCTTTTTCATGCGCGAGTCGAGCGACTTCGGCAATCGGATTGATCGTCCCGAGCACGTTCGAGACGTGACTCATCGCAACGATTTTCGTCCGGTCCGATAAGATGGCTTGAACGGCATCCAGTGTGACCCGTCCGTCCGGCGTGAGTTCGACGTATCGAAGCGTCGCACCTTTACGTTTGGCAAGTCGTTGCCACGGAATCAAGTTCGCATGGTGTTCCATCGGGGTGAGGACGATTTCGTCGCCTTCACCGACATTCGCATCTCCGTAGCTCGATGCGACCAAGTTGATGGCCGTCGTCGTTCCACGAGTGAAAATGATTTCTTCAGGAACCGCCGCATGGATGAACGAGCGGACGCGTTCGCGTGCTCCCTCATACGCATCCGTCGCTTGCGTCCCGAGCGTATGGACGCCACGATGCACGTTCGAATGGTTGCGACGATAATAGTCCTCGATCGCCTCGATGACAGCGAGCGGCTTTTGTGAGCTCGCCGCGCTATCAAGATAAACGAGCGGGTGTCCATTGATTTCCTGATCTAAAATCGGAAACTGTTCACGAATCGAGGCGTTCAACATCTTAACGTACTTTCCCTTCGATGACTTCGCGGAGACGGTCTTTGACCGAATCGATTGCGAGTTCTTCGACGACAGGCGTCAAGAATCCATGGATGATTAAACGCTCTGCCTCTTGGCGAGACAATCCACGGCTCATCAAGTAGTACAATTGAACATCATCGACACGACCGACAGACGCTGCGTGACCTGCCATAACGTCATCTTCATCGATAAGAAGAATTGGGTTGGCATCCCCACGAGCTTTTTCAGAGAGCATCAAGACGCGCTCTGTTTGTACCCCGTTCGATTTTGACGCACCGTGGTGAATCATCGATGTCCCGCTGAAGATCGCAGTGGCTGCGTCTTTTTGGACACCGTGAATCAAGATGAACCCTTCAGATGCTTTTCCGAAGTGGTCGGTACGGATGTTGAAGTTTTGTTTCTGTGCACCGCGACCGATCGTCACAGCTTTTGTATCTGAGTACGTGTTGTCGCCGACGAGGTGAGTCTTCGTCTCGACGACCGAGTTCCCGTCGTTCATGTGACCGAGCGCCCAATCAAGGCGACCGTTCGCATAGACGACTCCGCGACGGTTCATGAACGTAAGTGCTGATTCAGCGAGCTGTTCGACACCACCGAAGACGACTTTCGCGTTCTCTCCTGCGAATACTTCCGTCACGACGTTGACCGTATGCGGTTCGTTCGTGCCTGAAAGGAAGTTTTCGATGTAGGTCACTTCACTGCCTTCGTCAGCGACGAGGATCGTGTGGTGATAGAGGGCACCGTTCGCCTGTTCCATCGTGAAGATCGCTTGAAGCGGATCTTTTAATTGCGTGTTTTTCGGTACGTAGATGAACGCACCTCCGTTTGTGAGGGCAGCGTTCAACGCCGAAAGACGCTCTTCATCGACACGTACGCCTTCCGTCATGAAGTATTTCTCAACGAGCTCTGGATGTTGCTCCATCGCTTCTTTGATTCCCATGAACAAGACGCCTTCTGGCATCGACAATTCGTTATAGACGACATGACCGTTGCGTTCAACGAGCACGTTTGTCCGGTGGTCTCCGAGGAGTGATTCGATGTCTGCTGTCAAGCCGTCTTTTTGTTCGAGCTCGACATCACCCGCTGCGAAGTCCCACTTATCAATCTTAATCTTTTCAACTTTTGGCAAAGCAAGTGTCGGCGCAAGTTCTGCTGCCTCTTTACGACGGTTGACCATCCATGCTGGTCCGCCGAGCGCTTCTGCACGTGCCGACAACGCTTGTGCATCCAATTCAAATTGTACGGTCATCGTACAGCCTCCTTACGCTTCTGTGTCTACTGTCATTCCGAGTTCTTGCTTCACCCAGTCGTAACCTTCTGCCTCGAGTCGTTGTGCGAGCTCTTTACCACCAGACATGACGATTTTCCCGTCCATCATGATGTGTACGAAGTCTGGCTCGATATAGTTGAGGAGACGTTGATAGTGCGTGATGATCAAGCAGCCGAACTCCTCTGAACGCATTTCGTTTACGCCTTTGGCAACGACTTTAAGGGCATCGATATCAAGACCTGAGTCGATTTCATCCAAGATGGCGATGTTCGGTTGAATCATCATCATTTGAAGAATTTCGTTACGCTTCTTCTCACCGCCTGAGAATCCTTCGTTTAAGTAACGGTGTGCCATTTCTGAAGGGATTTCGAGAAGTTCCATCTTCGCATCGAGTTCACGGATGAACTTCATGAGCGAGATTTCTTGACCTTCTTCACGACGTGAGTTGATTGCCGAACGCAAGAAGTCCGCGTTTGTGACACCACTGATTTCAGCCGGGTACTGCATCGCAAGGAACATCCCTGCTTGTGCGCGCTCGTCGACTTCCATCTCGAGGACATCTTCGCCGTTTAATTCGACGCTTCCCCCAGTGACCTCATAAAGTGGATGACCCATGAGTGCTGATGCGAGTGTTGATTTACCAGTCCCGTTCGGACCCATGATGGCATGAATTTCGCCACCTTTAATTTCTAGGTTAAGACCTTTGACAATCTCTTTTCCTTCGATTGAGACGCGGAGGTCATCAATTTTCATTTGTGGTACGTTAGACATTCGGATACCCCTTCCGTATTTTCTCGCCATAGTGAATGGCGTAGATTAGATATATTCTAATCTTAGACTAGTCATTTTTTTATTTCAAGCGACTCACCTTAGAATTCATTCTCAATAGAATGATAAAAGTTGAGAATGCTAATAGTAGGAAATCAAGACATTATCCGGCATTTTCTTCGACGAGTGCGAGGACCGCTTTCCGCTCTCGTACGGCAACCGCGAAGAAGAAGGCACCGCACCCCGTCAAGAGCGCCAAACTTCCGAATACAGGAAGCGATGACTGACCGAATGTATCGAGTAATACACCCCCGATAATCGGTCCGACCGTCTGTCCGAGTGACGTCAATCCCATCGCCCCGAAATAAGTGCCCCGTAAATGTTCCGGCGCGAGTTCATCTGTCAAGACGTCCGTCATCGTGAACATCAACACCTCACCGACGGTAAAGATGGCCATCGCGACAAAGAGGACCCACTCTACCGTCGCAAATCCGATGAGCAAAAGTCCGAATGACAACGTCGAAATCCCGAAAAAGAGTGACTTGATCGGAGAGACTCGAATCCCGAAACGCATGATCGGATATTGGACGATGAGAACCGTGATGGCGTTTGTCGTCAATAAGTAAGCGAACAATCTCGAACCGTCTTCTAGCCCGTCGCGTAGCGCAATGAATTGAGGAAGCGTCGAATTGAACTGACTGTAACCGATAATCGCGAAAATCATCCCGATGATGACCGCACGGAATGTCCGGTCGTCTCTCAGGACACGAAACGTCTCCGTCAAGCGTGGGCGTGCCTTGACCCCATCCCCTTCTTCAAACGGATATTTGTAAAACAAGATAGATATAATGATTCCGTATAATATGTAGACAGCCGTCACGACGAAGAACGCGGTCTTCACACCAGTGAGTGACAAGACGACCGCCAAGAGTGGTCCGATGGCCGCGGCGATATTGATCATGAAGTAACGGACATTATAGACGATGACCCGCTGATCTGCCTGCGTCGTATCACTGATGAGTGCACGCGAAGCCGGTTCTAGGAATGATCGCGACATCCCCATCAACATCGATAGCATGTAAAACCAAAACAGTTCCGTCGCAAGTGCGAGACCAGCGAACGTGACGGCATTCAGCACGATCCCAATCAACATGAGCTGTTTTCGTCCATACCGATCAGAGAGTGTCCCCCCAAAGAAGCTCATGAACAGACCTGAAAGTGCCGTCACAGCAAAGATCGTTCCGATCACACTCGCCGAAAAGCCGAGCGTGGCCAGATAGATCGCAAAAAATGGCATGACAAAAAACGTCGCCAGTCGTGCAAAAAACGTCCCGAACAGGACGCCCCACGTCAGTGGATGAATCTGTCTGAGCTTCATCCAAATCCCCCCTTTTCTTTCATATATGTAGTGTACTTCTCTTTATGAAAGAACACTAGACAAAAAAAGACCCAGGAGGAAGACTCCTGAGTCGAGATGACTTATTGTTTGACCGGTACGACCGCACCTTTGTATTCGTCCAAGATCCACTGTTGTGTCTCTTCAGACGTCAATACTTCGAGGAGTGCTTTGACGCGCTCATCTTCTTCGTCCCCTTCACGCGTGACGATCAAGTTGACGTATGGTGAATCTTCACCTTCGAGTGCGATTGCATCTTCAAGTGGGTTAAGGCCTGCATCGATCGCATAGTTCGTGTTGATGAGGACCGCATCGCCTTCTCCGTTATTGTAAGCTGTCGGAAGAAGTGCTGCTTCCACATCCGTCTTGAATTTCAAGTCTTTCGGGTTGTCGACGATGTCAGCGACTGTCGCATCGACCGTTTTGCCTTCAGCAAGCGTGATGAGACCTTCTGACTGGAGCATCGTAAGGATTCGTCCGTGGTCAGCGACCGAAGAGCTCATGATGATTTCTGCACCTTCAGGAAGCTCGTCGAGCGATTTGTATTTTTGTGAGTAGACACCAATCGGCTCGATGTGAACGCCACCTGCTGATGCGAATTTGTAGTCTTTGTTTTCAGCCATTTGTGACTTGAGGTATGGTTCGTGTTGGAAGTAGTTCGCATCGAGTTCCCCGCTCGCGAGCGTCTTGTTTGGAAGCACGTAGTCTTGGAACTTCTTGATTTCGAGTTTGTAGCCCTTTGCTTCATATTCTTCTTGTACGTGCTCTAAAATCTCAGCGTGCGGTACGTTTGACGCACCGACGATCAATGTTTTGTCATCGCCAGAACCTGTTTCTGCCTCTTCCCCGCCGCAAGCTGCGAGAACCGTGAATGCTGATAAAGCTGTCAATCCGAGTACTGTTTTCCAAGTTTTCATAATGAATCCCTCCAAATGGTATATGTGTGATTAAGCTGAGCGTTTATCAATTTTTGTGACGAGTCGGTCACCGATGAACTGGATGACGAATACGATGATCAAGATGAGCACCGTCGCCACGAACGTGACATCGTTTTGTGAGCGTTGGAACCCTTCCAAGAAGGCCAAGTTCCCGAGTCCGCCCCCACCGACGACTCCCGCCATTGCCGTATAACCGACGATGGCAACGATGGTCACCGTGAGTCCCGACACGATTGCCGGAAGAGCTTCCGGAATCAAGACTTTATAGATGATTTGCCATTTCGTCGCTCCCATCGATTCGGCCGCCTCGATGACGCCACGGTCGACTTCACGAAGCGCAAGTTCGACCATCCGAGCGTAAAACGGTGCCGCTCCGATGATGAGCGCAGGAAGCGCCGCCGTCGAACCGAGCATCGTACCGAGTAGGAACAACGTGAACGGGATGAGTAAGATAATTAAGATGATGAACGGAATCGAACGGAACACGTTGACGATCGCGCTGACGAAAACGTAAATCGGACGATTCTTCAATAAAAGTGATTCGTTTGTAATGTAGAGAATCAAACCTAAAGCGAGTCCGATCACAAACGTCGCCACACCTGCGACGAGCGTCATGTATAGCGTCTCCCAAGTCTGTTCCATCATAATTTGCCAATCTACGTTAGGAAACATCGCTTTCCACCTCCACTTCTACGGATTGCGAACGAATCGATGTGATGGCACGTTCGATTTCACTTGCTTCCCCAATCAGTTGGATGAATAGCGTACCGAGCGCACCGACTTGTGACTGGGTCACGTTCCCGCCGATGATGTTGAATCCGATATCATGCGTCTTGAGAACGTCAGACAAAATCGGTTGTTCTGCCGTCTCGTTCAAGAATTTCAATTTGACGATTTGACCGCTCGGATATCGTTCTTTAAGGTGTTCGAACGTGAGCGACAGATCGTCGACCGCCCCGATTTGCTTGACGAATTCTTTCGTAATCGGTTGCTCCGGATGTTGGAACACGTCCGAGACTTGACCCGTCTCGACGACTTTTCCGGCCTCCATCACGGCGACACGGTGACAAATCTTTTGGATGACGTGCATCTCATGCGTGATGAGGACGATCGTCAATCCGAGCTTCTTATTGATGCTGACGAGCAGTTCGAGAATCGAATCCGTCGTCTTCGGGTCGAGCGCGCTTGTCGCTTCGTCACAGAGGAGAACCTCAGGATTGGTAGCGAGCGCGCGGGCGATTCCGACTCGCTGTTTTTGACCGCCCGACAGTTGCGATGGATAGCTATCCTCACGACCAGCCAAGCCTACGAGCTCGACGAGTTCCTGGACGCGTCGTTTCCGCTCACTTGCCGGAACCCCGATCAGTTCGAGTGGGAAACTGATGTTTTCTGCGACCGTGCGCGACCACAGAAGATTAAAGTGCTGGAAGACCATCGAGACGTTCTTGCGAACTCCCCGTAGTTCTTTCGGGCTGAGCTTCGTGAGCTCACTCCCGGCGACCTCGATTTCACCGCTTGACGGAGACTCGAGACGGTTGAGCAATCGGATGAGCGTCGACTTCCCCGCCCCCGAATATCCGATTATTCCAAAAATTTCACCGCGATCAATCGTTAGTGACACATCATCGACCGCCTGGACACGACCATTCTTCGTATCGAACCATTTGGCGACGTTTCGTAATTGAATCAATACCTTTCCCTCCTGACAACAAAAAAAGCGCGCACGTTTGAGCAAACGTGCGCACTTTATCGTACGGACAACGATTGCTCTCATCTGTCAAGGTTTCTCACCTTGCTGGAATTAGCACCATTTCGGATTACTCCGCGGTTGCTGGGCGTCATAGGGCCAGTCCCTCAGCCTCTCTTGATAAGAGTGTTGTGTATTCGATTAGCTTTATCATAGCGACAGCTTTTTCTGCTGTCAAATCCTTTTTTCAAAAAAATTAAAAAAAGGTGCCGTCCGAGGACGACACAGAACGTAGCACCTTGAGTCACGGAAGGACAGCCCATAGATGAAAATCTTTTGCCCGTTCAAGATTTACATCCTTATATGGGGGAGATTCACCAATCATCACTCGATCTTAGCTTGGACCGTGCGATTATACGGAACGTCTGTCTTCGCTTGATTTTTTTGGGGGACAATCGAAGGGAAGACTGACGTGTATTCGTATAAAGGTAGCAGCGGCTTCGCCAAAACGTCTTGATATCGGGAATATCGCGTCCTATTTTGTGTTCAAGTAAGATGTTGTAATGAATATACCATTCGTGAACTTTCTGTGTCAACTGATTATTTAAAATTTTCAGATTATTCTAATGTTCCTCTCTCACTTCACGAAAGAGAGGACATGTTGCACATTTTGAAACGCGTACAATCGATCTTGAACCTCGCCATTTTCAAGCTTCAACAAGGCGGGTACGCTCATCACTTGGTAGGCTTCTAGCTCTTTTGGGATATAGTTCGCATCTCGCTTTTCGACTTTAATTTCAGGGGCGACCGCTTCGACGACCGTCAACATTTTTTCCGCCACAGCGCATGTACCACACATCGGGGCGTATATATATAAGAATCCGTCTGTAATCATTCTTCTCACCTCTCTTGTCATTATAAGGGGCGATGGATTCCCATTCAAAAATCGTGCTTTGATGAAATTTCAGAATTTTTCAATGATTCTCTTGACTCTTTCTGGTGAGAGGAATAATATGGGTTCTAACTTTATCGCTTTTGTACATAACAGCAAAGAAGAAGGACAGGTGAATGAATGATGACGGAACAAACAACAGGTACGATGAAACAGTTCACGATGAACGTCTTAAACGGTCTCAGCATGGCGATTCTGATCGCCCTCATCCCGAGCGCACTACTCGGTGAATTAACGAAAGCCATACTTCCGTATTTTCCGTCTCTTCAATTCATATTGGATGCGACGACGATTGCGATGCGGCTTCTGCCAGCCATTATCGGGCTAGCGGTCGCCATGCAGTTCGGACGATCGATTCTCGAAGCCGGGACGATCGCGATTGCGACGTATGTCGGTAGCGGTGCCGTTCGAATCGACGAAGGGGCGTTCGTGATGGCGGGCATCGGGGATGTGATCACAGCCGGTGTGACCGCTGCAATCGCTACACTTCTTGTCATGAAGCTCGCTCCCCACTTGAAGACGTATACGGTCATTGTTATGCCGATGACCGTCATTGTCGTCGCAGGAGGCATCGGTACTTTCCTACTGACCTACATCTCCCAGATCACGACGTATATCGGTCTACTCATCATGACAATGACTGACCTGCAACCGGTCCTCATGGGGATCCTGATCGCCATGGCGTTCTCACTCATCATCGTCTCACCGATCTCGACTGTCGGGATTGCGACAGCCATCAGTCTGTCCGGTGTCGCGGCTGGTGCGGCGAACCTCGGTGTCGTCGCTGCCGGATTCGGTCTCGCGATTGCCGGATGGCAGGCGAACGCGACCGGCACATCGATTGCCCATTTCCTCGGCTCTCCGAAGATTCAGATGGCGAACTTTGTCCGACGTCCCATCATGATGCTTCCCATTTTGGCAAATGCGGCGATTCTCGGTGCGCTCGCAGGGATTCTAAAAATTGAAGGAACACCCATCAGCGCCGGGTTCGGGGTGTCAGGTCTCATCGGTCCGGTGAACGCCCTTCATCTCATGCCGGGTGGATTCGCTCTCTTCAACGTCCTGCTCGTCATCGTCTTGTTCGGCCTGATTCCGGTCGCACTCGGAATCTTCTTCTATCGCGTGTTTGAACGGGCGACTCTCGTCAAATCCGATCATTACCGACTCGATTTCGAGTAAAAAAAGCCGGCTTCTCCATTGGAGAGGCCGGTTTTGATTATCCTTGAATCATCGCTTCGTATTCTTCTGCAGACATGAGCTTGTCGAGGTCTGACTCTTCCGTCAACTCGACTTCGATCATCCATGCGTTTTCAAACGGCGACTCGTTGACGAGTTCTGGAGAATCCGCGAGGTCCTCGTTCACTGCTGTGATGCGACCTGATACTGGTGCATACAACTCAGAGACCGTCTTCACTGATTCGACTGAACCGAATGGCTCGTCGAGCAAAATCGTACCATCGACTTCTGGGAGTTCGACAAACACGATATCCCCTAGTTCGCTTTGTGCGAAATCCGTAATGCCGATGCGGGCTTTCGTTCCGTTTACTTCTACCCACTCATGTTCTTTTGAATAACGTAAATTTGCTGGTACTTTGCTCATCCTAACTTCCCCCTCAAATAAATTAGACTCACATCTGTATTATAGCACTTAGCCCCAAACGTCCGTAAAGGACTTTTCTGAAAATCCGATGGTCGTTTTTTCACCATTTGTGACGATTGGTCGCTTCAAAAGCATACCATTGCTCGATAATAGCTCAAGTTGTTCGTCTTCTGATAGATTTGGCAGCTTGTCCTTGATGCCTTCGTTCCGATAGACTTGCCCGCTCGTATTGAAGAACTTCTTGAGTGGTAGACCTGATTGTTTCCACAGTTCGGCGAGTTCCGCTTTCGTCGGTGTCGATTCGACGATATGAACGTATGTATACGCGATGCCTTGCTCCTTCAACCATTTTTCTGCTTTTTTACATGTACTGCATGGTGGATAGCCGTATAGTGTCACCATCTGTTCATCACCTCTATTCTCAATGTAGCATATTCCGAGAAATCAATTCACGTTTCAAGCAACCGTTCAATCTCTCGCTTCATCGTCGGGTTCACTTCGTGCCTCGCTTCGATCAACCGTAAGATCGCCACTGCCGCCTCGATTGACCTGCCGTATCCTTTTACCCCATCTGACAAGAAGGGAATCATCTCCGGCTGTCTCGACTCGACCCGGCGTGTCGGATTGAACGGATCTCCTTGTCCGCCGAGCGCCTTCAAGACGTTTTGAACGGCCGCGACTTGGACGAGTTCGAATCCGGCGAGCATCTCGCCCCGACGTTCCCGAAGTAAGCCGACATATAGGTTCGTCAACGCCTCTTCATAATAATAATCCGCTGATTCACGTGTGATTTCGAGGCGTGGTGTCGCAAATACTTCGAGCGCTTCGTCCCGTCGCCAGACGACACGTCCTGGAGTATAGGCGATGGTCGCCAGTTCATGCAGTTCGAAGACGGCGAACTCACCATAAATGCCATCCTGATACATGATTTTATGCCCGTCCTTCGTGTTTTGGAACTGATAGTGAAGCGGTTCGACCTCGAGCCAGTCGAGTCGGTCGATAAAGCGCGCCTTCTGCCCATCCTCGACAATCAAAAAGAAATCGAGGTCCGAATACTCATCTAACCGCTCCGTCTCTTGTCCAATCGAACCCAATGCGAGCAGCATGAGCGTCCCGTCCTTTTCGGCAACGGACCGTCCAATGCATTCCATCCGGTCGAGTAATACGTCTCGTTTTGTCATCTTCTCTCCCCCTCGTCTCTATTGTACGTGGCAGAGCTCAAAAAAAGAAAGGGTCGACCGCGTCCGGTCCACCCTTTCTGTCCATTTGATTAGACGATAAACTTGTTCGCTTTGATGAGGCTCGCTGCGACTTCGCGCTTCGTGCCGATCACATTGATTGGCTGGTAGCGGCTGAACTTCTTCATTGCCGAGAGAAGCATACGTTGCTCGTCACCAGACGCCGCTGCGTACAACACTTCTTTCGCCATGAGTTCGACTTGCTTGAACACTTGCTCCGCAAAGATTTCTGTGTAGCGGACTTTGAGCGTGTTCTTCTCTTCGCCTGAACGGGCAATCGCTTTGTCTGTACGAGCGATGGCTGCTTCAAGCGCATAGATGGCACTGATCATGTCTGCAATCTTCGCCAAGATTTCTTGTTCGTTTTGAAGGTCTTGTTGATACTTCTGAACAGCTGTACCTGCGACCATCAAGTTGATTTTCTTCATGTTCGAAAGGAGCATCTTCTCGCGAGCGAGTGGTGAGCCATCCAATTCTTGTGGCATGTAGCTCATGAGCTCTTTTTGAAGTTTTTGCGCTTCTGCGAGGAGCGGCAATTCACCTTTCATCGCTTTCTTGAGGAGCGTACCTGGGACGATCAAACGGTTGATCTCGTTCGTTCCTTCGAAGATACGGTTGATTCGTGAGTCACGGTAGAGGTTCTCGACTTCATATTCGGCCATGAATCCGTATCCACCGTGAATCTGGACCGCTTCGTCGACGACATAGTCGAATGTTTCAGAAGCGAAGACTTTGTTGAGTGAGCATTCGATCGCGTATTCTGCGATTGCTTGTGCGACTTTCGATCCGTCGCGCATGTTCTCATCACCGAGTGCATCCAAGCTATCCTGGAACAAACCACCTGTACGATAGACTGAACTTTCCATCGCATAGATGTTCGCTGCCATCGTCGCCAATTTCTCTTGGATGAGTGGGAATTGGCTGATCGGTGTCTTGAACTGTTTGCGCTCGTTCGCGTATTGAACCGAGAGGTCGAATGCACGTTTTGAAGAACCGACTGCTCCGACTGCGAGTTTGTAACGACCGACGTTCAAGATGTTGAAGGCGATGACGTGACCTTTTCCAACTTCACCGAGAAGGTTGTCGACTGGTACTTCGACATCTTCAAGGATGAGCGTACGTGTCGACGATCCCTTGATTCCCATCTTCTGCTCTTCTGCGCCCGTTGAGACTCCTTTGAAGTCACGCTCGACGATGAAGGCACTGAACTTGTCGCCATCGATTTTCGCATAGACGACGAACACGTTCGCGAAGCCGGCGTTTGTGATCCATTGTTTCTCACCGTTCAAGACGTAGTGCGTGCCCGCCTCATTCAAGACAGCTGTCGTTTTCGCACCGAGGGCGTCAGACCCTGAGCCTGGCTCAGTGAGCGCGTAAGCCGCGATCCATTCGCCTGTCGCGAGTTTTGGCAAGTACTTGTGCTTTTGCTCTTCTGATCCGAAGAAGACGATTGGAAGCGTCCCGATCCCGACGTGTGCGCCGTAGCTGAGCGCGAACGAACGTGCTTTCGCGAAGCGCTCCGTGATGATCGAAGATGAGATTTTATCGAGTTGGTAACCGCCGTACTCTTCTGGAACGTCTGCTCCGAGAAGACCGAGCTCGCCCGCTTCTTTCAACAATTCGACAGAGAGGTCGAACTCGTGTTTCTCAATGCGCTCGAGGACTGGCATGACGCGGTCATCGACGAATCCTGCCGTGGTGTCCCCAATCATCTTATGCTCATCTGAGAAATCCTCTGGTGTGAAGAGACGCTCTGCGTCGAGTGCGTCAATGACAAAGCTACCGCCTTTAATCAATTCATGTTCTGTACGTTCCATATCCGATTCCCCCTTAAAGTAATTCGAAGACACCAGCCGCACCCATTCCGCCGCCGATACACATCGTGACAACCCCATACTTCTCATTGCGTCGTTTCATCTCATGCAAGATCGAGACTGAAAGTTTTGCTCCCGTACATCCGAGTGGGTGACCGAGGGCGATGGCGCCGCCGTTCACGTTCACTTTCGATGGATCGATGCCGAGTTCACGGATGACACCGAGTGACTGGCTCGCGAACGCTTCGTTCAACTCGAACAATCCGACTTCTTCTAACTTCACGCCAGCCATCTCGAGTGCTTTCGGAATGGCGACGACTGGACCGATCCCCATCACTTCCGGACGGACACCGCCGACCGCGAACGAGAGGAACTTGGCCATCGGTTGCAATCCTTGGCGTTCTGCTTCTTCACGGTCCATGACGAGAACTGCTGCTGCTCCGTCGGATACTTGTGAAGCGTTACCCGCCGTGACCGACCCTTTGATTTTGAAAGCCGGGCGAAGTTTCCCGAGTGCTTCAATCGTCGAATCGGCGCGGACACCTTCGTCATGCTTGACGACTTTCTCCACTTCCGCGACTTTCCCGTCTTCACCGAGTACGTGCTCGATGACCGTCACAGGAACGATTTCTTCCTGGAACTTGCCACCTGCGATGGCTGCCGCCGCCTTTTGGTGACTGTTGATGGCAAATGCATCTTGGTCTTCGCGCGAGATGTTGTATTCAGCTGCGACACGTTCTGCCGTATGTCCCATGCTCATGTAGTACTCTGGTGCCGTCTCCATGATGTGTGGGTTTGGACGGATGACGTGACCACCCATCGGGACTTGGCTCATCGACTCCATACCACCGGCGATGATGGCCGTCGCTTGACCGATCATGATTTTGGCCGCCGCGTCCGCGATGGCTTGAAGACCTGACGAGCAGTAGCGGTTGATGGTGATCGCTGGAACTTCGTGCGACAGTCCCCCCCGGACCGCCGCATAGCGAGCGATGTTCATCCCTTGCTCCGCTTCTGGCATCGCACAACCCATGATGACGTCATCAATCGGGCCTTTATATCCTGAACGCTCAAGCGTTGCCTTGATGGCATATCCCGCGAGCTCGTCCGAACGTACGTTACGGAACGAACCGCGTTTTGCTTTTCCGACCGGCGTCCGTGCGCCGGCTACGATGACTGCTTCCCTCATCTGTTTTGTCCCCCTTTATCAGTTCCGTAGTGGTTTGCCTTTCACGAGCATGTGTTGCATCCGTTGTTGTGACTTCGGCTCCCCGATGAGGCTTAAGAAAGCTTCGCGCTCGATGTCGAGGAAGTACTGCTCATCGACGAGCGTACCGTATGCCAAATCGCCACCACTGATGACGTGTGCGAGTTTCTTCGCAATTTTCAAATCGTGCTCTGAAATATAACCACCGTAGAACATTTCGTACGCTGCGAGTTCAAGCGTCGCTTTACCCGTTTGACCGACGACCGGTAACTTCTCACGAACCGGTGCCGTGTACCCGTCAGCCAGTTCAAGGACCGTTTGTTTCGCATCGAACGTCAAGTGGTCGCGGTTCATCGAGATGCCGTCGACCGCACGATGGTAACCGAGTGCTTTCGCATCAAATGCCGACTTCGATACTTTCGCCATCGCGATGTTCTCGAACGTCTGTTGCGCAGCCTTCTCGATGTTTTGCATCGATTTTGGTGTCTGCTCAAGGAGTCGACGGTACGTGTTGACGTTTCCACCCCCACCAGGAATGAGGCCGACACCGACTTCGACAAGACCCATGTATGTCTCAAGTGCGGCTTGCATACGGGCTGCCGGTAAGCTGATTTCCGTTCCACCACCGAGCGTCATACCGTACGGTGCAGCAACGACCGGACGACTTGAATAACGAATCTTTTGAACGACTTGTTGGAACTTGTTGATGATCCAATCGAGTTCGAACCAGTTCTCGTCTTCGGCTTCCATGAGCATCATCGCAAGGTTCGCACCGACACAGAAGTTCTTGCCGTCATTGGCAAGGACCATTCCTTTGAAGTCTTGCTCGACACGATCGATCGACTGTTCGATCATCTGCATGATGTCGACACCGATCGCGTTGTTTGGTGATGTGAATTCGAGTGCGACCACGTCATCACCGATATCGACGAGGCGTGCGCCACCATTTTCTAAAATGATGCCGTTTGATTTTGCGAGCGGCTTAAGTTTCAATTCTTTCGGATTGACGGTCTTCTCGACATACGTCTTCGACGCTTTATCGTAATACTGGTCTCCCTTGTAGAATGACGTATTGCCTGCAGCAAGCATCTCATCGATCCATGCCGGGACGTCATAGCCTTCCGCTTTCATACGCTCGACTGATTTCTCAACACCGAGGGCATCCCACATCTCGAACGGTCCAAACTTCCAACCGAAGCCCCACTTCATCGCATCGTCAATCGCAACGATTGTATCGGCAATCTCACCAGTGAGACGTGCCGAGTAAGCGAGCGTCTTCGCCGTGATTGGCCAGAGCAATTGGCCGACGCGACCTTTGTTCAAGATGGCACCTTTCAATTTTGCTTTCGAGCCAGGAAGTGACTTGATTTGATCGAGCTCAGGACCTGTAATCGCTTTCAATTGTTCGTATTCGAACGTCTGAAGATTCAACTCCTGGATGACCTTGCCTTCTTTCTTATAGAAGCCTTGACCAGCCTTTTGTCCGATCCAACCTTTTTCAACGAGTTGCTTCATTTCTGTCGGAACGTCGAACGTGTCCTTCTCTTCCCCTGATTCGAGTGTCTCGTAGACGTTCCCCGCCACGTGGACGAACGTGTCGATTCCGACGACGTCGAGTGTGCGGAAGGTCGCTGATTTTGGACGACCGATGAGTGGACCTGTGATCGAGTCCATCTCTCCGATTGAAGCGTTTTGCTTGAGCATCTCTTCAAACGTGACGAGAAGACCATACGTCCCAATCCGGTTCCCGATGAAGTTCGGTGTGTCTTTTGCTTCGACGACACCTTTGCCGAGACGATCTTCAGCGAAACGTGACATGAAGTCGATGACCGGACGGGCTGTCTTCTCCGTCGGAATGAGTTCGAGCAACTTCAAGTAACGCGGTGGGTTGAAGAAGTGCGTGCCGAGGAAGCGTGATTTCAATCCTTCCGGAAGGGCACTTGCCATCGCTTCGATTGAGATCCCTGACGTGTTCGAGCTGAGAATCGCGTCTTCACGGATGTAAGGTGCAATCTTCTCGAAGAGTTGTTGCTTCACGTCGAGACGTTCGACGACGACTTCGATGACCCAATCCGCTTCTTTCAAACGCTCTAAGTCATCTTCTAAGTTCCCGACTTCGATGAAGTTGAGATGTTCCGCTGTCGCGAGTGGTGCTGGATTTTGTTTCAATAGCTTTTGACGGTTTTCTGAGGCGATGCGATTGCGTACTTCCGGCGACTCGAGCGTCAACCCTTTCGCTTCCTCTTTGGCTGTCAATTCACGTGGTACGATGTCGAGCATGAGCGAACGAATCCCCGCGTTCGCCAAGTGAGCCGCAATCCCCGCCCCCATTACTCCTGAACCGATGACGACCGCAAAACGAATTGAGTTCGTCAAACGGAGGTCGGTTGATTGTTCGATGTGACTCGTCATAGTGTTCCCCCCTAAAATGAGAATGAATAGTGATTCATTTCACGCGTAAAAAAAATCGCAATCACCATCGTGTTTACTCTTCTATCATAAATGAATGAACATTCATTCGCAAGCGTTCATTTTTCAATTTCATTCCATTTTTTGAATGAACGATTAGTTTTTAATGTGTGTGGTATAGACAACAAGAGTCAAATTTAGAAAGGGGAATGTATACATGCATGATAATCGTTTAAACACTGTCGGTAGCCGAAAGGACTTTGAGTCGTTTAAGAAGAAAGCCCAAGAACAGTCGCACCAACCGGGAATCGATTCGAAGATGGAACCTTTCCCGATCTATGAACGGGAAGACTATAAAGGAAGTGACAAGTTAAAAGACAAGATCGCGATCATCACCGGTGGGGATTCCGGGATCGGAAAGTCGGTCGCCATCTTCTTCGCCCATGAAGGTGCGAACTCCGTCATCGTCTATAAGGATCAAAACGAACTCGAGGACGCGGAAGCGACAAAAGAACGTATTGAGGACTTAGGTCAAGCCTGTCTCTTGCTTCAAGGCGATCTCGGAGAATCTTCTTTCTGTCAACGAGTCGTCGAAGAGACGCTCGAGACGTTCGGCCGGATCGACATCCTCGTCAACAACGCCGCCGAGCAGCATCCACAGGAGTCACTCCTCGATATATCAGATGAACAACTCGAGAAGACGTTCCGCACGAATATCTTCAGCATGTTCTACTTAACGAAAGCAGCGCTCCCCTACTTGAAAGAAGGAGCGAGCATCATCAATACGACCTCGATCACAGCCTATGAAGGAAACGACCAATTGATTGACTATGCGTCGACGAAAGGTGCCATCACGGCATTCACCCGCTCGCTCGCCAAAAACTTGGCGGACAAGAAGATTCGCGTCAACGGGGTCGCCCCGGGACCGATTTGGACACCGCTCATCCCGTCAACGTTTGACGCGGAGAAAGTGAAATCGTTCGGCGATTCAGCAGAGATGAAACGACCGGGGCAACCCGCCGAACTCGCACCGGCGTATGTCTATCTCGCAAGCGATGATTCGACATACGTCAGTGGTCAAGTCATCCACGTAAATGGTGGAACCGTGATTAATGGATAATGGATCGAAGACTCAGTTCGTAGCTGAGTCTTCTTTTTGTGCAGTGTGTCCTTTCGGCGCCCATATTGTTAGCAGAAAACTCTGAACCCCATGCAGGAATTAGAATGATAACCGAAGGATTTTTAAACACTTAGTTCTCATTTAAAGTAAAAACCAATTCGCTTAAGATGAAAATTCCTTACTCTTTTTATCTCATTCAAAAATTCATGATTAGAATCCAAAAATTTGTCTTTAGAAGTTATCTGGGACTCCTCGTTGCCATATAAAGTTGAAAATTCGAAGTGAACATCCTCTTGATACTTCCAAAGAATATTTAACAAACTTTCTTCGACTAAATGTCGATTCTTAGAAAAGATTTCGTCAATAGCTACCAAATCATCTGCGGATAGCCCTTCATAGCTAAACCCATCATTAACAGCTTCTTTTTCTATTTTAACTATAATAGGGTTATAAACTTCTTCAATAGCTTTTTCAGAAAGCTTCATAGAATAATCTACTTGTTTGTTTTTTAAATAATACCTTGCTGTCAAAAATGCTGCTAATCCAACCGTTATGATTGGAGAAAGGATTTTACTTAATTCCAATACAATTTCGATATTTGTCATAGAACATTTCTTCCTTTCAACGCCTTAATATTTTTTAATATATTTCAATTTGATATTGAGTAAAAAAATGGTTTGGTTCTATTTTAAAGAACCAAACCATTTTGATCTCACAACTTTACACTGACATCTATTTTTTTTCACGATATCAAGTAAAATACTATGAGTTTCACTTACTTCTTCACCATTCCCTTTAACACGAACGCCACGTTTGCCGGACGTTCCGCGAGACGGCGCATGAAGTAACCGTACCAGTCACGACCGTATGGCACGTAGACACGGACTTTGTATCCTTGGCGCACGAGCTCGAGTTGACGCTCGACACGGATCCCGTATAACATCTGGAACTCGAACTGGTCGAGTGGAATGTTGTTCTCTTTGACGTGCTCGATGATGGCGTCAATCATATGGTCATCGTGTGTCGCGATGGATGCGTAGTTCCCGTTCGCAAGATGGAGTTTGACGAGCTTCACGTAGTTATGGTCCACGTCCTCTTTTTCAGGGAACGCGACCGTCGCCGGCTCTTTATATGCCCCTTTGACGATGCGGAGGTTCGGCTTGAGCGGCGCAAGATGATTGATGTCATCTTCCGAGCGGTACAAGTACGACTGGATGACCGTTCCGAGACCGTCAAATTCAGACTTCAGCTTTTTGAACAATTCGAGCGTCTTTTCACAACGCTGCTCATCTTCCATATCGATGGCCACAAAGACCCCGACTCGTTGTGCGACCGTCAAAATTTGACGCATGTTGTCTTCAATCAACTCGTCCGAGATATCGAATCCGAGTGATGTCAGCTTGAGTGACATATAGGCGTCTAATTGCTCTTCTGCCATAATTTCAATCGCACGCATGATCTCGTCGCGATTCGTATTCGCCTCTTCGACCGTCTTAATAAATTCCCCGAGATGATCGACCGTGACCGACAACCCTTTCGCGTTGAGTTCGCGAATCGTCGGGACAGAAGCCTTAAAGTTTTCCCCTGCTACAAAGCGTGATGCACCAAATCGTAGGCCATATTTCTTTGCCAAACTGTTGAGTGTTTTGTTTTGTGACATGTAGATAAATCCATCGCGCAACACTTTTTCCATCTGATTTTCCCCCTTACTTTTACACCCATCTATCTCTATGATGATGTCTGCAATTATTATGACACACAAACGTCATTTCGTCTGTATTTTTGTAACCGTTTGCAGCACTTTCTTCCCAACTTTTCAAAAAAGACAGGCGCCCCGTAGGACGGCTGTCTTATAGGCTTGTCGAAGGTGCGACATAGAGTAAAATACTGAGGAAGATGAACACGCTTCCCGCTAGGACGAACAGGTGCCAAATGGCATGGTTGAACGGCAGTTTTTGCCATACATAAAACACGATGCCGACCGAATAGGCGATCCCCCCTGCGAGGAGAAGCATGAACCCTTGATGACCGAGTGATTCATATAACGGACGGATGGCGATGATGCAGATCCAACCAAGTGCGAGGTAAGTCACATTGGACACCCACATGTACTTGCCGGTCGAAAACAGTTTCCACACGATTCCGAGAATCGCGACACCCCAAACGATTCCGAATAGCGTCCAACCGAGCGTCCCGTGAAGTGTCACGAGCGCAAACGGTGTATAACTTCCGGCGATGAGTAAGTAAATCCCCGCATGGTCGAACACTTGCAGCACCCGTTTCGCCCGTGGATGCGGGATGGCGTGCATGAGTGTCGAGAAGAGATAAAGTAAAATCATCGATGCCCCGAATACACTGACCGCGGTGACGTTCCACGTGCTCCCACTCTCTGTGGCGCTCATGACGAGCAGGACGAGGGCGACGATGCTGAAGATGACTCCTAAGCCGTGCGTGATCGCGCTCGCAATTTCTTCCCCGAGCGTGTCGGCATGGAGCATCTCTTTGAGTTGTTCTTGTTTCATGTGCTCCCACCTTCCGTAACTGTTCCTTCTAGTATGGACATTTCCCGATGTTAACGCAATCAAAAACACGGGCTACCGATTAGCCCGTGTCGAGATTATGCGACTTCTTTCACCGGAACGTCACATTCCATTTGTGCTGCCCGCATCGCGCGTGCCCGTTTGTGGAACAAGACGAGAAGCGTCAACGTTCCGAGTGTCGAGATGACGTACGGAAGAACTCCGTCCAGCTTGAAG
Organism: Exiguobacterium sp. PFWT01; assembly: GCF_018255795.1. Taxonomy (GTDB): domain Bacteria; phylum Bacillota; class Bacilli; order Exiguobacteriales; family Exiguobacteriaceae; genus Exiguobacterium. The sequence goes on along the minus strand of NZ_CP073755.1, from coordinate 881,705 downwards.
CCGATCGGCGCCGTCAAAATGTAGAACCAGACTGCATACAACATGAACGTCCCCGGAAGGAGCGCGATGTAGTGGTTTTTCCCTTTAATGTAAAGGTACATCGCCCCGACGAACAGTGCGATGACCGCCGTCGTCTGGTTCGCCCAGTTAAAGTATTGCCAAAGCATTTGGAAGTCCATGTTCGTGAGCACGTATGAGATCGCGAAGAGTGGAAGCGCGATCCAAAGACGTGACGAGAACTTCTTCTGTGCGATCGACATGTAGTCCGCGATAATCATCCGTGCGCTACGGAATGCCGTATCTCCTGACGTGATTGGTAAGACGATGACTCCAAGAATCGCGAGTGTCCCGCCGATGCTGCCGAGCATGAGTGTCGCCACTTCTTGCACGACGAGTGCCGGAGTGCCCGCACTGATGAGTCCAAGCAATTCACCTGGCTCAAAGATGGCCATCGCCGCTCCAGCCCAAATCATCGCGATGACCGCTTCGGCGATCATCATGCCGTAGAAGATTTCACGGCCGTTGCTTTCTTTCATCGTCGTCCGCGAGATGATCGGCGACTGTGTCGCATGGAAACCAGAGAGTGCCCCACATGAGATGGTAAAGAAGAGGAGCGGCCAGATTGGCAAGCCGTCCGGATGCATGTTCGTCAATGTCATCTCTGGAATCTGATATCCTTGAGCGAACAAACTGACCGCGATCCCGATGGCACTGATGACGAGTAGTGCCCCGAAGAACGGGTAGATGCGTCCGATGATCTTATCGACCGGGAGAAGCGTCGCCAAGATGTAGTAAGCGAACACAGCGAAGATGACGATGGTGAGCGTCGTTGCATTCCCATCGAACAAGTTGTTGATCATGTTACTCGGAGACGTGACGAACACCGTCCCGACAAGAAGTAAAAGTAAAAGTGCAAATCCATTGACGATATGGCGAAGTGAACGTCCGAGAAACTTCTCCGCTAGTTGTGGCAAGTGTGCCCCGTTATTTCGAAGGGAAATCATTCCTGTCAAATAGTCATGAACCGCACCGGCAAAGATCGATCCGAACACGATCCAAAGGAAGGCGACCGGTCCGTAGAGCGCCCCCATAATCGGTCCAAAGATTGGTCCGACACCGGCGATGTTGAGCAATTGAATCATCGAGTTCCGTTTTTTGCCCATCGGCACGTAGTCGATGCCGTCCTGAGACGCATAGGCGGGCGTCGTCCGCTCTTCCTTGATGCCGAACGTTTTCTCAACGTAACGACCGTATACCAAATACCCGACCAAAAGTAGTGCGAGTGCGACGAAGAATGTAATCATCTGTCAGTCCCCTTTTCCGTACATATGTAGCCGAAACCCCATCAGCTCTTCGGTTTACACGTGTCATGTAACCGATTACATGTTTGATTATACAAGAAGAACCTATGGAATGTAAGGGTTTTCATTCACATTTTTGCCACAAAAAATGAGCCCCCATTCAGGAAGCTCATTTCTAATTAACGAAGCGCTGGTTCACCGATGTGGCCGGCACCGACGACTTTCATTTCTGACTTCGTCTGACCGTCTTTTTCACTGGCGACTTCGACTGTTTGGCGAAGCTTGAGCGGTTTGACAGACAGTACATATTCACCATCCTCGTTTGCGACCGTCTCAGCCAATACGAGATTGCCGTCGCGAAGTGTCACGTCAGCTCCAGGAGCCGTCTTACCCGTCACGCGTTTTGAACCCGGTTTGATCGTGTCTACTGTGAGAGTCAACACGAACTCTGGTGCTGTCGGCTCGAGACCGAGCGTATACGTCCGGAAGAGACGACCTGCTGCATCTTGACGCGTCGCGTCCGTCGCTTCGATTCCTTCGTAAAGGTTCAAGTACTGCTTCCCTGTATCCGCTGTCTCAAATGTCACCGAACGCTTCGCGTCTGCGACAATCTTCCAGTTGTTGTCGGCTTTGTAGTCCAACTTGTCTTTACTTTCGACAATGTAGTCCGAGATGACGTTACGTGTCTCATACGCTGAGCGATAGACGATGTTCTTCCCGCCACCAAGACCTGGGAATGTTGAAGAACCTGCGCGATAGTTGTTCGTCGCGACCAAGAACTCTTGGTCCATCTTGATCGGTTGTCCATTGTACTCGACGTTCTTCACGCGATTCGCGTTTTCGTTGACGAGCTTTCCGCCGACATCGAACTTCGCAGGACCCGTGACATCGATCTCATACGTCAAACCGTCGAGAACATCGAAGTTGTAGCTACGGAATTGAAGGTTGAGTAAGTTTTCGCCGTCTTCTTCAATCTGATCAAACGCACCCGCTGACATCTCGAGCCAATCCATGACATCTTTCCCTGTCACTTTGACGACTTCGAGCGTGTTCGGATACACGTAAAGGTCCGCGACGTTTTTCAAAGCGATTTGCCCTTTCGGGATATTCGTATAGTAGCTCGCGTCCGTCAATTCACGTCCACCCGCTTTAAACGGCGCCCCCGCTGACAAAAGTGGCAACTCTTTATATGCGGAAAGTTCCGGGTTCGTCTCAAGCTCTTTCTCGACATACCACTTCTGCGCATTCGTCACGAACTGAACCGATGCATCGTCACGGACGAGTGCGAAGTAGCTTTGGATGTCATCTTGAATCTCACCGACCGGTTGGTTGATATAGTCGATTGTCGCCAAATGGTCATCTTCGATCAACGCTTGAATCGTCGGGTCGACCACCGTATCAGCCGTCACCGTATCGAGTGCTGCTGACGCATCTACGATTTGCCACTTGCCGTCTACGAGTTCAAGTTCGAAGTCGATGACGCCGAGGTCCTTCCCTTGGTTGTTCGCCATGACGACCGGTTTGCCATTGATTGTCCCCTTCGTCATATCGACGTTCGGGAACGAAGCGAACATGCCTTTCGCATCCGGGAAGCGACCGTGTTGGTGTCCCGTCATGACCATGTCGAGCCCGTCAATCTTCGTGAGTGCGTAACCGACGTTCTCTTCGCTGTCGAGTTGCTCATCCGCGAACGCTGCACTGTCACCAATCCCTGAGTGCGCGAGGGCGACGACGACGTCTGCTCCCTGGCCTTTTAATTTTTGTACTGCTTCACGTGCGGATGGGATGATATCCTCTGCCGTCACACGACCTTGAAGGTTCCCCGAATCCCATGACATGATTTTCGGAGGGACGACTCCGAATACGCCGACTTTGATCGTATGTGTTTCCCCATCCTGGTCTGTGACCGTTCGTTCGATGATTTGGACCTCTTGTCCATCCACGTTGAACTTCGAGACGATCGGGTTGCCTTCTAAATCTTTGACGTTCGAGTTGACGAAACGCAGTTTCCCTTTTGACCCCTCCATCGCGTTGTATAAGAATTCGAGACCAAAGTTGAATTCATGGTTCCCGAGTGTGACGGCATCGTAGTTGAGTGCCGCCATCGCCTTGTACATCGGATGTTCGAACGCTTCATTTTTCCCAGCTTGGCTCTCACGGACGTAATCACCGAACGGTGTCCCCTGAATCGTATCCCCGTTATCGAACAAGAATGTGTTCGTTTCCCCAGCGGTTGCACGATGTTCCTTGATGAGTGTCGCGACTTTCGTCAATCCGATTGTGTTATCGACCTTGTCTTGGAAGTAGTCGTAGTTCGTGATGTTCGTATGTAAGTCTGTCGTCTCTAAGAAACGGAGCTTGACGATATCCTCGTCCACTTCTGCCAAGACGTTCGGTGCCTGTAGCGGCAAAACGGTTGGTAACACGAGCGCGGTCACGATCGACCATTTCAATGCAGTTTTCATGTGATTGTCCCCTTTTTCTGGTTGATCATTGTCTAACCATATTCAATATAACACCACGCTCATTGACCTTCTATATTAATTTCCGAATAAAAAAGACCTAATTCCCTTTATAGAAATTAGGTCCATCCTCCTATCATTGTTTAATCCGAACGGTGAACGGTCCATCACCTTCAATTTCTTCAAACGTGACCACTACCGGGTACGCGTGTTTCCCGTGTATTGGTTCTTCGAGACGAATCATCTTGAAGCCGACGACATCCTCTCCGCTCACGAGTTCAAGCGGGAGTTTCTCAACGTTCAAGTGACGGTCATATCCGTTGCGGAGGAGAATCGTCGCCTTAACGTCCGTCTCTTCTTTCTCCACAGACACAAGCATCAAGTTGAATTCATTCTCTCCGACCGGTGGCGTCGAAATGTTCGTCCGCATGAGCTGTCTCCATTCTGATAATGAAAACTGTGCTCTCATTTCGTCTGAAATCACTTGCAACGGATCAATCGGATTCATTTGGAAGACGAGCCGCAGTGTATCACTTAATTCGACCTCACTAAAAAGTTCATTAGGAAAGAAATGAAGATATACCGGTTTACTCGTCCATGGTTCAAACTTTGGTAAATCAATACGGCTTAAAACTTTTCGACCAAGTGGAAGATGATGTTCATCAAGTAATAAAACTGGAAGTTCATCGATTTCAAAAGAGCTCGGCAGTGTATTTCGGAATAAAGCAACGGTAGACATCCCTTCATCTATACGTTCAGCGTGCAAAAGTTCGATTGACACTTGATTTTCCATTAGATTTGGGAGTCGTTTCGCATGGTAACGGAAGACGTACTCATCCTCTTTCGGGATCCCCATCGCGTCGTCGATGACGAGCGTCAATTGGCGTCCTTCCTCTTTATTTCCTGTCTCAATCTGTTTACGTTTACGAAATCCTAACATTATACTTCCTCCTCTGCCATCTCGGCGAAGTAGCGGTCGAGCTGGCATAGTTCCGTCGTGACATCCCGGGCGATATTGATATACGTCTGTTCGAAGATTTCCAGTCCTTCTTTTCCGAACTGACGGCTCGGGTCTTCCTGACCGTAGCTGCGAAGCCCGATCCCTTCTTTCAATCCGCTCATCGTCGTCAAATGATCCGTCCACTTCATGTCGACGGCGCGGAGAAGCGACTCTTTCGCGAAGAGGACGATATCGTCCTGTTCGAGGCGCGACGCCGTCGTAGCGATGATCGCCTCCATCCAGTCGTTTAAAGCATCCTTCAGTTCACGCGTATCGGCGATGTCATTCGCCCATGTCGGCTCTTGCATCGTCAAGTAGCGCAAGTCTTCTTTCAACTCATCGATCGGCCATTCCTCTGGTACGAGTTCATCCGACACATGCATATCGATGCTGTTCTCGAGGGCGAGACGCATCATACCGAGGACGTTTTTCGTGATGGCATCCGCATCGGCATTGACGGCCTGGTTACGAATCGTATAGATGATATTCCGTTGTTCGTTCAAGACGTCATCGAGTTTGAACAAGTAGTCTCGAATCGAGACGCCGAGTCCTTCGATCGTCGTCTGCGCATATTCGATGATCTCGATTGCATCTTTCGACGAGACTTCACCTGTCGCGCTCGGCTTCAACTTTTTCTCCACGCGTTCTAGTTTCTGCGCCGCATAACGTTTCACGATCTCATCTTCGAGCGAGACGAAGAACTCGGTCGCACCCGGGTCGCCTTGACGCCCCGAACGACCGCGGAGCTGGTTGTCGACACGTTTTGACTCGTGGCGCTCCGTCCCGATGACGAAGAGACCGCCCGCTTCCTTCGCTTTTGCGTCGAGCGTGATGTCCGTCCCACGTCCGGCCATGTTCGTCGCAATCGTCACTTTTCCGAATTGACCGGCGTCTGCGATGATATCCGCTTCCTGAGCGACCGTCTTCGCGTTCAACACGTCATGCTCGATCCGCTTCTTCTTCAAGTGCTTGCTGATGGCTTCCGATTGTGCGATCGAGGTCGTCCCGATTAAGACCGGACGTCCCGTCGCATGTAGTTCCGCCACTTTCTCAGTGACCGCCGCATACTTTTGCTCGGTCGTCATGAAGATGCGGTCCGGATGGTCGACACGCTGACGTTCGCGGTTCGTCGGCACTTGGACGACGTCCATGTTGTACGTCTTCAAGAACTCTTGACGTGACGTCTGAGCCGTCCCCGTCATCCCCCCAACGAGCGGATACATCCGGAAATAGTGCTGAATCGTGATCTCCGCCGTCGTCTTGTTCTCTTCGGTGATGGGGACGCCTTCTTTCGCCTCGAGCGCCTGATGCAACCCTTCCGACAGGCTTCGTCCTTCCATGATGCGTCCCGTGAACAAGTCGATGAGTTCGATCTTGTCTTCACGCACGATATAGTCGACGTCAAGTTCGAACAAGACGTTCGCACGGAGCGCCTGGACGAGATAGTGATAGAGCACCTGGTGTGAAGCGCTGAACAGGTTATCGATGGCGAACAGCTCTTCAATCTTGACGATTCCTTCTTCCGTGAACGTTGCAGATTTCGACTCGAGGTCGACCTCGTAGTCAGTCTCCTCGAACTCTGAAATGATCTGTTGCGCCAACTGTTTCAAGCGGATATGTGACCGGTCCTTCTGCGCGATGATGAGCGGCGTCTTCGCCTCATCGATCAAGATGCTGTCGACTTCATCGACGATGGCGAAATGGAACGGACGTTGGACCCGTTCTTCCGGCTTATGGACAAGGTTGTCACGCAAGTAGTCGAATCCGAACTCTGTCCCGACCCCATACGTGATATCCGCCTGATATGCGGAACGCTTCTCGTCCGCTTCGATTTCCGGGACATTCAAGCCGACCGTCAACCCAAGGAAGTCGTGAATCTTCCCAATTTGTTCCGCGTCACGTCTCGCCAAATAATCGTTCACCGTGATGACGTGGACGCCTTTTCCTTCGAGCGCCTTGACGTAACTCGGCAAAGCGGCGACGAGCGTCTTCCCTTCCCCCGTCGGCATCTCCGAGATGTTCCCTTCGAGGAGTGCGAACCCACCGATGAGCTGGACGTCATAGTGACGCATGCCGAGCACACGGATTGACGCTTCGCGGACGAGAGCGAACCCTTCTTCCGCGATGTCATCCACTTTCTTTCCATCCAAGAGACGTGCTTTGAGCGTCTCCGTATATGTACGCATCTCGTCATCCGAGAGGGCTTTCATCGTTGTCTCTAATTCATTAATACGCGCGACCCGTCGTTCGTATGCTTTCAAACGCCGGCTTTGATCATTCGTTAACTGTTTTACAAATTGGATCACACTAATAGCCTCCATCTTTCTATCAATTCATCACTTACATACCCGTCTATTATAACGAAAATCGAACCAATTCGGAGACTTTTTTACGAAAACTTCCTAAAAGTTGGTTTTTAGACACGTGAAAACCTATAAATTTTGGTTAATTTTCAAAAAGTATTTGTAAAAATATTTTCAATTCACTATTTGAGATGACGTGAGACCGTGTTACGATGAAAAAAACAGAACATTTGTTCGTAAAAAAGGAGTGGTGACGATGCGCAGACGAATCTTTTGTATCGACAGCGTCTCGTTCTATGCCAGTTGCGAGTGTGCCGCGCGCAACAAAAATCCTTATCAGACGAAGCTCGTCGTCCTCTCGAACCTACAGGACAGCGGGGCACTCGTCCTCGCCGCGACCCCGAAGATGAAGCAGCTCGGCATCAAGACCGGGGCACGCCGCTTCCACATCGACCGCCTCCCGTGGCACGAACGACGGGATGTTTTGTATGCCGAGGCGCGGATGAGTCATTATTTGAACGTCTCCATTCAAATCATCCACATCCTCCATCAGTTCGCCCCGCCCGAGGCGATTCGTGTCTATTCGATCGATGAGACGCTCGTCGACATGAGCGGGACGGAGCGGCTGTTCGGAAGTGACGAGCACGTCGCCCACCTCATGCGTGCGACGATTTTTCGCTATACAGGCATTCCCGTCACCATCGGCATCGGTCCGAACAACGTCCTCGCCAAGCTCGTCCTCGATTTGCATGCGAAAAAGAAAGGCGTCGCCACGTGTCTCCTCCATGACGTCGAACGGCTCATCCACCCGGCGCCGATTGAGAAGATGTGGGGCGTCGGCACGAAGATGGCGGTCCACCTTCAGCGGCTCGGCATCTGGACAATCGGGGACTTGGCCCGCTACCCACTCGAATCCCTTCATGAAAAGTTCGGTGTCATTGGTGCAGAACTTTGGCATCACGCCTGGGGCATCGACGAGTCGCCAACCATCCTGCCGGCGAGCTCCTTGTTCGGTGCGAAACGGATGCGACCGAAGTCGATTGGACACGGTATCACCCTCATGAAAGACTACACGACGTATTCCGCAATTCGGCTCGTCTTACAAGCGATCGCGGTCGAAGTCGGCATGCGAACCAGGCAAGCGGGACTCGTCGGAGGGACGATCCATCTCGGGGTGCGCTATACGCGGACGAGCGACCGGGGTGGCTTCAGTAAACAAAAGAAGCTCCCCCGCTTCACAGCGGACGAGCAAGAGTTTCTCCCGATCTTATTGCAGCTATTTTTAGACGGCTGGGAAGAGACGGAGGCCGTCCGTTACGTCTCGGTCGCTCTCGGCAAGCTCGAGCCACGGAGCGACCACGTCCAGTTATCCTTTTTTGAAGACGAATGGGCGAAGGCGAAACGGCTCGACTTCCTCGATTTGATTGACGGCCTGAATGTCCGGTTCGGTCGCGGCACGATCCGACCGGCATCGAGCCTACTAAAAGACAGTCCGCTCCGGACGCGCCAACGTCTAATCGGCGGACATAAACAAGGAGGCGATTCCTCATGAGCAAGACCCGCTATCGTGACCGGGGTGAGTTAAAATGGATCCCATTTCTCATGCCCGAGCACGTCGCCCTACTGAAACGTTATTATGCCCAAATCCAAAAGATTGAGCTGCCCGACTTGGACGAACAGCTCCTCTACCTCTGGCAAACCGAGCTCGAACGGGCCATCCGTGAAGGAGACCAAGTCGAGGTGACCTTGTTCGTAGACGGCTTGACGACAAGCATGCGCGGCTACGTCCATGCCATCTATTACGCCGAGCGCGAGGTCGAGCTGTTCGATGGCAAGGTGCGCCGCGTCCCGTTCGGAGATATCTTGTCCGTTCGTTAAGATGCCTCGATCGCTTCCTGGGTCGTCTCGAACGTTTCAATCCCGTCGAGTAGCCCATAGTGAGCAAGCGTCGCGCGGACCGATGGCGACAAGTGCGCGAAGATGACATGCCGGTCGGCTACTTTCAGCTCGGTGATGACACGCCGCAACTCTTCGACCGCGGTCACGTCGATGACCGGACAGCGGTGAAAGTTGAAGATGAACACGTTCGGTTCCCGATGGATGTGGTGGAGGACGTGCTCGAACAACTCGACCGCACCGAAGAAGAGCGGACCTTCGACACTGAAGACAATTTGCCCGTCTCGCGTGACGTACCGTTCTGTCCGTTCGCGCACATCAATCGTATCAGCCATTCGTTTCGCGAAGAGCGCGAGCGCACAGATGACGCCGACCTCGACGGCGACGACCAAGTCGACGAATACCGTCAATAGTAGCGTGACGAGAAGGACGAGTGACTCGGATGAACGATGACGTAACATCGCCATCACGTGATGACGCTCGGACATGTTCCAAGCGACACGCATCAAGATCGGAGCGAGTGCGGCGAGCGGCACGTAACTCGCAAACGGCGCGAGGACGAGGACCGCAACAAGCACCGTGATCCCATGGATGACACCGGCACGTCGACTGACCGCTCCGGCCTGAATGTTTGTCGCCGTCCGAGCGATGGCACCTGTCGAAGGGATCCCACCGAAGAACGGTGTGATCACGTTCGCAAGCCCTTGCCCGAACAGTTCCTTGTCTGGCTTCATCTTCGTCCCCGCCATCCCATCGGCGACCGTTCCCGAAAGAAGTGACTCGAGCGCACCGAGGAAGGCGATGGCGAACGCGGACGGAAGGAGCGTGGTGATCAAGTCGACGTCAATCGCGAGCCAGTTGAATGTCGGCAGTCCGCTTGGGATACCGCCGTAGGCACTCCCGATGGTCGCGACCTCACCCGGGATGAGGAGACTGACGAACGTCGGGACAAGCATCGCCATGAGTAAGAGCGGTAAACGAAACGGCAGCTTCGGAACGAGCCAAAGCGTCAAAAAGCCAATTCCGGCAATGACAATCGGCCAAGGGCTCGCTTCGGGCAACGCTTGACCGAGACGAAGCAAGTTCTCGTGAAAATGTGGTGCCTTCTCAAACGTGACCCCGAACAACTCATCGAGCTGGTCGACGAAGATGACGACAGCAATACCGGCCGTGAAACCGATGGTCACGGCCCGGGGCATGAAGCGGATGAGCCGTCCGACCCGGAGCACGCTCATGAGGAGCAGCAAAATTCCGGCGAGGACGGTCGTGACGAGTAACCCTTCATATCCATATGCGAGGACGACACCCGAGACGATTGGGATGAACGCTCCCGTCGGTCCGGCAATCTGGAACGTCGAACCCCCGAACAGGCTGACGAGGATTCCGGCGAAGATGGACGTGTAGAGCCCATACACCGGCGGGACTCCCGAGGCGATGGCAAATGCCATGGCGAGCGGGATGGCGACGACGCCAACTGTAATTCCGGCCGAGATGTCCTTTTGCCACATCTCACGTGTGGAGAGTGAGTCTTGCATCATACATTCCTTCTTTCCAATCAGTTCAAAAACGAGTTCAGTGTACGCCTGGAAAGATAGCTTGTAAACGGATTGAGAAAAACGTTAACAGAATGTACAAAAGAAAAAGACGCACCTTTCGATGCGCCTCACGTCAATTCGTCGGAGCCTCTACGACTTGATCGCCATCTTCCGCGTCTTTCGCCAGCAACTTCACATGACGACCGAATAACCACATAACGACGAGATGGGCTTTCGCCTGTGTCTTCGTATAGAACCACCACGGGAGGGCCGGTACGAACTCATGGATGGCGACGAGTCCTTCATCCGACTCCGATAATCGCCGGAACTCGAGACGCCCTGTCTGATCCTCTTCACTTAACTTGACGAACTTGCCCCCGTCAATCGCAAAGGATGCCATATCGTCCGTCGCTTCCTGTTCAAGCGATAGATGAAGTGCGACAAACGAAGGATCGAGCAGCGCAATCTCCCAATCATCGTCTTCTTTCGTCGTCTGAATGAGCGGATACATAAAACGACCGAGCCACTCGAAGTACGTGTCCGCCATCCAAAGCGCCGACTTCTCTTTCGGCAGACCGAACCGCTGAATCGAGCGGACCGTATACGATTTCGGTTGCTTTTTCTTCTTACCTCCCGAGGACTGTTTCTCCTCTTCCTCAAGCGCATGTTCGACCGCCTCTTTGAACGGAATCTCTCCTTGGCCGATACCTTCGACCGTGTCTTCTGCGACCATCGCGTGTCCCATGCTCTCGACGAGCGGATAGACGGTCGCCTTCGGTTCACCCGTGACCGCCATGACCCACAGCCGCGACAGTTTGATTGTCGGGAACGGGAAGTCGATCAAGACACGACGCTTGTCCATGACTTCGGCCGTCTGCTCGATCATCTTCCGATACGTCATCACCTCAGGACCTCCGATGTCGATATGACGGTCGTAGAGCGACTCGGCACCGACGACCGAGATGAGCGCCTGAACGGCTTCCCGGATGTCGATCGGGTGTGTTTCCGTCTTCGTCCAGCGTGGCAAGATCATCGTCGGCAATCGTTTGACGAGCTTCGCTAAAATCGGGAACGACGAACCTTCCGGACCAATGATCAGTCCAGCCCGAATCGTTGTTACCGGTACTCCTTGTCCGCCGAGGATGCGTTCGACTTCGAGTCGACTCTTCAAATGACGCGACAACGTCTTTTCTTGTTTCGGGATGATCCCGCTCAAATAGACAATCTGTTCGATGTCGTTCGCCTTCGTCGCCCGGGCAAAGTTGTCCGCAATGAGCGCGTCCATGTCCTCGAACGTCGCTTGCGTCAAGCCGCCGTCCGGAATCATCGAGTGCACGAGGAACATCGCGTAATCCGCGCCCTCACATGCTTCTTTTGTTGCCTCATATGAAAACAAATCACAGGCACGCCACGTGATATGGGCCTCATCTTCTTTATTCTTCGTCGATCGCGATAACGCGATGATGTCATACTCTTCCTTCAGCTGCTCCATCACGTTCGAGCCGATATAGCCGCTCGCCCCCGCAATGACAATCGTTTTTCGCATAATGGTCACTCCCCTAATTATTCGCATAGAGGTAATGTACCCTTCTTTTTTAAAAGATAAATCAGTCTAAGTATGTAGAGCCTGCTCGACCGATTCATACTAAAATGAGAATAATTAGAAAAAGGAGGGATATTCATGGGATTTTGGTACTTTCTTTTGCTTGGATTGGGAGTAATCCTCATCGTGCGAGGGATTGCAAGTAGCGCGAAACAAGGTGGATTGATTTTAGTCGGGCTTGTGATGGTCGGGGTATCCATATTTATGTTCCAAGATGGTAGTGCGGACTTGGTCGCGAATTGGTTGGATCAAATCACCGGTCGATAGGTCATGTTCTCGAATAATAGCGAGGTCCATTGACACCCTTTTAATGTCCTCAATCTTGAATTGATATGGAAGGAGCTCGACGATGAAACAGTTCAAACGAGTAAGTGTCCTGGCGTTATTCGCCTTGATTGGATTTGCTCTTTTCCATTATGCGACCGAGTCGAAGACAGGTTCCGCTGCATGGACGACAGAAGCTGCGACACATCACTTCAAAGATATCTTAGAAGCGCAGCGAGAGGCGATTGAAGCGCATACTCCTCTTGAGAATATCGAGCGAACGAAACTGTCACACGAAGATGACGTCGTCCGGCTCCTCCTCGGTCAACGAGATTGGGTAGAGCAATTCCACTATACGATTCAGGAGGTACAAGTGGATGAAAAAGGCGGACTTCTATACGCAAATGCTTATGTGACAAGAAATCTTCAATTTGAGAGTGGTGTCACGACCGGGCTTGGTGACGAGATGACGATTCAATTGAGGTCTCCGAATGAGACGATCGAAGAGGTGGAGCTCGACAATCATAGCGTGACACAATCAGGCCAACCCTTTTTCAAACGCTGGATCAGTCGAGTGTTTGACTGAACAAATCCCACTTTCCGATTGGAGAGTGGGATTCTTTTTTAAAACGATAAATCTAAACCAGTACCATCATCAAGAAGTTCTCCGTTTTTAGCGGTATAGTCAACACGAATCTCGGCTCGCTTCAGGATGTCGTTCTCTTGTAACGCAGACATCCACGTCCGAACGCGCTCTTCGTCATCGGCTTCCGGCTCCCGATGAAGCGTCAATAAGATTGTCGGCGAAACGTCGGCTGTCTGATAGGCGATTGGATTTGCCGAGGAGACATCGAGTTGTCGGATACTTTCTTCGTCATATAGGACGACATAGGTGACGTCTGCACCAAACGCCGTATCAATCGAATCTTCAATCGCCTCTGTGACCGCATCTTCCCATTTGGATGAGAGAAACGTATCAACGATTTCTCCGGTCGATTCATTCTCGTAAACATAAAATTCCGTCCCCGTCACCGAATCCACCACAATCGCCGCATACTCAAACGGAAAGTTTCCCATGTTGTCGAATAATACGTCTTCTGTCACTTCAGCATCTTTGAATCGCTCGAGTACATATGATTCAGCCATCTTCATCACTTTTGCTTCCTCATCGGGATCTGGTTGCATCGACCGATAAAAGGCAAATACCAACCACGCCACCCCAATCACAATCACACCAAATCCGACCAAAAGCCCCTTCAAGTAACGTTTCATATCGACTCCTCTCATAACTGTTTGTTCATGGCGATGGACGCTTCTTGGAATCCGAGTCGTTTATATAATCGCTGTGCGTCTGGATTCGTACCGAATACACTTAGTCCAATGGATGTTGCGCCAAGTTCTTCTGAGACCACGTTTTCAAGTTTCTCAAACACCGCTGTCGCATACCCTTGCCCACGGTACGTCTCTTCAATCAAAATGTGATAAATGAAGATGCGTTTCGATTCAGCTTGAAACGCATACCACAAAATTCCGACACGAGTGTCTCCGTTCATCACATGAACAATCGTCTGCCCTTCCCCGGGTTGATTGTCTGGGAAGAGGTCCCGAATCAATTGAGTCGATTCCTCTTGTGCCAACACCATCGGAAGTTGATAGTTGCGCGCGACATCTTTTGCATAATCGTCAATCAACCAAGTCACATAATTCGCGATTTCTTGTCCCGTCATCCTGGCAAAATGAATGGTCATCTGTTTACCCCTAATCGTTTTCCCTTAGTGTAACATACAATTTTTGGAATCACTGTTTCTAGTGAAGTTCAGGATTTTGTAAGGTTACCGCAGATTATATGTAAGGTGCTCCCTTCATACTCGGAAGAGGAAATTGAAAGGAGAGATCTATATGAAAGCCACACCATTACATGAACGAATCAATGTCCTCGATACACTACGAGGCTTCGCCTTATTCGGTATTATTTTTATGAACATTCTCAGTTTATTACGTCCGAGCGACCCAAACACCGTCATGGAACATTACTATATATACGCCCTTCACATCTTCATCGACGGGAAGTTCTTTATGATCTTCTCATTTTTGTTTGGCGTCGGGTTTTATCTCTTTATCCACCGAGCAATAGAACGTGGAGATCGCGCATACGTTTTATTTACGAAACGATTGCTCCTCTTACTCGGCTTCGGCTTGATTCATATGCAATTTCAGCCGGGGGAGGCGCTAACGATTTATGCCGTGAGCGGGCTGCTCCTCCTGTTCGCATACCGTCTTCTTCGGTCAGTTAATTTGATTCTAGGTCTGATCGGACTAGCTGTACTCGCTTATACCGGCACGAAACTGTTAATGCCGCTTGCTCTCATCTTGCTCGGGCTTGCAGCGGGGCAGTATGAGATGTTTCGTCACGTCCATACGCACCGGGTACGTTGGCAGGTCGGACTGGTCGTTACCGGTATTTTATCCGCCGGATTTGTCTGGCTACAATATACGAATTTACCAAGCTTATCGTATTTCAATGTCGGCTACACCCCGACTAATGAAGAAATTCAAGCATATATCCGTATGCTCGACTATTCGAATTGGTCAGCTCCCTTTTTAGCGGCGTTCTATATCACCATCCTTGTCAATATGAGTCAACTACGGACGACACGTTCCTGGTTCTCCCCACTTCAAGCGTTTGGTCGTATGGCGTTGACGAATTACTTGCTTCAGACTGCACTTATGGTGACTGTTGCTACATTCGGACAGACGTTCACAACGATTGAAACAGGACTATGGGCAATCGTCATCAACGCCGTATTGATCGTATTCAGTATGTTATTGCTTCGCCGTTTCACATACGGACCGATGGAAAAGGTATGGCGACTTGGGACGTACTCTCGTTTCGGACAAGATATCCTATCGTCAAAATAATATAATGTTGAGGAAGGACGGCTGTCAAAAGTGTCCTTCCTCAATTGTGTTTGCAGGAGTGAATTCAATTTCATATGCTTCACCAAGCTCTCCTTGTAAACGCTTCGAAAGTAAGTCTCCTTCACGATTATGTTGCTCCACCTTGATTTCCCATCCTTTAGCAAGTGCATCCGTGTCCCAGTCAATCCATTCTCCGAATCGACTAACCCATTCATAGAAATCACGCTTCAATTGGTCAGAAATCGTAAACTCATTCAATTCTATATTGTATCGACAGGTCGCACACCATGTCGGGTCCGCCCCCACATCCGCCTCTATAGTGATTCTTTTCAAATTTTCACAATCACAAATCCTTTTCATTCATTCGCCCCCCAGGTTTAAGGTTAGATTCTGCATACGTATTCAAAATTAGGAGGATATCCTTTTGATTTATTCAGTCGAGAAACGTAGAAATGAAAATGGTGTGCAGATTGTCTTTCATACAATTGATGGCTTAAGTGGATTAGATGAGACTAGTTGGTTATTCCCTTATTCAGTGACACGAACTAAAGAAAACCATTGGTCTACGCGAACAAATGATTTTCTAGGTTTAATATAAAGTGTCTTTAGCAACTTCATTTGTTGGATCTAGAACAAGAATTTTTTCCGCGATGGACTTTGCTTGTTCATCACTTACAATCTTTTCTGGGACGTTGTTCAGAAATAACAGGTTCTCTAAGCGCTTCACATCTGCAGCATCAGTCAAATCCACGGCTCTTTGAGCATGGTATAAGGAAGAGGTATAAGCCCCTTCAATGTGGCAAAGGGGCTGTGATAGGATTTGAAAAGCCAAGTCATGTAATTTATCGTCCTCTGTGTCCAATAACAGATAAACGAGTACGGAGTAATTCGACAGATTTTCATTATCATACGCCAAAGTTAATAAATCATTTTTAAATGTTTCAAAATCAGTAGTTTGATAGATGTCTTTTACTTCTTTAAACCGGCCTGACATAATTAAAGTTTCTAAATTATTTGACACTGTTTATTCACCTACGCATTACTTATTTCTTTTTCTCCATGGATTATGGTAATGAAGCATTTGCGCACTTATAAAGATTAATTTTGGATATAATGGGTTTAAATGTTAAAATTAAAAATTGAAGGGGAACTTTAAATGATCAAAAAAATCTTATGGGTACTATTGATGATGGGGTTAGCTCTATTTATTATTACTTTACAAATCAATCGATTGGGTGAAATGACACCGGAGATACAAATGACATTATTTATATCGCTAGGAATTGTTGTCGTATTATTTATTCCCCCACTCATCATGTCGTTCTTTTCAAATCCAATTGTTTCATATCTAAACATTGCATACCAGGGAGTAATCGCTATATCTTTTTTAGGAATGTTGCCTATCGGTTTTATGATTCCAAACGGCATGTTTACAGCGATTGTAGCATTGCTTGGGACCGGGATCAGCTCGATGAGTATCATAACAATTTTAAGAACTAAAGAACTGAGTATTAGAAACTAACATACAAATATTCAAGTGAAAGTTAAAAGTGATGTGCTGATGTCTATGCTGTTCAACTATAGTGAATACTAAAACAAAAGTCGAACCTGTTTAATTAGGTTCGACTCTTTTCACGTATTCGGAGCCCAATTGTTTTCAAATCCATTTTGAACGGCATAGTGATACAAATGAATGAGTTTTGATTCTTTGTATGTAGACATGTGTTCTGCCGTACGCAGTTCATGATTTCGTTCTACCAAATTGTAGAGATAATCGATATTCGCTAATCGATTATTTTTACTCGTATTACATGTCGGGCATGACAGCACAAAATTCCATAAGACATCATTTTGCATATAAGACCAAGGAATGAAATGATCCACGTGAATTTGTTTTACAGGCTTTAGGCAATAGAAGCACATTGAGTGCCCGTGACTTAATAAAATTTGTTTAAACTCATCAAGCGACTGACGGACAGACACAAACTCCAGCTTGCTCAAAATTCGTTCCATCGCATCCTGGGAATTGTATTTTTCTAAAAAGATGGCTAACTGATAGTTTGTCACGTTCATGAGAATACGCTTATATTTTTCAAAGAAAACAACATACGCTGGAACGAGTTGAATCCACTCTTCTTTTCGATTGAAAGAGTAAATCGTTTCGTTAAAGGAGCGATAGAAAGAACCGTATACGTATTTTTTATAAAATTGATTCACGTTCCGAATCAATTGATTTTGTTGTTGCTCTGGTAAGCGGTCGAAGTTCCAATCTTGTGGAATGTTATGTTCTTTCTGAAAGGAGACCATCGCTTTTTCAACAGCGCTCTGCTTCCCCAATTGATTCATCTGTGTCAGCCCATGCTTGACGATGAGATTCCAATAGATTTTCGTCACATGTTTGGCAATCTGATGAAATGACACGACACCTGATTCATTCAATTCTGTCGTACATTCCAGTAACGCCTTCATCAATACATGTTTGTACGTAGTCGTATGAGAAGCGTTCATCAGAAATTGTTGCGTAAAGCGCCATAGGTCTGATTCGGTTAAATACACATCTTTTGCCTCAGCGACGCTTAAATCCCATCCCAACGACTCCACCTCCATCCATTACACTATTGATTATAGCGAATGCAGAAAAGAAGTGGATCACGGCGCATCAAACAGGAGCAGAAAACTCTCTTTTGATTTGTTCGATATCAATCATTGTCTTTTCATGAACATACTGAACGAGCGCATCATACTGTTTGACCGTATTCAGTTTTTTGAACTTCTCCACATCCCCTTCAAAGCCCGCGAAATAATCACTTTGATACTCTGGATTGTTAAAGAGTCTTAAAAATTCCATATAGTCCTTGATGGTCATTTGACTCACGATGTGAGAGAGAATGGATTCCCACTCTTTGATCCGCCCCTCATGAATTTGTTTTTTGATGACAATGTCATGCGCTTGTTCCATTTTGATTTGTTGAATGCATTGCTCCACTTCTAGTCTATATTGGAACAACTCATCTCGATTTCGAGTGTCTAGCGTAGGCGTCACTTCGGTTAAATAGTACTGATACCGTTGCTTTCGCGGATGCTTGTTCTTAGCTTTTTTAGGGCTTTGCTCCGAATCATCCGTGTTCTTCAATCGTTTCTTTAAATTGATTGACCCTAAAGCCCCCATGATTTCTTTGTTATGTTTTAATGCAAGTTTGCCTACTGTCGGACCATATTTTTTGACCCCATTCACGATCAATTCCGTCGATTTTTTAGACATGATGAATCCTCCTTTGGTATGTATGTTTACTTGACGATTTTCAAAAAACAACCCGTAGTTTCTATTCAACAAAAAGATACTTAATCCCTTGATTCCATTCAAAAACCTAATGACCGGTGTCCGCTCCCCAAAAGAAAAGGATTAATGAGCAGGTACTCAATAATCCTTCGTCAGATCACTTCTTCTCTTGTTGCTTCTGCAAATACGCCTCACGAAGCTGGTTCAACCGTTCTTTCTTGTTCGAGACTGTCGGCTTTTTTCCGTCTTGGTATTTCGCCGCAGCTACTTTGCTTCTCTTGTCTAATTGATATTTTCCCATGCTCTTCACCTTCCTTTCTTTCTGGATTCAATCAAAAGCAAAGACCCTCTAATCTCAATGAAATTAGAAGGTCTTCATGAAAATCATTGATCGCAGTCGTTACAGACTGCTTCAAAATGGAGACGGCGGGAGTCGAACCCGCGTCCGAAGGCATCGTAACGTATGCTTCTACGTGTGTAGTTTATCTATTGAATCTCGATGTGACACTGCCGATAAACAGGCGTTGTCGCATCCAGTCTGTTTCATCTCTTCTTCGCGCCCTCAGACGGCGAGGTTGAAGCGTAGCTTGCTTAGTTTGAGACCCTGAAAGTCATCCACACAAGCGATGGATGTCAGGATCCGCAGGGCACTTAGGCTGCTGCGAGTTGTGTGTTAGTTTTGCCAGTTATAGGCGTTTGCGTTTTAACGAGGCCGACCCCTCGACACGCCACATACGACCGACCTACCCCCGTCGAATCCATAACGTCCCCGAGGTGGTAATTGGTACTTCATTTAATATACCACAATTAGGATCCGTTGTCAGTATTTTTGCCGATCGCGCATCGCACGGTCGACGTCGCGCTTCGCGTCTTTCTTTTTCAAGTCCTCACGTTTGTCGTACTTCTTCTTCCCTTTTCCGACGCCGAGCAGGCACTTGGCGAACCCATTCTTGATATACACCTTGAGCGGGATGATCGTGTAGCCATCACGCCCTGACGCCCCGATGAGCTGATTGATCTGCTTCTTATGCAACAATAGCTTCCGGACGCGGAGTGGGTCATGGTTGAAGCGGTTCCCCTGTTCGAACGGGCTGATATGACAGTTGTGAAGCGTCGCCTCGCCCCCGTCGAACCGGACGTACGCATCCGCGATGTTGATCTTCGATTGACGGACCGATTTGATTTCCGTCCCTGTGAGCACCATGCCCGCCTCAATCGTATCTTCGATCGCGTAATCGAAGGACGCCTTGCGGTTTTGGGCGAGTGCGTTCGAATCTTTCTTCTTGGCCATACACATTCAGTCCTTTATCTACAAGATACGGAGGAAGGGACAAGCCCTTCCCCGTCAGCGACGTTTCTTCGCACCTCGTTTGGCGTCGCCTTTTCGTTTGTGCTTGTCTTTCTTCTTCAGGTCGAGTGCCGAACGGCCTTGGGAAGACTTCTCCCCGTCTCGTTTCGGTTTCTCACCTGGTTTGCCCGGCTTGCCAGGTCTTCCTGGTTTGCCGCGCTTCTTCTTGTCGTCCCGACCGCGACCGCCACGACGGTCTTTCTCGTCCTTCTTCGGACGACCGCCTTTCGCTTTGATCGTCGTCGGTTGGCGACGGCTTGACTGTTCCCGTTTCGGCATGCCGACGACCGTGAAGTCGATCGTCCGCTCGTCTAAGTTGACGGCATCGACTTTGACACGGACGGCGTCCCCGATGCGGAATTGACGTTTCGTCCGCTCGCCGAGCAACATGAGCTGTGATTCGTCGAAGTGATAGTAGTCATCCATCGACTGGAGACGGACAAGCCCTTCGATCGTATTCGGAAGCTCGATGAACATCCCGAAGTTCGTGACGCCGGCGACGACACCATCGAACTCTTCGCCGAGATGGGCTTCCATGTATTCGGCTTTCTTGAGCGCCTGCGTCTCGCGCTCTGCGTCGACCGAGCGACGTTCCCGTTTCGATGCCTGTTCGGCGATCGCCCCGAGACGGTCCTCGTACTTCGCGATCGTCTTCTCCGACAAATCGTTGTTGAAGACGTACGTGCGCATGAGACGGTGGACGATCAAGTCCGGATAACGACGAATCGGTGACGTGAAGTGCGTATAGAAGTCTGTCGCGAGTCCGAAGTGACCGAGCGAGACGTCGTCATATTTCGCCTGTTGCATCGAACGAAGCATGATCGTGCTGATGACCGGCTCTTCCGGTTCCCCGTCGATCGCCTTCAAAATCTTTTGAAGCGTCTTCGGTTCGACCGTCTGTCCTTTGATGCGTTCAATATGCACACCAAAGTTTGCGACAAAGTCGAAGAAGAAGTCGAGCTTGTCCGGTTTCGGATTGTCGTGGACACGATAGATGAACGGCACGTCCATCTTGTGGAAGTGTTCCGCAACCGTCTCGTTGGCCGCGAGCATGAACTCTTCAATCAACTTCTCGGCGACCGAACGTGGACGAAGCACGATATCTGCCGGCTTCCCTTCCTCGTTGACGACAACCTTCGCCTCAGCGAAATCGAAGTTGATGGCACCGCGCGAGTTACGACGTTTCCGAAGCACTTCCGCGAGCTCAGCCATGAGGTCGAACTCACCGATGAACGGTTCGTACTTTTTCAACGTCTCTTCGTCATCACGTTCGATGATCTCACGGACGTTCGTATACGTCATCCGCTCCGTCGTCTTGATGACACTCGGGAACAGATCATGGCGAACGACCTTCCCGTTTTGTGGGGAGATCTCCATGACGCAGCTGAGCGTCAAGCGGTTGACGTGCGGGTTGAGGGAACAGATCCCGTTCGAGAGTCGGTGCGGCAGCATCGGAATGACACGGTCGACGAGATACACACTCGTCCCACGTTCGAACGCCTCGACGTCGAGCGGCGAGCCCTCTTTCACGTAATGCGAGACGTCAGCGATATGGACACCGAGCTCGTAGTTGCCGTTATCAAGTTTTTTGACGTGGACGGCATCGTCCAAGTCTTTCGCATCTTCGCCGTCAATCGTGAAGATCGTCTCGTCACGAAGGTCGACGCGTCCGATGAAGTCTTTCTCTTCCGCCTCGTCCGGTACCGCGTTCGCCTGAGCGATCACGTCCTCCGGGAACTCCGTCGGGATGCCGTGCTTATAGACGATCGACAAGATATCGACGCCTGGGTCGTTCTTATGCCCGATGATACGTACGACGTCACAGGCACCGGCGAAGCGTCCGTCCGGATACTTCGTGATGCGCACGACGACTTTATGTCCGTCGACGGCACCGAGTGACTTGTCCGGATTGACGACCGGCCAGAAGTTGATGCGTTTGTCATCCGGCTCGATGAAGGCGAACTGGTCGAGTCGACCGCTCGGGAGCGTATACGTCCCGACGAACTCGGAGAGTCCGCGCTTCAATACTTTCAATAGAATCCCTTCCGTCTTGCCACGGTTGTCCTCGCGTTTTTTGACGAGGATCGTATCGCCATGGTAGACGTCCTTCAGTTGGTCGGGCGGCAAGAACACATCTTCCGCTTCCCCTTCGACCGACAAGAAGCCGAAGCCGCGCTGGTGAATCGAGATGATCCCCGCGACTTGTCCGAGCGTGGCGAGCGTCCCGTAACGGTTCGTCCGCGTCCGGCCGATGGCGCCCTCTTCCTCGAGGGCATTCAATGTGCGGATGAGCTCTTTGAAGTCATCCGTCGACGCGAGCTGTAATCGCTCGGTCAGTTGATCGACAGAGAGCGGTTTCTCGCTCGCCTGTAAGATCTCTAGTAATTGGTCACGTAAATTCAACGTGACACCTCCTTCTTAGACTGACCAGTCTAACGTTTCGAGAAAATCGAGCACGTCCTGGTGCAGTTTCTCTTTTTCTTTGTCGAGTGTGATCACGTGTCCCGAGTTCTCATAGATGAGCAACTCTTTTTGGAACGTGTTGACCGCCTCGTAAATTTGATTCGCCGATTCCGGGTCGATCATGTTGTCTTTGGCGCCTTGGACGACGAGTGTCGGGACGAAGATGTCCTCGAGCTTCGACGCCGTGTCACGGACGAAGGCACGGAGGTCTTTCAATGTTGGCATCGGTTTGAACTCTGCCATCTCCTGCTCGATCTGTTCCGGCGACTTTTCTTCTCTACCCTTATATTCTCGGGCATATGCCTGGACTCCTTTATACAAGCGGTCCTCGGCATCGATTCCCGTCGGTGCGCACATCGGGATGACCGCCTTGACGTCTTTCTCCTCGGCGAGACGGAGCGACATCACGCCGCCTAGCGAGAGTCCGCAGACGACAATCTCCTCATGACCTTTGTCGACGAGCGTCTGGTAAGCGTCCAAGACGTCTTCCCACCAGTCTTTCGGTCCATATTGGAGTAATTCTTCCGGTGGGACGGCATGACCACGATAGATCGGTCCCATACATGTGTATCCTTCTTTTTGAAGGAAGCGACCGAGCATGCGGACATCCGCGCTCGATCCAGTGAAGCCATGTAACATCAACACGGCACGTTTTCCGCCCTCGAAGAAGAACGGTTTTGGTGCTGTCACTTTCATTTTATCTGTCATCTCCTCGTATCTACATTATTCCCAAAAAATAAATCGAAAAAACAAAAGCTGACCGCCTCACGTGAAAATCGAGAACGATCAGCCTTATCATCATAATGATGCGACTAGTAATCCTAAAATGAAAAACAAAGTGCCTAGTACAGCTGCAGTTCGGTTCAAAACAGCATCGAAGCCGCGTGCTTTCTGGCGTCCGAACAACTGCTCCGCGCCACCTGCAATCGCTCCAAGACCTTGCGACCGACCTGACATGAGCAGTACGACGACAATCAATAAGACAGCCACGACAAGTAGGCTGATTGTAGCGATCGTTTGCATAGTAGTCAGTTCCTCCTTCTATTTACACGCCTTTTATTATATAGAAGTTATCAATAAAACACCAGCATTCAAATTATCGGGACGGGTAGCTAAACCCTTCACCGATGACTTCCTTCACCTGGTGGATGACGACGAAGGCGCGGTCGTCCGTCACTTGGACGATTTTTTTGAGTGGCGCGATCTGACGTTTGTCGACGATCATATACAACATGTTCTTATCCTGCTTCGTGTAGTAACCATGTCCATGGATGATCGTCGCTGAGCGTCCGAGCGTCTCCGTCAAGACGACAGCGAGCTCTTCTTGCTTATCGCTGATGATCGTGACGGCCTTGCGGATGTTGAGACCTTCCGCGACGAGGTCGATGACCCATGAACCGATGATGATCGCGATGAGCGTATAGAGGACGACTTGTTCCCCTAAGAAGAAGCCGGACGTCGCGACGACGATCGCATCGATGATGAACATCGAGACGGCGACGCTCAAGTGGAGATAGCGTTCCATGAGACGGGCGATGATGACGCCCCCACCAGTCGTCCCACCGACACGGAGCACCATGCCGATTCCGACCCCGATCATGATTCCAGCATAGACGGCCGCAAGCAGTTTGTCCTCGGCAGGGCTGCCCCAGTCGTGTGTCAGACTGAGGAAGAATGACGTCGCGATGACGGCGATGACCGAATAGACCATTGTCCGACGGTCGAGCAGCTTATAGCCGACGATAAAGAGAATCCCGTTCCCGATAATCGACGTGAGCCCGAGGTCCCAGCCGAACACGTAGTACAGGATGATCGTGACCCCGAGCAGGCCACCTTCCGAGAAGTCGTTCGGTACGGTGAAGTAGTTGACCCCGAACGAGAGAATGAAAGAGCCCGCGATGATCCAGGCGATGTCCTTCACCGAGATGGTTTGTAGCTTGCGCCATACTTGTTGGCGCAATAGATGTTGTTGTTGACGTTTCATAAATGTCCTCCCTCCATAGAAAAAAGACCGCGGCAAAAGCCGCAGTCTTAAGATTGTACTGGCTTTGGCGCACCGTCTTTCATAATCGGCAACTTGCGCTCCGCGGCGTTCGCGTAGACGTTCAAGAGTGCCTCTTTTTCCAAATCCCAGTTATATTTCTCACGCGCGGTCTTCGTGTTCTCTTTGACACGCGCATAGAGTGCTTGGTCTTCAATCATCCGGTTGACGCCGTCCGCGATCGATTGTGGATCGTGCGAATCGACGAGCACCCCGACATCGTTCCCCGCAACGACCCGTTCGATTTCAGGGAAGTCGCATGAGACGACCGGTACTTCGGCCATCAAATACTCGAACAATTTGTTCGACGAGGCCGAGTAATGGTTGAAGCAGACGTTGTTCAATACTTGGAAGCCTAAGTAGGCGTTCATCGTATAGTAAGGTAACGCTTCGACCGGTACTTTGTCAATCATCTTGACGCGGTCGCCGACCCCTTCCGTCTCGATCAACTGTTGAATCGTCGGTTTGAGCTTCCCGTCCCCGATCATGACGAGCGTCCCTTCTTTGAAGTCTTTCGCCGCGAGCACGAGCTGTTCGAGACCGCGTCCCGCTTGAATGCCCCCTTGATACAAGAGGATTTTCTCGTCTTTCGGTAAGTCGAGGAGTGCATGCAAGTCCTTACGGAGCGAGAAGTCGAGCGGACGGTAGAACGGATAGTTGTGGAGCACGTACGGATAGAATCCGTACAACTCTTCATTGTGCGCCGCACGCGTATGGTTCTCGACCATCATCGTATCGACGAACGGCAAGAGCCACCCCTCAAGGTTACTCTGGATATAGCCGTAACCCGTACGGTCCGTCTGTACCTCGTGCGAGTCGTAGACGATCCTCCCTTTGTTGAACACTTTCCCGGCGAGGAGTGCCTGCGGGAGCGTGTTCAAATCGTTCGCATGGTAAAAGTCATACGATTTTTTCGTCGAAGCGAACACCATCTCGAGCATCGCACTCGCGTTGACGATTTGCTTACGCACTTGCGGCAACAAGACCGTCCCAACGGCCGCTCCGAGCGCGAGCATCGTGAACGGCGCGAGTAAGAACAACCCGGCACCGACGAGTCCTGCTCCCACTTTACGTTGGGGTTTTTCAAAAATCCATTTTTTTAGTTTACTAGCCATTTTCATTGCATTGATCAAGATCGGTGGCTGACGCTTCACTCGGATGACACGGAAGCCTTCCGGACGCATCTCTTCTTTTGGAAGCTCTTTATTTTTCGGATCTTGAAGCGCGATCAAATCGACTTCATAGCCTGCCTCGGCGAGTGCCGAGCACTCACGAAGGACGCGCGCATCATTCGTAAAATGGTTCCATACAAACATACATACTGATTTCATCGTGTTTCCTCCATCACTAACTGTTGTACGACTTGATCTAACACGTCGATATTCTCTTCCCAACATAAATTCTCCTTGACGTAACGAATCCCGTTCGCCCCGAGTGCCTCCCGTAAGTCCGGTCGGTCGAGGAGTTTCCGTAGGATCCGCTCGATCTCATCGATGTCACGTTTCCGTGACACGTAGCCGACTTCCGCCGCTTCAATGACATTCGCCGCATGGCCTGACACTGCTGCGACAATCGGTTTGCCGACTGCCATATAATCGATGAGTTTCCCAGGGATGACCGTATCGAACACTTCTTGCTCAATCAGGCTGACGAATGCAACGTCCGCATTTTTAATCGCCTGAAACGCCTCTGTCCGTGGCATCGCCTCGAGGAACAAGAAGTTTTGGAAGCCACGGTCTTTGATCGTCTGCTTCAATTCTTCTTTCCGATAGCCGTAGCCGATCAATTTGAAATGGATCCGTGGCTCGTCTCGGAATCGTTCGGCGAGTTCGAGTAACAGGGACACATCCTGGGCAAGTCCCATATTCCCTGCGTATAAGATCTCCATCCGATCGTCCGGTGGAATCGTCCGCTCGAGCGTGCGCTCCGCTTCCCGAATCGAGTTCGGCATGTAGTGAATCTTTTCGTTCGGCACACCGCGCTGACGAAGATAGCTGCGGAATCCTTCCGAATTGATGATGACTTCATCGGCGACACGATACAGTCGTTTCTCCATCCAAAACGCTGGCGTGAGCACCCAATCGTACCTGAAGACGCCGACCCCTTTCACCGACTCTGGCCAAAGGTCACGGACGTCCAAGATGAACGGGACGCGATACTTTCGTTTCGCATAAGCACCGACAAACGCCATAAAAAAAGAAGGGGTCGTCGCAAAGACGACGTCTGGCTTCAATTCGAGCTTACGGACTTCCCTGATCCCTTTGACCATCTGTTCGAGGAATAGGAAAAGACGACTGACCATGTTGGACGTATGTTTCCGTTTCTTCGTGATGAGTCGCTTGATGAACGGTTGGTCGTTTAACTCCCGGTCGTTCCAGAAGCGGTCGTCCTGATACATATCAAAGCTCGGATACGAAGGGGCGGCCGTGATGACCTCGACTTCATACCCGCGCTGTTTCATCAAATGCGTAATGTTTTGCATCCGGTTGCCGGCACTGCCGATCTCCGGATAATAGTTTTGACACACCATAAGCATTGTTTTCAAAAATAACACACCTTACTGTTGATCAAGTTCATCCACGAGCCGTTTCAATAGGACATGGACGTCATCTTTTAAATCAGGATCGCTGAGCGCGTGGCAAATCGTCGTCTCGACGAACCCGATCGGCTCTCCGACGTCGTAACGTCGACCGTCAAATTCGTAGGCGAAGACCGTCTGCGCCTCATTCAAGCGTGCGATCGCATCCGTCAATTGAATCTCGCCCCCGGCTCCCGCCTCTTGTCCCGACAACGCTTCAAAGACGTCTGGTTTCAAGATATAGCGACCGAGGATGGCGAAGTTCGACGGGGCCTCATCGATGGGCGGTTTCTCCACGAACGTCCGCACCGGGATGAGCTTTCCTTCGACGGCAAGCGGGTCAATTATACCATATCGGTTCGTCATTTCATACGGGACACGCTGCACCCCGATGATTGAACGGTCGTGCGCCTCATATTGGTCAATCAACTGCTTCGTCGCCGGCACATCGGATTCGATGATATCGTCCCCGAGCAAGACGGCGAATGGCTCGTCTCCGATAAACTTCCGGGCGCACCAAATCGCATGACCGAGACCTTTTGGCTCCTGTTGGCGTATGTAGTGAATGTTCGCCAAATTCGAGGAATGTCGGACCGATTCGAGCAAGCGCATCTTCCCTTTCGATTCGAGGTTCTGTTCCAGTTCGAGCGCACGGTCAAAATGGTCTTCAATCGCCCGTTTGTTCTTCCCCGTGACGATGATGATGTCCTCGATGCCTGAAGCGACGGCTTCCTCGACGATGAACTGGATCGTCGGCTTGTTGACAATCGGCAACATTTCTTTTGGCATGGCTTTCGTCGCAGGAAGGAAGCGGGTGCCGAGACCGGCGGCTGGGATGATGGCTTTACGTACTCGTGTCATAAGCATGGGCTCCTTTACTCGTTATGTAGAGAGTATACCCAAATTTTGTGCAAACTGACACAAAAGAGAGGTCATGACAATGTTGTCATGACCAATCGTCATTCCGGTGCGATTTGAGATAGTACCAAATGCCGAATCCAATGAGCAATACCAAGAAAAGAAATCCGAGCATCATCACGAAAATCGCCTCCCCATTCATGCTTCATTTTCTATATTCCCGCTTCAGATTGTTTCAGAACCACTTCTGTCCATGCGTTCGAATAAACCGAAGTTCCTCTTGGTAATGATCGTAATGTCCTTCGTCAATCATCTTTTGAAAGGCGATGTCTCCTTCCGCGGCTTTTCGTTTCATCAACAGACAGAGCGCTTCGATGCGGCGTTGCAACATGTCGAACAAGTCGACCTCCGCTTGCTCCCAACCATAGGCTTCGAGAAACAACGATACCCGCTTGTTATAGATCGCATCGTCTCGATTGGCATCATAATAGATGACTTCCCCTGTTTCAGCTTGATGGCGACGACTGAGCGGAACGAACGTATAAAGGGCATAGACGATATCCCAAGCCCGCGGTCCCGGTGCGGCCAAATCAAAATCGATGACTCCCGCCACTTTTCCTTCATGGAAAATCGTATTGTAGACGGCGAAATCGTTATGACAGATGACCTCTAGCGGTTGAGGCGTGTTGTCAATCGGTGACCAATCTGACGACCACTCAAAATCTGTCGACGCATCATGTATACGTCTCATTAGTCGTGCAACATCCTGAATCGCCTCATCGGACCACATGTAAGACTTCAAGGGATAGTCTGCGGTTTCTCCTTCCAAATAAGTTAACACTTCTCTTCCTCGATCATCAATTCCAATAAAACGCGGCACTCCGGAAAGTTGCTTTGCCTCCAAGTGACGTAACCATCGATGAATACGCTCGCTGCCTTCCTTTTGAGTGCGATAGACGTAATTCCCCTTTTTATAGACAGTTGACACGTTCCCACCGCTCAACCTTATTTCTTGCTCATTCGATTGACTCATCCAATCTCCCCCTACTTTTTGTCAGTCACATTCAGTATACAGCAACACAGGGGTCGATGACGAAAAGGTCCGACAAAGAGCGGTTGTGTCCGTCCAAGCGGCACCGTGACTCTTGCAGGAAAGCAATCTCGCGGAGACCCCGCAAGCGCATAAGCGCGAGGAAGCTCCGTGGATTGCCTGGAGAAAGCATCGGTGCCGCAAGACGGGTTGAAAAACACCCATAAAAAAACAGGCCCGCCGATTGGCGAGCCTGAAACAATCAATCAATTATTTTTTAAGGTTATAGAACGACTTGATACCGTCGTATTTCGCTACATCGCCGAGCATGTCTTCGATGCGGAGAAGTTGGTTGTATTTCGCGATACGGTCTGTACGTGAAAGTGAACCAGTTTTGATTTGTCCAGCGTTTGTCGCAACAGCGATGTCTGCGATTGTCGCGTCTTCTGTTTCACCAGAACGGTGTGAGACAACTGCTGTGTAACCAGCTTTTTTAGCCATTTCGATCGCGTCGAATGTTTCTGTGAGCGTACCGATTTGGTTAACTTTGATAAGGATCGAGTTTGCGATTCCTTTTTCGATACCTTCAGCAAGTTTAGATGTGTTCGTTACGAAGAGGTCATCCCCAACGAGTTGAACTTTGTGTCCGATTTTGTCTGTGAGAAGCTTGTGGCCATCCCAGTCGTTTTCGTCACAACCATCTTCGATTGAGAGGATTGGGTACTTGTCAACAAGCTCAGCGTAGAAGTCTACAAGCTCAGCAGTTGTGAGTGACTTGCCTTCGCCAGCGAGTTCGTATTTACCAGTTGATTTATCGTAGAACTCAGAAGATGCAACGTCCATTGCGAGGTAGACGTCTTCACCTGGTTTGTAACCAGCTTTTTCAATCGCTTCAAGGATAACTGTAATCGCTTCTTCGTTAGACTTCAAGTTTGGTGCGAAACCACCTTCGTCACCGACAGCTGTGTTAAGACCCATACCAGAAAGAACTGATTTGAGGGCGTGGAATACTTCAGCACCCATGCGGAGCGCTTCACGGAATGTTGGCGCACCGACAGGCATGATCATGAACTCTTGGAAGTCCACGTTGTTGTCCGCGTGCGAACCACCGTTGATGATGTTCATCATTGGTGTTGGAAGTGTCTTCGCGTTGAATCCACCGAGGTATGTGTAAAGTGGGAGACCGAGCTCATCTGCTGCTGCGTGAGCTGCTGCCATTGACACACCGAGGATTGCGTTAGCACCAAGTTTCGCTTTGTTTGGCGTACCGTCGAGTTCGATCATTTTCGCATCGATTGCGTTTTGGTCGAATACATCGTAGCCGATGAGTTCTGGTGCGATCGTGTCGTTCACGTTCGCAACTGCTTTCAAGACACCTTTACCGAGGTAACGTGACTTGTCGCCATCGCGAAGCTCAACTGCTTCGTGCTCACCTGTTGATGCGCCTGATGGGACGAGGGCACGGCCGAAACCGCCGTCTTCTGTGAAGACTTCTACTTCTACTGATGGGTTACCGCGTGAATCTAAAATCTCGCGTGCGTAAATTTCTGTAATCATTGACATGAAAAATCGCTCCTTTTCGCTTGAAAAATAGTTGTATTATTTTGTAACGATTGACGAACCAGTCATTTCAGCTGGTTGCTCTCCACCGAGAAGGTGAAGAAGCGTTGGGGCGAGGTCGCAAAGCGCGCCTTCGAGAACTGGTTTCAGTTCGACTCCCTCTTTTGTGACGATACATGGAACAGGTTCCGTCGTGTGCGCCGTCATCGGAGAGCCATCCGGGTTCGTGACGATGTCCGCGTTCCCGTGGTCCGCTGTGATGATGGCCGCGCCACCTTTAGCAAGTAATGCGTCCACTACTTTACCGAGGCATTCGTCGACCGCTTCGATCGCTTTCTTCGTCGGCTCAAGCTTCCCTGAGTGACCAACCATATCCGGGTTTGCGAAGTTGATGATGTATGCATCATACTCATCTGACTCGATACGCTCGAGCAAACCGTCTGTGAGCTCATATGCGCTCATTTCTGGTTGCAAGTCGTACGTCGCGACTTTCGGTGAAGGGACAAGGAGACGATCCTCTCCTTCAAATGGTTGTTCTTTTTGTCCGTTCAAGAAGAACGTGACGTGTGGGTATTTCTCTGTTTCTGCGGCACGGAGTTGTTTGTACCCTTGTGCAGAGAGCGTTTCCCCGAGTGTGTTTTTCAAATCTTCCGGCGGGAAGACGATATCCGTGTCGATCTCATCCGAGAACTTCGTCATCGAGACGAGCAAGATGTTCTCTGGATGTTTGCTAGAGAGTTCGAAGCCTTTGAATCCGGCTTTCTCTTTGAACACTTTTGCGAGTTGGATCGCCCGGTCCGGACGGAAGTTGAAGAACATGATGGCATCGTTGTCTTGGATTGTCGCGACCGGCTTGCCATCTTTTACGATGACAGTTGGTAACACGAACTCATCCGTCAAATCGTTCTCGTAAGATGTCTTGAGAACTTCGACTGGGTCCGTGCCAACTTCGCCTTTACCGTTTACGAGGACGTCGTATACTTTCTCGACGCGCTCCCAACGGTTGTCGCGGTCCATGGCATAGTAACGACCAGACACGCTAGCGACTTGACCGACACCGAGTTCAGCAAGCTTTTCTTCTGTTTCCTTGAGGAAACCAGCTCCTGATTTCGGATCACAGTCACGGCCGTCCGTGAACGCGTGAATGTACACTTTTTCGATGCCGTGGAGTTTTGCGAACTCAACGATGGCAAACATGTGATTGATGTGCGAGTGAATCCCGCCATCTGATACGAGACCCATGATATGGAGGCTCGAATCATGTTTCTTCACATGACCTGCCAAATGGTTCATCGCCTGACGGTCGAATAACGAACGGTCTTTGATTGCGTTGTTCACGCGTGAGAGTGACTGATAGACGACTCGGCCGGCACCGATGTTCAAGTGACCGACTTCCGAGTTCCCCATCTGTCCTTCCGGAAGACCGACGTACTCGCCTTTTGCGTTTAAGAGCGTATGTGGATACTGCTCCCAGTAGCGATCGAAGTTCGGTTTGTTCGCAGCCATGACTGCGTTTCCGAACGATTCGTCACGCATCCCGAAACCATCTAAAATGATGAGTGCGACTGGTCTAGCCATTTAAATCGCCTCCAACAATTTGAGGAACGAAGCGGCTTCAAGTGAAGCACCGCCGACGAGTGCGCCGTCGATGTCTTCCTGTGCCATATACTCTTTGATGTTCTCTGGTTTTACAGATCCACCGTATTGGATGCGTACTGCAGCCGCCACGTCTTCACCGTAAAGACCTTTCACCACGTCGCGAACATATTTACAAGAGCTTTGTGCGTCCGCTTCGTCCGCTGATTTCCCTGTACCGATCGCCCAAACTGGCTCGTACGCGATGACGAGTTGTTTGACTTGGTCAGCAGAGAGGTCAGCGAGGCCGCCTTCGACTTGTGTTTTGATGACTTCTTCGAACTTGTCGCCTTCGCGCTCCTCGAGAGTTTCACCGACACAAACGATTGGCGTAAGACCGTGTTCGAACGCTTTTTTCGTTTTGCTGTTGATGAACGCATCTGATTCGCCGAAGTACTCGCGACGTTCTGAGTGACCGAGGATGACGTAAGTCACGCCGAGGTCAGCGACCATAGCTGGGCTGATTTCGCCAGTGTAGGCACCGCTATCTTTGTCGTACATGTTTTGTGCACCGAGCTTCAAGTTTGACCCTTTAGCTGCTTCTACCATCGGTGCGAGGAAAAGTGCCGGAGCACCAATCGCCGCATCTACTTTGTCAGTAGATGGGATGTTGTTTTTTACTTCCTCAACGAAAGCAACAGCTTCCGAGAGTGTTTTGTTCATTTTCCAGTTACCTGCAATAATCGGTTTACGCATCGATAACCCTCCTCTAAATTACTTGTCGTTCAACGCCTCGACACCTGGAAGTTTCTTGCCTTCCATGAATTCGAGTGACGCGCCGCCACCAGTTGAGATGTGACTCATCTTGTCAGCAAGACCAAACTTGGCTGCCGCAGCTGCTGAGTCGCCACCACCGATGATTGAGTATGCATCGCTGTCCGCAAGCGCTTGAGCGACACCTTTCGTTCCGTTTGCGTATTTATCGAGTTCGAATACGCCCATCGGTCCGTTCCATACGACAAGTTTCGATTCGCGAATCGCGTCCGCGTAAAGTTCGACTGTCTTCGGTCCGATATCGAGACCCATGTGATCCGCTGGGATCGAGTCGATATCGACTGGGCCGACATACGTTTCTTCGCCAAATTCTTTCGTGATGACGCAGTCGACAGGCATCAAGAATTTCACGCCTTTGTCTTCTGCTTTCTTCATGAATTGACGAGCGAGGTCAAGCTTATCCTCTTCAAGGAGTGACGTTCCGACTTCGTGCCCGAGTGCTTTCGAGAACGTGTACGAGAGTCCGCCACCGATGATGAGTGTGTCAACGATGTCAAGAAGGTGGTCGATGACCCCAATCTTATCCGCTACTTTCGACCCGCCGATAATCGCCGTGAACGGACGGTCTGGGTTTGAAAGAGCTTTACCGAGAACTTCAAGTTCTTTTTCCATCAAGAGACCAGCAACGGCTGTGTCCACGTGGTGTGCAATCCCTTCAGTTGAAGCGTGTGCACGGTGAGCCGCGCCGAACGCGTCGTTGACGTATACGTCAGCAAGTGCTGCAAATCCTTTTGCAAGTTCAGGGTCGTTTTTCGTTTCACCTGGGTAGAAACGAACGTTCTCTAAAACGACGACATCGCCTTCAGAGAGGTTAGCGACCGCTTCTTCTGCGACCGGACCGTATGCTTCTTCGACGAGCGGTACATCTTTTCCGAGGAGCTCAGCGAGACGCTTCGCTACTGGAGCAAGTGAGAACTCAGGGTTCTTCTCGCCTTTTGGACGGCCGAGGTGGCTCGCAAGGACGAGTTTCGCACCACCGTCAAGCAAGTGCTTGATCGTTGGAAGTGCGGCTTGGATCCGAGTTTCGTCTTGGATGACGCCATCTTTGAGTGGAACATTGAAGTCAACGCGGCAAAAGACGCGTTTCCCTTTTACATCGATGTCACGAATAGACTGTTTGTTCATAACTTTCGCCTCCATATGTCGTGCGTGTCATTTCATAAATAGAGCGGAGAACAATCTCTTGTTTCCGCTCCTATTTGATTCTATTTAGTTCACGAAATTACTTCGCGATGTTAGCGAAGTGCTTAACTGTGCGAACCAATTGTGCAGTGTAAGACATTTCGTTGTCGTACCAAGAAACTGTTTTAACGAGTTGCTTGTCGCCAACTGTCATGACTTTCGTTTGAGTCGCGTCGAAGAGTGAACCGTATGTGATTCCAACGATGTCAGAAGAAACGATTTCGTCTTCAGTGTAACCGAATGACTCGTTCGCTGCTGCTTTCATTGCTGCGTTTACTTCGTCAACAGATACTTGCTTGTCGAGTACAGTTACGAGCTCAGTGAGTGAACCTGTAGCAACTGGTACACGTTGTGCAGCACCGTCAAGTTTTCCTTGAAGTTCAGGGATTACGAGACCGATTGCTTTCGCAGCACCTGTTGTGTTAGGAACGATGTTCGCTGCAGCCGCACGCGCACGACGGAAGTCACCTTTCGGGTGTGGAGCGTCAAGCGTGTTTTGGTCGCCAGTGTAAGCGTGGATTGTCGTCATGAGACCTTCAACGATTCCGAACTGGTCTTGAAGTACTTTAGCCATTGGCGCCAAGCAGTTTGTTGTACAAGAAGCACCTGAGATAACTGTTTCAGTACCATCGAGGATGTCGTGGTTTGTGTTGTAAACAACAGTCTTCATGTCACCTGTAGCAGGAGCCGAGATAACAACTTTCTTCGCGCCAGCTTTCAAGTGAAGCTCAGCTTTTTCTTTTGAAGTGAAGAATCCAGTACATTCGAGAACGATGTCTACACCGAGGTCTCCCCATGGAAGTTCTTCAGGGTTACGGTTAGCAAGCGTGATAACTTTCTCTCCGTTTACGAGGAAGTGATCGTCGTGTACTTCAACTTCTCCGTCGAAACGACCTTGAGTCGTGTCATACTTAAGAAGGTGCGCAAGCATCTTCGTGTCTGTCAAGTCGTTGATTGCAACAACTTCGATTCCTTCGTTTTTGATGATCTCGCGGAATGCCAAACGACCGATACGTCCAAATCCGTTAATACCAACTTTTACTGCCATGTTAATTTCCTCCTTAGGGTAGAAGCTATTTATTGAAGAGCCAACGGGGGTCAACTCTTTAATAACAAGTTAATAATTCTTTCGCCGCACCTTCGTCTGTGACGAGGATGATGTTCGACGTGTGTTTCGCATAAGCGGCGATCGCCTGTGCCTTCGATTTCCCTCCGGCAACCGCGATGACGGTATCCATGTCATCCAGCTCTTCGAGTTGGATCCCGACCGTCTTGACGCGATGAACGATCTCACCTTCAGCATTGAAATAATATCCGAATGCCTCGGCGACGGCGTCATGCCTTTCAATCATCCGCAAATGCTCCGGTGATGCGTGACGGCGCTTTGCCATCGTTTCTGCCTCACCAATTCCATGTACCACAATTCGCGCCGCTCTAATCATTTCCAGCACATTTTTTATGCTAGGTTCCTCCACCATCCGGTCGAATGTTTCTTGTGATACTTCATCCGGAATATGTAGAAGATGATAGTCTGCGTGGGCCCGATCCGCCATGCGTGAACAGACGGTGTTCGCCTGAAGTTCAAGCGTCTCTCCAAGACCTCCACGTGCGGGCACGAAATGCATCGGGCGTTCTTTTTTATCGGGCGACATCATCGCCGCGACCGATGCCATCGTCGTTCCTCCCGTTACCGCAATCACATTATCATCCGGTGCGAGCCGCGCTTTTAGTTGCGTGACCGCCGCCCGTCCGATATCGCGTTGAACCCAGAATGTCTCATCCGAGTCACCCGGTACGATGACGACTTGGCGAACCCCTAATTTCTCTTCGAGCTCTCTTGCCACTTCTGAGATCCCGAGAAGTTCTCCCATGATCTCGTGCAAGTCTCGTAAGACGTTTCGTCCCGTCTCACTGAGGGAAATTCCTTGAGTAGCGACGTAAAGAAGACCTTGGTCTTTCAAAAAGTCGACTTCTCGTCTGAGTACCCGTTCGGTCAGTCCCAAGCTCGTCGCGAGTGTCCTGCGGCCAATCGGCTGCATCAAGCGGACATAATGTAAGATATCGTAACGATGTCGGAGCGTATCGAGCAGGTCAGGGACAATTTGCTTCTGAACGTGAATCAGTTGCTGGATCATGCTCATACCCCCTCGACTTTCAGTGTGGACAACTTTTGTCCCACTTTTTTATTTGCGTCCCACCGCTACGAGTTCATCTTATCAATCACTTTTCCGTCTGGCAACCCCTTCAAACGTTTTTTTTCGATGTAAGCGTATACTTAACAAAATCTTCAACTTTGTTGTCATCATATCGCCCTTGACTGATGACCACACCTTCATGTATGAGAACGGGGATTTCAAAGAGGTACTTCGCCTCGAGCACCTCATCCCCCGTGATGTCGACCTGTTCGAGTTCGATCGGATAATCTTCCTGTAACCATTCGAGCATGACGACCGCCTCGTCACATAGTGAACAATTGTCGCGTTTATATAATGTTAATTTCATTTTCGTCATCCCTTCCATAACTGTCGCTCACGCTCGCGCGAATTACCGAATCCAAGCTCTTCCCGATAGTTCGTCACCGTCCGCCGGGTCACTTGATAACCGTATCGAATCAATTCATTCGCAAGCGCCTGATCACTTTGTGGTGCCTTCTCTCGTTGAATCAGTTCTGCGAGTGCCCGTTTAATCATAAACGGCGAATGCCCGCGACTTGTAGACCGAACAAAAAAATGTCGCCATTCCATGATGCCACTCTCGGTCTTGGCGAACTTCCCTTGGATGGCTCGTCCGACCGTCGATTCATGTTTTCCTATGAGCTGTGCGACCGTCCGTCGGGTCAAGGGATGGAGAACGAGTTCCCCTTTAAGCCACTCAGTCTGACGTGATTCGATGACCGACCAGATCTCACGTAGCGTCTCGTTCCGCATCGAAAGGGACGTCATCCACCATTTCGCCTCTCGGTCGTTCCCGACACGCGTTTCGTCGAGTTCTGGACTGAGCCACGTCGTGACGAGTGTCCCATCTTCATAACGTACCTCGACTTCCGGAAAAACATGACCCGTTTCTTCATATAATAGAGGACGTTTCGGAAGTGTCGCAACGATTCGTTCAAGACTTGCCAATTCCTCCTCTGAAATACCGAGAGCAGTCGTCATCTGTTGAGGACTCACCCCACTCTCGATCGCTTCGAATACATCGACGACGCGAGGGTCCTCATGTTCGATCGCATGTCGATATTGACACTCCCGTTCCGTTCTTGACCCGATCCCCGTCGGTTCTAGAAATAAGAGTGTCTGCCTCGCCTGTTCGACCTGAGTGACGTCGACACCGAGTCGCTCCGCCAACACCTCATTCGCCTCCGGCAATAATCCCCGATAGTCGAGCAAGAGGACGAGTTGTCGTCGCAACGCTTTCTCAGACTCACTGCCGCTCCCCTCATGAATCTGTGTGAACAGCTTCTCTTCAAACGAGCTTGCCGCATCTGCAATCCAATCGACGCCCCCGCTCCCGATGTGAATGTTCGGGTTATGTCGTGCAAGACGCGCCAACCGGAATACGAGCGCGAGACGATCCGCTTCAAGGACCGGTAACCGCTGCACGAGGTCTTGTGTCATCTGTTGTTGCTGAATTTGTTTTTGCTCCTGCCGTTGCATCGTTCTCCCCCCTCTTTTCTATTGTAACGAACCCGCTTCCGTCGCGCTCAAAAAAGCTATGCGAACAGGATTGCTTTTTTAATAAAACAAATGTATAATAAATTCGTGTCACAGATATGCACCCGTAGCTCAGGGGATAGAGCACTGGTTTCCGGTGCCAGGTGTCGGGAGTTCGAATCTCTCCGGGTGTATCAGATGTAGAGGTCAGGCAGATTGCCTGGCCTCTTTTTCGTTTCACGACGAGAAAATCGTGGAATAGGTGAAAAACGATGACTATCGTTTGACCATCATTGACTATACAGGTATGATGAAATTACAACCTACATAAAGGAGGCAGATTCAATGTTAATTCCAACAGTTATCGAACAGACAGGCCGTGGGGAGCGCGCGTATGACATCTACTCACGCTTGCTTAAAGACCGCATCATCCTTCTCGGAAGTGCGATTGACGACAACGTCGCGAACTCAATCGTCGCACAGCTCCTCTTCCTTGCAGCTGAGGACCCAGAAAAGGACATCTCACTCTACATCAACAGCCCAGGTGGTTCGATCACAGCGGGTATGGCGATCTATGACACGATGAACTTCATCAAGCCGAACGTGTCGACGATTTGTATCGGAATGGCCGCATCGATGGGTGCCTTCTTGCTCCAAGCCGGTGAAAAAGGAAAACGCTTCGCATTGCCGAACGCAGAAATCATGATTCACCAACCGCTCGGCGGCACACAGGGCCAAGCGTCAGACATTAAGATTCACGCAGAACGCATCATCAAGATGCGCGAGAAGTTGAACCAAATCATGGCAGAAAATACTGGACAGCCACTTGAAGTCATCGAGCGCGATACAGAGCGTGACTACTTCATGGCAGCTGACCAAGCGAAAGACTACGGTCTCATCGACAAAGTCATGACACGTTAATTTTCCGAAAGACACACAATCCTAATTGGATGTGTGTCTTTTTTATTGACTTCTGAAACCTGCAAATTAAAAAGATATTGACCCTATTTTCTGAACAAGAGACCTATAATAAATAGGAATATATAGATAATGTAGACCAAATCGGGAGGTTTATTTTGAAAAAATTATTACATTTCAGTTCAATTATTCCGTTTGATGATTCGGATAATCATACTTCATTACTGGAATATTGGATGCATTCACCTGAAGCCCTATGTGCTCTTACTAAAGATGATGAAATTTGGTTCGTCAACCCTTCGTTCGAAAAGTTGCTTTCAGAATCCATCGAAGAATTTTTTGAAATACTGTCAAACGAATTGGACCCTTTTGCGGAATCCATGACTTCGTTACACGATGGGATTCAAGTTCGTCTTCAACCGTCGAATCGTCTATTTCAATTGATGTCCGTCCCTATTTCTGTTCACCCTGAGATTACCTTAGTGTTCTCGGTGATGGAGCGAACATATGAAAATGAGCTCGCACAAGAACGTATGCGCTTTGATGCTTATCGTCAAGTCTTCGGCGACATTCACGGTCTCGCCCTCTTTGAGTTCAATTTAGAGACTCACTATTTCGAGACATTTGGATCATTGAAAGATATGTTCGGACTTAGCACTATTTCATCGGATACACATACACCGCTACTCTTCAAACAGTTACTCCATCCAGATGATTTAAATGTGTATTTAAAGATTCTTGGTGAGTTGATGATCGACCCTGAGATTGAGATGCGGGAGTCTGTTGTTCGAATCTTTCATTTAGAAGAATCGCAATACCACCATTATGTCGTACGTAGCCAT
This sequence comes from Exiguobacterium sp. PFWT01, assembly GCF_018255795.1. Classification (GTDB taxonomy): domain Bacteria; phylum Bacillota; class Bacilli; order Exiguobacteriales; family Exiguobacteriaceae; genus Exiguobacterium. The sequence continues at coordinate 842,263 of NZ_CP073755.1, read as the reverse complement.
TTATCTATGGATCGAAAACTACTTACATGCGCGGTGATGGATCAATCGGTCTACCAAACTGACAATGAGAAGATTGAGAAATTCAATCAGTTTATCGAAGCCGGGATGATGGAGTTTGATTTTCAGAGCGATACGTTCCAACACATTTCTCCTGGCCAATTCCGTATGATTGGATTTGAGATTGAGCCTTCTGATATCACGCTCGAATTTTGGAAGCAGTTTCTTCATCCAGAAGATTTGGAACTACTCACCTCATCACGTCATGAGACGTTACAAGGAGAATCCGCTACTTACATATATCGCGTTTATGTAAAGGATGAATTGAAGTGGGTGGAAGAAAAGCGTGAACCTATCTGGGATCAGAATAAAAATGTAACCGGTTACCGCTCCTATTTGAAAAATATTACGCGACTGCAAGAACAGGAGCAAGAAATCACCACATTACGGACAGTTGACCCGATTACGGGAATTGCCAATCGAGATACGTTAAAGACACATATCGAAGAACTATTAGAAGAGGCGCAATCCGTCACGATGATTGGAATTTCCTTCAACCACTATGCGGAGGTCAAACAAACACTAGGCTTTGAATTAGCAGATGAATGGAATGCCGTAACGATCGGCACGCTCCAACCTTACGTTCCTGATGATGCCTTATTAGCTGTCATTCATGAAGATTTATATTGCATCGTGATTCCTAGTTATTGGACCGATGAGAGAGTCCGGCGTTTCGGTGAAAAGTTGACCACCTTGTCCGAACGCGCTTACAGCATCAGTGAGTATGAAATCTTCCCACACGTTTCCGTCGGTGTCTGTCGCTCCCCACATGACGGGATGACGGCGAACGAACTGATTGCCCATACCGTTCAGGTGACGAATCACGCTTACACACAGGGACATTCCAATCTGGCGTTCTATTCATCGAGCGTTGACTTGCCATCCTTGCGTCGCTATACGTTGATCAATGATTTACGCACCGCCATCAAAAATAGGGAGCTGTTTGTTGTCTATCAACCGAAAGTCCATGCGTGGACCGGTGAAATTGTTGGCGCTGAGGCACTGATGCGCTGGACACATCCAACTTGGGGACCCATCTCGCCTGCTGAATTTATTCCGTTGATTGAGCACAACCAACAGATTGTGGAATTGACGGACTTTTTAATCGAGGAAGTCTGTCGATTTATGAATCAGCTTCCGACATGCATCCCGATTTCAATAAACATTCCGGCTTCCTATTTCTATCTAGATAACTACATGCAACAAATTCAACAATCCTATACGAGACACAACATCCTACCTCATTATTTAGAAATCGAAATTCCAGAATCGACGCTATTGGAGAACCGAGATCGAATGAAGTCCGTGTTTGAGACATTGAATGCATTCGGCATCACCGTGTCATTTGACGACTTCGGTACCGGTTATTCTTCACTCGCGTACGTACAGGATTATAATATCCAAATCATGAAGATCGACCGAATTTTCGCACACGGCATTCATCAAAATGTGAAATCACAAGCCATCGTCCGTAGCTTGATGTATATCGCAAAAGAATTTGGCATGGATATCGTCGTCGAAGGTGTAGAATGTTTCCGTGATTTGAATTGGTTGCGGGACCATGGTGTCCAAACGATCCAAGGTTATCTCTTCAGTCCACCAGTCGAGAGCGAGCAGATGATTCGTCTCCTTGATCAAACGTATTTGCCTCCGACGGAACTGAGTTCACTCGAGGGCCATACGATGCTGATTCCCGTTCAAATGATTTTTTCTCGCATCCAATCGTTCACGTCCGATTTGGGTCGAGCACCTGCTCTAGTGTCGATGGAAGATCGTAAGTCGTTCAAATTATATACGACCTTGTTTTTACCACCGAACGATTTTTTACAGTTCTCCATTCTGATGAAATCGCAGGACCAACCGATTCCTGTCAACATCATCGGAACTCCCGACTTCGAGGACGGGATTTACACATATGAATTAGAGCCAATTGAACAGAGTTTACTAGAGGGCGCTACTGAGCACGCCTTCCATCTCACTCCGGAGCAAGCTAAAAATACGTTACATCTCCATCATTTTCTCTAAAAAAAGAACGCATCGATGGATGCGTTCAGGCTGTTGACGAACCAAATCGCATATGGCGATTTGGTTCGTCTTTTTTTATGTTCAACGAGCTTGAGGCGTTCTGCCCGACAAAAGATTGAAGAAATGTTATGTAGACGGTCCTTTCTGGCCAACAGGTTGGCCAGCTTCTTCATGTTTTGTGCGGTGGCTGCCACCAGATTGGCGCGTTGGACCTTCGCGGTCCCCCTGTAGAAGGTGAAACGGAGCCCGTGGAGCTCTTTCCCATCGGCGAACGAGCGCTCGACGGTCTGCGGCCGCAGTCGGTAGAGGGATTTCCCGGACGCGGACAGGCGGTTCTCGTTCACCTGCTCGCGGTAATGTTCATCGACGTGGCGTGTGATGTCCCTTCGGTGCGTCCGGCTGGACGTGCACTTCTCGAGGAGAGGGCAGTTCTGACAGATGGAGGGGTCGGAGACTTAATGGTGATAGCCGTGGCGGTCCGTCGTCTGATAGGTGAGGCGCTGTCGCGCCGGACAGAGATACGCATCTTCCTCGGGCAGGTACGTGTACCGGGTCTTGCGGAACATCCCCTTCTTCCCACCGAAACGCCTCCGGGCGATGACCCCGAAGATGCCCCGTTCGACGAGCGCCTTCGCGATCCCGGTCGTGAAGTAGCCTGCATCGAGTGCGACCGCCTCGAGCGGGAAATGGAAACGTTCGAGGACATGGTCGAGCCGATTGAGATAGACGGTGCTGTCCGAGACGTTCCCGGGTGTGACGTGTACATCGACGATGAAATTGTGCTTGGCGTCGACCGTCCGATGCGCCAGCCAGAAAAAGCCTTCCGGCTTCTGGTCACGATACATGTATCCCGCATCCGGGTCGGTCCGGCTCACCTTGACGAGCCGGCACTCCCTCTTCTCAGATGCCGGTTTCAGTTCTTTTTTCCGCGTTCGGCCCGTTCCTCGTTCACGCGGGTGAGAAGCTCGTCCTCGATCGCACCGACGACCCGTTCGACCTCGACCTTGTCGAATTTCTTCTTGTTCGCGTTCGCCCGGATGTGCGTGGAATCCGTGATCAGGATGCGCCCGGAGACGAGACCGTGAGATTCCGCCTGTCGGACGATGTCCTCGAAGATTTGTTGGAACACGTCGTTCCCCTGGAAGCGTCGGCGGTAGGCCTGGCTGATCGTCGAATGGTCGGGAACCTTCTCATCGATGCCGAGACCGAGGAACCAGCGATAGGCGAGGTTCGTCTGAACCTCCCTCACGGTCTGGCGCACGGAACGGATGTTGAACAGGGGTCCGAGTAGGATGATCTTGATGATGATCTCCGGATCGATGCCGGGCGTACCGGTGTTCGAATAGAGCGGGGCGCAGAGCCGGTGCACGATCGAGAAGTCGATGTGACGGTCGAGTCTCCGGACGAGATGATCCTGCGGGACCAGCTGGTCCAACGTGGTCTTGGACTGGATCGGTTCATGTCGTTTCTCAGAATGGGCGCGATACATATCGGGTTCCTCCTTTTGATGACGGGCGAACTTGGTGTTTACCTTCTTCTTTCCCCGTTTGTAAGGGTTCGAAGTATGTATCGGGCTTTTTCTTCGGCCATCGAGGCCTCAGAAAAAGACAAATGGCCGCCAAAGGTGGCGACCATTCGTGTGACTCGTCCCACGGCGCCCCGACTCCTGCAGGAAAGCAATCCGACGGAGACCCAGCAGCGACCTGAGTCGCGATGCGGCTCCGGGATTGCCTGCGGAAAGCGTGGGCGCCGGAAGGACGAGTTCGAACATCTTATTTGTCAACAAGCTGAACGCATCGATGGATGCGTTCTTTTTTCTATTCGATGGGCATCCAAATCTCAATGATGTCGTCCGCTCCACCTTGACCGTGAATATAGCGCTCGAAGTCGACCGCGTCTCGTAGCGTCACATCTGGAACGTTTACTAGCTGCTCATACGTAGACGGAATCATCGGGATGCCTCCCTGCACCGTCGCGACGATATAGTTCCCTTTCGTCAGTTCGACACTTCGCGCACTTTCTCCCGACACCGGCTTCGTCATCCCCGCGACATAACCGTTCTCCTGCGGGAGACAGACCCCGTACGATTCGTCTGTCGTCAATTCTGGTTGAAGCTTGGCCCACATGTTCGGAATCTCCTCTAACGTACCACCATATCCATAGACGGAAATGGCTTCATTCAACATCTCATATCGAATCTTCATGTCGTTCCCTCCTGATTGCATCAATCGAATCTGCCTCTCGATTCGATGAAGTCGTTCGATTTCTGCCTGGACTTCATCCAATCGTGTTTCTAGTAATGTATCAACCGGTAGACCCGATTGAATTTGTTCTAGACGGAGTCCAATTTGACGTAATCGTTTGATTTCACTTAACCGTCGAATCTCTTCCATCCCGTACATTCGATACTGATTCTCGGTCCGCGTCGGGCGGACCAATCCGCGCGCTTCATAAAATTTGATCGCCTTGACCGACAATCCGGTCACATGGGCGACTCTTCCGATTGGAATCACGGTTTCCCCACCTCCTACTTTCACTGTACAGTTGCCCCTTAGAGGCAGGTCAACCATTAGTTTTCAGGGACCCGGACACCGAAGACGTATCGGCTATCTCCTTGCGACCACTCTCCGCCGACTTCATAGAGATAGATGCCCGGCTCATCCGGAACGACGAGTTCGGAAGAGACGAGTTCCCCATCCTCGATTCGATTGAAACTCGATGTCATCGGTTCTGCATGATAGACGACATCGATCCGGTCTCCCGGTTTGACAGTGATCAGTTGAAGATCGTCCGCTTCCGGTAGTCCGTAATCGGCGCATGTCGCTTGATTGCCGGTCTCCCAACAGTACGTCGATTGTTCCACTTCTGCCGATACCGAACCAACCCGAATCGTTGGAAGCGGTGGCTTGACACTGTCCTCTCCATCCCCAAATAAGGTCATGGCGAAATAAACGATTCCCGCCCCGACAAGTACAAACAGTAAGATCATCCACACACGCCGATTTCGTTTCACGGTCTCATCTCCTTTCTTCACTAGTTCCCTATCACGAGATAAAATCCCTACTCTAACAAAAAAAGACCCACGTCCGTGAGTCTTGTGCGTCATTTCGGGCGACGCAGTCCTTTCATCATATAACCGCCTTTGAAGTCGATTGGGTCAAATGCGACGAGGAACGCTTTCGGTTCATGCTTCTCGACGAGTTCACGCAATTCTTTCATCCGGGTCCGGGCCGCCAATACGTCAAGACGGTAACGGACCCCGTCACGTCCTTGCCCTTGATAATGCGTAACTCCATATCCGTTGTCACGCATCTGTTGGATAAGCTCCGCCGGATATTCTTTCGTATGGACTTGGATCATGTTGTAACCGATGGCGAGTTTTCGTTCGACGAAACCGCCAAGTAAGATCCCGAGCCCGAAACCGACCGCATACACGATCATCCCGACCGTCGTCAGATCCTGGAACACGATGCCGAGCGCGAAGATATAGATGAGCGTCTCTAGCGTTCCGAATAGACCGGCGATGACGGTCTTCCCTTTCACGAGCATGATCGTCCGGAGCGTCAACACCGGAACGTAGATTAGTTGTAGCAGTAGGATGAGTAAGATTTGACCCATTTGATCGACCTCCGTTCCAATTCATTATCACCACTATTCCAAATTTCTTAGAGAGATGCAACTAAAAAAGGCTGACCGCAGTCAACCTTTCACTTAGTTATCTAGATTCTTTACGCTCGTGAGCAACTCGTAGTCTTTACGAATGACTTCGTAGATTGCGTTCTTGTCCCCGTTCAACAACTCTTCTGCACGAAGCTGGTTCAGGAAGAGGCTTGTGGCAAACGTGACGAGTGCACTTTTCGGAATCCCGATTTCTTTGGCACGCTCTGTGATGACCTGGTCGAGCTTAGCGTCGATCGTGAGCGATAATCTTTTCTTTTCATTCGACATAATGATGAAGCTCCTTTAATTCGCTATTCATAAAACCTATACACAATTGCTTATTATATAGGAAGAATGGTTTTGGCGCAACCGCATCACGAGGATGCGATTTCATCGCCACTGCGCACGCGCTCAGCAATCTGGTCAATTTTACGAAGTCTATGGTTGATTCCTGACTTCGAGATTGGACCGGACTCGAGCATCTCCCCGAGTTCTTGTAACGAGACGTCTTGATGCGTGACGCGCAGTTCGGCGATTTCCCGCAATTTTTTCGGTAAGACGTCGAGTCCGACCGTCCGTTCCAAGAACTTGATGTTCTCGACTTGGCGCAATGCCGCACCGACCGTCTTGTTCAAGTTGGCCGTCTCACAGTTGACGAGACGGTTGACGGAGTTCCGCATATCTTTGA